>NZ_JBFUJU010000014.1:0-134855 GCF_056401215.1 Tardiphaga sp. P4_G1
GGATACGCCTTCAATCCGCTGAGCATCTATTTCTGCTACAGGCGAGACAACTCGATTTCGGCGATCTTATACGAGGTCAGCAATACGTTCGGTGAGCGTCACAATTATCTCATTCCCGTTGCCCGCGACACGAAAGTGCCAATCCGCCAGAAAAGCCAGAAGTCCTTCTACGTTTCCCCCTTCATGAGCACCGACATGGTCTATTCGTTTTCTGTCATCCCTCCGGGAAAGGATTTGACGGTTTCGGTCATCGGTCACGATGCACAAGGGCCGCTGCTCATCGCCAAGCTCGCTGCAACCCGCCAGAATCTGACCGACGCAGCTCTAGCGCACGCCTTCTGCGTTTACCCCCTGCTGACCTTGAAAGTGATCGCAGGCATCCACTGGGAAGCACTGCTGATCTGGCTCAAGGGCATTCGCCGGCATCACCGCCCTTCTCCACCCGATCAACCGATAACACTCGGCCGCGATCTCGAAGCCGCCCCCCATTTGACGAAGGACACGACAAATGTCCTCCGATAGCCAAATCTGGAAGAGCGTCACCTCCTCCGCCGAAAGGAAGATGGCGTGAGTTGGCCATGCTACGCTGGGGGATGCCGTCGTCGAGCGATGCCTTCTCCAAGAAGGCAAAGGAGCGCACCGACAAGCCGGACGCCTAGGGCAAGCAGTACGCCACCGGGGAATAACTCCGGAAAAAGCCGGACAATGCACTACCAACATTCTGCGACCTGAAAGCAAGCACTGGACGCGATGGCTGGCCGCATCCCCGTTGGTGAGTGGACGGCACATTCCTGAAGGGCGGGAGTGTCGGAGAGTACACGGCCGGCCGCGACAAGGCGTCTCCGACGGCATATCGAAATGTACGAGCGCGGCGCCACGTTCATGTGGAAGTCGTCTGAGGCCGGGGAACTGGTGGGAACGCAAGGACTTAACGGTGCATGACTAACAGTTCGGTCGCGTCCTTACTCTGCTCACTTGCGATTTGTTATAGCGTCGCGTTTATCGGCGCTCGGGTTACGACGCCTGAGATTCCGACTTGGTACGCGAGTTTGGCGAAACCATCGTGGACACCACCGCGCATCGCGTTTCCCATCGTCTGGCCCATTCTGTATTTCCTCATGGCGCTGTCCGTGTGGATGTTCTGGGAGGCACCTCCTTCGCCCGCTCGAACCGCAGCTCTTGGCGCATTCGGCATCCAGCTCGGCCTGAACGCGATATGGTCGCCGATCTTCTTCGGTCGCCACGATCTGCGGTCTGGCATGATTGTTATTTCGCTGTTGTTCGCGGCAATAGGAGTGACCATCATCATAGGGTTGGGCGTCGACAGCACCGCCGCCTTACTGCTTTTGCCCTATCTCGCCTGGATACTCTTTGCGGCAGCACTCAATGCTCGCATTCTTACAATGAATTAGCGGGGTGGCGGCGCGAGCGGTGGAAACTAACTGTCTAGTTGGACGGATGTACTCTGCTAGACAACTGGGGCTCGGCGCAATCGCCGGGCCCATGCCTCTGACTGCAAGCTTAGCCTTGCATACTCGCAGTCATCCGGCTCGGTGCACTCGTCGACGATGATGATCAGTTGAAGGGTGTTATCGGCCGAGAATATCCCAAGATCCGCGTCGCTAAGGGACTGAGCGAAGCCGTTGGCGTTCCTTCCAGCGGGTCCAGAAATACGAGCGCGCCGCGAACCGCATCAGCGCCAGCACACTCTTTGCGATCTGCCAGTTTCTCGACTACCCAGTTGAGAAGGTCTTTGAACGAGTGAAGAAGCCGCTCCAGCCCTAAATGCGTCCTTTAACGAAGTCCCCTCTGGTCAGGAACAAGCGCGCCTTTTATCTATTGACCGGCCATGCCCAGATCCTTTTTTCATCTCATCGGAGAAATCCCCGCTAACGATATTCTCGGCCACGAATGCGCCACGCGTGCTGGCGTTTCCGCATTTCGTCTTCCGCGGCACGGCGCTTGCGAGGAAAGGCGCCTTGCCTGCAGCAGTCAGCAGTTCAGCGCAGTTCGTCCATTTGGTCACTCGACCGGGTGATCGGTTGCTACTTGCGGGCGGCAAAGGTCAGCAGATCAAGCATGCTCTGATCCTGCTTACTGGTCCGTCGCCGTCGGCCCCCCTCGGCTACTTCCCGGTAATTATGTACTGTTTGAGTAGGCCAGTGGAACCCGAGGTGTTGTGGACAAATACGCTGCAGTCCGATTGGATAGTCGAGTGGGATGGCCCATCGGGAGACTAAACAGTGTCGCAGATTCAACCAGTCGGTATCGAGCGCGATGTACTGGAGGTAGCCAACTACATCAGGCCCGTGTTGAAGACCTTAATCATCGGGGCCCTTATCTTTTTCGCCGTCCTGATCTTTAGCGGCTCGCTTCTTCGAGCAAGCACGATCGCTTTTGCTTCCTTAATTCTGTCGTGCTTCGCGACGTGGCGTCGATACCTTGAACCACTTTCATTTTTCGCATTCGCGGCCGCGGTGATCTTCTGGTGCCATCCAGATGTGATCACATCAGCCAAGGCCACCTTGTTGGAGAGTACTCTCTGTAAATCTTGACGTGCTCGGGACCCACATGACGTCCTCCACCTCCATCGGCACTGGTGACGTCCGCTTGAAGCGCTGGATCGCTGCCGGCAAGTCCAGGGCATAGCCAACTCGGCACGCCTTGCCCGCCGACGCCACATCGACGCATGCAAACCCCGCCTTCTTGAGACGAGCCGGCGCACGCCCCCGTCACTGTTTCCAAGCCAGAGCAGCCAGTCAGCGACGATCTCGGCCTGAGCGATCTCTCGCGCCGTCAAGATGAATCGGACGGTTGCTTCCGTGTAGCCATAGGCCAGCGCTGCGTCGTTGATCGCACGGTTCCAGACCTTTCCCTCGTTCTGAAATCGCATCTCGGAATCCCCAAGTGCGTCACTTGATCACAGCTTTCAGGGCTGCGTGAGATTTGGACGCCGTGGGAACTCTCGGACGCCGAACCTCTTCAGTCATGATACCTCCGCGAGTCGGCCATTAGCTGTCATCTTCGCTGGCAGGATCGAGTCGAAGACCGGAGCACTATATGAAATCAATACTCGCCCTCGCCTGCATCGCGCTGCTTAGCGTCCCTCTTACCGGTTGTGGCAGGGAGCTGCCGAAAGATGGCAAGGACGGTCGGGACGGTGCTGCCGGTAAAGACGGCAAAGACGGGGCGCCGGGCAGAGACGGGACGGTCTTCAGGGTTGTTGAGAAAACTGGATCCGCCAACTGCGAAGCAGATGAAACTGTGGCAAGCGCGCTTTGCATTCCGATCGGGAGCAAAGGGCCATCCACTGTCCCTACTTTTCAGCCTCCGGCGACAGGAAGCGGCGCGATCGTTATCAGCTGTCCTAGAATGACCACGAGGCTCGTCTGTACGAAATAGGGGGCGGCTGGATCGCCTCGGCCAAATTCACCCCAGAAACCCTCGGACGTTCATGCCCAAGAAGATTGCGACCGCTGACGATCTGATCTGGCACTTCCACGAGAAGCTCGTTGGAACCAATATGAGCTATGCCCGGATAGCAATCGTCCCCAGAGGAGGTCGTGGGGACTGGAGCGCACTGACGAATGCCAGGGAGTGCCGGCAATTTCCGAAGCTTACGAGTGCGGTAACGCGCATAGAAGCGCAGCTACGGGATTACTACAGCTTGAAACACGACTGACTTCACGTCGGGCGACGCTAATACCGCCGGCTGCGGTCGTTTGCTGCTAGGGTTACTGCCAGAAGGCAGGGACCGATGGCAAAGAAGCCAATTTCCAAAGCCGACCTGGCGCAGCTTTTTCGCGAGCGCATGAACCAGCACCCGGAATGTCCGCCGGCAGTATCCGTCGAGATTCGAAAGGTAAGGACCTCCGAAGGTCCGGGCTGGAGCGCGGTGACGAGTCAAGCTGATAGCCTCGCCCACTTTACATGCGCTCGTTTCGTTGGAGCCCTCACCCTTGAGCTTCGGCAGAAGTACGAGCTGTTCGAAGACTGACATTTGGTATCGACGCTGAGTGAGCTTCTTCCTCGGAACTAAGTTAGCAACTGCATGTTCTATGGTCTTACCGACCAAGGCGGCATTTTGACCAGTACGATCGAGTTTGACCGACAGAGCGCCCAAACGGGCGACGAACGGAGCCTCGTTAAAGCCCGCTACTGCCGATCGATCTTGAAGTCGCCGCGATCAGCACCGATCTGGAAGCCCGCATTCTGCTTGACGGTTTGGCCACCGAGCAGGTCACCGCGAACACTTCTGCCTTGATGGCCGAAGCTGAACGGAAGCCCTCGCCGCCATCCGCGATCTGGCTGGATATCAACACGGGCGAAGCGATTTGGGCCGAAAAGCAGGCGGCGGAATCTCGCTCTGAAGCCATCCGCCTGCTTGTTGAGCTGGGTCTGACGGTCAAAGCGGCAGAAGAGCGCCACCCAGCGCACCCGCGCCAGCGAAATGGCCGGCGGCGCAATCGATAAGATGACCGACAAGGGCGCGACAGTAGACGACCAGGCTAGCCGGAAGCGGCGTCTTCTCAAGGGTTCCGAGGAATTCCGCGACGTCCGCGTCGACCGAAAATCCAAAAAGTAAAAGTCTATTCCCTCTCGGGGCGCTTTCGCGCGTCCGGTCGGCTGGCGTAAGGTGCCACGGGGGACAAGAATGAACAGGATCGACATCGCCGAGAGGCTGTCGCAGATGGCGACAGACGCAGCCGCCCAGGCGGATTCAACGATACAAGCGGTCGGCAGGGAGCACGCCGGCAAGAGCATGTACAAAAGCGGCAATCATATTCACGCGCTGCAGCACCAGTTCGAAACGATCTTTGACACGACCCTCGCGAAGATGGCTGACTTCGCGCTGCGGACCCACTCGCCGCGAGACGCATCCAACGCGGTCGATCGCGCCGGCCGCAAGTTGGAGACGGCCCTGTCAGAACGGTACGCGAAGAAACTGACCGATCTCAGCCTCTGGAATGAAGCGCAGATCCGGCCGATAGCCGAGAAGTTTGACTTATCCCTACGCGCAAAGCTCAACGCTGTTGTGACCGACACCCGCCTCAACGTAGTCGGCTATGCACCTGGCAGCCGCGGCTTTGTGGCGCTGTGCCAGCGGAATGCCTGGCTGATATCGCTAGGGTCCGCCGCCATCTCGCTGATCAGCCTGTACCTCAACTGGTCGAAGCCATAGGCACGGTACGCAAATGCGTACCAGACACCGCGTACCACGCTGGCTCGCTGGGCACGATTGCTCTGATTTCATGAAGTTTTTTGAGAACGCGTCCCAGTACGCAGTACGCATTTTCTCCAGACTGGAAAAAATCTCCGCCTGAGGTGAGAGCCGGTCCTGGCGATCACTCTCGTCCGGTGATCGCCCCTCAAGACAAAGGTCGGGTTGCTCTCGCGCAGTCGTTGCGCTTGGATGGCTGAGGGGGAAATCACATGTACCGAATGGTCATCGCCGCAATGTTGGCGCCTCTTGTCGTCGGCTGCGCGACGGTCGTGCGCGATACATCAGAGACGATCAACGTGATCACAGACCCACCTGGTGCAACTGCCCGCGCTGGCGGAACGGGCTCTCTGGCGACCTGCATAACGCCATGCGCCCTCTCAGTCCGGCGCAACGACGATGTCACCATCATTGTATCGAAGGACGGCTATGAAACCGAGGCGAAGCGATTGAGCTTCGCCTCGTCCGTCGCAGGCGCCGCCTCTGTTGGTGGCAACGTGATCGCCGGCGGGATCGTGGGCATCGGCGTCGACACCTATAACCTTGCCGGCTACCACCACGAGCCAAATCCGGTACACCTCACGCTTCAGCGCGCTCGCGGCCGATAGAAGGCTGCGATATAATCGCTCGCTTCACGGCCTGTGCCTTCTCACATATCGATTCCCTCGCGCTCATCTGAACGCCATCAACCGATGTTGTTGGCATTCGCGTAGTTGAAAGCGCTCGAACCTACGAGAATCCCGGCAGTCACATTGCCAACGCAGTTGTTGGCCGCAAGGATGAAGTTGCCACATGAGTTACCAACACGAACCCCATAGTACTGATGGCCAGCCGCACGGTTCCCGATTGAATTGCCAGTGATCGTGAAACCAGTTGCGCCATCAGCGACGCTGATACCTGCAAAACCTCCGCTATTACTGAGATTATTGTCGGAAATGATGTTGTCACTAACGATGATCTGGCGCTTCGGAGCGCCATCGTAGGCATTCCCAGCACCGATAACGATGCCATTGCCATAAGCGAGGTTGATATTACAGCCGATCAACTGAACGCCATCAGCATCACCTGCAATGGTCACACCATCAGCTGAGCCAGCGGAGTTCTGCCCATTGAAATGACATGCCGAGAAACGGATGTTCATGTAGGCGTGAGGAGCGTTGAATCCATTCACAATGACCGGTTGCTTAACGTTATCGACAAGACAATTAACAAAGTAGATGTCGTCGACGTTCTTAGAGCCCGTTCCTGCAACGTGGATACCTACATTCGGGCCGCCGATGCTGACATTTGCGAACTGAAGACCATCGGCGCAATCTATATATATGCCAGTTTGGAGCGTATGCGCAGCGCCCGCAGTGGAGATAATGACACAATTGGTGAAGTAAAGGTCGAAGTGGTGCTGCCCGACAATGGCGATTCCGTAGAAGCTATCGTTAACGACTCCATAGACACTGTCTTGAATATAACGGAAGTTATCGACTACTACGCGGGCCGACGTATCGCCGTCCACATATAGGCCGGTAGCGCCGTTCCATATATCTACATTGCGGATCGTAATGTCAGTCGCGAGGCCAAGATGGATACCGGCGCCATTTGTTGTATTTATGATACCGCTGGCATTATTGATGCGCAGGCCGGTGATGCTGCAAGGACCACTCGGATTATCTATGTTTAAGATATGGCCCGACGTGTACGTTGGCGCTCTTTGGAAAACGGCAGCGTATTGACCACGTCCATATAGTGACGCCGAGACACCGACCGTGCTTCCAAGATTAACAACAGAGCCAATCAAGTAGGTCCCGTCCGGAATGTAAAGAGGCTTCCCTGTTGAGCACGCCAAGTTAATCGCGGACGCGCTATCGGCAGACGCGGTCGGATCGGCGCCAAACATGCAGATGTCCAACTGCTGCGACGCAAGAACCCACGTAACCGCACCGCCGTTGCTTGTAAAAGATCCTGGAGAAGTCGCGCCACGGACATAAAGAGCGCCGCCAATTCCCGCAGACGCATACCCGAGCGTCCGAACGAAATTCAATACCGCTGGGATTGTTGCGGCAATCGCCATCGCGCGAGTGTCGTACTGATGCACCTGGTTGCCGAGTGCCGACGCAGACGCTTGGGCTGAATCCGCAAAATCGCTGGCTGCACTGGCGTATCCGCTAGCATCATCACGAGCGGCCAGCACATCATATAGAACGCCGCTTGCATCCACAGGCAGAGACACGAGCAATTGCAGGTGGCCGCTTTGCCACATCATCAACACCGGTGATCCGGCGACTAAGGAATGAGCCGCGAGAGACGACCCTAGAACGTTAGTGATCGATATTGGCGCACCACCGTTCATCCCAGTAATGGTAACTGCGGCTGGCCCCGTGTTGTCAAACTCGGGAGTGAGCAAAAACAATTTTGATATCGGCTGTGAGGGCACTTGAGGGCTCGCGATCGCGACGATGGCGTCAGCCGTCCCTCCGGTGACCGAGAGCGTGATCAACTCATTCGGCAGATCGGCGACACGCAACCATGAGCCTGCGCCCGAGACCCCTTGCTTTTGATAGCTGCCATTCAGCGCTGGATTAGGGTCTGTGACGACCCAGGCCATGATGTTTGCAGCGTAAGCCAGATGAGAGTCTGCCTGGGATTTTGTCGTGAAGACGACGCCGCCACCTGCACCACCAGCGAGGGCATCGTAAACGCCGAGGACGGCGCTCCTCGGGAATCGCTTGATCGACCGTTGGCCGCCTACTATTTCGTGCCCGAGAAATTCGCTGAGCTGCGTGCCAAGGGGAACGTTTGGCGTGCGGACGCCTTCAGTCATTATGCTGATCTCCTTGGATCAATTTGTAGTTTCCATGTTCATCGAGCCGATAAACACCAATCGAAACGAGATAGCTCAGGAGGTCGGTCACGGTTGAAAACTCCCTCTCATCGGAGCCGATGTCGCGAGCAATCCGCGCCTGATGGAGGTCAATTATCGCTGCTGTATCGGCCATGGCTTTCTCCTTGATCCGCGCCAGTACACCGTGGTCACGCAAGATTAGTGTTGCGGCTGCGCGATCCGGTATGGCATCGCAGTTTCGTCGCAGGCTCTGGCTGCCGCTTCGCGAGGACCTCCGGAGTCCTGACCGCCTCGGCCTCTTGAAACTTTGCTCGCGGAAACAACATCGTCTGCCAACTACAGTCGGGTTTCCAGCGCTCTGACGCGTTCGCTCAATCCGCAAAGCGACTCCTGCACAGAACGCTCCACGAACTCGTTGATAACGGGTGCAAGCGCCCGACAAAGGCTAGCAACTGAGTGCGGAACGTCAGCTCTTCTCGACTTGCCAACTAAGCGTTCATCGTCGCTGGGAGACCCGACCGTTCGATTTTCAACCATTGGCTGCTCCTGTCTCAGCGGCTAATCATCCTCCGATAGCAGGATGCCTTGGCGATGAACGTCACGCGTGACGCGCAACAGGTCAGACCGCTCCAGCGCTCGAGCGAGCGCATTGGCTATCGCCTCCGCATCTTCTGCAGACCATTCCGGGAGGAACCCTGCATCCACTAGTTTGTCAGCGATGTCGCCCAGATTGATTGTCAGAGGGAGGACGCACTTTCCCAGCGCCTTCCTGGCCCGCCGGTTGCGCTGCCTTTCCGCGGCTGACCTAGCCAATGGCTTGACTGTCACTGGAGAGGGACCGGGCGCTTGCGAGGCTGTCGATCACAGACTCGGGACTGAAATGCGCGCTATGGACACGGCGTCTCTCTGAGGCGGTCATCAGACTGAACCGATCCAAGTAGGACGCCTGCGACTCAAATGTTGGGGGATTCTCTGGATTAATTGGTTCAATTTCGGGGGTTATCGATGCCTCTTCGTGGGCCTGCCAGTGTTTTGGAACGCCCAGATAAGTGACAGGCACGTATGCCAGGATATCGTGAAGCGCTGTTCCGACACCTCCGATGCGCAGCCGCGGCTCTGGCAGCATCCCATCCCAAAAGCAATTCTCGTATGTGCCCTGCGGAAGTCGCGGTGCGTCATACCGCCACCATAGCGACGGACGCGAACCTGGCCGGTCAAGTATCCAACGCTTCAACACGACGTCTCGGAATTGGGCCCAGAGTTCGGCCGGCGGCGGTCCCTTCAGAAACAAAGGCTGGTTCGCCTCCAATCCCCACCGCTCCCAGCTCGTACCGATGTCGTCTGTGAGAGCATCATTCAGGAAAGCCCACGCGGCTTCTGATACGGTACCTGCGCCGGCTCGTGGCCGTTTTCTCGGGGGGCTATTCATTATTCCAGATCCAAGTTTAATGACTTCATGCCGGCGAAGAACGCCGATCGGGCATCTCGCTCCGCAGCAAGCAACGGATGTGGTTTCAACTGCCCGAAACGATCCGTCACTGCCTCCCCATCCTTATCGATGGCCTCACGGCAGTGCCTTCCACGCTGATGCGCTTCAAGCGTCGTGCGAAGCAGAGCCAACGACGCCTCATCTTCGAACCGATGCGCCGCAGTCCAGTCTCGCCACATTCGACGCTCCGGCGTTTCGAGATGCTTTGGCGTGCTCGGCGCCTTTGCGCCTGGCTTCGGGGGCAAACCGCCGGTCGTCCTACTCACTGAGGCCACCAGAATTTTTCAAAGGAAAAGTGGTTTCGGTGCGTGTGAAGGGATAGCGCCGGTCTGCGGGTGAGCGCTTCCAGACATTTAGACGCCCCCCCGGGGTGCTTACGCTCCTGCTCATATGTCACCCTGCGATGTCGACCCGGTGTCAGGCACGGGCTTTGCCCGAAACTGGAGCCCGTGATTGTCGTAGTGAGCTTTGAGTTGTTCGGGCGTCGGCGCCGGCTTCGGCGGAGTGTCATGCACACGGGCGAGTTCTCGCGAGCGAGCCAACAATCCATCGCGGATCGATTGCCGCACCTCAGGATTGGATGGCAACAGCACGGCCGCGTGCAGCACTTGCTTGATCTCATGCGCCTCGAGGTGCACCCTGGAGACGTAGCTGTTCACGACCAGCCTCAGGCGCGGCGACGTTGGCGGGAAGTCGGGGTTGAGGGCCGCCACCGATCCCCGCGAGATATCCCTGCATGCATCCTTCACAGCCCAGAGGGGTACACCGAGCAGATCCTCGGCATACTTGCGCACCTGCAGTTGCACCTCGATCACGGGCACACTGCGGGTCGACGGGAAGCCCAGCATCAGCTTTGCAATCTCCTCCTCGATCGCCTCGACCGCAGCAGGCCTGGAGCATGATCGAAGCAGGTCCAGTCGCTTGGTCAGGCGCTCGCGCACCGGCTCGGGCAAGGGCGCCGAAAGGCGGCCGTCCTCCCATCCGAGACGGATCGCCGCGAGTTCGCTCGCCAACGGCAAGTCGGTCCCAGGCGAGCCCTGGCTAGTCCTGGTGGTTTTAGGCGTCGGCATTCGGCTCACTGCTTCGCTCCATGTGTCTGTTGAACAAGATCTGCGCATAACCGCTCATGCCGGCGGGGGACGCGTGACCGAGCGGGCTAGCGGGCTCGTCGGCCCAGCATCCGCCGTTCAGCCACGTCGATGGGTGTTTGGTGTAGCGAGGGTCCTGCCCTGCCCGTTCGATGGCGTATCGGCGCATCGCCGCGGTGATTTCCGTCGGCGATGCACCGGTGGCGATCGCCTTGGGCCACGCCTTCAGCGCAGCGGCCTTAGATTTTTTCAGAGGGCAGATGGACCAGAACTCGTCGAAGCCATCGAGACTCGGCGTCGCCCTCTTCGGAAACGGGATAATCGGATTTGGATTTCGATCAGAGAGATTTTTCTGTTCTATATCCTCTACTATATCCTGTACTTGTCCCTCTTCTCTGGACAAGCATTCTGCTTGCGGCGTGCTAGCAGAATGCCCCGCATTCTGTAGCTCCTGATCTACAACGATAAATCCACGCGCGGCCAACAGCATCAAATCGACCGGCTGGTTAGCGTCGATACGCTTCGCGACCCAAGCTGGATCGTATGGAATTTTGTTCTCGGAGCGACTTGCTAGCAGCCAGATAGCAACGAGATGAAACTTGCTAGCATCTGGTAGACGTCCGAATTCATAGTCGTCGAGCAGCTCGTTGTAGAGCTTGATCCACGGCGGCGATCGGTCCTTGTAATGCTGGAACCGTTCGAAGTTCTTCACGCTAAAGGTCGGTGTCGCCACGGTCATCGTCCCCGCCCTCCCGCCCGCATTCCAGCGGCGGGGATTTTTGTTTTGGCGGCGGCCGCAACCACGCTGCGATCCACAGCGCGATCAAGGTCCTGATGGCGAAGGCCCTGGGCAGTTTCTTGTTCGGCGCGGATGGCGCTGATATTTCGGTCGGCATCGGCGAACGCTTTCAGTTTGCGGCGGGCGGGACGGTCCATCGGGGTGTTGTCCAGCGCGAGAGCACGCTGCTGCAGCAGGGCCTGCTCTCGGCGGATCGCCGTTAGCTCCCAAGTCTTGCACCACTCGGTCCACCACGTTGGGACTGGCGACGCCGACGCCATCAACAGATCGAGTATCTCGCGGCCGTTATCGCTGTGCAGAAGGATCTGCAACTCTTCGATTGAATAGCTGGTGTGGTTGGCCGCGCGGTGCTTCGCGGTGTGCTCGCCGAGACGAAGCGTATCCGCAATTAAGGCCCAAGTTTTCTTGGGCTTAAGGCGTTCGAAGAATCCAGTGAGGCTTTCGTGAATGGTCGAAAACGTAGCAAAATTTGATATTTCGCTGCAGTTTTCTCTCACCCCGTTTTTGGCGTTTCGGCCAGTTGCTGCGAATGCTTGCGTCATCGACCTTCACCACCACGGGGCAATTCAAATGCGAACTACAGAACAGGGCCAGCACGGACGCCGGACAGCAGAGAACGTCAGCCGCCGACCGGCGACGGTGTCACGACATGATCGACGAGCCCATGAACGGGCTGAGGCGATTCGGAGGTTTCAGAGTTGGGACAAGGCGATGGTCGACCAGTATGGCTGGGACTATCGGAAGCAGATGGGCTGGACGTTGCACTGAGTTCCGGCCCGTAGACGTCGGGCCGGATGACATGGCGAGAGACGCCCCATGCAGCCTCAACCGCAAGTACCCTTTTCGGGGGCACTTCGCGCCACTGACTGATGGCTTGATGCGACACCCCGATTGCCTCGGCCAGCGCATTGACGCCGCCGTGGTTCTTCAAAGCGTTTCGGAAATTGAACGGCATTTGGTGAATATAAGCGGCGCTTGCTTAAAAGGCAAGTTATTCTTGCCTAGTCTTGGCAAGGCACCCTTGCGAAAGTGACAGCATGAGCAAATTATTGGGGGCCGCCCTCCGTCAAGCGCGGCAGGCGAAAAAGCTGACACAAGACGACGTGGCAAAGCACATGAGCGTCACGCGATCTGCTGTCGGTCAGTGGGAAAGTGGGGACACCGCGCCCTCCACCCTAAACCTGCTTAAACTAAGCGCTCACTTGGGCATTGAGGTGAGCGCCGCGCTGGATGGACTCGTACAATTAGATCCGAATGCTCACTGGCCACCGCGAAAATCAGACAATCCGATACCAAGGGCCGATTTTGAGGCGATTCTAGAGAAAATGGGGACGGGAGATGTCCATATCTTCCGATCGTCAGCAGAGGGCGGCACGGGATTCCGGGTTTATAACGAGATAATTGGCTCCCTGTCGCGTCCGCCGGGCTTGGTCAAAACTCGTGGCGGTGTCGCTACTTGGGTGGTGGGGGGAACCATGGCGCCGAGATACAATGAGGGCGATTTGATTTTTTCCGACGCAGGACGAACTCCGTCGCTTAACGACTACGTTCTTATTCGAATGGTCGGCAACGAAGAAGACGGATGGTCAGACTGCTACCTTCGTCAACTTATCGGTCGTGACGACAAGAACATCACCGTGCGGCAGCTTTGTCCCGACAAAACGGCAAAGCTGGAGATTTCAAAGGTTGAGGCAATTGATCGGATCTACCCCTGGAATGAAATAATCATCGGCTAATTGGCAAGTATTACTTGCCAAGCGTGGCAAGCTATGCTTTCCTACTCTCGTTCACTCGGGAGCCGCCGCCTTGTCCCTGCCCGCCAGCACCACCTCCGCTCTAGCCGTTCCGGCCGCGACCGACGCGCAGACTGGCGCGAAGGCAGCATGGAGCGGACGAGGAAGCAGTAAGGGTCACGACCTGCAGCTTCGCCGGCTGCGCATTTCGACCACCGACCAGACATATCGCGGGTGCGGTTCGCGCTGGCAGGTTTGCGCGGAACACAGCAACGGCAACGACGCGAATCACTCGTTGGAGTATGGCGAGCGGGTGCAGCTGGCGTCAGCCGCCCGCCAGAGTCATGCAGCTATCATCCTCGCCGCGGCAGGAGAGTAAGCAATGACGTACTCAGCCGACGATCACCGATCTGCTATTAAGGCAACACTCGACGCTCTGCCCCCGCCTTTGCACATCAAGGCCATCTGCAAGGCGTGCCCACATCCCGCAGAGTGTCGCGGTAAACCTTGCTTGAATGATCTTGCCAGGCCGATGCTGGAGAACAACCAGCACTCGCGGTTGATGCTACCTCAGCAGGCACAGCTGTTCGCTGAACGCGTTCGCGCGGGCGTGACTCGGCGTCGTCTCACCAACGGGACTACGCGGTTTGGCGCGACCTATGTTTGCACCCCTCAGAAGTTCGACGCCCACGCGCACGATTATCCTATATGGGGCACTGAGATGGTCGATCTGCTGGCGAAGAATGCCAAGGCCGCCGACGCTCTGAAGGGCATCCCGCATAAGAACACCGATGGCAAATGTCGGCGCGGGCATCTGTTGCCGACTGAGCCTAACGCCGAAAAGGCAAATGGTCGGCGCTATACCCGCTGTGTCGAATGCTCCGCCGCCGCGCAAAAGCGCGGGCGTGTGCCCGGCGAGGAAGTTATGGGCAAGGTGCTGGTGCAGCTACTGCTGAAGCGGCCGATCAAGTCTTTTACTTCGGGCGGCGAACCTGGATTTATTCTGGCGCATCGGAATTTCAAAGCGCTACGCAGAGGCTTCCCCGAGATTGACCGGCTGGCAAGAGAAAACATCCTGGGGGCCAATAGTCGCGCTCAGAAGGCACGTTACCAGATCGATGAAAGCGAAGTCACTCGTACACCGGCCATGAAGCCGCGCAAGTCAAAGGCACCCACTTCATCCGTAGAGCTTACGTTTGAAGCAATCGACGCGGTGGTGCCGACCAATCTGCCGCCTGACATGCGTAGCGACGTCATCAACGACATTTGGGTAGCGGCAAAAGACGGGAAGATCACAGCAGATGGGCTGGCGGCTTGCGTGAGCCACTTCACAGCCAGCTACAATAAAATGTTCCCGACGAAATACGCGAAGTTCGGCAACGCGCCGTTGGTCTCTCTCGATGCGACGCTCTACGAGGACGGCACGACGACGCGCGGCGACACGGTTTCGGAAGGTCTCTGGGGATGACCCTCGACTAGCTCGTTCTCAACATCATGGCACCCAGCCGTCTCGGCTGGGTGCCTCCATCCAGCACAGGGGGATTACAGCGTGAACGCCACTCAGACAGCGGAGTGTTCAAATATGCTCGACACCACCACGACAGCCAAAAAATCGATGGCGCCGCCACGTTCGGTCCGATCAGGAAAACGCAGCGAAGCTGACACTAATCCACCGGTGCTTACACCGTTGGCGAAGCCCGATCTCCACCCAATCTATGGCAGCACACCGATGGGCCGAGACGGCTTCGCTCTTGAATGCCAACCGGTGCACATGCTCGACCACTGGCACAAGAAGGCTGATGAAATCTGCCAGAGGTTCAATGAGCCGGGCGATAAATCGGAAGAAGACGAGGCACTTTTTGAGATGGCCATGATCGTTGCCTGGGATATCTTCAGATCTGCTCTTAAGGCGAAGTTGTACAACTCGCGAGAGGTGTCGATTCTACTTGCTCTGGTCGCAAGGCACATCGACACCCACACCGGCGACGACTGCGAAGTGCTCAGCGTCAAAGAACTGGCAGGCATCGCGGACAAAGCCAGATTGCTGGCTGAGCCTCCCCGCCCGACAAAGGTAGTCGGAGCGCTTCAGCGCGGTACGCGGCTCACCCGCAGCGGCCTGCTTCATCGCTATCAAGCGTTCCTGGTCAACGAGCTGCTGTCCGTTGGCCTTGAGCTCTACGGCAATCACGAATACCCGCTGACGAGCATCCCGTTCGAGGATCCCGTTCAGGACGTCTGTGCCAAGCGCACCGGACGCGGAAAATCGTATCCCTTCCACGATCAGAGCAAGCTGACGGATCGGGCCCGCGCTGTGTTCAAGAAGCTCGGCATCGATGCATCGAGCGCGCCGCGCGATCGCGTTCCCACCAAAGGCGCCAAGGCACTCCGCGCGGGTTGTGGAGGGTCACGTTGATGCTGCAATTACCCGAAACGGACTCGTCGATCGCTCGTCCCCGGCAGGTAACCAGGAGCGCAGCTCAGATACTGGCCGGTGACATGGCAGTGCTGGCCGCGATGAAGCAGCTGGAATACGGCCTTGCCGACATGGTGCAGATGACGTCGATCGCCGCCACTCTGGTTGAGAGTTACGGCAACCAGGCCATCGACGTCGAGAATACGCCATGGACTGCAAAGCAGGCCTTGCAGGAATTGAAGAAGACCGGCGATCAGCTGATGTTCATGGTCTACGAGGTCGAGCAAAAGGCGCTGGCGCTTCGCGACGAATGGGAGGCGGCGGCGTCTGCCGGAGATCACACGTTCCCTGAGCCCGAGGAGCACTGTGCGGACGCTATTGAAGTAGATGGGCTTACGGCTATCTCGCCCAGTCGGCGCGCGACCGCGTAATGCGAAGGGCCAGGGATCGCCTTTCTCGGGTCAAAAGCCGCCCAAATCTGTCCGATTGGGCGGACGATGAGGCCATGACCCTTGCGGAGGCGATCCAGCTGTTCTTTCCTGAGGGGCCGTTGACCCTCTCTTCCCTGCGTACCGCGATCCGGACCGGCAAGCTGGCCGTAGCCAAGGTCGCAGGGAAAGATTTGACGACCCCTCGTGCCGTGAAAGCCCTGGTGAGACCATGCCTGGCCGAAAAGCGAGCCCTCCACGGCTCTTCTACCGAGCCGACAAAGGCTATTGGTACATCCTCGATCGTGGACGGCAAAGCGGCACAGGCTGCGCTCGCGACGAAACTGAAGGAGCGGCGCGCGCGCTCGAAGCCTACCTCGCAAAAAAGCACACCTCTACAGTCGGTACTCGTAATCCCACTGCACTCCTGATCGCCGACGTTGTCGGCTATTACGAAGAAGCGAAACTGCCGAAGCGGTTCGATGAACTAAAGGGTCGCATTGAGGCCGGCCAGCCCATTTCGAACGACGATCGCAAGATAGTCCGCCGGCACGACGAACTCGTCATCCGCCTGTCGAGCATCAATACGTTTTTTGGTCGCTACAAGGTCGGGGAGATCAAGGGCGAGTAGTGCCGTGACTATGTCGATTGGTGCGCCGGCGAAGAGAATGAGCGCAACAAGAAGCGCGATCTCGAGAAGCGCCGTGTCATCTCCGACCAAACGGCACGCCGTCATCTTGAGGATCTGCGCTCAGCGATCAACGTATATCATGCCGAGTACACACTCGATGCCGTGCCCAAGATCACGCTTCCCGAAAAGCGGAAAGGTCGCGAGCGTTGGCTGCTTCGTTCCGAAGCTGCTCGACTGTTAGGCGCCGCGCTGGGATTTATTTGGGATCGCCAACGGGACACCTGGAAGCGCAAAGAAAATGGCGGGCTCGATCGCCGCCCCAGTTGGGTCATCACCCGCCGCCGGCCCACCGCTCGCTTCTTCCTCATGGGCGTTTATAGCGCACGCCGCGAAGAAACGATTCGACGCACGCAATGGATGGCCACGACAACGCATCCATGGATGGACTGCGATCGATGGGTCTATCACGGTCGCGGTCCCGACGAGCTTCAGACGAAGAAGCGACGGCCACCGGCAAAAGTCGCGACCCGTTTACGCCCGCACCTTGCACGCTGGCACAGACTCGACACCGCTCTCGCGAACGAACTTGGCAAGCCTGTTCTTTTCGTCATTCACCGCGCCGACGGAGAGCAGTATGCGGAGAAGATCAAGTCAGCTTGGGACAGCATCGTCGAGGACGCCGGCCTCGGCGCCGATGTCGTCCGCCATATCCTGAGGCACACGGCGGCGACGTGGGTCATGCAGAAGGGCACGGATCCTTGGCAGGCCGCTGGCTGGCTAGGAATGACGCTGGAGCAGTTGCAGGAAAATTACGGCCACCACCATCCCGACTTCCAAGAGGAAGCGGCTGAGGCGTTTAGCGCTCGACGATCATCGTAGCATTTCGGGCCGGCCAGTAGCGTCTATTCGCATTAACCTGACTGGGCGACCAACACCTTCTTCGGACGTGTTGAGATTTGGATTATCCGCGCCGTGATCGATCAAATCCACGGCGAAAGCCTCCGCCTGGAGCGAACTCACATCCAAAGTGAGGACCTGCTTAGACAGCAGGCTGCGCGTGTCGGCTCGGAGCCTTTGACTACTACGGAATGTCGGCCAAACGAATTGAGCAAACTTGTCGGCCTCACCGAATAGTCTGAAAGCGCTCGGCGTTGACGGGCCATATTGATAAACAGCGGTGTCGCTGAAAAACACGGCGCCCGCGGCTGACTGGTTGATTCTAAAATCTCTGACGAGCGTCTCCCGAGATTTCGGATCGTATGAAACAAGGATGACGTTCATTAGTCCGTTTGGGGCCGGTGGCGGCGCTAGCTGCGGGTACACCGCCATAAAGCTTGCGAAGCGCTCGACGCAGTGAGCAGCAAGACGATCAATTGATACATCTTTTGCTGACTTTGCTCCTTCCGCACGAAGCCAGTCGAGGACTATGCTTTCCATGTCGAAAAGATGAGGAGCAGAAGTGACGAAGCTGCATAGATCAGGCTGCGCGATCACGCGACCTTTTCCGACCAAAGCGCTCAGGTCATAAAACCGCGAACTGCCCGTCACAGCAACGACGAGGTTTTCGATGCCGTCAGGCGTGCGAATTTTCAGCCGCTGGTCGCAGTACAGCCCAGAAATCGTTTCCCGGCTATCCGCCGCGACCATTGCACCTGTGCTGTAAGGCACCACAGCAACCAAGGTGCCCCGACTGATTTCGATCGGCTGAACTTGTTCGGCATGTGCCGACATAACCCCAATTGCTACGGCCATCGAAAAAACCACGCCGGCCAAGCCGATGCTCGAGCAGCTGTGTAAAAGGGTAATTTCGTTGCCCATTTCGTTGCCCGGTCGTCGAACGAAATGACTAAGTCATTGAAATCATGGTCGGAGTGGCAGGATTCGAACCTGCGACCCCTGCGTCCCGAACGCAGTGCTCTACCGGGCTGAGCCACACTCCGACTAAGAGCGCGGCTTATAGCCTTGGGTTTCGCATCCTGCAAGAACCCCGGTAAAGAAGCCTGACCAATTTTGAAGACAAGGATCTGCCCCGTATGGCCGTAGGCCTGACGACCCGGATGAGCCCTGCCGACGCCGCCCATATCGCGGAGGCGGCGCACTGCCTGCGCGCGGGCGGGCTGCTGGCGTTCCCGACCGAGACGGTCTATGGGCTCGGCGCCGATGCGGCCAATCCGCGGGCCGTGGCGGGGATCTATGAAGCCAAAGGCCGGCCGTCGTTCAATCCGCTGATCGCCCATGTGGCCGATCTCGCCGCTGCCCGGCGCATTGCCCGATTCGATGCGCGCGCGCTGGCGCTTGCCGAGGCGTTCTGGCCGGGGCCGCTGACGCTGGTGCTGCCCAAAGCGGCGGACTGCCCGGTGGCCGATCTGGCCACCGCCGGCCTCGACACCATTGCCATTCGTGTGCCGGCCCATCCCGTGGCCCACGCGCTCCTGCAGGCCTTTGGCGGTGCCGTGGTGGCGCCGTCAGCCAATATCTCCGGGCATGTCTCGCCGACCACCGCAGCCCATGTGCTGAGCGATCTCGATGGCCGGATCGACATGATTCTCGATGGCGGACCGGTTGAAGTAGGCGTTGAATCCACCATCGTCGGTTGTTTCGATACACCGATGCTGCTCCGCCCCGGTGGCCTGCCGCGCGAGGCGATCGAACGGGTCCTGGGCCAACCGCTGGCGAGCCCGCGGGACGAACCCGCAAGCGATACAAACCAGCCGCTGGCGCCGGGTATGCTGGCCTCGCATTATGCGCCGCGGACACGGGTGCGGCTGCTGGCCAAGGCCGTGAATCCCGGCGAGGCGCTACTGGCTTTCGGATCGGCCCCGCTGCCGGGCATCGAGGCCGCCGCCGCTGTCCTGAATTTGTCCGAACAGGGCGATCTCGGGGAAGCCGCCACCAATCTTTTCGGCTATCTTCGCGCGCTCGACGCCGCTGCTATAGCTTCGGGCGCGAGCGGCATCGCGGTGATGCCGGTGCCGAACCACGGGCTCGGCGAAGCCATCAATGACCGGCTGCGCCGCGCCGCCGTGTAACTCGAACGCAAGACCAAGAAACGCGCTTTAGGGAATAGTTATGAATATCGTCCAGCCGAAGCCGCCCACGCTCTCCCCCGAAACCATCGCGCGCTTCCGGGCCATCGTTGGCGACAAATACGCCATCACCGATCAGGCCGACGTGCACCAATACGTCACCGAGGATCGCAACCTGTTTTTCGGCACCTCGCCGCTGGTGCTGCGCCCGGGCTCGACCGCCGAAGTCGCCGCGATCTGCAAGCTCGCCACCGAGACCCGCACCGCACTGGTGCCGCAAGGCGGCAATACCGGGCTCGTCGGCGGCCAGACGCCTTATGGCGGCGAGGTCGTGCTGTCGATGCGCCGGATGGACAAAGTGCGCGATCTGGACACCTCATCCAACACCATGACGGTGGAAGCCGGCCTCGTGCTGCAGATCGCGCAGCAGCGCGCCGCCGAAGCCGACCGGCTGTTTCCGCTGTCGCTGGGCTCCGAAGGCAGCTGCACCATCGGCGGCAATCTCTCCAGCAATGCCGGCGGTACGACCGCCCTCGCCTATGGCGTCGCGCGCGAAATGGCGCTGGGCCTCGAAGTGGTGCTGGCCGATGGCCGCATTCTCAATGGCCTGTCCAAGCTGAAGAAGGACAATACCGGTTACGACCTGCGCAACATCTTCATCGGCGCCGAAGGTTCGCTGGGCATCATTACTGCGGCAACGCTGAAGCTGTTTCCGAAGCCACGCGCGGTCGAGACCGCCTTTGTCGGCCTGAAGTCGCCGGACGATGCACTGAAGCTGCTCAGCATCTCCCGCTCCGAGGCCGGCGGTAACCTCACCAGTTTCGAACTGATCGCCGATATCGCCGTGGATTTTAGCGTCCGCCACGGCATCGGCATTCGCGATCCGCTCTCCAGCAAACACGCCTGGTATGTCTTGATGGAATTGTCGTCGGGACGCGACGATGCCCGCGCGACACTGGAAGCGATCCTCGAACGCGGCTTTGAAGACGGCATCGTGGATGACGCCGTGATCGCCGAGAATATCGCCCACCGTCAGGCGTTCTGGAAACTGCGTGAGGAAATCTCGCCGGCGCAGAAGCCGGAAGGCGGATCGATCAAGCACGATATCTCGGTGCCGGTCGCTTCCGTGCCCGCCTTCATCGCGGAAGCCAATGCGGCCGTCGTGAAGCTGATGCCCGGCGCACGTCCGGTGCCATTCGGCCATCTCGGCGACGGCAACATCCACTACAATGTCACGCAGCCCAAGGACACGCTCGGCGACAGCGACGGCCGCGAGAAATTCCTGGCGCGCTGGCACGACGTCAACGAAGTCGTCTTCGACGTCGTGTTGCGCATGGGCGGTTCGATCTCCGCCGAACACGGCATCGGCCAGATGAAGGCGGCCGAGCTGCCCTCGGTGAAGGACCCCGTCGCCATCGAGCTGATGCGCAGCCTGAAGGCGATGCTGGATCCGCTGAACATCCTCAATCCCGGCAAGGTGCTGCTGCCGGTGCAACATTGAAAGTTGCCCGGCTCGTCGACACCGACATTCAAGCGGTCGTTCAGCTCTGGCTGCGCTGCGGACTGGTGCGGCCCTGGAACGATCCGGAGGCCGATATCAGGCTGGCGCGCGCAGGCACCAATGCCGATGTGCTGGTCGGCCGCAAGGGAAGAACCATCGTCGCCTCGGTGCTGGTTGGCCATGATGGCCATCGCGGCTGGGTCTATTACGTCTCGGTCGATCCCGACCACCAGCGCCAGGATTTCGGCCGTGGCATCATGAGTGCAGCCGAAGACTGGCTGCGCGAGCGCGGCATCGAGAAGATGCAGCTCATGGTGCGCTCGGATAACACCAAGGTGCAGGCATTCTACGAGTCGCTCGGCTATGGCGAACAGAAGCGCGTGATCTATGCCAAGTGGCTCGACGGACGGCCGCTGACGCCGTGAACTAGAACAATGATCCCTGGCCGTCGTCCTCGCTCACCACAACCTTGCGCGGCGCCCTCGTCGGCTTCACCTGCTCCACGGCAGCTTCTTCCGCCGAGATCGGCAGGATCAGTTGCGCATCGTCATTGGCCACCTTGTTGACGGCCATCGCCACCGGATGCCAGGCGAAGGTGCCGTCTGCGGGCGCAGCGAGCATCGTCATCACGTCGGACGCGCTATCCGAACTGCAATCGAGCCACTGGCCGAAATGATCGGGTGCGATCGTCACCGGCACGCGATGGTGCAGTACCGACATGCCCGTGCTGGCTTCCGCGGTGATGATCGCAACCGTGTCGACTTCTTCGCCGTTCGGTCCCATCCAGGTCTCGGCTAGGCCCGCAAAGCCCATCGGCCCGCCTGCGCTTGGGTGGATAAAATACGGCTGTTTGCGTTCACCGCGATTTTGCCATTCGTAATAGCCATCGGCCGGAATCAGACAGCGGCGGCGACGAATCGCGTTTTTGAAGGCCGGCTTTTCTTGCACCGTCTCGGCGCGTGCATTAATCAGAAGCGTAAACTTCCGCGGGTCCTTGACCCAGGAGGGCAAAAGGCCCCATCGCATCAGACGGAAATGCCGGGATCCGTTTTCAACGATGACAACAGGGACCGGCTGCGTCGGCGCAATATTGTACCTCGCAGGAAAATTCGGTTGCTCGATATAACTGAATACCTGCCGTAACGCTTCCGGCGCTGATGTAATGACAAACCGCCCGCACATTCTCGATCCGCAATCCTGCCTCTTCAGGCGGTTTTAACCCAAAACACCAACAGTGCGACATATGACCCTGACGGCCATACAACCGGCGCAGCATGACCATCACGATCTGGCCAGTGCCGGTGCCGGCCCCGTCGCGTCTGCTGCCGAGTTGATGGCCGCCAATATCAATCCACGCACGGGTCTGGCGACCGACTATCTCAATCACTTCAATGAAGCCATCATGTTGCTCGAGCTGATCCCGGACATGCCGGACTGCTATGAGCTGTTCCTGGAATGGCAGCCGCTCAGCTATGCCGAGCACTTCATCAAATCCAACTTCAAGGCACGCGATCTCGCCATCGCATCCTATGAGGCTGCACGCCCGGCCATCCGTGCAGAATTCGATGCGCTGGTCGCGAACATGACGCAAATCCTGACGACTGTCGGCGAAGCCATGCGCACCGTGCAGCAGGACCGGACCCGTGCCATGCTGGCCGAACAGGCCGCCGGCTGGGTCAAACCGATGGTCGGGACCGCCGGCGGCATCATCAATGGCCGCGATCAGGAATCCGACGTCGACAGCATCATGGCGCAATGACCTCGTGACTGACGCACCTCCTACCCATCCGCAGCTCGCCACCAGCGCCGCCATCTTCCGGGATGGCAAGGTGCTGCTGGTCCGCCGCGCCCGTTCGCCGGGAAAGGGCTTCTATTCACTCCCCGGCGGACGCGTGGAATTCGGCGAATCCCTCGCCGTCGCTCTCGCGCGCGAGGTGATGGAGGAAACCGGACTGACCATAGACATTGTCGGCCTGTCCGGCTTTCGCGAAGTGCTGCCGAACGACAAGGTGGCCGGCCACTACCTGATCATGGCCTTTGCCGCTCGCTGGGTGGCTGGCGAGCCCGAGCTGAATGACGAACTTGACGATTTCCAGTGGGTCGCGCCGGACGATCTCGGCGCCTTCAAGACCACCGATGGCCTCGGCCCGATCCTCGCCATGGCGGAAGATCTGGTCGGACCATAGATAGCTCCTTGCCGCACCAGAAGCGTTGCCTTGCTTCAGGCGCCTTGAAAAGGCATATCAGCCGGGTTCCGGGACCATTCATGTTGAAGCATCTGCTCATTATTCTGACGGTCGTGACGTTTTGCGCAGGCCCTGCACGGGCGCAGGACGCGGCCGCGCCGTTCGACAATGACCTGCAGCGGATGTCAGAAATTCTCGGCGCGCTGCATTACCTGCGCGGCATCTGCGGCAATAACGAAGGCAACAAGTGGCGCAACGAGATGCAGGCGCTGGTCGATGCCGAAACGCCGTCCGGCGAGCGCCGCGCCCGCATGATCGCCGGCTTCAACCGTGGCTATAACGGCTTCCAGCAGACCTACCGGACCTGTACGCCTGCTGCCAGTATCGCGATCCGCCGCTATATCGACGAAGGCTCGCGGATCTCGCGCGACCTCACCGCAAGGTATGCGAACTAGATGAAATCACCTGCGATCGACACGGTCTTCTTCGACCTCGACGGGACGCTGACCGATCCCAAGATCGGCATCACGGGCTCGATCCAATATGCGCTCGGCAAGCTCGGGCTTCCCGTCCCGACACAGGACGAACTGACCTGGTGCATCGGCCCGCCGCTGCGTGCCAGCTTCGTGGCACTGCTTGGCGGCGAGAAAGATGCCGATCGCGGCGTTGAGCTCTATCGCGAACGCTTCGGCACTATCGGCCTGTTCGAGAACACGCTTTATGATGGCGTCATCGCGACGCTCGATACGTTGCACGCAACAGGCCGCCGGCTGTTTGTCGCCACCAGCAAGCCGCATGTATTTGCCGATCGCATCGTCGATCACTTCGGCCTGCGCCAATACTTCACGCGCGTATTTGGCTCAGAGCTCGATGGCACTCGCGTCGACAAGAGCGACCTGCTGCGTTATGCGCTCGACGAAACCTCCGCCGATCCCGCGCGAGCGATCATGATCGGCGATCGCAAGCACGACATCATCGGCGCAGCGAATAACGGCATTCCGGCGATCGGCGTACTCTATGGCTATGGCGGCCGCGAGGAACTGACGAGCGCCGGGGCGAAGCATCTGGTGGCTTCGCCTGCGGAGATTCCGGGGTTTATCGACTGAGCTTCAACGTCATTGCGAGCGAAGCGAAGCAATCCAGTCTTCGCTTGTGACCTCTGGATTGCCGCGTCGCTTTGCTCCTCGCAATGACGGCGGAAAGGGCGGCGTGTCGAAACTAGTTCAGTGCTTACCCGCGCCCATATAGCCAAACAGGAATCCCGCGACCTTGCGTTTCTGAATTTCTTCGCTGCCTTCCGTGATGCGGTAGCGGCGGTGATGGCGATAGATGTGCTCGAACGGCTTGTGGCGTGAATAGCCCATGCCACCATGCACCTGCATCGCGCGGTCGGCGGACTCGCAGCACAGACGATTGGCCCAGTAGTTACACATCGACACCTTGTCGGACAGCGTGTGTTCGACCTGGGCCTGGGTAAGCTGGTCCATCTCCCACGCGGTCTTGCGGATCAGGAGCCGCAGCATCTCCGCCTGTGTCGCCAGCTCGACCAGCGGAAACTGAATTCCCTGGTTGCGCGCCAGTTCCTCGCCGAACGGCTTGCGCTCGCGCGCATATTTCACACTCTCATTGATGCAATAGACCGCGGCGCCGAGCGAACTCGCCGCCTGACGGATGCGGTTCTCATGCACGAAGCACTGCGCCAGCGACAGACCACGGCCGATCTCGCCGAACAGCGCATCATCCGGCACGAACACATCGGTGAACGACACGCGCGGATGGTCCGTGGGCATGTTGAAGGTCCACATATACTCTTCGATCTTTACGCCTGCGGCCTTGGCCGGCACCAGGAAACAGGTGATGCCGCGCGCATCGCCGTCATTGCCCGACGTGCGCGCGAATAGCGCGCAATGGGTGGCCACGTGCATGCCCGTGGTCCACATCTTCTCGCCATTGATGACCCAGCCCTTGACGCCGTCGTGCGTCGCCTCGACGGCCGTCGTCTCCATATGCGTGGCGTCGGAACCGTGTTCTGGCTCGGTCAAACCGAAGGTGATGCGATATTTGCCGGTGATGGAGCCCTCGATCATCTCCTTCTGGTCGTCGCGGCCGTAACGATCGAGCATCGTCACCAGCGGCAGATTGCCGACGATGGAATGCTCATTCTGCAGATCGTTGTGCAGGCCGAGCCCTTTGGCTGCGAAATGTTCGCGGATCACAGCCATCCAGAGATTGCTGCCGTCTTTGCCGCCATAGCGCTTCGGGATTGCGAAGCGCAGATGGCCGGCGCCGTCGGCTAGGTTCTTCGCCTGGCGCAGCAGCGCTTCCCATTCGTGGCGCGGGAGACCGCCATTATCGAAATCGGTGCGCGCCCATTCGCGGCGATGATCGAAGAAGCGGATATTGTCATCCCGCTCTTCGAGCGGCTTGATCTCGCGCAGGATGAATGAATCGAGTTCAGCGAGATAGGCGACCAGATCGGCCGGCAGGGAAAAATCCAAGGCGCTCTCCCGATTGTTTTCCGAGCTTTGTTGCTCTTGTTAATCGAGCGATTAAGATGGCATCGTCCGATCAAGTCAAGCGCGCCCGCGCGGCGTAAATTCTGCCTAACGAAAAACAAAAGGGAGGCCGCGATGGCTCTGCAATTCTCAACCGTGACCCGCAAGGGACCGATCACCATCGTGACGCTGTCGCGTCCGGAAGTTTACAACGCACTGCACACCGATGCGCATAACGAGTTGCACGAGGTGTTCAACGACTTCGCTAGCGATCCCGAACAGTGGGTGGCGATCGTCACCGGCGCCGGCGACAAAGCGTTCTGCGCTGGTAATGACCTCAAATGGCAGGCCGCCGGCGGCAAGCGCGGCTGGAACACGTCGGGCTTCGCCGGCCTCACCGCGCGCTTCGATTGTGACAAGCCGATCATCGCTGCGGTGAACGGCGTCGCCATGGGCGGCGGCTTCGAGATTGCGCTGGCCTGCGACCTCATCATCGCTGCGGAAAATGCGACCTTTGCCCTGCCCGAGCCTCGCGTCGGCCTTGCCGCACTCGCCGGCGGCCTGCAGCGCCTGCCGCGCCAGATCGGCATGAAGCGCGCCATGGGCATGATCCTCACCGCACGCCATGTGAAGCCGCAGGAAGGCTATGAGCTCGGCTTCGTCAACGAAGTGGTGCCGCAGGGCGAAGCCCTGAACGCCGCGCTGCGCTGGGCCGAGACCATCTGCCAGAATTCACCGATGTCGATCCGCGCCTCCAAGCAAGCGATCCAGAAGGGCATGGCGGTGTCGCTGGAACAGGCCATCACCGAGCAGCGCGAATATCCCGCGGTGAAGGCCATGGCAGCGTCGGAGGATTATGTGGAAGGGCCGAAGGCGTTTTCGGAGAAGCGCAAGCCGAACTGGAAGGGGAAGTAGCGCCGCGGCGCTTACTTCGGTTCCAGCTCGCGTTTGTACGCCGCGTAATTCGGCTGATCGACGGCGAGCTTCGCCAGTGTCGTCTGCCACAGATGCTCTTTCACACCGGGCGTCGTGAGATCGATGTCGCCTTGCGCGATGCGGTCGGCAAGATCCTGGTTCAACCCGTCGAGCGTGCCATGCACGCCGAGCAGCATCGTCAATCCATGCAGCTCGGCGGCATCGCTGTCGCCGGCAAGCGTGAGCTGCCGGGTCACCAGATCGAGCGCGTTGATCGCGACACGCAGCTTGAACGCGGCATGGCCCGAGATTTGAGGTGCAATGTCGTTGCGAAGGAAATCGGCAACGGCCTTTACCAGTTCGTCCGGCCTCGGCTCGTCCTGCATGTCATCACCTTGTTTTTGCGCATGATCTGATCCGAAAACCGGTCGCCACTTTTCGGGATCATGCGCGCGGCGCCAATAGCCGTAACAGATCAATCTCCGTCTCCGACGAGCGCCGTCCGATCATCGCGCGCTCCATCGAATGATCCGGGCCGAGACGAAACCGCTGCATCATCCCGACACACATCACGCCCCAGCGCAGCGTGCCCATCACTTCCCAGAATTTCACGCGTGCCACATCGACCTTGAAGTCGCTGGCCGCCTCGTAACCCGAGAACAACTCCTCATAGGCGCCAAAACCGCCGACCGGTTTGTCGATGACACCGAAGCGCCAGGAATTGACGCAGATCCAGCCGAGATCCTCCATGGGATCGCCGAGATGCGCCAGCTCCCAGTCCAGCACGGCGCGGATGCCGTCAGGACCGATCATCAGATTGCCATGCCGGAAATCGCCATGCACCAAAGTGACGCGCTCCGACGGGCCGGGATCGTTGTCGCGGAGCCAGCGCAAAGCCAGCTGGAACACCGGGCGCGGCCAGCCAAAACCGTCGATCTCCCGCTGCAATTCGGCGATTTCTGCTGCGGCAGTCATGCGGCGCAGTTGCGGCAGGCTTGCAGCGGACAGCCCGTGGATCCCGGCGAGGATCTCGCCGCATTGCCGGGCGAGTTTGGGCCGTGCGTCGGCGAATTCTTCGTCGCGCAAAATCTTGCGCGGGATGGTTTCGCCAGCGACTCGCTGCATGATGAAGCCCGTTCCCAGATCGTCATCCGGTCTGAGAACGTGCAGCAACTTCGGCGACGGTACGCCAGCATCATGCGCGAGTTGCATGAGTACCGCTTCCGCATCGAGGCCCGCGGCACGGCCGGGCGCAGCACCATAGCCCGACGGCGCGCGACGCAGGATGGCGCCGATGGCACCATCGGGATGCGTGATATCGAACGACCACGTCTCCTGACTGGCGCCGCCGGACAGCCGCGCTGCGGATGTCACGCCTGCCGCGCCGGGACACCACGCCGCCGCACTGCGCGCCAAAAGCTCCGCGACGGAAGCTGAGCTCAAGGTCTATTTGCCCGTGAACTTGGCCGGGCGCTTCTCGAGGAATGCGGCGACGCCTTCCTTGAAGTCCGGCGAAGCACCGGCGGCGCGCTGCGATTTGACTTCGAGATTGATCTGGTCCTCGAAGGAATTCTCCGGGCTTTCCCAGTAGAGCTTGCGGATCAGCGACAGTGCGATGGTCGGGCCGTTGGCGAGTTCATGGGCGAGCTTCATGGCTTCATCCATCAGCGCCGCATCGTCATAGACGCGATTGACGAGGCCCCATTCCAGCGCCTTCTCGGCCGGCAGCTTTTCACCAAGCAAGGACAGTTCGACCGAACGCGCCTTGCCGATCAAGCGCGGCAGTATCCAGGTCGAGCCACAATCCGGCACCAGCCCGATACGACGGAACGCCTGCAGGAAATAGGACGAGCGCGCGCACAAAATGAGATCGCCCATCAGCGCGAAGCTCATGCCGGCGCCGGCGGCGGGGCCATTTACCGCGGTGACGATCGGGCAATGCAGGTTCTGCAGCCGGCGCAGGAACGGATGGAAAGCGGTCTCCAGCGTCGCGCCGGCGTTGCTGCGCGCCTTCGTGAGCTGATTGTTGCGCCCCTGAAGATTGGCGCCCGTGCAGAAGGCACGGCCGGCACCGGTGAGGACCACGCAGCGCACGTCGGCCTTGCGATCATCGATCTCGTCCAGCGCCTCGCCGAGACCGCCAAGCATGTCGACCGAGACCGCGTTCATGACCTCCTGATGATCGAGCTTCAGGATGGCGACATTGCCGTCGAAATCGAGCGTGACGTGTTTGAACTGCATGGTTTCCTCACGGGATGATCCGCGTGTTTATTCCGCGGTGTGGAAGCTCTGTCTGGGCATGATCTGATCCGAAAACCGGCATCCACTTTTCGGGATCATGCGATTGTATGTCAGGCGGCATATTTGATTTTTCGGACGCGCTTGTCCATGCTTCCTGGGGAACACCAGCCCACCAACGGACGCACGGCATAACGCGCGCCAAACATGGAAACGCTGACATGGCAACGTCTACACAGATATTCGACCTCAGCGGCCGCGTGGCCGTCATCACCGGCGGCAATGGCGGTATCGGCCTCGGCATCGCACAGGCACTGGCCACCGCCGGTTGCAACGTCTCGATCTGGGGCCGCAACGCCGAGAAGAACAAGGCCGCGGCTGCCACCATGGCGGACTGCACCGGCAAGGTCGATACGCTCATCTGCGACGTGACCGACACCGCCTCGGTGAAGGCGGCGATGGATGCCACGCTCAAGAAATTCGGACGCGTCGATGGCTGCTTCGCCAATGCCGGCATCGGCGGCGGCGGACGGCATAATTTCATCGACCGCACCGAAGAGCAGTGGCGCACCATGTTCGCCACCAATCTCGACGGTGTCTTCCATGCCTTCCAGGTGGCCGCGCGCCACATGACCGAACGGGCCGAAGGCGGTGACAAGTTCGGCCGGCTGGTCGCAACATCGAGCCTCGCCTCGATCTTCGGCACTGCCCGTAACGAACACTATGCGGCGACCAAGGCCGCGATCAATGCACTGGTGCGCGCGCTGGCCGTCGAATTGGCCCGTCAGGGCGTGACAGCCAATGCGATCCTGCCCGGCTGGATCAAGAGCGACATGACTGCCGGGATCATGGGTAACGAGAAATTCGTCGCCAATGTCATGCCGCGCATTCCGGTGCGCCGTTTCGGCGAACCATCGGATTTCGGCGGCATCGCGGTCTATCTGATGAGCAAGGCGTCATCGTATCACACGGCGGATACGTTCGTGATCGATGGCGGGTATACGGCGTTTTAGCCACAAACGCTGTCATGCCCGGACTTGATCCGGGCATCCATCTTTGCCCCTGCAGCCAATGAAGATGGATGGCCGGGTCAAGCCCGGCCATGACAACCGGGAGAGCGCAGTCTCTCGCCCCCTCTACGACGCCACCGCCTCCTTTGGCCGCGCGCCCACCGTCATCGCAAATCCCTCATAGTCCTTCGCTGCGACATCATTGCAGATCTGCCGGTAGACACCGACGCCGCCGATATAGGGCATGAATATCTGCGGCTTGCCGGGAATATTCGCGCCCATATACCAGGAATTGGCCTGTGGATAGAGCGTGCCGGCCGCCACCTCGTTGACATGAGCGACCCATTTGTCCTCCGCGGAACGCGTTGCCTCGATCACCTCTGCGCCACGGTTACGCATGTAGCTAAGGCAGTCGGTGATCCAGTCGACATGCTGCTCAATGGACACGATCATATTTGACAGCACAGACGGCGAGCCGGGGCCGGTGACGATAAAGAGGTTCGGGAATCCGGCGCTCATCAGGCCGAGATAGGTTCGCGGGCCTTCCGCCCATTTGTCATTCAGCGTCTGGCCGCCGCGGCCGCGAATGTCGATCTTGGCGACCGAGCCGGTCATCGCGTCGAAGCCGGTGGCGAGCACCAGTGCGTCGACCTCGTAATCCTTGCCGCCGGTGCGCACGGCGTGCGGCAGAATCTGCTCGATCGGATGAGCCTTGATATCGACCAGCGTCACATGCGGGCGATTGAAGGTCGCATAGTAATCTGTGTCGACGCAGATACGCTTTGAACCAACCGGATGATCGGTCGGCTGCAGCAGCCTTGCCGTTTCGGGATCGCTGACGATCTCCGAAATTCTCTCGCGGATAAAATCGGCGGCGGTATCGTTGGCGCGCTGATCCAGGACCAGGTTATTGTAGACGCCCATGAAGGTAAGTCCGCCCGATGTCCATCGCGCATGATACTTCTCACGCCTTTCATGTTCCGGATCATCGAGCGCGCCGCGATCCGGAATCGGCTGCACGATGCCGTTCTTGAAATCCTCACGCGCCTGCCGGCGAATCTCCGGATAGTTGTCGCGAAACGATTTGCGCTCATCATCGGTGAGCGGCGCATTGCGCGCCGGCACGCTGAAATTTGCTGTGCGCTGGAACACAGTGAGCTGGCTCGCCTGCTCGGCGATTAGCGGGATCGACTGGATTGCTGACGATCCGGTGCCGATGACGCCGACGCGCAGACCGGTGAAATCGACTGTCTCATGCGGCCAGTTGCCGGTGTGATAGACCTTGCCCTTGAAATCCTTCATGCCCCTGAATTCGGGCGTACGCGCATTCGACAGACAACCCGTCGCGAGCACGACATGCTGCGCGGTGGAGGTCTGGCCATCGGAAGTCGTCACCGTCCATCGATTGGCACGCTCATCGAATACCGCGGATTTGACGGTCGTGTTGAACTGGATGTCCCTGCGCAGATCGTAGCGATCGGCGACATGGCCGGCATAGCGCAGGATTTCCGGTTGCGGCGCATAGCGCTCGCTCCAGTCCCATTCCTGCTGCAACTTGTTATCGAACGAGAACGAATACTGCATGCTCTCGACGTCGCAGCGCGCGCCGGGGTAGCGGTTCCAGTACCAGGTCCCGCCGACATCGCCGCCCTGTTCGAAAACTTTCACATGGAGACCGAGGCCACGCAGCTTATGCAGCAGATAAAGCCCCGCGAACCCGGCGCCGACGACCACGACATCGATACGCGCGTTTTGATGTGAGACAGATTGCGGCTGTGCAGCGGCCATGCGTTCACTCCCGTACTTTTTGCTTCGCTTGTTACAGGCAGCATTTCCCGCATAACGCGAAAGCGCAAGCAGGAAATCGGGCAGCGTTGCCGCGGTATTTTGCCAGGCGGAATGCCGCTCGTCCGCTTGGCATCGCCCTTCCCCATACGCTAGCGTTCATCACGAACTCGCCACATGAAGCGGGTCACAACAGATTCAGGGAGACACGCCGATGAAGTCGCCGATCTGCGAGATGCTGGGCATCGCGTTTCCGCTACTCGCTTTCAGCCATTGCCGCGACGTGGTTGCCGCCGTCAGCCGCGCCGGCGGCTTCGGTGTGCTCGGCGCCACCGCGCATTCGCCGGAAACGCTGGAGCAGGAACTGAGGTGGATCGACGATCATGTCGATGGCAAGCCCTACGGCATCGACGTGCTGATCCCGGAGAACATCTCCACCGCAGGCGAGAAGGATGTCACCTGGAAGTCGCTGGAGCGCCGCATCACGCCGGAACATCGCGCTTTCACCAGGAGCCTGCTGAAGAAATACGGCGTCGATCTCAAGGTCACCGAAGTCTCCTCCGATCAGCCGCAGCCATTCGACGGCGAGACTGCGCTGCGGCTACTCGACGTCTCCTTCAACCATCCGATCCGGCTGATCGCCAATGCACTCGGCGTGCCGCCAAAGGCGATGATCGAGATGGGCAAGGCGCATGGCGTGCCGGTGGCGGCGCTCGTCGGTGCCAAGGAACATGCGATCCGGCAGGTTGCGGCCGGCGTCGATATTCTCGTGGCGCAGGGCACCGAGGCCGGCGGCCATTGCGGCGAGGTCTCGACCATGGTGCTGGTACCGGAGGTGATCAAGGCCATCAAGCCGATGCGCGAGGTCCCGGTGCTGGCCGCCGGCGGCATCATGACCGGGCGACAGATGGCCGGCTGTATGGCGATGGGCGCGGCAGGCGTCTGGACCGGTTCGGTGTGGCTCGCGACCACGGAATCTGAAACCTCCGAAATCTTTCGCGAGAAGATGATTGCCGCCTCGTCGCGGGATGCGATCCGCTCCAGGGGCCGTACCGGCAAGCCCGCACGGCAATTGCGCTCGGTCTGGACCGATGCCTGGGATCGCAGCGAAGACAGCCCCGGCGCGCTGCCGATGCCACTGCAGAGCCTGATCAGCCGCGACGCCTTCGCCTCGATTGATCGTTCCGCAGCCGCGGGCAATGCGCAGGCACGGGATCTGGTCAGCTATTTCGTGGGCCAGGGCGTCGGCCTGATTGACAGCGTCAAGTCGGCAGGCGCAGTTGTGCAGGAATTCAAGGAGGACTTTGCCGAAGCGGCGGAGCACCTCACCATGCTGGTTTCCGAATAGAGGCAAGAGCAAGAACAATGGCAGTGTCGAACCAAGCTGAAGATCGCATCCCCGTCATCGTCGGCGTCGGCGAATTCTCTGATCATCCGAAGGAGCTCACGGAAGGCCTCGAGCCGCTCGCGCTGATGATCGAGGCGCTGAAGCGCGCGGAGCAGGACTCTGGCGGCAAGCTGCTTGGGGATATCGACTCGCTGGACATCGTGAACTTCCTGAGCTGGCGCTACACGGCTCCGGAGAAGCAGCTCAGCGAGAAGCTCGGCATCGCGCCGAAGCACGCCTATTACGGCCCGGTCGGCGGCGAGAGCCCGATCCGCTACATTCATGAAGCAGCCAAGCGTATCACGCGCGGCGAATCGCAGGTCGCGGCGATCACGGGCGCGGAATCGCAGGGCACCGCGACCAAGGCTGAACGCGCCAAGGTGGATCTGCCCTGGACGCCATTCGCCAAGGATGCGCCGGAGCCGCTGCGCGGTGCCAACTATCAGAAGCCGATGGCGACCAAGCTCGGCGTGGCCAAACCGGTCACGGTCTACCCATTCTACGAAGCCGCCTCCGCCGCGCATTGGGGCCAGACGCCGCGCGAGGCCCATCGAGAGTCTGGAGAATTGTGGTCGCGCTATGCAGGCGTCGCGGCGACCAATCCGGAAGCGTGGAACAAGAAGGCCTTCACGCCCGACGAGATCACAACGCCGACGCCTGACAATCGGCTGATCGCCTGGCCCTATACCAAGCTGATGGTCGCCAATCCGATGGTGAACCAGTCGGCCGCCATCCTCGTCACCAGCCTTGCCAAGGCGCGCGCTGCCGGCGTACCCGAGGATCGCATCGTGCATATCTGGGGCGGCGCTTCGGCCGAGGAGCCGCGCGACTATCTCGACCGCGACCAGTATGTGGAGAGCCACGCGCAGAATGCGGTGCTGAAGGTGGCCATGGATCTGGTCGGCGGCTCCGGCAAGAATTTCGGCGCCATCGAGCTCTATAGCTGTTTCCCCTGCGTGCCCAAGATGGCCCGCCGCACCCTCGGCCTTGGCAGCGACGTGCAACCAACCGTGACCGGCGGTCTCACCTTCTTTGGCGCGCCGCTGAACGACTACATGGCGCATGCCGCCTGCGCGATGGTCCGCAAAATCCGCGCGGGGACCAAGACGGGCCTGCTCTACGCGCAGGGCGGCTTCGTCACCAAGCACCACGCATTGGTGGTGTCGAAGGATATGCCGAAGGAAGCGATCGCGCAGGACACCAATGTGCAGGCTGACGCCGATCGCAACCGCAAGCCCGTTCCGACATATGTCACCGAGGCCTCGGGCAACGGCACTGTCGAGAGCTTCACGGTGATCTACGGCCGCGGTGGCGAGATCGAACACGGCGTGGTGATCCTGCGCACTGCTGCCAATGAACGCGCGCTGGCGCGTGTGCCGGTGCAGGACCAGGCGACGCTGGCGTTTCTGATGGATCAGGACAAGACGCCGGTGGGAGCGTCGGGGCCGATCAGCACGGCGGATGATGGCGTGCTGGAGTGGCGAAAGGCGCGATAAAGCGAAATGACCAGATTCATTCCAAAGGATGCAAACTTCGAGGCCCGCGTCCAGGCGAGCTTCGCCCGCCAAACGGCGATGGCGACACTGGGCATCGAAGTTGCTCGCCAGGCAGCCGGCGAAGTCGAACTCAAAATGCCGTACAACACCGCCTTTACGCAGCAGCACGGGTTCATTCATGCCGGCATCATCACAACAGCGCTGGATACAGCCTGCGGGTATGCCGCCTTCTCGCTGATGCCCGACAATGCCGCAGTACTTACCGTCGAATTCAAGACCAATTTTCTGGCCCCGGCCCGCGGCGAGCATTTCCTGTTTCGGGCCCACGTTCTCAAGCCCGGCAGAACCATAACGGTTTGCGAGGGCCAGGCCTTTGCGGTGGAGCGAGGCGAGGAGAAACTGATCGCAACAATGAGCTGCACCCTGATGGCGCTGTTCGATCGCGAAGGCATCACGCACTAGATAATCGTAAACGGAGGGGTCGCTATGCCGGGCATACGAGCCCGGCATAGCGCGGCGTCAACGCCCTACCCCTTCACTTCCTTCTTGTCCGTCTCCGCCGTCGGCTTGCCACTTTTCGGAGCACCGCTGCCGCCAGTGATACGGACCTTGTCGCCGTCGTTGAGGCCATCCGGCGGGGCAATGACGATACGGTCATCGGCGGTGATGCCGGACGCGAGTTCAATGTCGCGGCCGAGATCCCTAGCGATGGTCACGGTCTTGAACAGGATCTTGTCGTCCGCTCCAACGGTCGCGACGCGCAGGCCGCTCTTGTTGAAGATCAGCGCCGAAGCCGGCACATGCAGCGGCGCGGAATCGCGCGCGAGGCTCATCTTCACATTGGCATAGCCACCCGGCAGCAATTCGCCATTGGGGTTGTCGAGCACAAGCTGCATTCGCGTGGTGCCCGAAGCTACATCGACCGATTGCGACGAAGCTTCCACCGTGGCCGGGAATGTCTTGTTCGGATGATCTGGCACGCTAATGATCGCCTTGGCACCTAACCTGATCGCCGGCACATAGCTCTGCGGCACGTCGACATAAACGCGCAGCTTCTTGATATCAGATACCACGAACATTGCGGCGCCGGTGCCGGTGCCGCCCGAGATCAGCGCGCCGACGTCGGTGTTGCGCTGGGTGACGACGCCATCGAACGGCGCAGTGATCTTCTTGTAGCCGGCCAGAGCTTCCAGCCGTTCGACATTAGCTTGGCCGGAATTCACGGCGGCGCGTTTGTTGTTGAGGTCGGCGGTGCGTTCGTCGATTTCCTGCGCCGAAACGAAATTCGACGCCACCAGCGTCTTGCGGCGGTTCAGCGTCGCTTCCGACAGTTTGGCGCTGGACTGCTGGCTGACAAGGTCAGCACGGGCCTGCAGCAACTGCTGATCGAGGTCCGGGGCTTCGATCTCGGCGATCACCTGGCCGGATTTGACCTGTGCACCGATATCGGCGCTCCAGCTCTTCAGATAGCCCGAGACGCGGGCAAAAATCGGCGCGCGGTAATAGGCTTCGAGCCGGCCGGGCAGATCGAGCGACGCGTTGAGGACGCGGGCATCCGGCGGAGCCACAGCGACCGTCGGGATCGCCTGATCGTCGGTCCAGGCCTTCAGGTCGGTCTCGGTCTTGGCGCGGGCCATGATACCGGTCACGACGATGGCACCGGCGGCGCACAGGCCAATCACTCCGACCAGGCCGAGCTTGCGGCGTGACACCGGGGGGGTCTGCTCAGTGGGCATGCAAAGTCTCCGAGGTAGCCACGTCAGCCGCAGGCTGATTTTCGGGCTGCTGTTTCTTGTGAACCATGCTGAACACCACCGGCACGAACATCAACGTGGCAATGGTAGCAAAAATCAGGCCGCCGATGACAGCGCGGCCAAGTGGCGCATTCTGCTCGCCGCCTTCGCCCAGCCCGAGCGCCATCGGCGCCATGCCGATGATCATGGCCAGGGCCGTCATCAACACCGGGCGGAAGCGGACGAAACCGGCTTCGGACGCAGCCTTGATGGGGTCACCGAGGATCGCGTAGCGTTCGCGGGCAAAGGAAATCACCAGCACCGAGTTGGCCGTCGCGACACCCATACACATGATGGCGCCGGTTAGTGCCGGAACCGACAGCGTGGTCTGCGTCGTGAACAGCATCCAGACAATACCGGCCAGTGCCGCCGGCAGCGCGGTGATGATCACGAACGGATCGGACCAGGACTGGAAGTTCACGACGATCAAGAGATAGATCAAAACGATGGCGCCGAGCAGACCGAACAACAGGCCGGCAAAGGCGCTGTTCATGGTCTGCACCTGACCGAGCAGCGCCACATTGCTGCCCTTCGGCACATCCGCCTTGGTTTCTTCCAGCACCTTGTAGATGTCGTTGGACACGGAACCGAGATCGCGCCCCTGCGTGGTGGCATAGATCTGCACCATCGACTGGATGTCATATTGCGACACCACGGCATTCGAGGTCGAGCGATTGATGCTGGCAATGCCGCCGAGCATCGGGGAGTTGTTGCTGGCATTCACGGCCGTGATCGGCAGCGTCTCCAGCGCACCCAGCGAATCCAGTTTGTATTGCGGCGTCTGCATCACGATGGAATAGGACACGCCGTTATCAGGACTGAGATAATAGGTCGGCGCGACTTGCGACGAACCAGCGAGGTTGACCACGAGGCTGTTGGTGACATCGCGCTCGGTTAGGCCGACATATTGCGCACGGGTGCGGTCGACATCGATGTTGAAGCCGGGATTGTTCGGCGACTGCTGAAGCCGTGCATCGGCAATGCCGGGAATGCGACGGATCTTGCCGAGCAGCTTGTTGGCATATTCAAAGTTCGCCGCGAGATTCGCACCGCGGATCTGCAGGTCGATCGGGGCCGGGGCGCCGAAGTTCAGGATCTGGCTGACGATGTCGGCAGGCAGGAAGGCGAAGCTGACACCCGGGAACTGCCGCGGCAGTTGCTCGCGCAATTGCCGCACATATTCGTCGGTCGGCCTGTGGCCTTCCTTCAGCTTGATCTGGAAGTCACCATCCTGCGGGCCGATCACGCCGGTGTTGTTATAGGTGAGATTGATACCGGAGACGGGCATGCCGATATTGTCGGTCATGGTCTCGATCTGATCCGGCGGGATGATCTTGCGCACCGCCTTGGTGATATCAGCGAACTGGTTCGCGGTTTCCTCGATGCGGGTGCCGACCTGCGCGCGAACATGCATCAGGATGGCGCCGCCGTCGACCGACGGGAAGAAGTTGCGGCCAAGGAACGGCACCAGCAGAAACGACACGCCGACGACGCCGAGGAAGCCGATCACAAAAACGGGGCGCCGCGCCAGCGCCATATCCAGCAGGCCGTGATAACCGCCACGGATACGCTCGAAGCCGGCCTCGAAGCCACGCTGGAAACGCACCAGCGGATTGCGGGTCGGCGGTTTCTCGCCGTCATGATGGACATGCGGCTGCAGCAGATACTTGGCCATGGTCGGCACCAGCGTGCGCGACAGCAGGAACGACCAGACCATCGCGAACATCACCGCTTCGGCCATCGGTACGAACAGGAAGCGCGCAATGCCGTTGAGGAAGAACATCGGCACGAAGACGATACAGATACACAGCAGTGACACGAAAGCCGGCGTCACGATCTGCGCCGCACCATCCATGATCGAGGTCTCGACGTCCTTGCCCTGCTCTAGATGGTAATTGATGTTCTCGATGGTCACCGTGGCATCGTCGACGAGAATGCCGACTGCGAGCGCCAGACCGCCCAGCGTCATGATGTTCAGCGTTTCGCCGATCATCGACAGCATGATGATGGCACCGAGCACCGCCAGCGGGATCGACACCGCGATGATAACGGTGGAACGCCAGCTGCCAAGGAACAGCAGGATCATCACCGACGTCAGCAAGGCCGCGATGACGCCTTCCACGGCCACGCCCTCGATGGCGCCGCGCACGAAGCCGGATTGGTCGCCGATATAGCTGATCTTCAATGCGTCCGGCAACGCGGCGCGATAATCGATCACCTTCTGCTTGATGCCGGATATGATATCGAGCGTCGAAACCGAACCGGCCTTCAGCACCTGCATCAGCACCGAGCGATTGCCATCCACATGCACGATATTGGTCTGCGGCGGATTGCCGTCGCGCACGGTGGCGACGTCATCCACATAGACCATGGCGCCGTTGACGCTCTTGATTGGCAGCCGGCCGAGTTCTTCGATCTTCAGCGGCGAGTTGTTGAGGTTGATCGTGTATTCGAACTCGCCGATCTTCTGCGTGCCGACTGGCGTGATCAGGTTCTGCGCCGCCAATGCATTGGCGACGTCCTGGCCGGAGAGACCGCGCGCCTGTAGCGCGCCGGGATTGAGGTCGATCTGGATCTGGCGCTGCTTGCCGCCGAACGGATACGGAATCGCGGCACCGGGCACGGTGACCAACGGCGTGCGGAGCTGGTTGATGCCGATATCGGCGAGGTTCTGTTCGGTAAGACCGTCACCCGACAGTGCGACGTTGATGATCGGCACCGTCGAGGCCGAATAGTTCAGGATCAGCGGAGGCGTAGCGCCGGGTGGCAACTGCTTGATCAGCGTCTGCGAGATCGCGGTGACCTGCGCATTGGCGGTGCGGATGTCGACATTGGGCTGGAAGAAGATCTTGATGATGCCGAAGCCGGCATAGGAATTCGCGGTGATGTGCTCGATGTCATTGACCGTGGTGGTCAGTGCGCGCTGGAACGGCGTGGTGATACGGCCGGACATCTGGTCCGGCGGGAGGCCGGTATATTGCCAGACCACGCCGATGACCGGGATGCGGATGTCAGGGAAAATATCGGTAGGTGTGCGAAGCGCGGCCAGCGGCCCGACAATCAGCAGCAGCAGGGCCAGCACCACAAAGGTGTAAGGCCGGGTCAGAGCAATGCGCACCAACGAAATCATGAACGGGTAGTCCTCGATACATTGACGAGAGGGGCACTGCGGAAACCCGCCTGCCCACGATCGAATTCACCTGTTTAGAGAGATCGTCCGCATCCGATTAGTGAGCCGGGCCGGCATAAGCCTATCGGCTCGGTTCATGAATGAACGGGCAATCCTCTTTGCATGAAGGGCTGCGAACGAGCGGTTTCCCGGCCTGTCCACGCCAGCAGATTTACCCGACCTGCGACAAAATAGCTAACGCGCGAAGCCTCACGGCAATTCACTTCAGCGGTATTGTTAATTGTTTCCGGGCCGCCGTGGCGTCCGCACAACAGTTTTAGGCTTAAATAGACGCGGCTGCGGCTCGCGACACCCAAGGTGTCATGGGCCGGTCAAGATGAACTATCTGTAATGCGCGCGGCGCAAGCAGCGCCCTGCCTATTCGGGCAGCCTGTCGCCCCGGGATTGGGCGACATCCATCAGGTCATCAGGCCAAGCGCATCTTCAAAAAAAGCCGGTCCGCCGAAATTGCCGGACTTGAGCGCCAGCAACATCTCGCGCTCCGCCGTACCGACCGCGCGCAATACCGGCACACCGGGAGCGATTTCCGCACCAACCAGAAAACCCGGAATGCCCAGCCGATCGACGACAGCACCGGATGTTTCGCCGCCAGCCACGACGAGCCGTTGTACGCCGGCGCGGACGAGACCTTCAGCGAGATCGGCCATCGCCTGCTCGATGGCATGCCCGGCGGCATCGCGGCCATGGCGCTTTTGCAGGGCTGTCACCTGATCCGGCGTCGAACTGCTGGCGATCAAGACCGGGCCCTTGCCCAACCGCTCCTTCGCCCAGCCGAGCGCGCGCTGGACTTCCGCGCCGCCGGCAATCACCTGTTCGGGATCGAGATGCAGCACTGGCATCACCTGTTCGGCACGCGCGATCTGCTGCAGCGTCGCCTGCGAACAACTCCCAGCCAGACAGGCTGCAGCGCCACCCACAGGCGTATCCTTGATCGAGGTCGCCGCATTCGCCTTGACGCGGCCGGACGCGACCAGTGCACGCGCGAGACCAAGCCCCATGCCGGATGCACCGACAGAGACGCGATGACCCAGGGCGACCGCACCGATGGTTTCCAGATCGCTGGCAAATACGGCGTCGATGATCGCCGCGCCAAAGCCATTCTCCGACAGTCCATCGAGATGCGTCCGCACCACGTCGGCACCGCAGGCGACAACTCCGAGATCGACCAGCCCGATATTTGTCGCGCTCTGCCGCGCCAGCACACGGACGAGATTGGAGTCGTGCATCGGATTGAGCGGGTGATCCTTCAGCGGGCTCTCGTTCAGCGGCACGGAGCCAACGAACAGATTGCCCTGATAGACCGTGCGGCCGGTCTCGGGGAATGCCGGTGTCACCAGCACGATATTGTCACCGGAATCGAGCCGCAACGCGTCCATCACCGGGCCGATATTGCCGGCGTCGGTGGAATCGAATGTCGAACAGATCTTGAACAGCACATGATCCGCGCCGCGGCTGCGCATCCATTTTTCGGCGGCGCGCGATTTCTCGACCGCCTTGCTGGCCGCGATCGAGCGACTCTTCAGCGATACTACAACGGCATCGACGTCCGGCAGCTGCAGATCATCAGCAGGAATGCCGATGGTCTGCACCGTGCGCAGACCGCAGCGGGTCAGCGTGTTGGCCAGGTCGGACGCGCCAGTGTAGTCGTCAGCGATGCAGCCCAGCGCCAGCGTCATGCTTTCACTCCGGCATAGGGCTTGAACCAGCCAAGTCCTGCGACCGTATCGCCGGCCGGGCGATATTCGCAGCCGACATAATTGTCGTAGCCGATCCGGTCGAGTTCATCGAACAGGAACGGATAGTTCAGTTCCTCACCGGACGGTTCGTTGCGCGACGGCACGCTGGCGATCTGGATATGCCCGATCCACGGCAGCATCTCGCGCAGCCGCATCGTGACGTCACCGTGCATGATCTGGCAGTGGTAGATATCGAACTGCAGCCCGAGATTCGGAATCTTCATGTCAGCGATGATGTCGCGCGCGAACATGAAGTCGTTGAGAAAATAGCCGGGCACGTCGCGCGGGTTGATCGGCTCAATCACCACGTCGACGCCATGCTCGCCAAGAAAGTTGGCGGCCCATTCGATGGATTTGCGGAAGGCCGCCACGGCCTTCGGATCGCGGCGATCGGCGAGACCCGCCATCATGTGCAGGCGGCGGACATTGGTGGCCAGGGCATAGGGCAGTGCCGTGTGAATGCTCTGCCTGAGCTCATCGAACTTGTCGGGACGAGCGGCAAAACCCTTTTCGCCGGCATTCCAGTCGCCCGGCGGCAGATTGAACAGCACCTGCTTGAGCCCGTTGCGTTCCAGTCGTTCGGCAATCGCTTCCGGCGGATGCTCATAGGGAAACAGGAATTCCACCGCAGTAAAGCCTGCCTTGGCCGCGGCATCGAAGCGATCGAGGAATGCGTGTTCGTTAAACATCATGCTGAGATTGGCGGCGAAGCGGGGCATCGATCGTCCTCGTGTTCTTAATTCGGCTCGCCCGGCAGCTTGGTACCGGTGACCTTGGCATACATTCGCGCCACCGACGCATCGTCGTCCCGGCCCATGCCGGAGGCCGATGTCATCAGGAACATCTGCAAAGCCGCAGCGGAGACCGGCACCGGGAATTTCGCTGTACGCGCCATGTCCTGGATGATGCCAAGATCCTTGACGAAGATATCTACCGCGCTGCGCGGCGTGTAATCGCCATCGAGCACATGCGGCATGCGGTTCTCGAACATCCAGGAGTTGCCGGCGGAGGCGGTGATCACCTCGTAGACCTTGCGGATATCGAGACCCTGCTTGGCGGCAAACGCGATGGCTTCCGAGGCGGCGGCGATATGTACGCCTGCGAGGAGCTGGTTGATCATCTTGAAAGCGGCGCCCTGCCCGGCGGCATCGCCGAGTTCGTAGAGCTTGGCGGCCATCGCATCGAGCGCCGGCCGCGCCTTGGCAAAGGCAGCCTCGCTGCCGGATGCTAGAATGGTGAGTTCGCCCTGCGCCGCACGCTGTGCACCGCCGGAGATCGGGGCATCGAGGTAATGTCGGCCGGTGGCTTCGAGATCCCCGGCGAGGCGGCGGGCGACATCGGGATCCATCGTCGCGGACGATACGAATACCGCACCTTTCGGCAGCGTTTCGGCAACGCCATCCGTCCCGAACAGGATGGTCTCCGTCTGCGCGGCATTGACGACGACGCTGATGACGATATCCGCGCCCTGCGCAGCGCCGGCCGGGGTATCCGCGCCCTGCCCTCCGTCCGCCACGAAGCGCTTCACCGCATCCGCCGACACGTCGCAGCCAGTCACCGTGAAGCCGGCCTTCTTGAGCGACAGGGCCATACCATAGCCCATCGACCCCAGACCAATAACGGCGACGCGTGGTCTCTCAGAACTTGGTTTTTCAGATGCAGGTGACATGCAGCAATTCCCTAGGGGTCCTCGATGGCCAGCTTGAGGCGGCCTTGCCTCTCGGTAACACGGCTTGGCCATCATGCCAAAGCGTGGGAAAAAGCATCACGAGGAAATGCCAAGAAAAGACCGAGGACATCCGGTGACTGACACAAAGCTGCGTGAAGAGATCTGCCGGCTCGGCCGCTCGCTGTTCGACCGCGGGCTGACGCCGGGCTCATCCGGCAATATCAGTGTGCGCTGCGATGATGGCGGCTGGCTCGTGAGCCCGACCAATGCGTCACTGGGCTCACTCGATCCGGCCCGGCTGTCGCGCCTCGACAGCAAAGGCCGCCTCATATCTGGCGACGCGCCAACCAAAGAGGTTCCGCTGCATACGGCACTGTATGAGACACGCAGCGCCGCCCGCGCCGTGGTGCATCTGCATTCGACCCATTCGGTGGCGGTGTCGATGCTGCCGGAAATCGATCCGCGCGCCGCGCTGCCGCCGATGACGCCCTATTACCTGATGAAATGCGGCGCGACGGCCCTGGTGCCGTATTATCGGCCGGGCGATCCGGCGGTCGCCGATGCTATCAAGGGCCTCGCCGGTAAATATTCATCCGTGCTGCTGGCCAATCACGGCCCGGTGGTGTCCGGCGACACGCTGGAAGCAGCGGTCTATGCCATCGAGGAACTCGAAGAAACCGCGAAACTCTATCTGCTGCTGCGCGGGCTCAACCCGCGGCACCTGACGCCGGCACAAGTGAAGGACCTGGTGGCGACGTTCGGGCTGGTTCTGCCCGATCATGACGCGCATGGGCACTGACCGAAATTGACGGCATTGCCCCTGCCCCATCATTGCGAGGAGCCCTTGCGACGAGGCAATCCAGTCTTCGCTTGTTGCTTCTGGATCGCCGCGTCGCTTCGCTCCTCGCAATGACGGGGAGAGGACGGTGAACCATCGATGCGGAGGGAGCTGTGAAAGAACCTTGCGTCTACATCATGGCCAGTCGTCGAAACGGGACGCTCTATACGGGGGTCACCAGCAATCTGCCAAGCGCATCTACGAGCATCGCGAAGGCCTGGTGTCCGGCTTTTCCAAGTCCTACGGATGCAAGCTGCTCGTCTGGTTCGAGGTCCATGAGACAATGGAATCGGCAATTGCTCGCGAAAAGCAGCTTAAAGCCGGCAGCCGAACCAAGAAATTGGCGCTGATCGAAGCAGTCAATCCGAACTGGAAAGACCTTTACGGCAGTCTCTTCGAATAGCCCCGGCCCATCCTCGTCATTGCGAGCGCAGCGAAGCAATCCAGAAGCGGCAAGCGCAGATGGAACTGGATTGCTTCGTGGCTGCGCTGCTCGCAATGACAGCCGATGCGACCGAGCGCTACAGCCCCAGATACGCCTTGCGCACGTCCGGATTGGTCGCAATCTCCGAGGCCTTGCCCTGCATCTGGACGCGGCCGGTCTGCAGGATGTAGGCGCGGTCGGCGATCTCCAGCACTTCGGCCATGCGCTGCTCGACGATCAGCACGGTCATGCCCGCGTCGCGGATTTTGATGACCGCCTGAAAGATCTCGTCCACCAGCTTCGGCATGATGCCCTGCGACGGCTCGTCGAGCATCAACAAGCGCGGACGGGTCATCAGTGCGCGGCTTATGGCCAGCATCTGCTGCTCACCGCCGGACAGGGTTTCGGCGCGCTGCTCGAGACGTTCGGAAAGGCGCGGGAACAGGTCGAACACCAGCTTCAACGGCTCGTCGCGATCGAGCTTGCCGCGATACATGTAGCTGCCGAGGCGGAGGTTGTCTTCCACCGACAACCGCGGAAACAGCCTGCGGTTTTCCGGCACATAGGCGATGCCGCGCGCGGTGATGAGATGCTGCGGCACGCCGTTGATCTGCTCGCCATCGAAGGTGACGGTGCCCGAACGCGGACGCTCGGCGCCGGCGATGGTCTTGATCAGCGTCGACTTGCCGGCACCATTGGAGCCGCAGACGGCGACGATCTCGCCCTTGGCGACGTCGATGGTGACGTCCGAAATGGCGACCAGCCCCTGATAGGCGGTGGTGGCCTCACGCACCGACAGCATGGCGATCCCCGAGATATGCACTGATGACTTCAGGATGCCGCACGACATCCGCGGGTTTGCCCTCGACAAGCTTCTTGCCGAGATTGAGCACGATGGCGCGGTCGACCAGCGGCATGACGATTTCCATGACGTGTTCAACCATCAGCACGGTGACGCCAGTCTCGCGGACCTTGCGGACCAGGGCCACGCCCGACTGCGCCTCGAGCGGCGTCAGGCCGGTGAGACATTCGTCGAGCATCAGGAGCTTCGGTTCGGTGGCCAGCGCACGCGCCACTTCGAGGCGGCGCTTCTCCGACGGAATGAGATCCCTAGCAAGCTTGTCGGCGCGCGGGGCAAGACCGCAGAACTCAAGCACCTCATGTGCCTTGCGCCGCGCATCGCGCATCTTTTCGTTGCGGATCAGCGCGCCGACGATGACGTTGTCGATCACGGTCATGGTCTCGAAGCTCTTCACCACCTGGAAGGTGCGCGCGATACCGCGCTGGCAGCGTTCCGCCGCCGGCATCTGCGTGACGTTCTCGCCGTTGAACCAGATCGTGCCCTGCGTCGGCGGCAGCACGCCGGCGATCAGGTTGAACAGCGTCGACTTGCCGGCGCCGTTCGGCCCGATCAGGCCGACGATTTCGCCAGCGCCGACGGAGATCGAGACGTCGCTATTGGCGATCAGGCCGCCGAAGCGCTGCCAGACGCCACGGGTTTCGAGAAGAGGTGTCGTCATTGCGGCACTCCTTTCGAAGCCGGACGTCGCGAGAATAGGCCGATCAAACCATCGGGCCGCGCCAGCGAGATCACGACGATCACTGCGCCATAGAGGATGAGATCGACGCCGCGGCCGGAGCCGCCGATGAAGGAGCGCGTCAGTTCGGTCATCGGGATCAGGATGACCGCGCCGAGCACGGGTCCCCATAGCGTACCGATACCGCCCAGCACCGCCGGCAGTGCCATCAGCAGCGAGAACTGGAAGGTCATGACGCTTTCAGGATCGATATAGGAGACGAACTGCGCGTAAAACGCACCGCCGATCGCGGTGAGGAAGGCCGAGACGGCCGCTGCGCCCATCTTGGAATTGAACACCACGACGCCGAGGCTTTCGGCCGCATCGGGATTATCCTTCACCGCGCGCCACCAGAAGCCCCATTTGGAGTCTTCCAGCCACCAGGTGATGAACCAGGCGACGCAGCAGAACACGAGCGCGAAGTAATAGAACGGCAGCTTGCTGCGCGTGAACTGGAACTTGGCCCAGCTATCGCCGCGCACCGGGATGTCGATGCCGAGCGCCGCACCGGCATAGTCCCAATTGTGGAACAGCAGGAAGCCAATTTCGGCGATGACGATAGTGGCGATGACGAAGTAATGGCCGCGCAGGCGGAAGGTCGGATAACCCAATGCGAGCGCGATCAGCGCGGAGATGATGCCACCGCCGAGCATGCCAAACCACGGCAGCACGCCGAATTTGGTGAACAGCAGCGCCGTCGTATAGGCGCCGAGGCCGAAATAGAGCGCGTGGCCTAGCGAGATCTGGCCGCAATAGCCGCCAAGGATATTCCAGGCCTGCGACAGCGCTGCATACATCAGGGTCAGCACCATGATGTTCTGGACATAGACGTCCTTGACGAAGAACGGCACGCAGGCGGCGATGGCCGCAAGCGCGGCGGCGAGGATGAGGTCGCGGCGGCGACGTTGGGTGAAGCTGTCCATCAGATCGATCCGAACAGGCCGCGCGGCCGGACAAAGACAACGAGGAGATAGACGGCATAGATGCCGACCGATTTGAGCGACGGCGGCAGGATCATCGCGGTGGTCGCCTCGACCAGGCCGACGATGATGCCGCCAGCAAAAGCGCCGAACACGCTGCCAAAGCCGCCGAGCGCCACAGTGACGTAGGCGATCAGCGCAAAGGACGCGCCCACGTCGGGATAAATGTAGAAGAAGATCGCCATCACGCCGCCGGCGAGACCGATCAGCGCCGAGCCGAGGCCCCAGCCGAGGGCGAATACCTTGTTCTTGTCGATGCCGACCAGCGCCACGGCGCCGGCATCCTCACGGGTCGCTTCAAGCGCGCGACCGAAATCGGTCTTCTTCATGAAGAAGTAGAGCGCGCCGAAGGCAGCGATGGAGATCAGCGCGCCGACCAGCTGCGGCACCGGCAGGAACACCCCGAAGATCGAGATGGTCTTGCCGCCGAGCATCGAGGCCGGGATGCTGCGATAATCCGGGGTGAAGAAGAACTGCGCGAGGCCGCGCATCAGGATGGCGAGGCCGAAGGTTGCGAAGATCTGCACCATGCCGATATTGGCCTTGGCTCGCATCGCGAAGCGTATGATCACGAGATAGATCACCGCGCCGAACACGAACATGCCGGCGGCCACCAGCGGGATCGACAGCAGTGGGTCGACCGCCCAGAACATGAACAGGAAGAAGGTGAGGTACATCGCCAACATCAGGAATTCGCCATGGGCGAAGTTGGTGACGTCCATCAACCCGAAGATCAGCGCGAGGCCGACCGCGAGCAGGCCGTAGAGCAGCCCCATCAGCAATCCGCTGGCAAGGCTCTGGATGATGGTCGCGGCGGTCACGAAGTAATCCTCTCTGTCTGTCGTCCCCGCGAAAGCGGGGACCCATAACCACCGACATCACAACTGGGCGATGCCGGTCAGACCAGGTGCAAACCAATCCTTCGGAGGATATGGATCCCCGCCCCCCGCACGCCTTCGGCGTGCTAGGCGGGGATGACACCGGAGTATGTGATGGCATCGTCGAGTCCGACGACGCCACCGCATGCATTTAGAGAACGCGCCTTACGGCATCGGCCAGATCGCATCCGCCACGGCGGCCTGCGGCGGGAAGATGGTGACGAACTTGCCACCGTTATACTGCAGCAGCACCGGGTCGGCGTTGTTGTTCTGGCCCAACTCGTCGAACTTGACCTTCGCCCACGGCATGATCGTGCTTTCGCCAGGCATGTCGGTGGCGACCAGCGCTTCGCGGATCTTCTCACCATCGGTCGACTTGGCGCGATTGATGGCGTCGGCCATCACGATCAGGCCCATGAACTGGCGCGAGGAGTAGTCGTTGAAGTCCTTACCGGACTTCTCCTTGAACATGTCGTTGATCTTGCCGACCATCGGACGCTTGGCGGCGAGATCGAGCGAGAAAGAACCGCGCGAGATCACGCCCGGAATCTTGTCGCCGACCGCATCATACAGCGCCTTCTCGGAGAAGCCGGCGTCCTGTGCGACGATGTTCTTGGCCTTGTAGCCGAGTTCGCCCATGGTCTTGATGAGCAGGATGCCATCGGTGGTGTAGCTCGACGGCATCAGCACGTCGGCATTGGCAGCCTTGAGCTGCTGCACTTCGGCAGTGAGTGACGGCGAATTGGCGCGATACTTGATGTCGGCGACGATCTTGTAACCGCGGTCGGCAGCGAGCTTGAGCTGCGCATTCGCCGAGTCCGTACCGAAGATGGTGTCTTCATGGAACAGCGCCAGCGTCTCGATCTTCTGGCCTTTTTTCTTCAGCGCATCGAAGAAATCGAACATCGCCGTCGAGAACATTTCGTCATGCGGGGCGGCGCGGAAGTAATATTTCAAGCCACGGCGATGCAGGCTTGGCGATGAGTTGTCGGCCGACAGGAACGGGATCTGGTAGCGCTCGCAAATCTGGCTGACGGTGACGGCGACGGCGCTCTGATAGGTGCCGACAATGGCCGAGACCTTCTCCTGGGTGATGAGGCGCTCGGCTTCAGCGCGGCCCTTCTGCGGATCGGCCTGGTGGTCGGCAAATACGAGACGCACCTTGGCGCCGCCGAGACCGGTGAAGCCTTCGCCCTTCGCCATCGGCAATGCGAAATCGTAATCCTTGTTGATGATATCGGCAGCAGTTTCGAAAGCCTTCTGCGCGTCGACGCCGATCTGCGCGCTGGCGCCAGACAGCGGATAGATCACGCCGATCACGACTTCCTTGACCTGCGCGCGCGCAGGCTTGGCGAGAGGCAGCAGCGCGGCGGAAGCGGCGCCTCCAAGCAATACGTTTCGGCGAGAAATCGTCATGTCTTTGTCCTTTGTGACCGGCGGCTATCGATGAAACTAATCAAGGTTACGGTAAAGCCCGAAAGATCGGCAAGCTGCTTCTTATAAAACAGCCAAATGCTTATTCTTCAGGTCCGTGACGAGCATGACACCCGGCGCATGCGTAATCGCGAACGGCACGCGCGCTGCAGCAATGACCGCTTGCGGCGTGACACCACAGGCCCAGAACACCGGGATTTCATCGTCGTTGATGTGCACCGCATCGCCGTAATCAGGCTTGTTGATATCCTTGATGCCGATCGACTGCGGCAGACCCAGATGTACCGGCGCACCATGCACTGCGGGAAACCGCGAGGTGATCTGGACGGCACGGATCGCATCAGCCGGCTTCAGCGGGCGCATCGACACCACCATCGGCCCGGCGAACGGGCCAGCGGATTTGCAGGCGATGCTTGTGCGATACATCGGCACCAGCACATCCTGTTCGATGTGACGGATCGGCAGGTCATCGGCCATCATGGCTTCTTCGAACGAATACGAACATCCGATGACGAAAGACACGAGATCGTCGCGCCAGTACTTCGTCACCTCGTAAGGGCGATCAATCGCCTCACCATCCTTCCAGACGACATATTGCGGAATGTCAGTCCGGATATCGAGATCAAGACCGAGGGCGGGAATGCTTGGATTGCCGACATCCGACATGCCGATGATCGGGCACGGCTTCGGATTGAGCTGGCAGAAGCGATGGAAAGCCGCGGCCTGGGCTTCCGGCAGAATAACGAGATTGCCCTGGACATAACCCGGGGCCACTCCGGCGGTGCTGCCATATTTGCCCGCGCGATATTCGCGGCGAGCAACCGCGCTGGGCAAATCCGAGGATTGATCGTCGCTTTGCTGCGCTGCCGAAGAAATAGCCATCTTAGTGCCCTGCCTAATTCTGCCTCGACACGCACTGAAACTCAGGGCTAGTATAATGTCTAATCGTTGTTTTTAATCGATATCCATAAATCCTACTTATCTATAGCCGGATCGCATCCATGGCGGACTTCAAGGCGCTGGAGACTTTTCTCTGGGTGGTCAATCTCGGCAGCTTCCGCGGCGCGGCCCAGAAGCTCAACACGACCCAGCCGGCAATTTCCCAGCGTATCGCGCAACTGGAACATGAGATGGGCGTGCGGCTTCTGCAGCGTGACCGCCGTATCGCCTCGCCGACGCCGGCCGGGCGGCAGATGCTGGTCTACGCCGAAAAGCTGATCGGCCTGCGCTCAGAGATGATGGCGGCGGTTGGCGATCGCTCGGCAATGCGCGGCGTGCTGCGACTCGGCGTCGCCGAGACCATCGTCCACACTTTGCTGACGCGGCTGATCAAGCACGTCAATATCTCGTATCCGAACCTGTCGCTCGAAATCGAGGTTGATATCACGCCGAACCTGAACGCGCGGTTGCAGGCACAGGAGATCGATCTCGCTTTCGTGCTCGGGCCGCTTTCGACATCCAACATTCGCAACCGTGTGCTGTGCGACTATCCCGTCGGCTTTCTCGCCAGCCCCTCACTCGGGCTCGGCAATGATCTGCTCTCGATCCATGACCTCGCGAAATTTCCCATCATCACCTTCTCGCGCAAGACCCGGCCCTACGAGATCGCGCGCTCGCTGTTCAACCGGCCCGACCTGCCACCGATCCGGCTGCACGCCAGCGCGTCGCTGTCTACCGTGATGCACATGGCCATCGAAGGCTTAGGCATCGCACTGATCCCGACAGCCATCATCGAGAACGAACTCGCGGACGGACGGCTGCAATTGCTCAATACCAACCTGCAACTCCAGCCGCTGACATTTTCGGCAAGCTGGCTCGCGTCACCCGACACGGCCGCGATCGAACTCGTCGCAGGCATTGCTGCGCAACTGGCGCAGAACAGCCCATTGGTTGACGAGCCGGCATCGCCGGGTCATTGAAAAGCAGGCTCTTCAACACAAACTTTCTCGGGACAGACCGCATGACCAAGCTTGGCGACAACCTCAAAATCGATTCCGCGCGGCTCTGGGACACCATCAACGAGACCGCAAAATTCGGCGGCACGCCAAAAGGCGGTGTGCGGCGTTTGACGCTCGGGCCTGAAGACAAACTGGTCCGCAACTGGTTTCGCAAGGCCTGCGAAGACGCTGGCCTGGAGGTGCATGTCGATGCCCTCGGTTCGATGTTCGCGCTGCGCAAGGGCCGCGACATGTCTAAGGCGCCGATCGGCATCGGCTCGCATCTCGACACCCAGCCGACTGGAGGCAAGTTCGACGGCATTCTCGGCGTACTCGGCGCGCTCGAAGTCGTCCGCACGCTGAATGATGCCGGCATCGAAACCGAGATGCCGATCTGCATCGCCAACTGGACCAATGAAGAAGGCTCACGCTTTGCGCCGGCGATGATGGCCTCCGCCGCCTATGTCGGCGACTTCACCACCGACGACATTCTGTCGCGCAAGGACATTGCAGGTGTCACCGTTGGCGAAGCGCTCGACGAGATTGGTTATCGCGGCGACGTTGCGGTCGGCACGCAGAAATTCTCGGGCTTCGTCGAACTGCATATCGAGCAGGGCCCGATCCTGGAGGCCGAAAGCAAGACCATCGGCGTAGTCGATTCCGGCCAGGGTGTGCTGTGGTTCGACGGCAAGATCACCGGCTTCGAGAGCCATGCCGGCTCGACCCCGATGCCGCTGCGCAAGGATGCGCTGGCGACATTGTCGGAGATCGTGCTCGCCACCGAGCGTGTGGTCAGCAATATCGGCGCGCTCGGCACCATCGGCGAAGCCGTGATCGCAAATCCGTCGCGCAACGTGATCCCCGGCGAGATCGCCTTCACCATGGATCTGCGCAGCGCCGACGCCGGCAAGCTGGACGCCATCGAGAAAGGCGTGCGCGATGCCATCAAGGAGATCGCCGCGCATCGCAAGGTTGACGTCGCCTTCGACAAGGTCTGGCACAAGCCGCCGACGCACTTCAACAAGGACTTCGTCAATGCGGTTGAGACGGCCGCGACGTCGCTCGGCTACTCGCATCGCCGTATCACCTCAGGCGCCGGCCACGACGCCTGCAACCTCAACAATATCATGCCGACAGCGATGGTGTTCATTCCGAGCAAGGATGGTATCAGCCACAACGAGCTCGAAAGCTCGACGCAGGAAGATTGCGCCGCCGGCGCCAATGTATTGATGCATACGGTGCTGGCGCTTGCCGGCGTCGCATCGAAGTAACGAAGACAGACAGGGGATAGTGATGCGGGGTGTATTCGTCGATGCCAGCGAAGAGCTGGCGAAGATTCTGGAACGGCTGACGCAGCCGGGCGACATCGCAATCAAGATCAATCGGGATGAGGACATCAAGTCGGCCGATCTGCCTGAGGTGCTGGACGGCGCAGAGATCGCGATCGTCGATCACACTTATCTGCCGACAGACGTTGCGAAGCAGTGCACGGGCCTCAAGCATGTGGTGTTTCTCGGCACCGGTGCACGCAGCTATATGCATATCGAGGAGCTTGCTGCGCTGGGGATCGAAGTCCACCTGATCCGCGGCTATGGCGATACGGCCGTTGCCGAATGCGCCATCGCGCATATGTGGGCTGCTGCGCGCGGCCTTGCCCAGCAAGACCGTGAAATGCGGGCCGGCAACTGGCTGCGCGATGAAGGCATGGAGCTGACTGGCAAAACGGTTGGTCTGGTCGGCTTCGGCGGCATCGCTGCGGAAGCCGCGCGTATTGCGCTCGGCTCGGGCATGAAGGTGATTGCCTGGAATCGGTCGCCGAAGACATATCCCGGCGTGACCTTCACCGATCTCGATACGGTGCTCTCGACCAGCGACGTCGTTTCGATCCATCTGCTGCTAAATGACGACACCCGCGGCATGATCACCCGCGAGCGCATCGGCCAGATGAAGAAGGGTGCGATCCTCGTCAACACCGCGCGCGGCGCGGTGGTCGATGAAGCGGCGATGATCGATGCACTGCGCTCCGGCCATCTGCGCCATGCTGGTCTCGACGTTTTCGACATCGAGCCACTGCCGGCCGGCCATGTACTGACAACGATCCCGAACGTGACGCTATCGGCGCATTCTGCCTTCCGGACGCCGGAGGCGAGCGTGAACCTGATCGCCGCGGCCTGGAAGCATTGCCGGCGGATTGCAGCTTAAGCGCTGCAAACTCCCAAAATGAAAATGCCCGGCTCAAGCCGGGCATTTTTGTAGATGCGCAAGAAGCAGAATTACTCCACCATCTCCGCCACGGCCTTGCCGCAAGCGCCTGTATCTGCCTGACCGCCGAGATCGCGCGTCCGTAGCGTGCGTTCACCGAGCGTCCGTTCAATCGCCTTGACGATCGAATCCGCAGCAGCCTTCTCGCCGAGATGTTCCAGCATCATCGCGCCGGACCAGATCATGCCGATCGGATTCGCAATGCCCTGCCCGGCAATGTCCGGCGCCGAGCCATGCACCGGCTCGAACACCGACGGGAAATCGCCGGTCGGGTTGATATTGCCGGACGGCGCGATGCCGATGGTACCGGTGCAGGCCGGGCCGAGATCGGACAAGATGTCGCCGAACAGGTTGGACGCAACCACGACGTCGAACCAGTCCGGATGCATCACAAAATTCGCGGTGAGGATGTCGATGTGATACTGGTCCCACTTCACATCGGGATAGTTCGCGCCCATCGCCTTCACGCGTTCGTCCCAATAGGGCATCGTAATCGCGATGCCGTTGGACTTGGTCGCCGAGGTCAGGTGCTTCTTCGGCCGCGACTGCGCGAGGTCGAACGCGAACTTCAGGATGCGGTCGACACCGGTGCGGGTCATCACCGTCTGCTGGGTAACGAATTCACGATCGGTGTCCGGGAACATGCGACCGCCGACGGATGAGTATTCACCCTCGGTATTCTCGCGCACCACCCAGAAGTCGATGTCACCGGGCTTGCGGCCGACCAGCGGACAGGGCACGCCGGGCATCAGGCGCACCGGACGCAGATTGACGTATTGGTCGAATTCGCGACGGAACTTGATCAGCGAGCCCCACAACGAAATGTGATCCGGAATCTTTGCCGGCAGGCCGACGGCGCCGAAATAGATCGCATCGTGCTTGCCTATCTGCGCCTTCCAGTCGTCCGGCATCATCTGGCCGTGCTTCTCGTAATAGTCATAGGACGAGAAGTCGTAATGATCGAAATGCACCTTCACGCGATGCTTTTTCGCTGCCGCTTCAAGGACACGCAGGCCTTCCGGCATGACTTCCTTGCCGATGCCGTCACCGGGAATGACTGCGATCCGATATTCTTTTTGTGCGCTCACGTGGGGTTTCCTTCGCCAGTAATTCTGCCTGCAGATGTGGACCAAAGCCGGCCTGCGATCAACGCTGCACTGCAATGTTGACCGGTTTTGCCGCAGGGGCCTAACTCTGCCGCAGACACTCCCTTCTGCAATCAGAGGCATTCCATGGATCTTCATTTGCGCGGCAAGCGCGTCCTGATCACGGGCGCATCCAAGGGTATCGGCGCGGCGGCCGCGGAAGCGTTTGCCGAAGAAGGCTGCGATCTCCGCCTCGCGGCCCGCAATGTGGAGCAGATGCAGGCCTTGGCAGACCGGCTGCGATCCAGCCACCAGATCGATGTCGCGGTGCATGGCGTCGATCTGCGCAAGCCGGACGATCTGGCCGCGCTGGCGGCTGCTGCGGGCGATATCGACATTCTCGTCAACAATGCCGGCGATATTCCCGGCGGCTCGCTCGACAAGATCGACGAACCGACCTGGCGCCATGCCTGGGACCTCAAAGTGTTTGGCTTCATCAATCTGACGCGCCTCGTCTATGCGCAGATGAAGGCACGCGGCCATGGCGTGATCGTCAACGACATCGGCGCTGCCGGCGAGAAGTTCGACGCCAATTACATCTGTGGCAGCGCCGGCAATGCCGCGCTGATGGCGTTTACGCGGGCGCTGGGCGGCAAGAGCCTGAAGGACAATATCCGCGTCGTCGGCATCAACCCGGGCCCGGTGGAGACCGAGCGCCACATCACGCTGATGAAGACCCGCACCAAGGCGCAATTCGGGGACGAGAACCGCTTCCGGGAATTGCAGCAGGGCTTGCCACTCGGCCGCGCTGCGAAACCGCGCGAGATCGCCGACATGATGACGTTTCTGGCGTCAGATCGCGCGGGCTATACGACCGGCGTGATCTACACGGTGGATGGTGGCTACAGCGCAGGCTGGAGCAGTTAGTCGCTTTTCTTAACCTCGCCCCGCTTGCGGGGAGAGGTCGGAGCACGAGCGGCAGCGAGTGATCCGGGTGAGGGGGAGCCAGTGTTTCACTCGCTGGCTCCCCCTCACCCGTCGCGGACTTCGTCCGCGCCACCCTCTCCCCGCAGGCGGGGCGAGGGAAAAAGCGCGCTAGCTCAGTGCGCCGGAATGCACCCACCACAGCGGATGAGCGAGCTGGATGGCGCCGGCCGCGCGCTGCGCGTCGGTGTCATTGCCGAACAGCGCAAAACAGGTCGCGCCCGAACCCGACATGCGAGCCAAGCGAACGCCTTCGGCACCGCGCAAGGCCGACAGCACGGTGTCAATCACGGGCTCGACCTTCAATGCGGGCGCTTCAAGATCATTGGTTCCGGCATTGAGCGCGTCGATCCAGGCATCGAGTGAGCCGCCTTCATTCGGCCAGGTAGCCCGTTTCAGGACGTCTTTGACGCCGACACGCAGCTCGCCATTCTTCAGGCCGAGCTCCTTGAACACATCCTTGGTCGCTACCGGCACGCGCGGATTGACCATCACGCAGGGCAAACGCGGAATGCTGAGCGGCAGCAGGTTTTCGCCCACACCGGTCATCACGCAGGCGTGCGACGGCACGCAAACCGGCACATCGGCGCCGGTCAGGCGCGCCACTTCGAGCACGCGGGGATCGTCCATTTCAAGATTGTTGGCGCGCACCAGAAGACGCAGCGCCGCAGCAGCATCCGCCGACCCGCCGCCAATGCCGGCGGCAACCGGCAAATGCTTGTCGAGTGCAAAGCGCCCGAAGGTCAGGCCCTTAACCCGCTCGCCGAGCAAGCGCGCGGCCTTGATGACGAGATTGTCGGCGGTGTCGCCGCATTCCTGCGCGCGCGGACCGGTTGCGGTCAGCGACAGGTCGGCACCCGCATCGAGCGTCAATCTGTCGGCGCAATCTGCAAAGGCCACGACGCTTTCGAGATCATGATAGCCGTCAACTCGACGACCGATGACGCGCAGGGTCAGATTGACCTTGGCGCGCGCATCTTCTTCGAGAACCGGGCTCGTTGAACCGGTCGTGCCCCCAACCATGGAATTAGCCGCCTTTGCCGTCTTCTTTTTTCTTGTCGTTGGATGCGGCCGAGGACGAAGGTTCGTCCGACAGACCGTTTTCCATCTTGGCTTCGATCTTCGGAATCTCTTCGGCTTCCGGCTTCAGATCCTTGGCGTGCTGCCACTGGAACTTGGCTTCCAGCTTGCGACCGACGCGCCAGTAGGCATCGCCGAGATGGTCGTTGATGGTCGGATCTTCCGGCTTCAGGTCGATGGCGCGTTCGAGCTGCTTCACGGCATCGTCGAAATTGCCGATGCGGTAATAGGCCCAGCCGAGCGAGTCGACGATGTAGCCATCGTCCGGACGCTGATCGACGGCGCGTTTGATCATCTTCATGGCGTCATCGAGATTGATGCCCTGATCGATCCAGGAATAGCCGAGATAGTTCAGCACATGCGGTTGCTCGGGCTGCAATTCGAGCGCCTTGCGCATGTCGACTTCAGCCTTGGCCCACTGCTTGGAACGCTCCAGGCAGATGCCGCGGAAGTAGAAATACACCCAGTTCGGCTTGTCCTGGTTGGCGGCAATGACGTCGATGCCCTTGGTATAGGTTTCGGAACAATCCGCGAATTTCTTGCGACCGCGTTCAATATTGCCGAGCGCCATGATGGCTTCGAGATCCCGGGGATCGTCGGCGACAACGCCCTTGAGAATCTTGATGCCTTCATCGCTGCGATCGGCCGCATCGAGATCGGTGGCCTGTTGGATCTGCGCGTTGCGCTTCAGCGCCGAATTGGCGGGCACGCGCTCATAGACCTTGATGGCCATCTGCGGCTTCTTCACCGACTCATAGAGGTCGGCGAGCGACAGCAGCGCCAGCGAGTGATCCGGCTTGAGGTAAAGCGAGAGCTGCAGATAGACCAGCGCGAGATCCTCACCGCCGCGGCGTGTCAGCGACGCGCCGATGCCATAGAGCGCTTCAGCAGCGCCAGCCTGCGGGCTGTCGACCAGCGGCGCCAGCTTCTTGCCGGCCTTGGTCTCGCGGATACCTTCCAGCACCAGCGGGTGACGGGCGAGCTTCTTGTTGAAGGTCTCATAGATGCCGAGCGCTGCGGCATCGTCCTTGTTGCGCGAGGTCCAGCGGCCATAGGCGTCGACCACGCGCAGCGCGGAATCGTCGAGCTTGTAGGCGCGCTCGAAACGGGCGCCCGCATCCTTCTGCTTGTTGGCAAGATCAAGGATCAGGCCAGCATGCAGATCCTTGAAGATCGGATACCATTCCGGACCGGCCAGCTTGTCGATATTGGCAATCGCTGTCTTGCTCTCACCGGCGCCGTAGCCGGCCCAGGCCGACAGCAGCGTCGCAACGAGGTCGGTGATCGGGCCGCGGACCGACTGGTTGATATTGGTCTGCGCGGCAGCGTATTTCTTCAGCTTGAGATCGCGCACACCCACAACGAGACGGGCGACGCGGTTCGACTTGTCGATGGTGAGGATGCGATCGGCGAGCTTCACGGCCTCTTCGATATCGCCGTCAGCGAGCGAGGAGATGAAAGCGCGATCGAGCAGTTCATTGTTCTTCGGATCAGTGCGCAGCGCGGAGCGGTAAAACGCCGCAGCCGAGGTCGCATCGCGCTCGACGCTGGCGTGGCGGGCGGCCAGATAGCTGCCGGCGGTGGTGAGCGACTTCAGGTCACGGGAGGTGGGAAACTGGGCAGCCGAGCTATCGCCGGTATGATCCGGGGTTTGCGCCAGCAGCTGACCGGGCATCGCGAGAACGGCGACCGTGGCGGCAGCGAGCGTCAAACGATTGAAACGGATGGACAACATAGGGTTCGCCTAGCTCCAGGATTTACGGGCAGGATATCGAGCAAAATGCGAGCAGGACTGCAAGACAGGCTCGGATGCGCAGCCGACCCGGCAATAGTGCGCATGCCAACAATGCCGCGTTTGGCGGTCAATCGCAAGGATCGGGGGCGCGATCGCACCAATGGCACCTTGAAGCCTGTCAGCAATTGGGCCGCCGGATTGCGCCACTGCCCCTGAGAACGCTCGCACTGTGGCGTTATCGTGACATCCGGCCGGTGTAGCGGCCCGCCTACGGGCGCCGCCGCTCACACAATCGTAATCAGCGAACCGGTTACATCGCCTCGTAGTTCGGGCCGCCGCCACCTTCCGGCGGAACCCAGGTGATGTTCCCGTTGGGATCCTTCACGTCGCAGGTTTTGCAGTGGACGCAATTCTGCGCATTGATCTGGAATCGCGCACCGCTCGACTCTTCAACCCACTCATAGACGCCTGCCGGGCAATAGCGATTTGACGGGCCGGCAAAGACGTCGTGCTCCGACGACTTCTGCAGTGCCATGTCGGCAACCTTGAGATGGATCGGCTGGTCCTCCTCGTGATTGGTGTTCGACAGAAACACCGAGGACAGGCGATCGAAGGTGATCTTACCGTCCGGCTTCGGATAGACGATCGGCTGATACTGCTTGGCGGGCTTGAGCGCCTTGCGATCCGGCTTCTCATGCTTCTGGGTCCCGAACAGCGAGAAGCCGAACGTGTTGCACCACATGTCGAAGCCGCCGAGCGCGTTGCCGAGGAGGGTCCCGAACTTGGACCACAGCGGCTTGGCGTTGCGGACCGGATAGAGATCCTTGCCGATCGAGGACGACCGCCAGCCGGCCTCGTATTCCATCAACTCGTCATTGGCGCGACCTGCAGCCAGCGCAGCGGAGACGTGCTCGGCAGCCTGCATGCCTGACGCCATGGCGTTGTGAACACCCTTGATGCGCGGCACGTTGACGAAGCCTGCGGCGCAGCCGATCAGCGCCCCGCCCGGGAAGACCAGCTTCGGCACCGACTGATAGCCGCCCTCGGTGATCGCACGGGAACCGTAGGCTAGGCGCTTGCCGCCTTCGAACGTGTCGCGGATCAGCGGATGGGTCTTGAAGCGCTGGAATTCCTCGAACGGATAGAGATAGGGGTTTTCGTAGTTCAGATGCAGTACGAAGCCGACGGCCACGAGGTTATCGTCGTAGTGGTACAGGAACGTGCCGCCGCCCACGTCATTGTCGAGCGGCCAGCCGAACGAGTGCTTCACCGTGCCCTTTTGGTGCTTGGCCGGATCGATCTGCCAGACTTCCTTGATGCCGATACCGAACTTGCCGGGCTCGCAATCCTTGTCGAGGGCGAATTTGGCGATGATCTGCTTGGTCAGCGAGCCACGTGCCCCTTCGGCGAACAGCGTGTATTTGCCGAGCAGTTCCATGCCGCGGGTGAAGGAGTCCTTCGGCTTGCCGTCGCGGCCGATGCCCATGTCGCCAGTGGCGATGCCGCGCACCGCGCCATTGTCGTCATACAGCGTCTCGGCAGCCGCGAAGCCGGGATAGATTTCGACGCCAAGCGCTTCCGCCTTCGCACCCAGCCAACGGCACACCATGCCAAGCGAGGTGATGTAGCAGTGATGATTGTTCATCAGCGGCGGCATCAAGAAGTTCGGTAGCTTGAAGCCGCCGGTCTTGGTCATGAAATAGAACTGGTCGTCCTTGACCTGGGTCTTGAGCGGGCAGTCCGCATCCTCGCGCCAATCCGGGATCAGCTTGTCGAGATTGACGGGATCGATCACCGCGCCGGACAGGATGTGCGCACCGACCTCGGAACCCTTCTCCACCACGACGATGGACAGGTCCGCATTGAGCTGCTTCAGCCGGATCGCAGCCGACAGACCGGAGGGGCCGGCACCGACGATGACGACGTCGAATTCCATAGACTCGCGCGGCGGAAGTTCTTCAGTGCTCATAATCTCGTCTCAGACCCGTTTCCAACCCGTTCAGAACGCTTCTAAGGGCTGTTGTTTCCGATTTTTGACGGAAGAACAACCACCTAAATGCACAGGGGGCGTTTCACTGGGCGGCGATCCGGCCTAGATTGCTGGCATGCCTGTGACCCCCTCTCATGACGCCTGAACCCCACCCCAGCGTTGCGCAACTGCTCGCCTTTTATCTGGAGGCCGGGGTCGATTGCGCATTGATGGATGAGCCGGTGAACCGGCTGTCGGACGACCTCCCGCCGCCTGCCCGGGAGCTGTCCGACAGCGCGCCGAAGCGGCCACCGCTCAATGGCATGCCGCCGCCCCCCGCACGCCCACCCACCCGCGTCGAGGTCGCCCCGGACGTGGCGATTGCCGCCGCCCGCGACGCCGCGCGTACCGCGCCCTCGCTTGAGGTGCTGCGTGGCATGCTGGATACATTCGACGGCTGCGCCCTGAAATCGACCGCGACCCAACTGGTGTTTGCCGACGGCAATCCACAGGCGCGGATCATGTTCGTCGGCGAGGCACCCGGCCGCGACGAGGACATCGAGGGCCTGCCCTTTGTCGGCCGCTCCGGCAAATTGCTCGACCTGATGATGGGCGCCATCGGCCTGAAGCGCACCGACGTCTATATCGCCAACGTCATTCCATGGCGGCCGCCGGGCAACCGCACGCCGACGCCGCAGGAGACGCAGATCTGCCTGCCGTTCATCCAGCGCCAGATCGAGCTGGTGAATCCGGACATCCTCGTGACGCTGGGCAATCCCTCGACACAGACGCTGCTGCAGACCCGCGACGGCATCATGAAGTCCAGGGGACGCTGGGTCGACTACGACACCGGCACCCGCAAGATCAAAGCGCTCGCGACGTTCCACCCCGCCTATCTGCTGCGCTCGCCGTCTTATAAGCGGATGACCTGGATGGATCTGCGCGCGATCGCGAAGGCGCTGGAAGCGCCGTCGGGCAGGACCAGCTAGGGCGCCTTCGGCCGCACGATCGCCCAGCCGATCCGCAGCAAGGGTTGCCGGCCATTCACCAGACGCTCGAAGGCGCGCGGGACTTCCGGTACGAGATTAGGGAAGCGCTGCGCGATCTCCGCGGGCGGCGTGCCGATCGTATCTGCTGCGCGCCACACCACGACGCCGCCGGTCTCGGCGAACTTCGCTGGCGTGATCCACGGCGTACGGGAAGGCACTGCATCGTTCAGCAGATGCGGCCGTGCCGCGCTCATCCCGATCAATGCTGCGAGTTGCGCATCGCCTGCGACCGCCGACAGTGGACGATTGGTGCGACGCTCGAAACTCTCGCCGAAGAAGCGCCCGATCTCGCGCGCGGGCAGCGCCGTCACATCTTCGGGGCCGTCAACCCAAGGCAGAATCACAAGGCTGGCGAAGGCTGCGAGTGCAGGCGCGATGATGGCGAAGGCCCAGACCTTGCGCAGCACGCGCTGGCGCCGCAGCGCGATCAGATCGCCCGACGCCACGACCACGGCGAGACCCGACATGACCAGCGCAACGCCGGCGCCGCCGACAACGCGATCGAGGCCGTAAAGCGCGGCGAACAAGCTGCCGAGCAATCCCGGCGCGAGTGCAAAGAAAAACACATAGCCCCGCGCCAGCGGATCGACCGGCGGGCGGAAGATAATCGGAGCTTCCTCGGTCTTCGGAACGATGCGGCCCCAGTTCATCACCGTCAGCACGATCACGCCGGTAATTGACGCAAGCAGCCAGGCCATCAGCACGCCCCACTGCCGCGCCTGGCCTGCGATATCGGTCAGTTGCGGCGGTACAGGCACAATCGGTGCACCGGCCCGGATCACCCACATGGCCCATGGCAATGTCAGCACCGCGATGACCAGCAAGGCATAAAGCGGGTCGAACGACGTCAGGTTACGGCGGCCACGCGAGGTCGCGAGACCGAAGACGAGTGGCAGCGGCAGTAGCCACATCGCATGAGGCGTGGTCAGCAGCAGCAGGCCGGCCTCGATGGACAGCGCGAACCAGGCATTGCGACGGCCCTGCCCGATCGCGAGCCAGGCATGCAGCAGGAACATCGCCCAGAGCGGACGCGCCAGGATCAGCGGGCCGAATTCGATGCCGGGCGTGCTAAAGGTCGTAACCGTCATCGTCAGCAGCACGGCGATCACCGCCTGCGGGCCGCCAACGATGGCACTGCCGAGCTGATAGACCGCACGGAAGGTGAGGACGGCGCAGATCTGCGCCAGCAGATACACGCCGAAGACATGATTGCCGGCGGCCCGGAAGGCGATATCGGCCAACCAGAACGCCAGCGGCGGACCCATATGGGTGCCGACCTGATATTCCCGGCCATAGGCCAGCACGGTGGCGAGATCCCCAGGTGGCCCGCGATAGAGCAGAAGAGGCACCACCAGCCAGATCGCCGCCTGACACAGCACGACGATCCAGAACACCAGCCGCGGCCGGGCGCGGATCAGTTCGACGATCAGGGAGGTGAAACGCATTGAACGTCTGAACCGGCCAGCAGGGAATGAAGCGTGCTCAGGTGATACGGCGCGGAGCCGGGAGAGGCAACCGCCTGGGCGCTCAGGCGGTTATCTCGATATCGATGGCGGTGTGGACTTCGATCAGACCCGCCGCACGAACGCCAGCCTGATGACGCGCACGCGCCGCAGCAACCGGCGCGAACAGGCTGCGATGATGAATGCTGGGCCCCAGTTCATTCAGCGCGGCCATATGCTGCGGCACGCCGTAACCCTTGTGCACCTCGAAGCCGTAGCCCGGGCAATCCTCGGCCAGCCGGCACATCAGCCGGTCGCGCGACACCTTGGCGATGATCGAGGCTGCTGCGATGGAGAGCACCAACGCGTCGCCGCCAATGACGGCCTCGCAATCGGCCGTCGTATCGATCTTGTCGCGGCCGTCGACAAACACATGTTTCGGCGCGTCCGGGAGCGACGCGACCGCACGCGCCAGCGCCCAGAGCGAGGCCCGCAGGATATTGTCGCGGTCGATCCGGGTGGGTGATGCGTAGGCGACGGCAAAGGACGACGTAGCGCAGATTTCCTCGAACAGCGCCTCGCGCTTGCTCTCTGTCAGCTTCTTGGAATCGTCGAGGCCTTTTGGAATGTTGTTCGGGTCCAACACAACCGCGGCGGCAACCACCGGTCCTGCGAGCGGACCACGCCCGGCCTCGTCGCAACCAGCCACCGGCCAGATGCCTCTCTCCAGCAGCGCGAATTCGCGCGTAAAGCATGGCGCGACAACGATCTTGCTCTTGCGCGGCTTGGCGGGGGGCTTCTTTTTCGCATCTCGAATCATCCGGCGATCCTGCTGAAGCAGACCAACACGCGCAACCGGGAACTCGGGATCGTGCCCGCTATTCAGATTGCCGCTTTAATCGTCCAGATGCACTCGCCGGTCGTCACCGACCTCGATCCCCGGTGCCGTCACCACGTCCCAGGCGTGCCCGTCCGGGTCCGCAAAGTAGCCGGAATAGCCACCGTAATCGGTCTTTCGCGCTGGCTTCAAAAGCGATCCACCACAATCGACAGCGAAAGCGAGGACCGCATCGACCTCGCCTTCGGAGCGGCAATTCCACGCCAGCGTGCTGCCGCGAAACGCCTGCGGCCTTGGATGGTCAGGCAATGTCGCGTCCTGCGCCAGTTGATCCCACGGAAACAGCGCGAGGACGCTGGCGCCGGTGTCGAAAAAGGCGATGGCATCGCCCGAGCCACGGGCCTTTCGCGTAAAGCCCAGCGCTTCGTAGAACGCAATGCTCCTGCGCATATCCGCGACGCCCAGCGTGATCACCGTCATGCGCGCGATTGGCGCGGGTGGTTTCTTCATCGTCATGCGCGTCACTCCTGTACTCACTCTATAGATCGAAAAGAGGGACGTTGGCAGGCTCTGGTTTCCTGCCAACGTCCCCTCTCCACCACTCCGTACGCTGCGAGACCTGCGGAGTTAGAACAGATTCAATTGCTGACCGGCACCGGCCGGCTTCTCGAAATGATCGAGGGTGAGCTTCGAACGACGCTTGTTGAGGCCAAGCTTCGTGCAGGCGATCTCGAAGCGGCGACCGATCATCCAGGCCATAGGCCCCGTGCCCTTCATGCGCGTGCCCCATTGCGAGTCGTAATCGCGGCCGCCGCGCATTTCGCGGATCAGCGTGAAGACATGGCGATAGCGATCCGGATAATTCGCGATCAGCCATTCGCGAAACAGATCGCGCACTTCCATCGGCAGCCGCAGCAAAACGTAGCTGGCTTCCTTGACGCCGGCATGAGCGGCGGCATCGAGAATGCGCTCGATCTCGCTGTCATTCAGCGCGGGGATCACCGGCGCCACCATCACCGTGGTCGGAATGCCAGCCTCAGATAGCTGCCGCAAAGCTTCCAGTCGCTTCGACGGTGTCGACGCGCGCGGCTCCATGGTGCGCGCTAGCTTCGGATCGAGCGACGTCACCGACAACGCCACTTTGACCAGATTGCGCTTCGCCATCCTCGCCAGGATATCGATATCGCGCGTCACCAAAGCCGACTTCGTGACGATGCCGACGGGATGACCGGTCTTCTCCAGCACTTCGAGAATGCCGCGCATCACCTGCCGCTCGCGCTCGATCGGCTGATACGGATCGGTATTGGTACCGATCGCGATCATCTTCGGCTCGTATTCGGCGGCGGCCAGCTCCTTCTCGAGCAGCGCCGGCGCATCGGGCTTCACGAACAGTTTGGCTTCGAAATCGAGCCCGGGCGAGAGACCGAGATAGGCGTGGGTCGGCCGCGCGAAACAATAGACGCAGCCATGCTCGCAGCCACGATAGGGATTGATCGAACGGTCGAAGCCGATATCCGGCGACTCGTTGCGCGTGATGACCTTGCGCGCGGTGTCCGTCGCAACGGTCGTCTTGAACGGCGGCAATTCATCGAGGCTCTGCCAGCCGTCATCAAAGGCGACCCGGGCCTCGGCCTCGTAGCGTCCGCTGTCGTTGGACTGGGCACCGCGGCCGCGTCGCCGCTGCTTGTCGATCGCCACCGCGATCTCGGGAAAAGGGGAAAGCGCACCCGCCGGCTTATCGGAGGGCGCCGGGACCGGCGGGTGCTTGAGGGCAGCGATCTGGCGACTCATGAAGCCACGATAGCGCACAAACGGAACAAAGCAAGAACATAAATACGGTGGCACACGATCGGGGCACTGTGCATTCTCCCGCCGCCTTGCAGGGGCGGCCGAAAGTCGAACCGCCCCGAAATTGCAGCAGCCGCCGGTGCCGCATAGACTATGACGAAACGATAACGCGGCCACCCCGTTGTTGAGAGGTATCATCCGACACCCATGCTGAGCGTGATCATCCCCACCGAAGGCGTCGAACAGCCCGCTGTTGCCACACTGGCAGCGCTGGTGCCGGGCGCTGCTGCCGGTGTGATCCGCGAAGTGCTGCTGGTCGATCGCGCTGGCACCGATGTCATCGAACGTGTCGCCGATGTCGCGGGCTGCGGCTTCCTGACCTCGCAGGGATCGCGCGCCGCGGCGATGGCCGCCGGCGCCAAGCAGGCGCGCTCGCCCTGGCTAATGTTTCTCCATGCCGGCGCCGTGCTCGATGCCGGCTGGATCGAGGAGACCCAGCAATTCATCCAGCGCGTATCGACCAGCAACCGCCCCCGCGCGGGCATTTTCCGCTATGCGCGCTCGCCCTATGACGAGACCAATTTTCGCGATGGCCTGAAGCACCTGGTCCGGATGATCACGGGACCCAAGGCCGATCAGGGCCTGCTGATCGGCCGCGAACACTATGATCGTCTCGGCGGCTACGCGCCCGATGCCCGGCGCTCGGAAGCGCGGTTGCTGCGCCAGCTCGGCCGCTCCTCACGCACATTGCTGCGCAGCCGGATCATCGTTGCCTGATCATGGCCGCCCAAGCCCCCGATGCCGTTCAGCTTGCAGTGCTACGCGATCTCCAGCCTGGCGATATCGACTGGGTCATCCGCAGTCACGGCGAGCTCTATGCGGCCGAATACGGGTTCGATGCATCCTTTAAGGCGCTGGTAGCCGACATCGCTGCAGAATTCGTCGCATCATGCGATGCCACGCGCGAACGCTGCTGGATCGCCGAGATGGACGGCGCGCCCGTCGGCTCGCTGTTTCTCGTGAAGGCATCCGACGACGTCGCCAAGTTTCGGCTCTTGCTGATCGATCCCAAGGCGCGCGGACAAAAGCTCGGCCAGCGCATGGTGACGGAATCCATCACCTTTGCGCGGCAATGCGGCTATCGCAGGATCACGCTCTGGACCCAGAGCAATCTTGGCGCAGCGCGAAAAATCTATCAGGATTCAGGCTTCGCGCTGGTCGCCACCGAGCCGCATCGCAATTTCGGGCAGGATTTGATCGGTGAGACCTGGGAGCTCGTGCTCTAGACCGACGCGCCCTTCGCTTTGGGACGTCGCAGATGCTCATCCAGCCGCGGCATGATCTCCACGAAATTGCAGGGCTTTGTGCGGTAATCTAGTTGCGCGGCAAGGATGCCGTCCCAGCCATCGCGGCAGGCGCCGGGCGAACCCGGCAGGCAGAAGATAAATGTCGCGCCGGCGGTGCCAGCAGTCGCGCGGCTCTGGATCGTCGAGGTACCGATCTTGGCGTGGCTCAGCATGTGAAACGCAATCGAGAAACCATCCATCCGCTTCTCGAACAGAGGCTCGATGGCTTCCGGCGTGACATCGCGGCCGGTGAACCCCGTGCCGCCGGTCGTGATGATCGCGTCCACGCCGGGATCGGCAATCCATGCGCGCACGATCTTGCGGATCGCTTCGACATCGTCCGTGACGATCTCGCGCTTCGCCAACACGTGACCAGCCGATGTCAGCCGATCGGCCAGCGTCGCGCCGGACTTGTCGTCATCGAGCGACCGCGTGTCGGAAATCGTCAGTACCGCAATGTTGAGCGGTACGAAGGCTTTGGTCGTGTCGGGCTCCATCGTCGTTACAGTCGATCCGTCGCGAATGTATTGCAGGCCTGCACGGTGCCTTGCTGATAGCCGGTCATGAACCAGCGCTTGCGCTGTTCGGCAGAACCGTGCGTGAAGGAATCCGGCACGACGCGACCCTGTGCCTGACGTTGCAGCGTATCGTCGCCGATGGCGGACGCGGTCTGCAACGCGGCATCGATGTCACCGGCTTCGAGGAAACCGGGCCGCTTCTTCGATTCGCGATTGACCCAGACGCCGGAGAGGCAATCGGCCTGCAGTTCAACGCGAACCTGCAGCAGATTGGCCTCAGCCTTGCTGCCCGCCTGCTGCTGCAGCCGTGTCACGCGCGGAATGATCCCGAGCAGGTTCTGAATGTGATGGCCGGCTTCATGCGCAATGATATAGGCCGCGGTAAATTTACAGGCATTGCCCGAGCAACCGCGGAATTTGGTTTCGACCTGACGGAAGAAGCCGGTGTCGAGATAGATCTTCTTGTCGGGCGGACAGTAGAACGGCCCCATCGCCGACTGCGCATTGCCGCAGCGCCCGCCATTGGTGGCATTACGAAACAGCACGATCTGCGGCCCGGTATATTTCTGCCCGCTCTCCTTGAAGATTTCGTCCCAGCGATCGTCGATCTCGCCGAGCACGCCGGAGATCATGCTGCCCATCTCGTCGGTGGGTGCGCCTGATTTCGTCGGCGTCGAGCGCCGATCGGTCTGATAGGTCGGCGCCTGCTGGCCGCCGGTGAGAATTTCTGCACCGCCGATCAAGATGCGCGGATCGATGCCGAACGCCCAGCCAACGAGGCCAAGCACAATCACCGTGCCGATGCCGAGACCACCGCCACCGCCCGGAATTCCGAAACCACCGCCACCTCCGCCGCCATATCCGCCGCCGCTATCGTCACGACGGTCGTCGATATTGTCGCTGCGACGGAAGTCATCGTAACGCATGAGGTAATTCCTTCATTTCAAGTCGCAGCATTTTAGACCGGTTTGACGCGATCCGAACACCATAACGCAATTGCAGCGCAAAATTTCCATTCCATTAAGCATTAACCTGCCCGGCAAAACTTGCCTAGTTCGAACTCGTTACCAATTAAGTCGATTTTTACTTTGCCCGGTCAATGTCTGCCTGTCGGTTGTTTAGTCCCGCGTCGCCGACAGCGTCGCCTGAGTCAGAGTAATTGAGTCATGGTTGTTTCGCGTCGCGGGGCGTCTGCAAGGGCGCCCCGCTCTCACTTCGAAACCTCTCCGAGCAGCAGCATCGTCATTGGTGATTGCGTCGCAGAGATGTCAAAACTCCCGGCAGGGTCGGTCGATCTGGTGTTCGCAGATCCGCCGTACAATCTGCAGCTGAAGGGCGATCTCAAGCGCCCCGACGAATCCCATGTCGATGCGGTGAATAATGACTGGGACAAGTTCTCGTCATTCGCCGCATATGACGACTTCACGCGCGCGTGGCTCCTGGCCGCACGCCGTATCATGAAGCCGTCGGCGACCTTGTGGGTGATCGGCTCCTACCACAATATTTTCCGCGTCGGCGCGATCATGCAGGACCTCGGCTTCTGGGTCCTCAACGATATCGTGTGGCGCAAATCGAATCCGATGCCGAATTTCCGCGGCCGTCGCTTCACCAATGCGCATGAGACTATGATCTGGGCCGCGCGCGATGAGAACGCCAAGGGCTATACGTTCAATTACGAAGCCCTCAAGGCCGCGAATGAGGACGTGCAGGCGCGTTCCGACTGGCTGATCCCGCTCTGCACCGGCGACGAACGCCTGAAGGGCTCGGACGGCAAGAAGGTTCACCCCACGCAGAAGCCGGAAGGCCTGCTGGCCCGCGTGCTGCTGTCGTCGTCGAAGCCCGGCGACCTCGTAATCGATCCGTTCAACGGCACCGGCACCACTGGGGCTGTCGCCAAGCGCCTTGGCCGCAATTACATCGGCTTCGAACGCGACCGCGATTACGCCGCCGCTGCCGAAGCACGCATCGCTGCAATCGAGCCGCTGCCGGAAGCAACGCTGGCACCGTTCATGACCGCCCGCAGCGCGCCCCGCGTGGCGTTCTCGGAACTGGTCGAGCGCGGCATGATCTCGCCCGGTACCAAGCTGGTCGATCTCAAGAAGCGTCATGGTGCATTGGTGCGCGCCGACGGCGCCATCATGTTCGGCGACAAGGTCGGCTCGATCCATCGCATGGGCGCGATGGCCCAGGGCTCCGCCTCCTGCAACGGCTGGACGTTCTGGCACGTCGAGACCAAGAAGGGCCTGCGCTTGATCGACGAACTCCGCGCTGAAATCCGCAGCGAGATGGGCGCGGTCTAAAGTCCCCGCCCATGCCACCGGCCGGACGCATGCGCCCGACCTTCGTCAAAACATCGCTTGCACTCCCCCTGAATTCCAAGCACGAGACAACGGTCCGCATCAGCGGCCCGCCTCGTGCTTTGACGTACAAAATCCTGGGAGATTTGAGATGCTGAAGTTTTACTTCAACGGGTCGCCAAACCCGACCAAGGTCGCGCTGTTTCTGGAAGAAGCCGGCCTGGCCTATGAGCCGATCGCCATCGACACCCGCACCGGTGCGCAATTCAACCAGGACTTCCTGAAGGTCAATCCGAACGGCAAGGTGCCTACAATCGACGACGATGGCGTCAAGGTGTTCGACAGCAACGCCATCCTGCTCTACCTCGCCGAGAAGACCGGCAAATTCCTGCCCGCCAACACCCCGGCCAATCGCGGCGAGATGCTGTCCTGGCTGATGTTCGTCGCCACCGGCGTCGGTCCGTTTTTCGGCCAGGCCGTGCACTTCAAGCATTTCGCGCCGGAGAAGATCGACTACGCGCATAACCGCTATCAGTTCGAGGCCAAGCGCCATCTCGGCGTGCTCAATGACCGCCTGGCGGGACGGCAATATATGGTCGGAGACAGCTACACGATCGTCGACATGGATGTCTGGGGCTGGGTGAGGATGACCAACTTCATCCTGGGCGACGAGGGCTTCGCCCAATTCCCCAACGTAAAGCGCCTGCATGATGAGATCTCGGCGCGTCCGGCCGCAGCGAAGGCTGTCGCCCTGAAGGACACGTTCAAGTTCAAGGCCGAGATGGACGACGAAGCCCGCGCCGCCATGTTCAAACATCTCGCCACCAGCGCAGCCTGATCACGAACCATCCGACGAATGCCGGGCGCAGCACTGCGCCCGGCATTTTTTTGTGTCAGGCAGGCGCGCGCGCCATCTCTTCCGGAAACGGCCCCAACACCCGCTCCACAAGCGCAGTGTCGCAATATTCCTTGATCATGGTGATCTTGCCGTTCTCGACACGCCACACCATGCAATAATCGTTGTCGTAACGATCGCCGGTCTTGGTGACATTGTCGCCCTTGGCCTCGACCACCACCAGATTGCCTTCCGCAATGAAATTGGACGCGACCGTGCGCGGCCGGATGTCAAATAGCGACCTGAAATGCCCCATGAGGCCGTTGAGGATCGCATCCTTCCCCTTGAAGGTGCGTCCCCAGGAATACTGACCGACCACGATCCAGCATGCATCATCGGCGAGATGATCGGCGAAGGTCGTGCCGCTGCGGTTGGCTGAATCGCTATAGACCTGCTGAATAAGCTTCTTGTTGTCTGCCGTGCTCATTGTTCTGCTCCATCGCTTGAACGATGACGCAGTATGGGTTGGACAATCCCCATTCTTCCAATCGATAGTCCGTATGATATATATTCGGTCCATGAATTTGGCCGCGCTCGATCTCAATCTGCTGGTCGCGCTCGATGCATTGCTGCGCGAGAGCAATGTCGGCCGCGCCGCGATGCGGATCGGCCTGTCGCAACCGGCTGCGAGTCACGCATTGCGCCGGCTGCGCGACGTTCTCGGCGATCCCCTGCTGGTCCGTGTCGGCGCCCGCATGGAGCTGACGCCGCGCGCACAGGCCCTGCGCGGTCCACTTGCCCAGACACTGGAGCAAGTCCGCGGACTGTTCATCCCGGATGTCTTCGACGCCCGCCAAAGCGACCGGCACTTTCGGCTGATGATGCCGGATCTGGCCGTCGAACTGCTGATGCCGCCATTGATGAAGAAGCTCGACAGCGTCGCGCCGGGCGTCCAGATCAACGTCGTGCCATGGCGCGGCCCGGCGATCATGACGGCGGAATTCGCCCGCAGCCTCGACATGGTGATCAGCATCGGCAACGCCTTCAACGGCTTCCATCGTCAGTTGCTCTATGTCGATTCCGATGCCCTCGCCGTCCGCAGGGGCCATCCGGCGACATCGCGCCTGAAAACGACCGACGGGTTTCTCAAAGCCCGTCATATCGCCGTGGTGCTCCGAGGCCAAAGCGAAGACCTCATCGACGACTGGCTGCTCAGCAAGAAACTGGAGCGGCAGATTGCCCTCGTCGTCCCGAGCTATATCGAGGCGCTGCATGTTGCGGCGCGCACCGATCTCGTGGCCTTTGTGCCGCGACGCCTGATCGCCGCATTGGCTCAGCCGCTATCGCTCACAATCATTGCCCCACCGCTCGATCCCGGCATCGACGAACAATTCATGTTCACGCCGACACGCGCGCAATTCGATTCCGGATCGATCTGGCTCCGCAAGATCATGCTGGAGACCGGCCGCGAACTCGACCCGCCGAAGCGCCGCACGGCCTGACGCAGCGCGCCTCGGTCAATTTTGCCGGCAAAGCTTGCCGGCAGGCAACGCCTGATAGCAACTAGAAATACCTAACCGCTTATGATTTCTGAATATTTCTGATGGCCTGATTTTTGCGTAGTGGGTCGCGAACATCTCACAGCAAGAGAAATTCAGATGTCGAACTCCATTATCTCCAGCATGCAGTCCTTCAAGCTTCCGACCAGACTGCAGCCATCCGACAAGGCCGAGAGCGGCCTCGGCAATGCAACAGCGATAGCAAAATCGCCGGAAGAGAAATTCCTCGACTACGCGAAAAAGACGCCAGCAGAAAAAATGCGCGATGCGCTGCTGTCGAGCATCGGCGTAACGGAAGAAGAATTGAACAACATGTCGCCGGAGCAACGCCGGGAGGTCGAGCAGAAGATTGCCGACAAGATCAAGGAGGCCGTGAACAAGAAGACGGAGAATGGCGGCAGCGCCAGCGGCTTCTTCACGGATATCAGCGCCTAACAGGCGCGCCTTTCACCACAAACGGAATTGGCGCCGCAACGGCGCCAATTCCAGATCATTCGAAATGAGCCGACGCGATCAGCGCGCGGCAGCTTGGCGTACCAGATTTTGCCGGGCCTCGCCGAGATAGCCGCGGATTTCCTTGGTCAGCAATCCCGACTGCGACGACAGATCGCCCGATGCCACCATGGTCGATGTGGCGAGTTGTTCGGTGTCTTTGGCGGTGGTTGCCAGCGACTGGATGTTGGTTGAAATCTCGCGCACCACGGCGAAGGCCTCGTCGATGTTGCGCGCGATATCGGCCGTTGCCGCCGACTGCGCTTCGGAGGCGCTCGCGACCTTGCCGGTGATCTCGTTCACTTCCGCAATCACGGTGCCAATCTCGGTGATCGACGAGCTGACCTTGTCGGTCGCCGACTGAACCTGGCCGATTTCCTTTTCGATCTCGGCGGTGAAGTTGGCGGTCTGGGTCGCCAGTGCCTTCACTTCATGCGCCACCACAGCGAAACCGCGGCCAGCATCGCCTGCGCGGGCCGCCTCGATCGTCGCGTTCAGCGCCAGCAGATTGGTCTGGCTGGCGATCACGTTGATCGAGGTCACGACTTCACTGATGCGTACGGCGACAGCGCGAAGCACGTCGACATTGCTGGCTGCATCGGCGACGCGTTCGACGGCACGGCCGGCAATCGCCGCCGAGCGATTGACGTCGGCGCCCACTTCGCTGGCGCTGGACGACAGTCGCGCCGTGGCCGAAGCCACCGACTGCATGTTGGCGGACGCCTGTTCGGATGCCGCTGCCACCGACGTGACGCGGGTCAATGTCGAGGATGCGCCAGTCCGCAGATTGCCTGCGGTGCTGCTCATCTCGACCGCGCCGCTGTCGAGTGCGGATACGATGCCACCCACTGTAGATTCGAGCTCGCTGGTCTGGCGCTCGAAATTCCGGATGCGGTCGGCGATACTGTCGGTCGCCGCGTTCATCGCCTTCGCGCCGTGCAGCAGGCCGCCATGCAATCCGCCCGGCAGGATGCGCCGGTAATATTTGTTGTCGTTGAGCGCTGCCATCGCCGCGGTGGATTCGCGCACGAAGGCATCGCAGCCGTCGATCATATCATTGACGCTGTGCAGCAACTCGCCGGTCACGCCGCGTACCGGGATTCCAAGGATACGGGCCTCGAAGTCCCCCTGCGCGATGCGCTGGCAGGCGATGCGCGCCTTCTCGATCAGGCGCGCCGTCTTGCCCATCAGGACAAGCGCGACAACGGCGGCAGCGATCGCAACAGCCTGACAGACCATGGCCGCGAGCGGAAGACCGAAGAACTGAAGCACCAGAGCAAGCGCAGAGCCGGCAATGACGACGAGCGTGCTAAGCTGCGCTCTTGAGAGAAAACATAAGTTCGTCATAGCTGACTTTCTGGGATGCAACGAAATCGGTAAGGGCCTTGTAGCCGGCGGCGAGGGATTCCTTGCCGTTCACGTGTCGCTTCTCGATTGCCAGCACGTCGGCATATACAGGCGCGATCGTCTTCTTGATGAGATCCGGCGGCGGGACACGGCGATTGGAATGATAGCCGGCGATCTTGCCATCGAGGCCGTAGGACGGCGTGACATGGGCGAAGACCCAGTAGTGATCGCCATTGCTCGCCATGTTCTTCACAAAGGCGAAAATCTCGCGGCGCTCCTCGACGGTGTCCCAGAGCAGCTTGAAGACGCTGCGCGGCATATCGGGATGACGGATCAGGCTGTGCGGCTGGCCGAGCAACTGCTCTTCGGTGTAGCCGGCCATCTTGCAGAACAGACGGTTCACATAGGTCATGCGACCCTTGAGATCCGTCTTGGATACGATGAGCTCCGATGCCGGAAAGAAAGTCTCGCGGCCGCTCGGCTTAATCTGGTTGGACATCATTGACCTGTCGGTGACCGATTCACCCAAAAACTAGTGCCACCGGTATTAGGGAACGCGGCTGAATTTTGCGTTAAGGTTCCGTGCACCATGAATTCGCTGCTGGCGGACGACCCGGACGCGTTTTTCCGCCGCGATCGTCCCAGTTGCCGTCATCGCCTCTCCCATGCCATGACCTCGATCAAATCGAGGGGGAGGCAACAGAAATGACCGTTCTCATTGCAGGCGGCGGAATTGGCGGACTGACGCTCGCGCTCAGCCTGCACCAGATCGGCGTGCCATGCCGCGTGTTTGAAAGCGTGCCCGCGCTCAAGCCGCTCGGCGTCGGCATCAATGTGCTGCCGCATGCGGTGCGCGAGCTGATCGAACTTGGCCTGCACGACGACCTCGACGCATCCGGCGTGCGCACCCGCGAACTCGCCTTCTTCTCAAAATACGGTAAGCCTATCTGGAGCGAACCGCGCGGCATCGAGGCCGGATACAAATGGCCGCAGTTCTCGATCCACCGCGGCACGCTGCAGCAGATACTGCTCGACACCGCCATCGAACGCCTCGGCGCCGAGAACATCCTCACCAGCCATCATTTGACCGGCTGGACGGAAACGCCGGAGGGCATTCGCGCCGACTTCATCGACAAGGCCACCGGCAAATCCGCTGGCAGCTATGACGGCACGCTGTTGATCGCAGCCGATGGCATCCATTCGGCGATCCGCCAGAAGCTCTATCCGGAGGAAGGCGCGCCGCTGTGGAACGGCCGCATTCTCTGGCGCGGCATCACCAGGAGCGATGCGTTCCTGACCGGCCGGACCATGATCATGGCTGGCCACGAGATCCTGAAATTCGTCTGCTACCCGATCTCGCAGGAGCCGGACGCCGATGGCAAATACGACATCAACTGGGTGGCCGAACGGCACATGCCGCCGACCTATGAGTGGCGCCGTGAGGACTACAACCGCGCGGCACGGCTCGAGGAATTCCTGCCCTGGTTCAAGGACTGGAGATTCGACTGGCTCGACGTACCCGGTCTGATCAGCAATTGCCCGCACGCGTACGAATATCCGCTGGTCGACCGCGACCCGGTCGATCGCTGGACCTTCGGTCGCGTCACGCTGATGGGCGACGCCGCGCATCCGATGTATCCGATTGGCTCCAACGGCGCGTCGCAGGCCATTCTCGACGCCCGCGTGCTGACGCGTGAAATTCTCGCCAAAGGCGAAGTGCCGGCCGCGCTCGAAGCCTATGAAGCCGAGCGACGCCCCGCAACCACCGACCTTGTGATGCTGAACCGCCGCAATGGACCGGAACAGGTCATGCAGATCGTCGAGGAGCGCGCGCCTGAGGGCTTCAACGTCGTCACCGACGTGCTGTCGCAGCAGGAACTCGAAGACATCGCCGCCAACTACAAGCGCGTCGCCGGATTTCAGGTTGAAGGGCTCAACGCGAAGCCGCCGATCGTGACGATGCCGCAATCATCACAACTTTCCAGCGCGAGTTGATGCAGCTCGCGCGCCGACTTGCATTCAAGCGTCTGGATTCAAACGTCAATCCAGTCCATGCGCAATGACTTTGCGCATGACATTCGGCAAGGCTTCGTCGTCCAATGTTGCGATCGGGACCCAGCGCATGCCCTCCGGGGGGCGGGTGCGGGGCGGCACATGCGCCGTATAGACGGCGAGCTCCAGCGGGAAGTGCGTGAAGATATGGGTGACCGCACCGACTTTGCGATGCCACGCTGTCAGATTTTTTAAGGTCGGCGCCTGCTTCAAGGCGTCCTTGTCGTCGTGACCGGCGAGCCACTCCGATGACGGCACTTCGGTCATATTCCCCAGCAAGCCCTTTTCCGGGCGGGTGCGCACCAGGAGTTCGTTGCCGCGCGTGACCACGAAGGCTGCTCCCTTGCGCAAGGTGCCGGCCTTCTTCGGCAGTTTGCGCGGAAACGTCTCCTGATCGCCGCGAGTCCTGGCGGCGCAATCGTCGTTGATGGGGCACAGCGCGCAGGCCGGCTTCTTGGGCGTGCAGATGGTGGAGCCGAGATCCATCAGCGCCTGGGCGCTGTCGCCCGCCCGCGAGGGACCGAGCAGCGTGGCGGCGAGCCCCACGATGACGGGCTTGGATTTCGGCAGCGGTTCTTCCACCGCATAGAGCCGCGACGTCACGCGCTCGATATTGCCGTCCACCGGCATGCATTGGCGACCGAAGGCGATCGCGGCGATGGCCGATGCCGTATAGGGCCCGATGCCGGGCAACGCGCGCAGGCCGTCCTCGGTATCCGGAAAGGCGCCGCCATGATCGCGGAGCACGGTGACGGCGCAGGCGTGGAGATTGCGCGCGCGGGAGTAATAGCCGAGCCCAGCCCACATCCGCAGCACGTCGTCCTGCGAGGCGCTGCCGAGATCGCTCACCGTGGGCCAGCGTGCCAGGAACTTGGCGAAATACGGCCCGACCGCCTGCACGGTGGTCTGCTGCAGCATGATTTCCGACAGCCAGACCCGATAGGGATCGATGCCCTCGCCCGGCAACGGTCGCCACGGCAAGCGGCGGCGATGTTTGTCATACCAGGCGAGCAGTTGGGCCGGACGCTTGGCGGCGGCGCTTTCCCCGCTATCCCGTGCGGAAGGTTTCTTTCGTCGGGTGGCGGCGGCTGATAGACTCATGCCGACCATGTATCCAAAACGCCCGACCATGAACAAGCCCGGCTATATCTCGGCAAAACCGCTCTCCGTCCTGCTCGGCGGGGTGTTTGCCGATGCTTATGCCAAACAGGGCTTTGCCTCGCGCGAGCTGGTGACACGCTGGGCCGAAATCGCCGGCCAGCAGGTGGCGAATTTCTCGGAGCCCTTGAAGATCCAGTGGCCGCGCCCTGTGGAAGGCCAGCCGCAGGAGCCGGCGACACTGATCCTGCGCGTCGAGGGGCCGATGGCGCTGGAGATCCAGCATTCGTCGGATGCGATCCTGCAGCGGGTGAATCGCTTTTTTGGCTGGAACGCGGTTGGCAAGATCGCGCTGCGCCAGGCGCCGCTGTCGCGGCCGCAGCCTCGCCGCACCGTGAAGCCGCCGGATGCCAAGGCCATCGCCCAGGTCGCGGAAACGCTGCCCGAGGTCGAGGACGACGCCTTGCGCGAGGCGCTGGCGCGGCTCGGCGCCTCGATCAAGCGAAGTTGAGGCTTTCCAGCTCGCCCGGAACCGGCGCGTGCTTGCCACATTTGTGGTTTCAAGTTAGCGAAGCGAACCTTTTCCCGGCGTCCGCCGCCGCTTTGGAGCATTCCTTTGATCATCACGCGCCGTGACTTCACCGCCGCCCTTGCCCTCACCGGCGCTGCAGCAGCCATCGGCCTGTCGCCGCTGCAGCTGATCTCCGAGGCATTCGCGCAGAACGCCGTCGACGTCGCCAAGCCGGTGTCGCTGCCCGACATGGCGCTCGGCCCGAAGGATGCCGCCGTCACCGTCACCGAATATGCCTCGATGACCTGCCCGCATTGCGCGGCCTTCACCGAACAGGTGTTCCCGAAGATCAAGGAAGCCTTCATCGACACCAACAAGATCCGCTTCGTGTTTCGCGAATTCCCGCTCGACATCAAGGCCGCCGCCGGCTCGATGCTGGCGCGCTGCATCGCCAAGGAAGACTCGGGCAAGTACTTCGCCGTCATCGACATGCTGTTCAAGCAGCAGAACGACTGGGTGATGAAGGACACCGCCGCGACCCTGACCCGCATCGGCAAGCAGGCCGGCCTCAGCCAGCAGGCCGTGGAAGAATGCCTGAAGGACCAGGCACTGCTCGACAAGATCGCCGCCGACCAGAAATACGCCAATGAAGTGCTGAAGGTGAACTCGACACCGACCTTCTTCATCAATGGCGAAATGCTGAAGGGCGAGCAGTCGTTCGAGGAATTCTCCAAGAAGATCACCCCGCTGCTGAAGAGCTGAGGTCTTCTTGTCCCTCCCCCGTTTTTGCGCGGGGAGGGATTCCTGAACGCCCGAGCCCTTTCATGACCCCGACCTTCCTCAACTACGCCGCCCTCGGCTGCGCCATCGTGCTCGAAACCATCGGCACGGCGCTGCTGGCGCAGTCGCAGCAGTTCACGAAGCTCTGGCCGACGTTCGGCATGGCCGTCTGCTACATCCTGTCGCTCTATTTCCTGTCGCACGCGCTGAAGGTGATGCCGGTCGGGATCGCCTATGCGATCTGGAGCGGGCTCGGCATCGTGCTGATTTCGGCGGTGAGCTATTTTGCATTCCGGCAGGCGCTCGATCTCGCCGCCATCATCGGCATCGGCTTCATCCTGACCGGCGTGGTCATCGTCAACGCGTTCTCCGCCAGCGCGTCGCATTAGCGCGCTGCCGCGCATCGTCTTCTCTGATTCTTCGCTTCAAACAGCCGAGCTCTCGCATTCTCGCGGCGCTTGCGCGTCCGAGGTGTGAGCAGTCCCCCCTCCTGAAACAGGAGGGGCGGCGGCGCGCCATCAGGCGCAAAGGGTGGTGTGTGTCGCGATCCGCTCCACCGGAACGCCGGCAAGCTGCAACCGCGCAACGCCTTGAGGGCGCGCCACCGCGACGTCTTTTTAGCTGAGGGACCGTTCTTCCGGGTAAAGGGCAGAGCTCCGCACTCCGCTTATCCCGACGATTTCGCGCCGTTCACCAATACCACGTCCAGCCAGCATGAGTGGCAGAGCCCCGTAGTGGGCCCGGACGGTGACCCCAAGCCTCCCGAGTGTGCGGGGTACGTCACCCCACACCCGCAGGCGCCGCATCCTGTCCCACCTCAAGACGCCTCATGAAGCGCCCCTCGCGAACCGGATAAGATTTGATTATAATCTTATAGGAAAACTGTCAAGTGCCCGCCGCGCATTTTTTCGATGCCGGATGCAACTGAAGCCGCGCTCATGCGTTCACGTAGTTCACCCAAAAGAATAGTTCAGTCCCCCTCGTCCAACCCGATGAGACTTGCCCCATGCCGACACGCGCCAGCCACCTGCCGCATTATGTCGAGCGCACCGCGCTTCAGAAATTGCGCGATACGCCGGGCCTCCTTGCGCCGCATTTGATGCCTGCCGGGCCGAAGACCCTGTCCAAGATGGTCGCCAAGACCTGGATCGCGCTCCAGGCCGGCTCGCTGGTGCGTTATTGCATCACGCCCGAAGGCGAAGCCGCGCTGAAGGCCAAAATCCCGATGCCGCACAGCGCACAGACTCCGCCCGCTGACACCCTGCGATAGCCGGATGTTAACGGGTGGTGCCCTCGCGGATTAACTGTGTTTCCACACATTATCGAAGCGTAAACGCGCATTAAGGAACGCTTAAGCGCCATCTCCGCATTCTCATCCCATTAGCGTGAGGGCGTATCATGTTTGAAAATTTCATCTGCGAGATCATCGGCCTGGCATTTCTCGGCCTCTGCATCGCCGTGCTCGGCGCACCGCAGCAGCGGCGACCTAATGGGTATGCGCGGGACGTGTAAGCTCCGAAAGCGCCAACTTTGAAGGCGACGCGTCCTAGTCATCGAATCTTCGATGCGATGCTCCCCTAACCCTCCAAAAAAGGAGAGCAAAATCTGTTCGCATTGCGCTAATTTGTCCAAATGGGGAATCAGTTAAAAAAGCGCGCCGAGTTGCCAGCGATTGCAGCAATAGACCTATTTTGCGGAGCGGCAGGCTTGTCGCTTGGCTTAAAAAAAAGCGGCATCCCGATCATCGCTGGCGTCGACGTCGATCCAGCGTGCCGGTATCCTTTCGAAACAAATATTGGCGCAAAATTTCTTGAACAGGACATCACGGGCCTGTCTGCTGAAACCGTGATCGCTCTTTTCGGTAAGGTGAAGATCCGTGTGCTGGCTGGATGCGCGCCTTGCCAGCCGTTCTCTGGATACACCACGAAACGACGCGCCATCGATACCCGATGGGAACTACTGCTTCAATTCCTGCGAATCGCAGAAGAGACCAGCCCCGAAATAATAACCTTGGAGAACGTTCCTAGACTTGCTCACCTTCCTTTATGGAAGAAGTTCGTCACCAGCCTTGAAGCACGCGGCTATTGCGTTACGTGGGATGTGCTTGACGTATCAAATTTTGGAGTACCACAGAACAGACGGCGCCTTGTACTTCTTGCCTCAAAGCTTGGCCCAATTCGTCTTCCTACGGCTTTAAAAGGAAAAGTGCCTACCGTTGAAAAGGCCATAGGAAAGTTGCCGCCTATTGCAGCCGGAGTAAAGAATCAGACCGATCCACTGCATTCGGCACGCGCTCTGACCAAGCCGAATCTTGCCCGCATTAGACAGTCGAGACCCGCTGGCACTTGGCGCGAATGGCCCAAAAAAATGCAGGCCGCGTGTCACAAGGCCGATAGCGGAAAAACATATCCTTCCGTTTATGGGCGCATGTCTTGGGAAAAGCCGTCTCCGACTATCACGACGCAGTTCTACGGCTTCGGAAACGGACGCTTCGGTCACCCAGATCAAGATCGTGCAATCACGCTCAGGGAAGGAGCCATTCTCCAATCATTCCCGATTGATTTTCAGTTTGCTCCTAGCGGCGACCGAGTCAACTTTAGGGGAATTGGAAAGCTTATTGGAAATGCTGTGCCACCCGAGCTAGGGCGAGCTATTGGCGGAGCCATTATCGACCATATTAGAGCTACCAAAACGAACAGAAAGCGGCTGGAAGTGTAGTGTCGATGGAGGAACTTCCAAGTAGCGCTCTTCATCCAGGTACTCAGCGACATTATTCAAAATACCGTCCATGTAGAACATAGCTCGGCGCGTCAAGAGCCTAAGCTCGGATGCGGTATGATCTCTTCCTATCTCTTCAAAAGTTTTTCGTCCGTGAGCTAGATCATTACGATTGCGTTTGATCACGAGCAAATCGCTACCATCCCTAGTAAATCGGGTCTTTGTTCGATGGGAAAACCCGTAGCAGTCTGCCAATTCGCGGATGGCTTTGGCATCCACATTTCCAGATAGCTTAATATCCTGAGCCAGCGCGGTTGCTACGAAGGCTGAAGGAAAATCCTCCATGGTGTGGAGACCGGCGGGATCAGTCCCCTTCTTGAAAAGGCGAACAATTTCTTTTCTCAATGTCAAAGTCAGCAAGAAAAAAGGCGCTTCACTCGTTGTGATTTTGTCGTGTATCGCCTCTATTGCGCCTCGCGCTGACGCCTCGATGAGATTGTATAAGATTAGAAAAGTACCAGCTCTCAACGTAAGAAGGCGCCCCTCCTGAACACGCGTGATGCGCCCTTTAGCTTCACGTTCAGCTTCACTGACAACGGCAACGTAATGGCGAACCTGCCGTTTTCGATCTTCAAAATCATTCAGTAGCGCTTGGGTCATACACCGAGCATCTTATTTCGTACGAACTCCAAGCGACCGATCAGGTTTGCACGATTGTTCGACGCATCGCTTGTTGTCCATTCTTTGAATTCTGCACTTTCCAACCACTCAGCGATATCGTCTGTCTCTAAATCAAGAATATCAAGGCCGTCGTGTTTAAGGTCGCGAATAGCAAGACCGACACCAACTGAAATAGCCTCAAACCGTACGCGCGGAACCTTACGTCCGGGACCCTTCTTCTTGAAACCCTCTGGGAAATAATCACGCACGACGCCGAGCATATCCGTCCATTCACTAGTCATGCTCTGCATAACGGCTTCTCGGTCCGGCCCTTGCAATAGGGCATTTGTCCGCTTCACATAGCCAAGTAGAAAGTTTGCTACAATCTTGCCACCTACTCCGTAATCTTCATAATCGTTCAAGAATGCAAAGAACCGCGTGACCAGTTCTTCATACTCGAAGCGCTTCCTCAAACCATCCGAAATGGGTGCAAGTTGATGCAGCACGGGATCAGCGGCAAGCTTTGTGACTAGCTCAAGGAACGGACCGGGCTCCATTCCACGACGAACTTCCACAGCTTCCAATTTAACAGAGCCGCTATTGATACGATCGAACATCTCGCGACGGACATCTTCCGTCACCGCTTCAGTCAACTCGATCAACCTCAACGTGGCACGTCGGAAACGTCGCTGCCTAGAGGGATGAAGATCATAGAACCGAAAACCGTTGAGCTTGCTGAGACGATCAAGATTACCCAACACTAGATTGCCAGTCATGAAATCAGCCAGCGTTCGGATCCGTTGAACTCCGTCAACAATCTCGAGCCGACCTGCCTTGTCGGGATCTTCTTCGTTTCCAACGTCCGCAACGAAAAGAAATGGGATTGGCAACCCAATGAGAAGTGATTCAATGAAGCGAGACTTGTGACGCTCAGGCCAAATCAATTCACGTTGGTAATCAGGAACATAGAGCTCATTTTGATCGGTACTTCGGCCCTTCAAGTAATTTTGGACAACCACTTCGACCGGATACTCGCGGACAATATATCGAACGTCTTTGAGTTGCCCGACTATCTGCTTTTCAGCTGCATCTATTTCAGTGGATGTGCGAGTCGGCTTGTTAGTTGGGAACAATTGCAGGTTTTCATCATCATTTTCTTCGTCATTATTCATTGATTAAATCCTGCGCGCCAGTCGACGAGATAAGCGTAGCAAATACGCAAGCGCAATACTCGCCCTATCAGCCGCAATGCAACCCTGTGTAGAATTGACGTGCATTCTGGAAATAGACGATCCAAGCTAAACCTGACCTCGACAGCGTGTGATGTATCTGGACATGCCCGCCAAGTCCGCGCCACCGCCCCTATATCCCCCTTAAAACAAGCCCTTTTTCACGCCCTCCTCGACCTATCCCCCGCAAAACCCTTGGGAAAAGCGGGGTTCCGCGGTTGCGCCGCTGCCCTCGTCTCGCCATTGTCCGGGCCAATGAGAGCCGCGACCAGCGAGTCTCCGTCCGCGCGGCAGCTGCATTTATGCTATTGTTCGTGCTGGGGGATTCGCGATTCTCGGGGCTGTTCGGCTAACCTAGAGTACCGTATCCATGAAACTCACGCGCCTGCGCCTGCACGGATTCAAGTCGTTCGTCGAACCGACCGACTTCATGATCGAGCCCGGTCTGACCGGCGTCGTCGGCCCGAACGGCTGCGGCAAGTCCAATCTGGTGGAAGCGCTGCGCTGGGCGATGGGCGAGACCTCGCACAAGTCGCTGCGCGCCGCCGACATGGACGCGGTGATCTTCGCCGGCTCCGGCAACCGCGCCTCGCGCAACCACGCCGAAGTGGTGATGACGATCGACAATACCGATCGCACCGCGCCGGCCATGGTCAATGACGCCGAAATTCTCGAAATCTCTCGCCGCATCGAGCGCGAAGCCGGGTCGCAATACCGCATCAACGGCCGCGACGTGCGCGCCCGCGACGTGCAGATCCTGTTTGCCGACGCCGCCACCGGCGCGCGCTCGCCCGCCCTCGTCCACCAGGGCAAGATCGGCGAAATCATCCAGGCGAAGCCCGAGCAGCGCCGCCGCGTGCTGGAAGACGCCGCCGGCGTCGCCGGTCTGCATGCGCGCCGCCACGAGGCCGAGCTGCGTCTGAAGGCCGCCGAAACCAATTTGACGCGCGTCGAGGACGTGATCGGCCAGCTCTCCGGCCAGATGGAAGGCCTGAAGAAGCAGGCCCGCCAGGCGATCCGCTACCGCGAAGTCGCCGGCAAGGTGCGCAAGGCCGAGGCCATGCTGTTCCACCTGCGCTGGCTGCAAGCGCATCAGGACAATGCCGAAGCGGCAACGCTGCACGACCAGTATGTCCGCGATCTCGCCGAACGTACCCGCGAACAGGGCGAAGCCGCGCGCATCCAGGCGATCCGCGCCAGCGAATTGCCTGCGCTGCGCGAGGCGGAAGCTGCCGCCGCGGCCGGGCTGCAGCGCCTGACCAATGCCCGCGACATGCTCGACCGCGAGGAAGAGCGCGCCAAGGAGCGCGCCGCCGAGCTCGACCGCCGCCTGACGCAGTTCGAGAGCGACGTCGCGCGCGAGATGAAGCAGTCGGAAGACGCTGAATTCGCGCTGCTCCGTCTCGACGAAGAAGACGCGATGCTCAAGGAAGAGATCATGCAGCGCGTCGAGCTGCGTGGCGGCGTCGATGACCGCGTCTCCGAAGCCGAAGCCGTGCTGGCCGCGGCCGAGCGCACCTTCACCGAACTCACGACCGCGCATGCGGACATGACCGCCAAGCGCAACCAGCTGCAGTCCAACGTGCGCAGCCAGGCCGATCGCCTCGCGCGTCTCGGCCAGGAAATCGCCAGTGTCGAGGCTGAGATCGAGGCACTGACGGCGCAAACGTCAGGCTTCGGCGACCTGGATGAGCTTGCAGCGCTGATGGAGACGTCGCAGGAAATCCTGCTGCAGGCCGAAGGCAACGTGGCCGACAACGAGGCCGCCCATATCGCGGCCCGGCAGACGCTGGAAGCCTCGCGCGCGCCGCTCAACGACGCCGACCGGAAGGTGCAGCGGCTCGAGACCGAAGCCCGCACGATTTCGAAGATCCTGAACGGCGAAACCAAGAACCTGTGGCCGCCGATCATCGATGGCGTCAGCGTCACCAAGGGCTATGAAAAGGCGCTCGGCGCCGTGCTGGGCGACGATCTCGACGCGCCGGTCGATCCGTCGGCGCCGATGCGGTGGACCAATGCCGGCGATCACGCCAACGATCCGGCGCTGCCTGCGGGCGTCGAGTCCCTTGCCTCGCATGTCAATGCGCCGGCCGAACTCGCGCGTCGCCTCAAGCAGATCGGTGTCGTCTCCAAGGATCAGGGCGCGGCCCTGGTGTCGCAGTTGCAGACCGGCCAGCGGCTGGTGTCGCTGGAAGGCGACGTCTGGCGCTGGGACGGTTTCGTCGCCGGTGCGCATGCGCCGACCGGCGCCGCCCGTCGCCTCGCCGAGCGCGCCCGCCTGACCGATATCGAAGCCGATCTGGAAAACGCCAAGATCGACGCCATTGCCAAGCGCGAAGCTTTGGAAAGCGCCGAGCAGGCGCTGAAGGCTGCGGCCTCGGCCGAAGGCGCATCGCGCGACGCCCTGCGCAATGCCCGCCGCGACGTCGACCAGGCCCGCGAGCGCCATGCCAATGCCGAGCGCGAGATCAACCGCCATGCGGCCCGTCGCGCGACGCTGACCGAAGCGCAGTCGCGCCTCTCCAACGATCGCATGGAGGCGGAAGCGGCGCATGAGAGCGCGCATGCCGCGCTGGAATATCTGCCGGAAAGCTCCGACGCCGAAGCCCAGCTCGCCAGCGTGCGCGGCGAGATCGAAGGTCATCGTCGCGGCGCAGCTCAAGTCCGCGCAGAAGCGCAGGCGCTGGCCCGCGAGGCCGAACTGGCCGACCGCCGCCTGCAGGCGATCATCGCCGAGCGTACGGACTGGGCGAACCGCAAGACCTCCGCCGCCTCGCAGATCGAGACCGTCGCCGCCCGCGTCGCCGAAGTGACCCGCGAACGCGCCGAACTCGAAGACGCCCCGGCGCTCTATCTGCAGAAGCGCCGCGCGCTGATCTCGGAAGTCGAGAGCGCCGAACAGGCGCGCCAGCTCGCCGCCAACGCCCTCGCCTCGGCCGAAAACGCCATGCGCGAGACCGACCGCGATGCCCGCGGCTCGCTGGAGGCTCTGTCGGCCGCGCGCGAAGCCTGCGCCCGCACCGAAGAGCGCATGGAAAGCGGCAAGCGCCGCCTAGAGGACATCGAGCGCGAAATCCGCGACATGCTGGAAGTCGAGCCGGAAGGCGTCGCGGCGCTGGCCGAAGTCCGTCAGGACGATACGTTGCCTCCGCTGGCCGATATCGAAGCCGATCTGGAAAAGCTGCGCCGCGACCGCGAGCGTCTCGGTGCCGTCAACCTGCGCGCCGAGGAAGAGCTCAACGAAGTCGAAGGCACGCATAACGGCCTCGCCACCGAGCGCGACGACCTCGTCGAAGCCATCAAGAAGCTGCGCACCGGCATCCAGAGCCTCAACAAGGAAGCCCGCGAACGGCTGATGACCTCGTTCGACATCGTCAACGGCCACTTCAAGCGCATGTTCGTCGAACTGTTCGGCGGCGGCGAAGCCGAGCTGAAACTGATCGAGAGCGACGATCCCTTGGAAGCCGGTCTCGAAATCGTCGCCAAGCCGCCCGGCAAGAAGCCGCAGACCCTGTCGCTGCTGTCCGGCGGCGAGCAGGCGCTGACCGCGCTGGCGCTGATCTTCGCGGTGTTCCTGACCAACCCGTCGCCGATCTGCGTGCTGGACGAAGTCGACGCGCCGCTCGACGACCACAACGTGGAGCGCTTCTGCAGCCTGCTGCACGAAATGTGCGCCTCGACCGAAACGCGCTTCATCACCATCACGCACAACCCGATCACCATGGCGCGCATGCACCGCCTGTACGGCGTGACGATGGCGGAACGCGGCGTGTCGCAGCTGGTGTCGGTGGATCTCGAAAACGCAGTGAAGATCCTCGATCAGGAAGTGGCGTAACTCTTCCTTGCCCTCCCCCCGCGCGAAGCGAAGCTTCGCCAGGTGGGGGAGGACAAGACGAACAAAGCTCGCCTCTCCTACGCGTCGATCCGCACCGCGACGCCACGCGCCTTTAACGCCGCGATCAAAGCCGGATCGCGGACGGCGGTTTCTGGGAATGTCAGCTTCTTCAGCGCAGGGAGCTCGAGCAGACGCCCGGGATTGTCGCACACGGACGGCAGATCGAGCGCTTCGAGCTTGCCGAGGCCGACGAGATCCGCTGCATCCAGCCGCTCGATCATCGCGATGCAGGTGAGCTGCCGCAGGTTCTGGCACAGGCTGATGCCGGCCGTGCTGGAAATATCGAATTCCTCGCTCTCGCCGTCCCAGAAATAATAGCAATAGGGATAGATCTCGTTGCCGCCATCGAAGGTGATGGTCTCGACCTTCGCCAGGTCCGCATCGGTCAGGGGATAGCGCACCAGATAATCGTAGGCCTCGCTGATCAGATCGTAACCGTCCTCGTCGAGATCGACCGCGCGTTTCAGCACGAACGCGGCGAGATCCCCGGGCTCGGCCAGATCGAGCGCGCCGCCCTCCAGCAATGACGACATCACGGCGAGTTTGAAGTTCGGATCGCCGAAGGGAGCGCCGGGCGCACCGGCAGCCACCGGATACGCCATCGGCCGCTTGTCCGGATAGACGGCCGCCGGATTGCGCAACGAGATCGCGTAAAGCTCCTGCCAGCGAAACTCCAGCGCAAGCTTCGTCTCATGCGCGACGTCGGCGACGAAATACATGGCCTCGTAGGCCGGCGCGCGATGCGACAGCGCGAGCTGCGGCAGCGCCGCCAGGGCGTCCGCGACCGGCATACCGATCCGCAGACCGAGAACACCTGGCGCGGCGGGGAACGGCTCGCGATAACGAATAGCGCCGATCCGTCCCGCTGTATCGATCTGCGCTTCAAAGCCGTGCTGCTTCGACAAGGCAGTGACACGGCCCTGCTGATGCGGCGCAGGTTCGCACCAGCGCGCACCAAGCGCGCGGCTGAGATCTTCGCGCGCGTCACCGGGCCGAAGCGCCGCAAGTGCGGTGAAATTGACCGGGTGATCCATCGTCGATATTCCTGTCTTGGCGTCACCGACGCCATCTGGTGAGAAGGCCTCTTGGTGTCGCAGCCGCGGCCCCGGGTTCAATACGAATGTCGCGGCGCGCCGCGACGGAATGACGGATCACCGATGTCGACCGATCTCCCCGCCGAACTTACCGCGGCCCTCAACGCCCGCCTGCACGGCTTCTCGCGCAACGACGCGGCTGCGCGCTCCGATGCAATCTCGCAGACCTATCGCTCTGGCGGCGGCTCGACGACCATCCGGAACGAGAGCGACGCACTGGCCTATGCGCTCGCCCGCATGCCCGCGACCTATGCGGCGGTCATCGCCAGCCTCAATGCGCTGCAGGAGACACGACCGGACTTCGCACCGGCCACGCTACTCGATTGTGGCGCCGGGCCGGGAACGGCGACATGGGCCTGCGCCGAAGCCTTCGCGTCGCTCGCTGCGTTCACGCTGCTCGATGCCAATCCCGCTCTGCGCGCTCTTGCGCTCGGTCTGGCGCAGGACAGCCACCGCATCCCCGCGATGAACTACACGCTCGGCGACGCTGCCGCGACAATCGCCAATGCCCCATCCGCCGATCTCGTCATCGCGAGCTATGTCATCAATGAGCTCAACGACGCCGCGCGGACGAAACTCGTCGCGGCGATGTGGGCGAAGACCAATGATACATTGCTCATTGTCGAGCCTGGCACGCCGGCGGGATATCAACGCATCCTCGATGCACGTGCGCAGCTCATCAAGAACGGCGCGCATGTGATCGCGCCCTGCCCGCATGACGATGCATGTCCGCTGACAAAGCCCGATTGGTGCCACTTCAGCCAGCGGCTGCAGCGCTCCCGTGTGCATAAACAACTCAAATCCGCAGAACTTCCCTATGAGGACGAGAAATTTATTTATGTCGCGCTGTCGCGTGCGCCTGTTGCGCAGCGGCCGTCGCGCGTGCTTGCGCAACCGGTGACGACAAAGATCGAAATCACGGCAAAACTCTGCACAAATGCAGGCGTGATCGCCGCAAGCGCACCACGCCGCGACAAGGCGAAGTATGCAAAGTTCCGCAAGCTCGACTGGGGCGATGCGGTTTTCGATGCACCGACATCATCCATGGAATAATTCTCTACAGCTGGCGTTTGTTCTCCTGACGCGACTGCGTCGCCCAATCATCAGGAGTAACGCTGCAATGACCAAATCATTCGCCGCCCTCGCGGCTCTGACTCTCATGCTCGCCTCAAGCGCCGCCTCGGCGCAGATGCTGAAGACCGCCGACACCGCCAAGGGAAAGACCTTCGTCGATGCCAAGGGCATGACGCTCTACACCTTCGACAAGGACGCCGGTGGCAAGTCGATGTGCAACGGCCCCTGCGCCGAAAACTGGCCGCCGCTGTTCGCGGTGGACGATGCCAAGCCGAGCGCCGACATGACCATCGTCGTGCGCGACGACGGCAAGAAGATGTGGGCCTATAAAGGCAAGCCGCTCTACACCTTCAAGAAGGACACCGCCGCCGGCGACACCAATGGCGACGGCTTCCTGAACGGTGCGTGGCATATGGCGAAGCCGTAAGCGGCTTCTGCGCTGGAACGACCCGCTAGTCGCGAGATTGCGGCTAGCTCACTGCAAGGCCCCTCACCCGACCGGCTTCGCTGCGCTTCGCCGGTCGACCTCTCCCCGCAAAAAGCGGGGCGAGGTTAAAGAAGGTGGCGCCGTGCTTACCTCTCCCCGCTCTGCGCGGGGAGAGGTCGACATGCGCGCGTAGCGCGGATGTCGGGTGAGGGGCATGGCACCGCCCTCACCTACATTCGGTATTTGCGAATCTCGTTTTCCTGCGGATAGCCCGCTCTCAGAACGAATGCCGGATGCGGCCCATCACCTGATGCGCGACGGCATCGTTGCTGCCGACGATCGCATCATAGTTCACCGACAGTACCGTGAGCGGTGCCAGCTTGCCGGACAGACCGGCGCCGATCACGCCGCGATCGCGCAGCGCGCTGCCGGTCGCGGTGATGAACGAGCCCGGCAGTGTCGTATCGGTGAAGCTCGCATTGATGCCGCGCACGCCGTCGCTGAATTCATGCAGCCAGGCGAGCCGCAATTCCGGCGTCAGCACGCCGCCATTCAGCGCGTAGTCATAGGCGAAGCGTGCACCAACGCTTGAGCGCAGCGATTCCGAACTGTCCGAGCCGACCACGAGCGCCGCCGCACCGCCGCGTTCGGCGAAGCCATCGGTCATCACCCGCGTATATTGCAGGCCGATCTCCGGCGTGACGACCCAGCCGCTGACGCGCAGGTCGGTGCCGACCGTGCCGCGGATCGCGTAGTGATCGCCGCTGAACGCCGCGGTGTTCGTCGTGCCGACTGCCACGCGCGTGGTGTCGTAATCGCTGAAGCCATAGAGACCCATGGCGGTCGCGAACCAGCCGGGCGCCTGATAGGTGCCATAGCCGCCGATGGTACCGGTCGAGATCTTGGTGTGGCTGCCGACATTATCGATATCGCCGCGGGTCAGCGCGTAGCCGCCGAACACGCCGGCGACGAGGCTGTCGGTGATGCGCCGGTCGTAGCCGGCGAGCACGTTGACGGTGTTCGACTTGAAGCCCGGCGCGTCAGTTCGTGCGCCTTCGCGGGCGAAGCTGGCGCCCGACGTGATGAACAGGCCCTCTTCTGCGGCGAGAGCCACCGGACGCAGACCGGGCAGTGCCTTGGTCACCGGCGCATAGGCCATCGCATCGGCGGCATTAGCGCCCCAGCCGGCATCGGCCAGCGCGGAACTTGCGCTGCCAGGGAATCCCGTCACCGCGGCCAGCGCACGATCCGCACTGAAATTCTCGTCGAACATGCCGCCGTCGAACATCGCCAGCGCATTGCCGACACCGGACATGTCGGTGCCGAGGCCGCCGAGGCGGTTCTGCGTCAGGTGTTGGCCGACCAGCGAGGTCGTCTGGAACGCGTCGTTCATGGTCATGCGGCCGAGGCCCTGATAGGCCGCGGGCGTGAGCTGCGCCAGCGCCGCACCGACATCTGCCGAGCTGGCAACGCTGTCGAGCAGATTGACCACCGCACTGCTGGTGGCGGTGGCCGGCAGATTGTCGAACAGCGAGGCGACGCCGAGCGAGCCCGCGCTGGCAAAGGACGCGAACGAAGACGACGTTCCGGTGATCACCTCGAACGACGTATAGAGCGTACCGCCGATATTCACGGTCTGACCTGCCTGCAGCGCAGCACGCTTGGCGTCGGTGAGGCCCGCCTTGTTGTAGTTCAGCGTATCAGCGCCGACACCGCCATCGACCAGACCGACGATGCGCGAGCCCTTCATGATGTTGACGGTGTCGTTGCCGCCTTCCATGTTCACGGCGCGGCCGGTGTTGCCGATGATGGTGCCGTAATTGGTCAGCACGTCGTTGCCTTCGCCCATCTGGATCGCCGAGCCGTCGCCACGGATGAAGCGGGCGGAGCCGGTGCCGGTATAGGTGACGCCGTTGAGGGTGCCGACGGAATTGGGATCTGCCACGCCCGTATTCATCAACACGATCGCGTTCGGATCGGGGATCGCACCGTTGCCGATGATCGTGCCGTGATTGACGATCACGTCGTTATTGATGGCGGGAGTCGCCGTGCTCTTGTTTTCGAGACGGATCGCGTAGCCATTCTGGCCAATAATGGTGCCGCTCTCGTAGTTGATAATCGTGGTCGCTGCGACGCCGCTGCGATCCACATTCGTGTCCTTATTGACGACGATCGCGGTATTTGCACCGCTTATGGTGCCGTAATTGGTGATCGTACCGCCGCCGATGGAAATGCCTTCGCTGGCGTTGGCGCGGCCGCCACTATCGAAACCGCCGGCGCCGGTGCCTTCGATGATGCCGTAGTTAAGGATCTTACCCTCATTGTCGATATCGACGCCGTCACCATCGCCGTTGATCTGCGCCACACCGTCCGAGTTGAAGATGCTCCCGACGCCAGCATAGGCACCTGTGATGCGGCCGTAATTGTTGACGGTGCCGTCGCCATCGGAACCGACGCCCGAGCCGTTGCGGCCGAGGATCGTGCCACCGGCCGCGTTGTTGACCGTGACGTTATTGTCCGCAGTGATGCCGTGGCGCGCGCCGGAAATCAGACCACCGGCCTGATTGTTGACGACAACACCGAGATTGCCACCGGTGTCGATGCCATCCGACGTGCCGTTGGCTCCGCCGGATGTGTTCGCGCCGAAGCTGCGGATGATACCGAAATTATTGATCACCGCGTTGGCGCCGGGCCGGACCGCATCGTCGGTCATCGCCTCGATCACGCCGGTCGCACGGTTGATGATGGTCATCGATGCCGCGCCTGTCATGCCGCGGAAATCGAGCGCCTGCCCGAGCGCAGCATAGCCGGTACCGCCGGCCTGGATCAGCCCGGCGTTGTCGATCACAATGGTGCCTGACGTCATCGCCAGGTTGAAACGAAACGCGTCGTTCCGCGTCGTTCGCACGATCGCACCGACATTGTTCAGGAATGTGAACGTGCGAGGACTCAGCACTGCGGTGCCCGACGTATTGACGATGTCAATAGTACGACCTGTGCTGGTGTTTTCGATGATGCCGGAGTTGGTGATGACTACCCCGGTAGATGCGCCATTCCAGTCAACTGTTGCGGTGCTGGTGGTCGACCGCAGGGTCCCACCCGCCTCAACGGTCCCCGTCTGCGTTCCGTTGAGCGTCTTCGGCACCGTGTCCGTCGTACCCGCAGGAACGGTGAAGGTCTGCGCCTCCGCCGTCATCGGCGCGAACAGCGCCGCCACAACAACGCCCATCGCAAGCCGGCTCGCGCCGTTACGCCATTCCAACATCACAGTTCATTCCCCAGCCCAAAGGTTAGGATTTCATTAGGTTTTGCGCATGACGGTTGGATGACGAATGGCGCATGCGCGCTAACCCGCAGGCATTGAGCGCAAAAGTCTCGAAGACCGATGCAATGATGCAACGTTGCAACACTTCCGGCTTGCACGCATGCCATGCAGGTTCTGCAGCCACCTCTTCGCGTTGCCCTTGAACGTATTCCACCCTCGCGGCGACCAATCCCTGCCGCGACATGCCTGCGGCCCCTGCTCTGTGGCCGCGTGATCGGCTAGGCTTTGGGTTTGATGGTTTCTTTTGGGGGTTCTTACATGTCGACCGGCTGGATCGTTCTTGGCGTCATCGTTGTCCTGATTGTCCTGGCATTTGCTGCCTACAACCGACTGGTGGCGCTGAGCCAGCGGGTCAACCAGTCCTTTGCCGATATCGACGTGCAGCTCAAGCAGCGCCACGACCTGATCCCGAACCTGATCGAGACCGTGAAGGGCTATGCGGCGCATGAGCGCGGCACCCTCGACGACGTCATCAAGGCGCGCAATTCGGCGATGAATGCACAGGGCCCGGCGCAGGTCGGCGCCGCGGAAAACCAGCTCTCCGGCGCGCTCGGCCGGCTGATCGCGCTGTCCGAGGCCTATCCGGACCTCAAGGCCAATGCGAATTTCCAGCAGTTGCAAACCGAGCTCTCGGATATCGAAAACAAGATCGCGGCTTCGCGCCGCTTCTTCAACAATGCCGTGTCCGAATACAACACCGGCATTCAGCAGATGCCCGCGGCGCTGTTCGCCGGCACCTTCGGCTTCCATTCGAAGGAGTTCTTCGATCTCGGCGAGACCCGCAGGGAGGTCGAAGCCGTGCCGCAGGTCAAGTTCTGATCCTCAGACCCAGAACACATGCCCCTCCACGTCATTGCGAGCGCAGCGAAGCAATCCAGAAAGCCACAAGCGAAGACTGGATTGCTTCGTCGCAAGAGCTCCTCGCAATGACGGCTGATAGTGAATCCTAGGACTGCATCATGGCCGCCTATGGTCTCTATACGCATATTGCCTCGAACAAGACGCGTTCGATGCTGCTGCTCGCAGGGCTATTCCTGCTGATCTACGTCATGGTGTTCGCCGGCGCCCTGATCGGCGAGGTGGCCGTTAACAGCAACGGCTCGGTTGCGTATTATATCAACGCGGCAACGCGAGACCTGATCAAGGCGCTTCCCTTCGCCACCATCGGCGCGGTGTTGTGGATCGTCATCGCCTATTTCGGTCATCAAAAGATGATCGACAGCATCACCGGCAGCGAAAGCGTGACGCGGCAGGAGCAGCCGCGACTCTATAACCTCCTTGAAAACCTCTGCATCTCGCGCGGCATCCCCATGCCGAAGCTGAAGGTGATGGACTCTGATGCGCTGAACGCCTTCGCCACCGGCCTGAACCCGCGGCAATATTCTGTCACGGTCACGACGGGCCTTCTGCGCGCGCTCAACGATGACGAGATGGAAGCGGTGCTCGGCCACGAGCTGACGCATATCCGCAACGGCGACGTGCAGCTGATGGTGGTGGCCGTGATCATCGCCGGCGTGGTGGGCTTTGCGGCTGAACTGTTCTTCCGGATATTCATCAATTCCGGTTTCCGCTTCGGCGGCAGCCGATCGTCGCGATCGTCTTCCTCGTCTGACAGCGACAGCAAAGGCTCCGGCGGCGGTGCGGTGTTCGTGATCATCATCGCCGTGGCACTGATCGCGCTGGCCTGGGCGCTGTCGCTGGTGGTGCGCTTCGCGCTGTCGCGCTCGCGCGAACTGCTGGCCGATGCGGGGTCGGTGGAGCTGACCAAGAATCCCGACGCCATGATCTCGGCGCTGCGCAAGATCGAGAATCGCGGCGAACTGCCCGGCGCGACATCGGCCGTCATGGAGATGTGCATCGACAATCCCCGCGAGGGTTTTGCCGATTTGTTCGCGACACATCCATCGGTGGATTCGCGGGTCGCGGCACTGGTGAAATTCGCCGGCGGTCACGATCCCGGCCGGATGGCACTGCCATCCGATACGGATGCGCCCGGAGAGGCCGACGACACACCGCCGCTGCCGCCGCGTTCCGGACCATGGAGCGACGGCAAATCGACTACAGGCAGCGCGCAGGAGCGGCTACAGGGCCCGCTCAAAGGACCTTGGGGTCGCCACGCCTAGCTTGCTTAGTTGGTGGATTTACGCAGTTCGAGCGCTTCGGTCTTTTCCGGTTCCGGCGTCTTGGCAATTTCCTTGGCCGGCTCGGACTTGATCGATCCGACGGCGTCGATCTTGCTGCTCTCGACGCGCGGGGTCGAGACGCGGGTCACGGTGTTGTCGGCGCCAGCGGAAGCATCGGCCGAACGGGTTGTCGACGGTGCGCGCAGCGAGCGCGGGGCCGACAGCGAGCGGGCCATCAGCATCTGGCCGCGGCCGCCCTGATGGCGGAAATCGCAATAAGCGAAGCCCATGCCGGAGACGGAACCACGGAAGCTACGCTCGTCATTCTTGTTGAGATTGAAGCACGGCTCGAACGGGATGCCCTTGATCGAGGCGCAAATGGCTTCGCCGCGGACCTGCAGCGTATTGCCCGGCAGGCGCATATTGCGCGCAGGGCCCGAGCCCGAAAACTGGACAGCGCCCGCCGCACCGCCATCGTCGAACACGCGGCCTGCGCCGCGGGTGCCGTCGAAACAGGTAAAGGCAAAGACCTTGCCGGCGACAAACTTGCGGGCCTCTTCGGCCGTCATCGACCCAGCCAGCGCGGGGGTCGCCACCGTGGCGGCAAGCACCGCTCCCAACACATAACGCGCAACCATAGGATACTCCGAACAACCGAGCGCGGATGACCGCCTGATGTCTTTACCCGCTGCTTACCATACCAACCGTGGCAACAATGGAGCAGGTTGGTTGGTAAAGTCTGAACGTCGTTAGCCGATCTTTACCACGATTCGCCCGCGGACCTGCCCGGCCAGCACCTTGGCGCCGGCGTCGATCACCTGATCCAGCGGAATTTCCTGAGTAATTTCAGCGAGTTTTGTGTGATCCAGATCCGCCGCCAGCCGTGCCCAGGCCTGCCGCCGCAGCTCGATCGGGCACATGACAGAATCGATGCCGAGAAGACACACGCCGCGTAAAATGAACGGTGCAACCGAAGATGGCAGGTCCATGCCGGCCGCGAGACCGCAGGCGGCTATAGCGCCGCGATACTTGGTCATCGACAGGAGATTCGCGAGGGTGGTCGAACCGACGCTGTCGATGCCGCCCGCCCAACGCTCCTTGGCCAGCGGCTTGGCCGGTCCCGAGAGCTCGTTGCGGTCGATGATCTCGCTGGCGCCGAGGCCCTTGAGATAGCCCTCCTCCGAGGTCCGACCGGTCGAGGCGATGACCTGGTAACCGAGCTTCGACAGCACGGCGATTGCCACCGAACCGACGCCGCCGGCAGCCCCCGTCACGACGATCGGACCATCGGCCGGCTTCAGTCCATGTTTCTCCAGCGCCAGCACGCTGAGCATTGCCGTGTAGCCGGCGGTGCCGACCGCCATGGCGTCGCGGGTGGTCATGCCGGCCGGCAGCCGCACCAGCCAGTCGCCTTTCACGCGGGTCTTTTCGGCATAGGCGCCGAGATGGGTTTCGCCCATGCCCCAGCCATTGCCGATCACCTTGTCGCCGGGCTTCCAGTTCGGATTGGACGAGGCTTCCACCGTGCCGGCGAAATCGATGCCGGCGATCATGGGAAAACGCCTCACCACCGGCGCCTTGCCGGTGACGGCGAGGCCGTCCTTGTAATTCACCGTGGACCATTCAACCCGCACGGTGACGTCGCCGTCCATCAATTCGGCTTCGTCGAACTGCGTCAACGCAACCGTGGTGCCTTTGTCAGCCTTGTCGATGCGGACAGCCTTGAACGTTCCCAACACGCGTCTCCCGAGTTTTTGCTTGTGATTTCCGTTGCCGAATTATGCCGCGCCGTTGCGGGAAACGCCACCCGCACCAGCCGGTCAGGAGCCTTGCAGCCCTGCCCGGCCGTAACGGCATAACGCGGTGTTGCGGTGATCAGGCGGCCAGTTGCCGGGTCGCCGCGATATTGGCGATGGTCGCTGCACAGGCCGTCGCCGCCTCGGTGCCCTTCACGACGAAATGCTCGCGGAAGAACCTGACGTGTTCGGCATGTTCGTGGAAATGCTGCGGCGTCAGCACCGCCGAGATCACCGGCACATCGCTGTCGAGCTGCACCCGCATCAACCCGTTGATCACCGCCTCAGAGACGAATTCATGGCGATAGATGCCACCGTCCACGATGAGCCCGGTGGCGACGATCGCGACATAGCGCCCGGTGCGCGCCAGCAATTTGGCCTGCAACGGAATTTCGAAGGCGCCGGGCACCTCGAAGACATCGATTTGACTGTCAGGCACACCATGCCGTGCAAGTTCGGCGACAAAACCGACACGGCATTGATCGACGATATCCTTGTGCCAGCACGACTGGATGAAGGCGATCCGCCCGGTCGATGGTGCAAGATTTACGGAAGTGGAAGTTTTGAAGTTCATCACAGGCTGATTCATGGATGCTCTCGCGGTTTGAGACCAGAATCAGGACGTACGGTCACACGCCGAGCATCCACCGAAGCGGAGTCCGTGCGCATACCCGTTCTCTTTCATCCGGACTATGACCGTCGGCTCCGGCATCGCACCGGATCTGCTGACCCTGACGGTATGACCCGTCAGGCGCTCGCGGGCTCCCGAGCTTGCGCCCGATTACCGCCGGTGGGGATTTTCACCCCGCCCTGAGAACGAAGGCCGCCCCGACTGGGACGACCAAGATCAATTTTTATCGCTGGAGATCAGCGAGTCAACAACAGGCTCATGCCGGTTGTGCAATCGGACGCTTCACCGGCTCTTCCACGATCGGCAGATTGATCAGTGCCGACAGCACGCCGAACAGCACCGACAACCACCACACCGGCGTGTAGGAACCGAACTTGTCGAACACGACACCGCCCAGCCAGGCACCGAGGAAGCCACCGACCTGATGGCTGAAGAAGGCAAAGCCATACAGCGTTGCCAGCCAGCGCGTGCCGAACATCAGCGACACCAGGCTCGATGTCGGTGGCACGGTGGAGAGCCAGGCAAGCCCGCTGATGGCGCCGAACACGAGCGCCGAGGTGGTGGTCAGCGGCAGCATGATGAAGGCCACCGTCGCCAGCGCGCGGGTGAAATAGATGAAGGACAGGATATAGCGCTTCGGCAGTTTGCCCTGCACATAGCCGACCGTCAGCGAGCCGATGATGTTGAACAGGCCGATGATGGCAATCACCCAGCCGCCCACAGCCGCCGGCAAGCCGCGATCGACCAGATAAGCCGGCAGATGCATGGTGATGAAAGCGAGCTGGAAGCCGCACGTGAAGAAGCCGAGCACCAGCAGCACATAGGAGCGATGGCCGAAGGCTTCCGTGAGTGCGCTCTTGAACGACTGCTTCTGCGCCACCGGCGCGTCGGCGGACGCGGCACTCGCGGTCGGAGTCGCCAACGCGAGCGACAACGGGATCACCAGCAACATCAGCACCGCGAACACGGTGAGCGTCGCCTGCCAGCCGGTGTTGTCGATCATCGCCACTGTGAAAGGCGCAAAGATGAACTGGCCGAACGAGCCTGCGGCGGTGCCGGCGCCGAGCGCGATGCCGCGCCATTCCGGCGGCACCAGTTTGCCGAAAGCGGACAGCACCAGATTGAACGAGCAACCCGACAGGCCAAAACCGATCAGCAGTCCAGCGCTGATATTCAGCTCGAGCGGTGTCGAGGAATAGCGCATCATCAGCAAACCAGCCGCATAGAGGAAGGCGCCGACGCAGATCACGCGCACGCTGCCGAACTTGTCGGCAACGGCGCCGGCGAAAGGCTGGCCGATGCCCCAGAGCAGGTTTTGCACGGCGAAGGCGAGCGCGAAAACGTCACGACCCCAGCCGAACTCCTGGCTGAAGGGCTGCATGAAGAAGCCGACGCTCGAGCGCGGCCCGAAGGTGAGCATGCCGATCAGCGATCCGCAGATGATGATCACCAGCGGCGTACGCCAGCCAAAACCAGATGCCGGGCGCGTCGCGCCGTCGATTGCCGCCATGTCGTTTCCCCGGATCAAATTCGGATTGAAAATTCAGCCGGCCCAAGAGCGCAGGCCCGGTCCGGATTAGACGGGAGATTAATGCATTCGCATGGAAATCCCAATGGCGTTGATGGGGATTTCAGAGGATGCATTGCTGGGATGCAGGGCCACGCAGACATCGTCCCGGCCCAGGGTCGGCATAACATTCTGCGAAATCCGGAATGGAAAGAGCGATGCCGGGCATGGCATCGCTCTTGGCAGGCTCGGAGGTAAAGTCGTGGCTGCTACGGCTTGATTTCGGAGAGCTTGGCGGAGATTTCCGCCGTCTGCGCCGCCGTGCCCCAGCTTGGTGCTTCGCTGCCGTCGCCCCAGTTACGTGGGCGATAGAAGGAATGCACGCCGGTCTTGTACATCTTCTTCATCTCGCGGACCCAGGACGGGTGCACCCAATAGGCATGGTAATGTGTGGACTTCGCGACTTCCGGCAGCCAGATCCGGCCGTCCAGCGTCGCCTTCGCGATCTTGCGGGCGCGCTCCCACATATCCGGCTCTTTCACGACATCCGGAATGCCGTCGCAGGCGAAGGTGAACTGGCAGGCCAGGCGGCGATGCTTGTTCTGATAGACCACGCCGCAGACGGTTGTCGGATAGAAGCCGGAGAACACGCGGTTCATCACCACCTGCGCCACTGCCATTTGGCCACGCACCGCCTCGCCGCGGGCCTCGAAATAGATGGCTTCCGTCAGACATTTTTCCTGCTTGCCGCGGGTCTGCTCGGTGAGGCCCATACGTTCGGCCGGCGTCTTCGCACGCTGATTGGCGCTGTTGACCTCGCCCTTGCCGGCAACGCTTTCGCCGCCGTCGGTCGGGTTGATCGCCGCATTCGGCACCACCGCCGTAGCCTTCATGTCCGGATCGAGGCTTGAGCCCGGCATGGCCATGCCTGGTACGGCTGTGCCTGGCATTACGATGGTCGGCTCTTCGCCGGGCTGCCAGCGTTCCATTGTCTCGACCGATGCGCCAAGCGACGAGCTACCGAAAAACAGGCTCGCGGTTTTCACAGAGAAGCCGTCCTTGGCCGGCGCCGGCTCGACGGGGATTACCGCTGCATCGGTCTTGGCGTCCTCGGTGGGCTGCACGGACTGCGATGCGTCGTATTGAGCAAGCGGCGGGGCACGCAGCGCTTCATCGAGTTCGGGATCGAGCGGGGCATGCTGCACGGATGGCAGTGCATCGACGGTCTTCGCGCCCATCACCGATCTGTTGTCGTCGAATGAATCCTGTCTGGCTGGCTCATCAGGCACCACGGTCTCCGGCGTGCGGATGGCGAGGCGATCGCCCTTCAGCGAGCGATCCACTTTTGGAAAATCTGCAGCTTCATAGCGGCGGGGCGGCTGCGCCAGCGGATTGCGGGTCAGTGCACCGGTGATGTCAGTCAGCGCTCCGCTGGCGGCGATGCCGGAATTGTCGAGGCTGGCGAGTTGCAAAGTCGGATTGCGCGAACCCGTGCCCATCGGGCGGCCGAACGAGAATGTCGCAACCTGGATGGAGGAGACGGCGGGCGCGAACACGCGCTTCTGCCAGCGTTCGGTCACGCCCGGCTGGCGAGCCAGCAGCGAGGCGATGTCCTGATAGCCAGATTCTGTCGGGGCCAATGCGAAAACGCAGAGACCGAAGCCGAAGAACGCGCCACGCGCGCCCTTCGGCCGGTTACGCAGTACTAACATCGATACGCTCACGCAACGCTTACACCAGCATCGCCCTGCACGGCACTAATCTGCACATCCGTACATTTCGATCTATTTCGTTAGTACGGAATCAAAGTTGCCGCGGAGTTAATCGGCGATGCAACGACGCCACACGCAAGCTGTACGAGCGCAGCGCAAAATCATTCGAAAGCCTTGGTAAACCGCGGCTCCACAAAAGTAGTAAACATCGCGTTGACAAAGATGATGAAGAGAAATTCGCGGATGCGTAAAAATGTTTGCGAGTTCCATTCCGACGCACGAACAAACACGGCATGGGGCACGCAATAAAAATGGCCGGGGAACTCCCCAGCCATTTTTCAGATCATGAAATCAGCGAAGCACTTACGCCTGGCTGGAAATTTCCTTGCCGAGCGCAGCCTGTGCGGCAGCGAGACGCGCGATCGGCACGCGATAGGGCGAGCACGACACGTAGTCGAGGCCGATCTCATGGCAGAAGGCTACCGATGCCGGATCACCGCCGTGCTCGCCGCAGATACCAACCTTGATATCAGGTCGAGTCTTGCGGCCACGCGCGACGCCGATCTTCACCAGCTCGCCGACGCCGCTGCGGTCGACCGTGATGAACGGATCGACGGGCAGAATGCCCTTGGCGATATAAGTACCGAGGAAGCTCGCGGCGTCGTCACGGCTGATGCCGAAGGTCGTCTGCGTGAGATCGTTGGTACCGAACGAGAAGAACTCGGCGGTCTCGGCAATCTCGCCGGCCAGTAGACAGGCACGCGGCAGTTCGATCATGGTACCGACCGAATAGTTCAGCTTGCCGCCGGTCTCCTTCATCACCGACACCGCAGTGGCATCGATGCGCGCCTTGATGAGATCGAACTCCATCTTGGTGACGATCAGCGGCACCATGACTTCGAGGCCGACCTGTTCGCCAGTGCGCTTGCCCGCTTCGATCGCGGCTTCGAACAGCGCGCGCGCCTGCATCTCGGCGATTTCCGGATAGGCGATCGCAATGCGTACGCCGCGGAAGCCGAGCATCGGATTGAACTCGGCGAGATCACGCGCACGGTCCGCAAGCTTGCGCGGATCGGTGCCCATGACACGCGCCACTTCCTCGACTTCGCCCTGGGTGTGCGGCAGGAATTCGTGCAGCGGCGGATCGAGCAGACGGATGGTAACCGGCAGGCCCTTCATGATTTCGAACAGTTCGACGAAGTCGGCGCGCTGCATCGGCAACAGCTTGGCAAGCGCGGCGCGGCGGGCCTGCTCGTCTTCGGCGAGGATCATCTCGCGCACGGTGCGGATGCGGGTCTCTTCGAAGAACATGTGCTCGGTGCGGCACAGGCCGATGCCTTCCGCGCCATACTTGATCGCGGTGCGCGCATCTTCCGGCGTGTCGCCATTGACGCGGACCTTGAGCTTGCGGACCTTGTCGGCCCAGCCCATCAGCGTTGCGAATTCGCCCGACAATTCCGGCTCGATCATCGGCATGCGGCCGGACAGCACATGGCCAACCGAACCGTCGATGGTGATGACGTCGCCAGCCTTGAACACACGACCGCCGATCGACATGGTGCCGCGGCCGTAGTCGACGCGGACGGTGCCGCAGCCGGAGACGCAGGGCTTGCCCATGCCGCGCGCGACCACCGCCGCATGCGAGGTCATGCCGCCGCGGGTGGTAAGAATGCCTTCGGCAGCGTGCATGCCGTGAATGTCTTCCGGCGAGGTTTCGACGCGAACAAGAATAACCTTCTTGCCGTCGGCCTGCAGCTTGGCGGCTTCGTCCGACGAGAACACGATCTCGCCCGATGCGGCGCCCGGCGATGCCGGAAGGCCGGTGGCGATGACGTCGCGATTGGCTGATGGATCGATGGTCGGATGCAGGAGCTGATCCAGCGACGCCGGATCGATGCGCGATACCGCATCCTTCTGCGAAATCACGCCTTCATTGGCGAGTTCGACCGCGATGCGGATCGACGCCTTGGCAGTACGCTTGCCATTGCGGGTCTGCAGCATCCAGAGCCGGCCCTGCTCGACCGTGAACTCCATGTCCTGCATGTCGCGGTAATGCTTCTCGAGCTGGGTGTAGATGCGCGTCAATTCCTTGAACGCCTCCGGCATCGCCGCTTCCATCGACGCCTTGTCCGAACCGCTCTCGATCCGCGCGTCTTCGGTGATGTCCTGCGGCGTGCGGATGCCCGCCACCACGTCCTCGCCCTGCGCGTTGATCAGGAATTCGCCATACAGCTTGCTCTCGCCGGTCGACGGGTTGCGCGTGAACGCAACGCCGGTGGCCGAGGTCTCGCCCATATTGCCGAACACCATGGCCTGCACGCTGACGGCGGTGCCCCACGACTCCGGGATATCGTGCAGGCGGCGATAGGTCACCGCGCGGGTATTCATCCAGGATGAGAACACGGCGCCGACGGCGCCCCAGAGCTGCTCATGCGGATCCTGCGGGAAGTCCTTCCCCGTTTCGCGCGCGACGGCTTCCTTGTACTGGCCGACAAGCTTGACCCAGTCGTCACCATCGAGATCGGTGTCGAGTGTGTAGCCCTTGTTGTCCTTGTAGGTGTCGAGAATGTCCTCGAAGTGATGATGCTCGAAGCCAAGCACCACGTCAGAATACATGGTGATGAAGCGGCGATAGCTGTCATAGGCGAAACGCTTGTCGCCCGACAGTTCGGCCAGCGCTTCCACCGTGGTGTCGTTGAGACCGAGATTGAGGACCGTATCCATCATGCCCGGCATCGAGGCGCGGGCGCCGGAGCGCACCGAAACCAGCAGCGGATTTTTCTCGTCGCCAAAGCCCTTGCCGGTGATCTTGCCGACGGCCTCGAGCGCCTTCTCCACCTGCGACTGCAATTCCTTCGGATAGGATTTGCCGTTCGCGTAGAAATAGGTGCAGACCGAGGTCGGAATGGTGAAGCCGGGAGGCACCGGCAGGCCCAGATTGGCCATTTCGGCGAGGTTCGCGCCCTTGCCGCCGAGCAGGTCGCGCAGGCCAGCCTTGCCCTCGGCCTTGCCGCCGCCGAACGAATAAACCCACTTGCCAGCCTTGATGACGTCAGTCACCGGCTTGCTGGTGGCCTTCTTGACGGCCTTGGTCGCCGAAGTCTTGGCTGTAGAAGATTTGGCTACAACCGCCTTCTTGGATGCGGGAGCCTTTGCAACAGGCTTCGGAGCAACCTTTGCTTTCACAGCCGTTTTGGCCTTCGCCGCGGATTTTGCTGCAGGTTTTGCAGCTGACTTCTTAAGCGCCTTGCGGGCCACCGAAGCTACTTTGGGCGCAGCCTTGGACAACTTTGACTTCGCAGGGGCTTTCTTGGACTTCGAGGCGGTTTTGGCCATGGTTCTCAATCAATCCGCGAGAGGAAACGACAGGGAAATGTGCCGCGTTACACCACGTTTCAGGGACGTGGCGCAAGCAGCCCGGAGGTACCGCTGTAGGTAACGGCCGTGTCGAAATTTAGCCGATCTTCAACATCCTGAAGACGCCGAGTCCGGCCAGTCCGACGAAGATCAGATAGATCGCCACCACCAGATTGAGAAACCGCGGCATGATCAAAATCAGAACGCCAGCGATAAGCGCGACGATCGGCTGGATGTGAGCTGCCGTGATGACCATGGGGTGTCTCCGTGAGGGAATCGATTCGGGTGCGATGCGCCGCGGGGATTTAGCAGCATAAAGACGCCCTGCCCATCAATGGGTTCCCGCATACCTGCATGCAGTGCATCAAAAACCAGCAATTGCGCGTGGAAAATTCCGGAACGATCGCTGGCGGCATGCATTGGCCGACGGTGAATAAACCAAACCAGGCTGGATGGCACAGACCGGCGCGGCAAGCCGGACATCGTTCACGAAGGAGACGATCATGCGAAACAAACTTATTGCAGCAGCGGCCCTTGTCGGCGCGCTCGGCGCACCGCTGGCGGTGCAGGCTCAGGGCGTCACCGTCGGTGTATCCGGGGGCGATCGCGTCATCGTCGACAACAACGATCCCGATGGCATCACCGTGCAGGAGCGTCCGGCATTCCGTGAATATGTAGTGCGCGAACGCGTGCCGACCTTCACCGTGCCCGATCGCATCGTCGTCGGCACCACGCTGCCTGAAGCCGGCGTGACCTATTACGACGTGCCGCAGACGGTTGCGACGACGCCGTATCGCTACACGGTGGTGAATGGTCAGACGGTGCTGGTGGAGCCGCGCTCACGCCGCATCGTGCAGGTCGTCGACTAGCACGTCACGTTGAAAGAAGATTCGTTCGGGCGCCGCGAATGGCGACCGGGCGAAGAAGCCCCGCCCCGGTCATCCCCCACCGGGCGGGGCTTTTTTTGTTTGCGCATGACGCCACAAGCTCCGCCTCATGGTGAGGAGCGCGACTTCGCGCGTCTCGAACCATGAATGGGTGAGCGCCGGCGTTTGCAGCCATCCTTCGAGACGCGGCGAAGATGCCGCTCCTCAGGATGAGGACGGAGTGTTGCAGCACCTTCCTGTATCGACGCTTATCCGCTCTTCAGCAGCGACAGGATGTGATTGGTCGACTTGTAGCTCGCCACTGCATTGTCGCGGAAACTCGGCGTCCAGTTGGAGGCGGTCCGCTCCTCATCGCTCATCGCCGAATAGGTATTGAGAATGCCGAGGCTGAACTGGCTGGGATCGCCGCTCTTCTGGCTTGCCTGCAACGCCTCGAGAATGCTGGTGCGATTACGTGAATCGAGCACCTGCTTGGCGGCGAAACTCTCTTCCTTCGAGAACAGACCATCCTGATTGAGGGAGATCGCTGACAGCGAACGGTTGTCGACGGCGGAGAAATCCGCGAGCTGGCCGGTCTTGCGGCGGCTGTCATAAACGAGTTCGCCCTTGCCCGCCTCTTTCGCCGCCTTGGCCTGCGCATCCAGCGCCGCACGCACGCTCTTCGCAACGGTGGCGATGTCCTGCACGGGCGTCGTTGTATCGGGCTGCGCGAGATAGGCTGCGACCGGATCGTTGGCGATGCCTGATGGCGCCTTGGTCGGTGTCTGCTCGGTCGCCTGAATGCCCTTCAGCACGGCCTCGCGCTGCGCGGACCAGGTCGCCGAGGCTTTCTCTTCGCTGCCTGCGCTATCGAGATAATCCAGCGCGGCCTTGTAGATGCCACTGAAATCGCCGGTGAGCTTGGCTGTGCCCGCCGCAGGCGCGAGCGCCGCATTGAAGCGATTGCCCAGCTCGGTCTTGGCAACCGTCTGCTCGTCGGCGGTGAAGGTGCCGCCATTATTGGTGGCCATGGCGTAGAGCGAGCGGCGATCGAGTGTAGAGAGATCGATCGTCAGCTTGCCGTCCTTGTCCAGCGGACCTGTCGCCTTGGCAGCGACATAGAGGCCGGCGAGCTTGCCCCTGAGATCGGTGATGATGGTCGAAATATCCTTGTCGGAGCCGGAGCTCGCGAGCTTCGCCCGCGCCGCATCCGACAGCGTCAGATTAGTCGCCGCATCGGACGAGGACGACGAAGCGCTCTCATTGCTGTTGAGCGCATTGGCCAGCGACGGCTGGGCCGTGGCTGCGGCGCGCGCATAGGCGGAGCCGTAATTGGCATAGGGATTGAGGCCGGTATTGACCGAAGTCATGGGGCAGTCCTGTCCGCGCTAGGAATGCGACGGTTAAGAAACCGTTACGGAACCGGACCATTTCAAGGGATGGTTAATGTAAGGTAAATGTTTCGGGAGATTGCTGGAAATATCGTGCGGACTGCGCGTCTCAGCGAAGCAATCCGCCCCGAGTTCGTCATTCCGGGGCGCGGGCGCATCATCGCGCACGCGAACCCGGAATCTCGACATGGTGAAAACACTTCGGGATCCCGGGTTCTGACCTCCGCGGCTTCGCCGCTACGGCCCGCCCCGGGATGACGAGTGGGCGCCCGCAGGCGCCCCACTCGTCAATCTTGGATCTTCGAGAAATCCGCCACCGCACGCGTCGCCGCGCGGATCTCGTTCAGCAGCTTCAGACGATTTTCGCGGACCGCCGCGTCGTCGTCATTGACCTTCACTCTGTCGAAGAACGCATCCACCGCCGGACGCAGCTTGGCCATGGCGGTCATCGCACCGGCGAAATCTTCCTTGGCGACAGCCGCGCTCGCTTCCGGACCGACCTCGGCAATCGCCTTGGCCAGTGCCTTTTCTTCATCGAGCTTGAACAGCGCCGCATCAGGTGCGCCGTCGAACTTGCGCTTGTCCTTCTTCTCCTCGATGGCGAGAATGTTGTTGGCCCGCTTGGTGCCGGCCAGCAGATTCTTGCCGTCATCGCTGTCGAGAAACTTGCCGAGCGCTTCGACGCGGCGGACCACCATCAACAGATCGTCCTGACCGCCGAGCGCAAACACCGCATCGACGAGATCGTAACGGGCGCCCTGATCGCGGAGCTGGCCTTTGAGGCGGTCGGCGAAGAAGGCGAGGAGATCGGCAGGAACCTTATCAGAATCGATGAGAGCTTGCGCCGTGCCAGTCTCCAGCAATCCGTCAACACCCGACTTCGCAATCGTCGTCATCGAAAGACGAAGATTGTTCTCCAGCACAAGTCGGATCACACCGAGCGCGGCACGGCGCAGCGCGAAGGGATCCTTCGAACCCGTCGGCTTTTCATCCATCGCCCAAAAGCTTGCGAGCGTGTCGAGCTTATCTGCCAAAGCCACGGCAACACTGACGGGATTGGAAGGCACAACATCTGTTGGCCCTTGCGGCTTCCAATGCTCTTCACTCACCGCAGCAACAGCCGCATCCTCGTCGTGCGCCAGCGCGTAATACTTGCCCATCAAGCCCTGCAGCTCAGGGAATTCGCCAACCACTTCGGTAAGCAGATCAGCTTTGGCGAGTTGAGCCCCGCGCTTCGTCTTTGCGGGATCGGCGCCGACTAACGGCGCGATCTCACCAGCCAACCGTTCGATACGCTTGATCCGTTCCGCCTGCGTGCCCAGCTTCTCGTGAAACACGATCTGCTCGAATTTCGGCAGCCGCGATTCGAGCTTCGTCTTCAGGTCCGTCTCGTAGAAGAACTTCGCATCCGACAGGCGCGCGCGGATGACGCGCTCGTTGCCGGCAATGATCGCGGTGCCGCCGTCACTCGCTTCAATATTGGCTGTTATGACGAACTTGTTGGTCAGCTTCTGGGTCTTGGGATCGCGGACCACGAAGCATTTCTGGTTGGCGCGAATGGTGGCGCGGATCACCTCATCGGGGATCGACAGGAAGTCCTTGTCGAACGAGCCCATCAGCACCACAGGCCATTCGACCAGACCCGACACTTCGTCGAGCAGCGCGGGATCTTCGACCAGCTCAAAGCCCTGCGCGAATGTGAGCTGCCGCGCATCGGCGAGGATGATTTCCTTGCGGCGCTCGGGATCGAGCACGACCTTGGCGGCCTGCAGCTTCGCCACGTAGTCGTCGAAGCGGCGCACCTGGATCGCATCAGGCGCGAGGAAGCGATGACCGTAGGTGGTCTGACCGACACTCACGCCGCTCAGGTCGAACTGCACCACTTCCGGTTCTTCGGTCTCGATTCCGAAGGTCGCGACGATGGAATGCAACGGGCGCACCCAGGTCAGCGCGCTCGATTTCGCGGAAGCCGCACCCCAGCGCATCTGCTTCGGCCACGGGAAGATGCGGATGATAATGGGGAGGATCTCGGCCAGCACGTCGACCGTCGGCTTGCCCGGCTTTTCCGTCAACGCGATGTAGAAATCGCCCTTGGGATCGCGCTGAATTTTTGCTTCGTCGAGCGACGCAAGACCGGTGGCTTTCAGAAAGCCCTGGATCGCGGCTTCGGCGCCGCCGACGCGCGGTCCCTTGCGCTCCTGCTTGAGGTCCGACTGGCGCGCCGGAATGCCATGCACCGTCAGCGTCAGACGACGCGGCGTCGCGAAGGCCTTGGCGCCTTCATAGACGAGACCTTCGGCAACCAAACGATCAGTCACCATGCGGCGCAGGTCTTCCGCCGCCTTGGCCTGCATGCGGGCGGGGATTTCTTCAGAGAACAATTCGAGGAGAAGATCAGGCATCAGGCAGCACTTCCGGCTTCGGTATGCACCCACGCTTCGCCGCAGGCCTTGGCGAGTTCGCGGACGCGCATGATGTAGCTCTGGCGCTCGGTGACCGAGATCACGCCGCGCGCATCGAGCAGATTGAAGACATGGCTGGCCTTGATGCACTGGTCATAGGCCGGCAGCGCCATCAGATGTTCCTCGCGCTTGTCGCTCTTCCAGCCGGCGTCGAGATACTTCTTGCAGGCGGCCTCGGCCATCTTGAACTGCTCGAACAGCATCGCGGTATCGGCATGTTCGAAATTGTGCCGGGAATATTCCTGCTCGGCCTGCAGGAAGACGTCGCCATAGGTCACCTTGTCGGCGCCGTCGCGACCATTGAAGTTGAGATCGTAAACGCGGTCGACGCCCTGCACATACATCGCAAGGCGTTCGAGGCCGTAAGTGAGTTCGCCGGCCACCGGGGCGCATTCGACGCCCGCGACCTGCTGGAAGTAGGTGAACTGGCTGACTTCCATGCCGTCGCACCAGCATTCCCAGCCAAGGCCCCAGGCGCCCAGCGTCGGGCTTTCCCAGTCGTCCTCGACGAAGCGCACGTCATGCAGCGCCGTGTCGATGCCGATGGCTTTCAGCGACTGCAGATAGAGGTCCTGCAGATTCGCCGGCGACGGCTTCATGATCACCTGGAACTGATAATAATGCTGCAGCCGGTTCGGGTTCTCACCGTAACGGCCATCCTTCGGCCGGCGCGACGGCTGCACATAGGCGGCCTTCCAGGGCTTCGGCCCCAGCGCGCGCAAGGTCGTCGCGGGATGGAACGTACCGGCGCCCATTTCCATGTCGTAGGGCTGCAGGATCACGCAGCCCTGCTCGGCCCAAAACCGCTGCAGAGCGAGAATGAAGCCCTGGAACGAACGTTCCGGGCGCATGTGCGGAGGCAGGGAGTCCATGGTGGTTTCTGGGCCGTTTTTCCGGGGATTCGCCAAGAGGATCAAGGCGGATCAAAGCGCGCGGACCGTATCGGCGCGGCCTTGCGGAATCAAGGCAATGCGGCCCGATTTGGCGGTAACCGACGGGTAACCGCGCCGGCACATCGCCTGATCAGCAGGGTTAGTCGTTAAGTCCCGCGCACTATCCTGAATCGCATCGGTGGGAACGAACCCGGTCGTCGGGACTTGCCCCATTGAACGGTCCGGCAACGACGGTTGCACGGACCGGAGACCTCCAAGTCTTAAGTTGTCCAAATGTCCAGGGCCGAGGGACCTCCAAGCCTGAAAGCCCAACTTTGTCGCCGGTCTCGAGGACGTGCCCCGTCCTCAGGCCGGCGCAAATGTTTTGGGGGCCTGTTTGCGGCTCCTAGCCCGGCCGATACGCGCCCGTGACGGGATCGCGGCGCAGGGTTGGGACTTCCGTGGTCCCACTGCGTTCGGCTACCCGCGCCTGGCGGGCTTCTTCCAACTCATGATTGATCCGCTTGGCGGTTCTATAGGCCCAGCGGACAACGGCTGCGCTCCCAAGCGCGCCTGCAAGTGCGACCAGCGGCGGCATTTGTCGATTCCTGTCGTTCATCTCAAGCCCCCTGCCGATAGTCTCGCGCAAGTGCCGGTTTCCCGCAATTGGCTTTTGCGACACCAAATGCCGCGCAATACCGTCCTGCTAAAAGCCGTATTTGGACCACAGCGCGCGAGTCTCCAGCGCCGAGATCAGTTGATCCGGCAGTCCCGACAGGCCGTCCATCGAAAGCTGCGAGCCCGCGCCGGATTTGCGGCCGAGCAGACCCGACAACATGCCGGATGGCTGCGCGATCACCGGCATCTGCACCTTGTCGCCATAGCGGGCACGCAGCACCGAGCGCAGATCGCCAATGGCATCGCTGAGGCCGAGCGCGATGGATTTTTCACCGGCCCAGTATTCTCCGGAGAACAGCACATCCTCGGCGCCCTTCAGCCGGGCACCGCGGCTCTCCTTCACGAGATTGATGAAGATGGCGTGGATTTCGCGCTGAAGCGATTTCAGCCGCGCCACATCATCGGCATTTTCCGGCAGGAACGGATCGAGCATCGCCTTGTGCTCACCCGCCGTATAGAGTCGCCGCTCGACACCGATCTTCTTGATCAGTTCCTGAAAACCGAAGGTGCCACCGACCACGCCGATGGAGCCGACGATCGACGACGGATCGACAAAAATTTCGTCGCCCGCGCAGGCGATCATGTAACCGCCGGATGCCGCGACGTCCTCGACGAACACGAACACCGGTAGTTTCTTCTCCGCGGCGAGCTGGCGGATGCGCAGATAGATCTGCCGCGACTGCACCGGCGAGCCGCCCGGCGAATTGATCACCAGCGCAACAGCCTTGGCATTCTTGATCGCAAATGCCTTGTCCAGCAGCCTCGCGACGCCTGCGAGCGACAATCCCGGCCGCAGCGGCGTGACGGCGCCGATCGTGCCGGACAGACGCACCACCGGCACGACTGCAGTTGCGCGACGGAAACGCGCAGGCAGCAGCCTTGTGATCGCCGCTTTTAAATTGGATTCGCTCATTCAAATTTCCTCGACATTAACCAACTCTTATCACGCTGCTGTCATTGAACCGAGAGACGCTTTCAGCGTTTGAAAACCATAACAGGCCTTTACGCCGCAGCGGGAGAAGACATGAAAATCTATCTGCTCATGCTGATCATCGGTACGCTGCTCACGGCGATCCACTTCACGTCGGCGCCGCAGAAACGTTCCGAAACAGCTCCTCAATAAACAACACGCTGACTGCGGCATCGCCTAGAGCGATGCCCGAAGCGACGACCACGGCAGAACCGCCTGCCCGGCCAGCACGCGCTGGATATGGAGATCAGGCGCGCCATCCGCATCCCGCAGCGAGATGCCCGGCTCAATTGCCGCAGGCGCGCGGCCACCCTTCACAGTACGCACCAACACCCTGATCGCAGGCGCTGTCGTGTCACCATGTACCGGCATGATCGCGACGCTGCCGAAGCCGCGGTCCAGCGCAGTCAACACATCGGCCAATCCGTCCGCCCGCCAGATCAATGTCAGCACGCCGCCGGATTTGAGCAGCCGCCGCGCCGCGTGAATCCATGTCTGCAACGTGTCTTCCGTCGCGACATGGGCGATCTCGCGCAATTTGTTCGGCGAGGCGCGATGGCGCGCGGGATCGTTGAAAGGCGGATTCATCAGTACCGCGTCGGCGCTGTCTTGCGGCAGGCCTGCGGCAGCGAAAACATCGGCGCTCGCAGCGATATCGAGCGTCACGACATCCACTGCGATACCGTTCGCCGTCGCGTTTTCCCTCGCCAGTTCAGCGAGTTGCGGGTCGATCTCGACCAGCGTCAGGGACAGGCCGGGGACACGCCGCGCCAGCGCCAGACCTGCCGTCCCGACGCCTGATCCAAAATCGACGACCTTGTAACCGGCTTGCGCGGAGGTTGCAGCAGCCAGCAGGATCGCGTCATGGCCGGCGCGATGACCGGATTTCGGCTGCCGCAGCCGCAACTGGCCACCCAGGAAGCCGTCCTCCGTGGTCACGATCGCGTCAGCCATCACATCAATCCTGCGGCCGCAGCTCGTGGGCCAGTCCGGCATCCGTCAGCACGCGGCGCGCCTGCAGATCATCGTCTTCATGCACCAGGATCCGGCGCGGAATGATGCCCAGCGATCCTTCGATCACGCTCATATTCTGGTCCAGCACCAGATGGTGGATATTCGCGCCGTCGAGCAGCGCGCCCACCGCCGAGACCAGCACCACATCGTTCGTCCGCATGATTTCGCGCAATTGGAGGTCGCTCCCTGCCAGTAACCGGGTGTGTATCTATGGGGAAGTCAAGGTTCCGATACCCTTGCCGCGCCGCTGCGCAGTTTCTATTGTGCGGCCCGATATCGGTCGACGGCAATTCAGCAGATGGGGACACCTGTTTTCAACGTGAATTCGCCCTATTTGAATATAAGCGCTGCCAGTGCCTGCCTTTTTCATGGCCCGACGAAGCGCCCTTGTAATTCGGAGAGCCCAGCGTGGCGGTGATTGTTCCCTTCGAGAGTCACGCGACAGCGTCGATCGACCAGTTGGTCAGCCTTGTCGCTCCTGACATGGAGCGCGTCAATGCGACGATCCTGTCGCGGACCGGCTCGGAAGTCACCATGATCCCCGAGGTCGCCAACCACCTGATCTCGTCGGGCGGCAAGCGGCTGCGCCCGATGCTGACGCTCGCGATGGCCAATCTCACCGGCTACACCGGCGATGGCCATATCAAGCTCGCGGCCTCCGTCGAATTCATGCACACCGCGACGCTGTTGCATGACGACGTGGTCGACCAGAGCGAACTGCGCCGTGGCAAGCTGTCCGCGCGCATGCTGTGGGGCAACGAGGCCAGCGTACTTGTTGGCGACTTCCTGCTCGGCCAGGCCTTCCGCATGATGGTCGAAGTCGGCTCGCTGCGCGCGCTCGATATTCTATCCTCGGCTGCCGCCACCATTGCGGAGGGCGAAGTGATGCAGCTCGCCGCCGCCAAGAACACCGCGACCACCGAAGACGAATATCTCGCCGTCATCCGCGGCAAGACGGCTGAACTGTTCGCCGCCGCCTGCGAAGTCGGCCCGGTGATCGCCAACCGCCCGAAGGCCGAACAAACGGCGTGCCGCTCGGTCGGCATGAATCTCGGCATCGCCTTCCAGCTCATCGACGACGTGCTCGATTACGGCGGCAAGGCTGCCAAGCTCGGCAAGAATGTCGGCGACGATTTCCGTGAGGGCAAGATCACCCTGCCCGTGGTGCTCGCCTTCCGCCGCGGCAACGATGCCGAGCGCGAATTCTGGATCAAGGCGCTGGAGCGCGGCGAGATCGGCGAAGGCGACCTCGATCACGCCATCGGCCTGATGACCAAGCACCGTGCACTGGAAGACACGATCAACCGCGCCCAGCATTACGGCGCCATGGCCGTCGATGCGCTGGCGCTGTTTCCGTCATCGCCGATGAAGACTGCACTGGAGCAGGTCGTGGCGTTCTGTCTGGCACGGACGCACTAAGGCCAGACCTCACTGCACCGCGATGACCACCTTGCCCTTCGCGCGGCCGGTCTCGACATAGGCCAGCGCATCCCCGGTGTTCTCGAACTGGAACACCTTATCGACGAGCGGGCGGATCACGCCGGCTTCGATCAGGGACGTAATCTCACTCAACTGCTGCCCCTGTGCGCGCATGAACAGGAATGAATAGCGTAGGCCGAGGCGCTCGGCTTTTTTCCTCACGCCACGGCTCAGCAGACGCATGATCAGTTTCAGGAACAGGTTCAGACCGGCTTCCTTGGCGAAAGCCGGATCGGGCGGACCGGAAATGGAAATGAGCTGGCCGCCCGGCTTGAGCACACCCAGAGATTTATCGAGCGTCTTTGGATCCTGACTATTCAGCACAAGATCGTAGCCCGACAGGACCTTCTCGAAGTCCTGCGTCTTGTAGTCGATGACCACATCCGCCCCGAGACTTTTGACCAGTTCGGCATTCCTTGCACTGGCTGTCGTCGCAACTGTAGCGCCGAGATGCTTGGCGAGCTGGATTGCAAAAGTCCCGACACCACCGGAGCCGGCCTGAATGAAGACCTTCTGACCGGGCTTTACCTTGCCCACTTCGACCAGCGCTTGCCACGCCGTTAGCCCCACCAGCGGGATGGATGCCGCTTCCGTCATGCTGAGATTTTTCGGTTTCAGCGCCACGTCAGCTTCATTGATGGCGATGAATTCGGCGAACGTACCGACCCGATGATCGCGCGGCCGCGCATAGACTTCGTCGCCCACCTTGAACCGGCTGGCCCTGGATCCTGTCCTGACAACCGTTCCGGCGACGTCGTGACCCAGGATGAAAGGCGGACGATAGGGAAGAATAAGTTTGAACTCTCCATCCCGGAGCTTGGAATCCAGCAGGTTCACAGCTGTGGCGTGAACCCGGACCAGAACATCAGTGTCCTGCACTTCCGGTTCGGGCACGTTGGCCAGGCGCAGAGCGCCCTTCTTTTTGTACTTATCAACGACGAATGCCTTCATGGGCTTTCTCCAATCTCAAGTTAGCAGCGGCGCCAATCGCTCAGGAAGGAAAGAGCCTTCGGCACGAAATCAGCGTGGTACTGGAATATCCCGCCATGCCCGGCGTCTTCGTAGATCACCAGTTGCGCTCCGGGGATGCGTTCGGCCAAGTCGGTGCTGTTCACAGTCGGGACCATGATATCGTTGTCGCCATTCGCGATCAGGACGGGGATCTTGATACGGCCGAGATCCTGAGGCGCCTGTCGGCCCCAGGCTTTGATTGCCTTGAGTTGCCGCAGGAAGGCGCCAGGAGTCGGGCCCTTGTCCCTGTCCGCCTTGCGTTCCTTCAACCGCTTCAGAAAGGCCTTCGCGGCCTGGCGACCATTGGCCGTAGATGTGAAAAACAGATACAATTTCGGGTCGCGTAGCGTCAGCAGACCCTTGATCATGAGCGGCCAGGACACCGCTCCGACCTTATCGATACCTTTGCCGCCCGCAGGACCGGTGCCAGTCAGGATGAGCTTTCGCACAAGACCGGGAGCCTTGAGCGCAACATCCTGCGCCACAAATCCGCCGAGGGAAAAGCCAAGCAGATCGACCTTCTCGAAACCCAGCGCCCGGATCAGGGCAATCGCGTCGCGCGCCATTTCGTCGATAGTCACAGGTGCTGTTCCGCCCGACGCACCGATGCCGCGATAGTTGGTCGCGATCACGCGGTGTTTGCTGGCGAGGCCGTCAACGATCCCCGGGTCGAAATTGTCCAGCACCGCTCCCCAATGATTGAGGAGAACGAGCGGCACGCCGCCCCGGGGGCCTAGCTCTCGATAGGCAAAGGCAGTTCCTCCGACGTTGATGGAGAGATTGGGCGCCTCAACGTAGCGCACACCAGATCCAACGTTGCCAGGAGCACTCGTCATTGTTTGCTCCATTGCCGCAGCACCTGTGCTGTCGCCAACCCGACACGGCTGCGCTCTCCTGTACTCATCGCTTCTGCCTTCATTTTATCGTGGAACATCCTTGGAGACGGTGTTACTATCGAATTAATAGTAAGTCACTACTAAAAAGATATCGACATGAAGAATCTTTCGGACCAGCCATGCCTGATTGCCCGAAGCCTTGCGGTAGTGGGGGACGCATGGAGCATGCTGATCATGCGCGACGCCCATGCGGGGCTGACCCGCTTCGATGATTTCCGCAAAGGCCTCGGTATCGCGCCAACGATGCTAACGGGGCGTCTTTCAGCCTTGACCGACGAAGGGCTGCTGGAGAAACGTCGCTATTCCGAGCGTCCGCCACGGGACGAATATGTGCTGACGGAAGCCGGCCGCGACTTTCTGCCGGTGCTATTTGCGATCGGTGCGTGGGGACGCAAGCATCGCGGCGGGGGCGACGTCACCCGGTTCTTCGACGCAGAGGCCGGAACGGAGATCGATCCCGTTACCATCGACCGCGAGACCGGCGCTCCGGTCGGAACACGTCCCATTCGCGTCGCCGCAATCGAATGAGCCGCGCGGCATTCCGGCGCCATGGCCGGCAATGCGCTGGCGATCACGCCACGGAGCGTGCCTTGTCACGCGCAGCCTCGATGTCGCGTACCGGCGGCGCGCCGAACATGCGGCCATATTCCCGGGTGAATTGCGGCACGCTCTCATAACCGACGGCGAAGGCCGCGCTGCTCGCGGTCGCGCCCTCCCACAGCATCAGCCGCCGCGCCTCGATCAGACGCAACTGCTTCTGAAATTGCAGCGGCGAGAGCGACGTCACGCTGCGGAAATGCTGGTGGAATGATGACGGGCTCATGCCCGCAACATCTGCAAGACGCTCGACCAGCACCGGCCGCGCGAAATCGGCGCGCAACACCGCGACCGCGCGCGCGACACGTTGTGCGTGACTATCCGGCCAGCCAAGCCGTCGGATCGCCGGCCCGTGGCGACCAGCCAGCAGCCAGTAATGCATCTCCCGCACCAGCTGCGCGCGCAGCACCGGCAATGACGCCGGACGATCGAGCAAGCGCATCAGCCGCAACGCCGCGTCCGCAACTTCGGCATCGGTGGGCTCGACCCGGACACGCGCGAGATCGGCGCTTGGCTCCGCTTTCATCTCGACAACCAGTTCGGCGATCACGGCCAGATCAAGTTCGAACACCAGCGAGAGATAGGGCGCGGCAATGCTCGCCCGCGTGATTTGACTGACGATCGGAACATCGGCCGTGATGATCAGCGAATCCCCGGCGGCGAAGACAAAACTCTCCGTGCCCATGGTGACATGCTTGGTGCCCTGCACGACGAGGCAGATCAGCGGCTGGAAGATCGCGTGGATAATGTCGCTGGGTGTGGTTGCGCGCACGGCAGCAAGGCCGAGGATCGGCGTAGTCGCGATGCCGGCACTATCAGCATGGGTCTCTGTGTAACGGCGAACGGCATTGAGAAGCGTGGTCATGAGGCTCAGCCTACATCATCGTAAATGCGCCAGCACATGATTTTGGAGGATTAGGCAAGGAACGTCGAGCTTCGGGCAACTAGCCCTGGTTCGTCGGGGCGATATCGGAATGGTCACACCACAGGAGCTGACCATGACCAAGATTACCCTCGTTACCGGCGCCAGCCGCGGTCTCGGCCGCAATACCGCTCTCAACATCGCCCGTCACGGCGGCGATGTCGTCCTCACCTATCAAAGCCGCAGCGAAGACGCACAGGCTGTCGTCTCTGAAATCCAGCACATGGGCCGCAAGGCGGTGGCGCTGCAACTCGACACCGGCAAGATTGCCGGCCTCGCCAAATTTGCTGGCCGTCTGCGAACAGCGCTGCGCGAAACCTGGTCGCGCGAGACGTTCGACCATCTCGTGAACAATGCCGGACACGGCGATTATGCACTGATCTCCGACACTACCGAGGCGCAGTTCGACGGGCTGGTGAACGTCCATTTCAAGGGCGTGTTCTTTCTCACGCAGGCACTGCTGCCACTGATCGCGGACGGCGGTCGCATCGTGAACCTGTCGTCCGGACTGACCCGCATGTGCCTCCCGGGCTACGCCGCTTATGCCGCCATGAAAGGCGCCGTCGAGGTGATGACCATGTATATGGCGAAGGAACTGGGCAGCCGCCGGATCACCGTGAACACGGTCGCGCCCGGCGCAATCGAAACCGATTTCGGCGGCGGTGCCGTGCGTGACAATCCGGACATCAACAAGACGATCGCCGGCATGACCGCCCTTGGCCGCGTCGGCCTGCCCGACGATATCGGACCGATGATCGCGAACCTGCTGTCGGAGGACAATCGCTGGGTGAACGCGCAGCGGATCGAGGTGTCGGGCGGACAGGGGCTGTAGACAAAACAATCCCGGCGCTGACGAGCGGCGCCGGGATACGTCTCACATACTCAAATTGCTGGTCTGATTCTAGATCCGCGCGACCAATTCCTTGATCAGCGTCGTGATCCGCCCCGTCGGCGATTCCAGTTCTTTCATGATCGAGAAGTGATCAGCGCCCGGGATCTCCTCATAGCTCACCGGCAGACCGTACTTTGCCCGGTGCACGGCAAGGTCCGCCGTCTGCTGGCGCAGGATCGGCAATTCGCCGCCGCCAACCACCAGCGCGAGCGGCTTGTTCGGGCCGCCATCCTGCAGCAGCGGCGACTGCCGCTTCGACATCGCCTCGTCCAGCTTCAGCTTTTCATTCAAATAGGACGCGCGGATCGGCTCGAGATCGTAGATGCCCGAAATGGCGACGCCGCCCTTCACCTTCGGATGCGACAGCGTCGTCGAGGTGAGATGACCGCCGGCGGACCAGCCGGACACCACGATGCGGTTCGGATCGCCGCCGAGCGAGGGAAGCTTCTCAACCAGCGCATCGACGCCGGCATGCATCTCGGCCACGATCTCCTCCAGCGTCGCATCCGGCGCGAGTGTGTAACCAATTGCAGCGACGTTGATACCGTGGGCGATGGGACCTGCGGCGAAGCAGGTGAAGAAATCCTTCGAGCGCATCTGCCAGTAGCCGCCGTGAATCAACAGCAGTGTCGGCCCGCCATCGGCCGCCTTGATGAAATCGAACCTGTTGCGCTCGCGTGGACCATAGGCGACGTCGAGATGCGCAGGGTACTTCGCCTTCATCGCGTCAGAGCGCTGGCCCCATCCGGCGGCGATGTCGGCGCTGCCCGCAACGGCAGTCGAGTTGTTCAGGCCGGCATCGAGCTGCTCGCGCGTCATCGCGCGCCAGTTGGAATCGCCGAAAGGCTTACTCATGGTTGCATCCCTGCATTGTGTGAGGCGACTTGGGTTAAGGAGATTTGGCCTGCGAGTCCCATTTATCCAGAAAATGGTCTACACGGCTACGTCGGGATCGACATCCCAAGCATACGAATTGCTCTGCATCCGAAATTGGAGACGTGCGTGGCCTCTCAGCAAGATCTCATCAAAGCAACGGCCTGCGCCATGGTCGATCAACTCAATGCCGGGACGGTGACGCCGCTCGACCTGCTGGACGCGCTGGAAGCCCGCATCAAGGAGGTCGATGGCCAAGTCAACGCGCTGCCGATTCTGTGTTTCGACCGCGCGCGCGACGCTGCGAAAGAATTGATGAAGAAGCCGCTCGGCGAACGCGGCATCCTTGCCGGCCTGCCGGTGCCGATCAAGGATCTCACCGCCGTCGCCGGCGTGCGCACCACACAGGGATCGCCGATCTACAAGGACGTTGTGCCGACCAAGTCCAACGTGCTGGTCGAGCGTCTCGAAGAGAATGGCGGCGTGATCTATGCGAAATCCAACACGCCTGAATTCGGCGCCGGTGCCAACACCTTCAACGAAGTGTTCGGGGCGACGCTGAATCCGTGGGACCTGTCGAAGTCGGCCGCCGGCTCGTCCGGCGGCGCCGCGGCAGCACTTGCCAGCGGCACGGCGTGGATTGCCCATGGCTCCGACATGGGCGGTTCGCTGCGCAACCCCGCCAGCTTCTGCGGCATCGTCGGCCTGCGTCCGAGCGTCGGCCGCGTTGCGTCCACGCCCGCCGTGGCGCTCGCCCGGATGGTGAGCGTGCAGGGCCCGATGGCCCGCACCGTGGAAGACCTCGCGCTGATGCTCGATGCCATGAGCGGCGAACACCCTGCCGATCTGATCTCGCTGCCGAAACTGCCGACCTCATTCCGCTCCGCCGTGCGCGCCGGCACCAAGCCGAAGCGGATCGCCTATTCGCCGGATCTCGGCATCACCCCGGTCGATCCCGAAGTGGTCGCCATCACCCGCAAGGCAGCGATGGCATTCGCCGACGCCGGCGTCATCGTCGAAGAAGCACATCCCGATCTGCGCGAAGCCCACGAATGCTTCCACGTGCTGCGCGCCTATGACTTCGCGATCTCGAAGCTCCAGCTGCTCCGCGACAAGCGCGATCAGCTGAAGCCAGAAGTAATCTGGAACATCGAGCAAGGCCTAAAGCTCACGGTCGATGACCTGGCCAAGGCGGAGGCGCAGCGTGTCACGCTGGCGGCGCGGGCCTACGAGTTCTTCCAGACATACGACCTGCTGCTGTGCCCGGCGACCATCACGCCACCGTTCCCGATCGAGCAGCGCTATCTCGCCGAATGCAACGGCACCAAATTCGACAACTACGTGCAATGGCTGGTCATCGTCTATGCGATCACCCTGACCTGCTGCCCGGCGCTGTCGATGCCTTGCGGTTTCACCTCCAAGGGTCTGCCGGTCGGATTGCAGGTCGTCGGCCCGCCGCGCGGCGAAGCCTCACTGCTCGCCGGCGCACGCGTGCTGGAAGACATTCTCGGTCTGCGCGATTCCACGCCGATCGATCCGCGTCCGGCGAAGTAACGGAACTCCGCCCTCATACTCGCTCCTCCTGGCTGGCCCTATGCCGGCCAGGACGATGCCTTTGGGCATGACCGCCCGGAGTACCGCTACCTTTCATAGACTTTTGTCTAAGCCACATTGTCGCATGTCGAGGCTAGTCATGTGCGGCCATGGCCGGGATGCGGGCATCGCCTGACAGAACGATCCTGCCAGCAGCAATGCATTCCGCGGCATTGGCTTTTCGTGCCGCGCGTGGCAACGGGACATTTCACTTCACGGAATACGAGGGTTCTACGTGGCAGATTCATTCGCACCGCCGGCGGACGGCAAACTCCATTTCGACGACGCCAAGAAACGCATCAAGGCGATCTTCATCGGCTCGATGGGCAATCTCGTCGAATGGTATGACTTCTACGCCTACACCGCCTTCGCATTGTATTTCGCGCCGGCCTTCTTCCCTAACTCCGACCCCGTCGTTCAGCAGCTCAATGCGGCCGTGCTGTTTGCCGCCACCTTCCTGATGCGGCCGCTCGGCGGCTGGCTGTTCGGCTATCTCGCCGACACCTATGGCCGTCGTATATCGCTGACGATCTCGGTCCTGTGCATGTGCTTCGGCTCGCTGATCATCGCCTGCACGCCGACCTATGCCACCATCGGCATCGCGGCACCGATCCTGCTCGCGCTCGCCCGCATCATCGAAGGCCTCAGCCTCGGCGGCGAATACGGCGCCAGCGCCACCTATCTCTCGGAAGTTGCCGATCCTAAGCATCGCGGTTTCTATTCGAGCTTCCAGTATGTCACGCTGATCGGCGGCCAGCTGACCGCGATCATCGTGCTCCTGCTGCTGCAGAAGGTGTTCCTCACCGAGCAGGAGCTGAAGGACTGGGGCTGGCGCATTCCGTTCGTGATCGGCGCTGGTCTTGCGGTCTTCACCGCCGTGATGCGTCGCGACATGCACGAGACTGACCAGTTCGTTGAAGCGAAGAAGCAGGCCAAGCCAATGGGTTCGCTGCGCGCGCTGATGGCCTATCCGCGCGAATTGCTGCTGGTTGTCGGCCTCACCGCCGGCGGCACCGCGGCGTTCTATACCTTCACCACCTACATGCAGACCTTCGTGAAGCTCTCGGTCGGCCTCACCGCGGACCAGACCACCACGGTGATCTTCGGCACGCTGATATTCGCCTGCCTGCTGCAGCCGATCTATGGCGCGATCTCCGACCGCATCGGCCGCAAGCCGCTGCTGATCTTCTTCGGCGTTGCCGGCACGCTGGCGACTGTTCCGATCCTCACCACGCTGCAGACCACCAAGTCGCCATTCACGGCGTTCCTGCTGATCTGCGGCGCCTGGATCTTCGTGGCCGGCTATACCTCGATCAATGCGGTGGTGAAGGCCGAACTGTTCCCGACCAATATCCGCGCCCTCGGCGTCGGCGTACCCTATGCGCTGACGGTGTCAATCTTCGGCGGTACGGCGCCGGCGATCGCGCTGTACTTCAAGCAGATCGGTCATGAACAGTGGTTCTACTATTATCTGTCGGGCATGATCTTCCTGTCGCTGCTGATTTACGCCACCATGCGCGACACCAAGCACAAGTCGGCGATGCACCGTCACGAGTGACGGTCAACGTCTAGCCAAGGAGCGTCAGCCATGACCGAGGATCACACCCCGCCGGAATCCAAGCTGACGCAGACCAAACAGCGCTGGGCGCGCGAAGGCCGGTTTCTCACCGGCAAGATTGCGCGCCCGGACGACCAGCGGCTCCCGCCCGGCCAGCATCTGACCCAGGATTGGCCGGTACTGGATCTGGGCATCACGCCAAACATCCCTCGCGAGCGCTGGCGGCTCGATGTCTACGGCGCCGTCGAGACGCCGCTGTTCTGGGATTTCGGCCAGTTCAGCGCGCAGCCGCAATCGACCTTCATCTCAGACATCCATTGCGTCACCACCTGGTCGCGTTACGACAACCAGTGGGAAGGTCTTTCGACCCGTGCGCTGCTGGATGCGTGCCAGCCGAAGCCCGAGGCGCGCTTTGTGGTGCTGGAATCCCATGACGGCTACACCACCAACCTGTCGCTGGAAGATTTCGCTGCCGAAGACGCACTGCTGGCGCATTCGTGGCAGGGCTCCCCGATCGAGCGCGATCATGGCGGCCCGGTGCGGGTGATCGTGCCGCATCTATATTTTTGGAAGAGCGCCAAGTGGCTGCAGCGCATCCAGTTCGTCGGCGACGACAAGCCCGGCTATTGGGAAGTCCGCGGTTATCACAACCGCGGCGATCCGTGGCAGGAGCAGCGATATTCGGACGATTGATAGAGACGCGTTGATGGAATTCTATTTCAGCACTTCGCAAACGCTGCGATGGTCCTGACGTATCAGTCCCTCGGTGCGGCAAGAGACTTTTGCCCACCAGCCATCGAGCGACTCGCGATCGCAATGCAGCTTCACGCTCATGCCATCGGCAAATGCAATCCATTCGGCAAAGCGATGCGACGGCACGGCGATCACCACGGGGATATCGCTAGAGAGCGCGCGCTCGATCAGATAAGCGAGCCCCTTGCCCTCGCGCTCCTGCTTGCCGAACCGGTTGATGATGACGAGATCGGCGCCCTCGTCGATGGCGTCGGCGACCTGCGTGCCGGCATCGAGCAATTGTCCGACATCGAGCTTGCAGCCCTTGGCGCCGGGACCGAGATCCTGAAACAAGCGCACGTGCGCACCGGTGTGCAGCATGACCGCAGTCAGCTTCGGCACGTCGAATTCGCGATGCCCGAGTTGCACCAATCCGACGGCGCGAACGCCCTGCTTGCTCAAATCCGCCGCGAAGGTGTGCAACACTGCGTCGGGATCCTGATCCTTGTCATAGACAAGTGCAGCCAGATCGCATTGGGCGTCGAACATTGCGAAGTTCCAGTTTAAACCACGGCGCGCCACGAGCGACCAAGGCGGATCAATCCTATTCCAGAATAGAGCCATTCGAAAGCGCGATCGGGCTGACCGTCACGATATATTTATCCGGATACAACGGTGATACCGCCGGCTGGATCGGTTAGAACCTGCGCTTCTTGCCGATATCGCCCTTCAGCGCCAGCAGCTCTTTGCGCGCGGCTGTAGCCGCAGCGTTTTCGATGCCGCGATAGCGCTTGATGAGCATCAGACCGAATGGCGTGAGGATCGCCCCGCCCCCATTCTTGCCGCCAGTCTGGCGCTCGACGGCAGGCTGCCCGCAGATCCGGTTCAGTTCATCCACCAGATCCCAGGCGCGCTTGTAGGACATCGCCATGGCGCGGCCAGCAGCCGAAATCGAACCGGTGGCATGAATATGTTCGAGAAGCTGAATCTTGCCCGGTCCGATCCGTCCCTCGGGATCGAGGTCGATGCGGATACTGAGGGCTGGCGCGGGCGGGCTGGCTGGCTTGGACATCGCCGAAGTCTACGTCCCCAAACGCAACCTTGCCAGTCCAACAATCAAGGAACGTTTCAGTGTTGGCGGCATTCGGGGCAAACCACTTCGCCCCTGGTCACATGCGCGATGCCGCGGCAAACCCACCGCCTAGCCATCGCATGTAGCGGCCGCCGTGCCAGCTGATAAATGAAATACACGTCGAGCATGATGAAATCGAATCCGTTTGTTCCAGCATAGATAAGGCGGCGCTCTGCAATCAGAACGCCGCCTTTCTCTTGTCAGCCATCTCTTTTTAGTTAGCCACGCAGCTTAGCCGTGAAGTTTCTTGGCCGTCTCGGCGATGACCTTGCCCTGATAACGGGCACCGGCCAGTTCGTTGGCCGAAGGCTGGCGGCTGCCGTCGCCACCGGTCAGGGTGGTGGCACCATAGGGCGAGCCGCCGGTGACTTCATCGAGCTTCATCTGGCCCTGGAAGCCGTAATTGAGGCCGACGATGGTCATGCCGAAATGCAGCAGGTTGGTGATGATCGAGAACAGCGTGGTTTCCTGGCCACCGTGCTGGGTCGCGGTCGCGGTGAAGGCACCGCCGACCTTGCCATGCAGCGCGCCCTTCATCCACAGGCCACCGGCCTGATCGAGGAAGTTGGCCATCTGCGAGGACATGCGGCCGAAGCGGGTGCCGGTGCCAACGATGATCGCGTCGTAATTGGCGAGATCGTCGATGGTCGCGATCGGGGCAGCCTGGTCCATCTTGTAGTAGGACGCCTTGGCGACCTCGGCAGGCACCAGTTCAGGCACGCGCTTGATATCGACAGTGGCGCCGGCTTCGCGGGCGCCTTCGGCAACGGCATTGGCCATCGCTTCGATATGGCCGTAGGCGGAATAATACAGAACGAGTACTTTGGTCATGGTCAGTCTCCGTTGGATTGGGATGAATAGGTCGGGTTGATGATTGGTGGGCGCGGTCAGGCGGCGTCCACCAGAACGAGTTCGGAATCTTCCAGCGCCTTGATCGTGACGTTTGCTTCGTCACGGATGGCGACACCGTCGCGGGCGTTGACGCGAATGCCGTTGATCTCAATCGCGCCGGCCGCCGGCACGAGGTAGCCGTTGCGCGAGCTACCCAGTGGATATTGCGCGGTCTCACCAGCCTTCAGCGTGGTTGCCAGCACCCGGGCGTCAGCCCGGATAGGCAGTGCCCCGGCGTCGTCCTTGAAGCCGCTGGCAATGGTGACGAACTGGCCGGAGCGATCGGCCTTCGGAAACGGCTTGGCGCCCCAGCAAGGCTGGCCGCCCGTTTGTGTGGGCTCGATCCAGATCTGGAAGATCCGCGTGGTCGATGCCTCCAGATTGTATTCGGAGTGCCGGATGCCCGAGCCCGCACTCATCACCTGGACGTCGCCGGCCTCGGTGCGGCCCGTGTTGCCCAGACTGTCCTGATGCGTGATCGCGCCCTCGCGGACATAGGTGATGATTTCCATGTTGGAATGCGGATGAGCGGGGAAACCGGTGTTCGGCGCGATCTCGTCGTCGTTCCAGACGCGCAGGCTGCCGTGGCCCATATTCTCGGGGTCGTAGTGGCTGCCGAACGAGAAATGGTGCTTGGCCTTGAGCCAGCCGTGGTCGGCGCCGCCGAGTTTGTCGAAAGGTCTGAGGTCGATCATGACGAAATCTCCGTCGTTTGATGCATTTGCATCCTGGGCATCTGGATATGCCCTCTCAGATGGCGCATAAATAGAAATGATTGAAACTCATCGTTTCGGATTTTGAGATGTCAAAACTTCCCGACTTCGAGGCGCTGGCGATTTTCGCCAAGGTGGTCGAACTGCGGTCCTTTGCGGCGGCGGCAACCGAGCTAACCCTGTCCAAGGCCACCGTCTCCAAGGCGGTGAGCCGGCTGGAGGACCGCCTCGGTGCCAGGCTGTTCAACCGGACCTCGCGGCGGCTGGCGCTGACCGATGCAGGCCGGACGCTGGCGGTGAAGGCTGCGCAATTGCTGGCGGACGGCGAAGCGCTCGAGAACGAGGCACTGGCGCAGTCGGCAACGCCGCGCGGGCTGGTACGGCTGGCCGTGCCGATGACCTACGGCACCAATACGGTGGCGCATCTGCTGCCGGAGTTCCTCGCCAAATATCCGGAAGTCTCCATTGACCTCAGCCTCAGCGACGCCACCGTCGATCTGATCGGCGAAGGTTTCGATGCTGCAATCCGCATCGCCACGCTGCCGGACTCATCGCTGATCGCGCGGCGGCTCTGCCCGGTGAAGCGCCACATTGTGGCCGCGCCGTCCTATTTCGCGAAATACGGCCGGCCGACGCATCCCATGCATCTCGCCGACCACAAATGCTTTGGCTACACCTATCTCTCGACCCCCGGCGTCTGGCACTTCACCAATGCGGCCGGCGAACAGGCCAGCGTTCGGCCGGCGGGGCCGCTCCGCGTCAACAATGGCGAGGCGCTGCTGCCTGCGCTGATCGCCGGATTGGGGATCAGCGACTTGCCGGATTTCATCGTCGGTGATGCATTGACGAGCGGCGCGCTGGAAGCCGTGTTGCAGGACTGGTCGCAATCGTCGAGCGGTGTCTACCTCGTCACGCCACCGGGCGGTCCCCGCCCTGCCCGTGTCGAAGTGCTGCTGGAATTTCTTGCTGACAAACTCGCTGCCACCGGCAAGCGCGCACGCAAGACATCAGGCTAGCTCGCCTTCATCATCAGCCCATAGATGCCGAAATACTGGTCGCGCATATTTGCAATATCGAATTCGGTGACGAAATCCTTCGCCGTCCTTGCGATCTTCGCAGCGAGCTCGGGCTGCGCCGCAAGCGCCGCGATCTTGTCGGCGAGATCCTCGGCGGATCCGACCTTGAATTTGATACCGTTCGAGCCATCCACCAGCAGTTCGGCCGGGCCATCGACATCCGCGGCGATGACAGGCAGGCCGACCGCCATGGCTTCGAGCAGCACCAATCCGAAACCTTCGAAACGCGATGGCAGGACGAAGATATCAGCCTCGTCCAAAGGACGGCGCACATCGGTGCGCCCGCACAGAAAGTGAACGCGATCGGCGACGTTCTCGGCGATCGCCTGGGCCTTTAAACTCAGGAGGGTCGACTCGTCGCCCTCCGGTGGGCTGCCGACGAAATCGCAGCGAATGTCGAGCCCGCGCGCGACGCAGAGGCTGACCGCCTTGATCAGGATGTCCTGCCCCTTCTGTTTCGGATAGATGCGGGCGACATTGATCAGACGCAGAGCCGGTCCGAGGCGACGTTGCCGCGCCACTCTATCGAATGTCGCGAGCGGGATGCCGTTATGCACCTTGAACAGGCGCTTCAGTTTGACCGATTCACATTCACGCTCGACCGCAGCAGAGATCGCGATGTTCCAATCGACGAACCGCTGATGTAGCCGAAGCTTTACGCGGTCCCACGCGTTGACGAGGCCGGTATTGTGAATCGTGTAGCCGACGCTCATCGGACGATACAGTTTACTCAACATGGCGAAGTGCTTGGCGCCGCTGTCATGCGCATGGATGATGCGAATATCGTGACGGCGGATGATGTTGAGTAAACTTAGAATGACACGTGGATTGCGGTTCCCGGGTGGGCGCTTGAGGAAGTAGACCGGATGACCTGTCGCGGAGAGCTCGGCAGCAAGGTCGGGATGGAAAAAGTCGTTGATGACGACGAAAACCTGCGGAATGTCCTCTCCCGGCGTGCAACTGGCAGCGAAATTGATCAGCAGTCGCTCGGACCCGCCCACGGTCAGCGACGAAATCAATTGAAGCACACAACCCACTTTGAAATGCTCCCGGCCCGAATGCCGGGCGACTTCCAAATCCGTCGCACTCCAAACGGCCCGATTGCGAAATAGCGCCAGGGTTTTTGTCTGTTCGGAGTAATCCATTCCCTATTTCGGCTGACGCTCGTGGCTATTCTGCGGCGCACCAAATGCGCTGCGGAAATGAATTCTGGCGGAAAGGCGGCAGAGTTGGGCGGGAATGCGCACGCAGGTTGACGATGGGCCAAAACACATCAGATTTTCCGAAAGCGCAAAACTTCCACGCCATTTCCAACAACACCACATTCGTTGCTTTCGCTCGATGATATTCAGTCAGCCATTTCATTGACTGAATCCGTGTCGGACGTAGCTTTGATGCACGCCATTGCATCAGAGAAAATGACCATGACCACCGCTTCCCCTACGCGCCGTTTGCTATCAACGCTCATTGCCACAGCCTTCAGCGCAACGCTCGCCACCTCCGCTGTTGCGGTAGACCAGATCACGCTGCGCGTCGGCGACCAGAAGGGCGGCAACCGCTCGCTGCTGGAGATCTCCGGCTTGGCGAAGGACTTGCCTTACAAGATCCAGTGGTCGGAATTCCCTGCGGCGGCGCCGATCCTCGAAGCCATCAATGCCGGCGCACTCGATGTCGGTTACACCGGCGACCTCTCGTTCCTCACGGTCTATGCCAACGGCGCACCGATCAAGGCGATAGGCGGCACACGCTCCAATGCGGACACACAGGCGATCCTGGTGCGCAACGATTCACCGATCAAGACCGCTGCCGACCTCAAGGGCAAGCGCCTCGCTGGCACACGCGGCGGCTGGGGCCAGTTCCTGATTGAGGCGACGCTGGAGAAAGCCGGTTACAAGACCAGTGACGCAACTTTCGCGCCGCTCGGTCCCGTCGATGCCAAGATTGCACTTCTCGCCGGTTCGATCGACGGCTGGGCCGTATGGGAACCCTACATCTCCTACGCCGTGCTGAAAGACAATGCACGGGTGGTTGCCGATGGCACCGGTCTGACCCCGACCCTGACCTTTATCGTCGCTTCCGAACAGGCGATTGCCACCAAGCGCGAGGCCGTCGCCGACCTGTTGCAGCGGCTTAACAAGGCCCGCAACTGGTCGCGCGAGCATGTCAATGAATATGCCAAAAACACCGCCGAGCTGACCAAGCTGCCGGAAGACGTGCTGGCGCGCGCCTACAAGGCGCAAGACACACGGCCGATCGCCATCGACGATGGCGTGGTGAAGGAGTTCCAGGAAGCCTCGGATCGCGCCACGCGCTACGGAATCCTGTCGAAGCAGGTCGATGTCAGCAAGGCCGTCGATCGCAGCTTCACGCAGGCTGCGCCGGCATCGAACTAGCGGGCGGTTGCGCGGCGAGAATGCGCATCGTGGCAATCGCCGCGATCAGCGACAACACGGTGGCGACGCTGAACAGCGTCCCATAGCCGAGCAGGTCGGCAATGCGGCCCGATAGCATCGAGCCGATGAAGTAGATGATCAGCTGGGCGCAGGCGAGAATCGTGAAGTCGGTGCCCGGCTGATCCTTCGATGCCGCCGCCATGAACAGGCTGTAGAGCGCGACGATCTCCATGTAGCGGATCAGGGTCTGGAATCCGGCCGCGCCGAAAATCGGCCAGATGCCAGTCACGACACCCAGCGCATGCGCCGTGAACAGCGCAAAGCAGATGGTGCGGAGAATGCCCAGCAGACCCAGCGTCCAGCCGGTGCCGCAGCGTTGCAGCAGCCACGCCGCACCAGCGGCGCCTGCGAGACCCGCCGTCGTCGCGGCACCGCCGGAGAGATAACCGATCTGTTTGAGCGGCACCCCGGCATCGACGAGGTAGCTGCCCTCCATCGCCTTCACGAGGCCCTCGCTCATCCGGTAGATCAGTGCGATCCAGAGAATGTTGCGCACCTCGCGGCGGCGCAGGAAGGCCATCACCGAAGGCCGCGGCTTCGCCGGATCGACCTGGTCGGCTTCGTCTTCGCGCATGGCGAAGGCGGCAAACAGCGGGATCAGCGAGAAGCCGGCGATGGTCAGCAGCATACCGGTCCAACCGATCTGCGCATAAAGCACGAGACCCAGCGTGCCGCCGATCACGACACCAAACGCGACCGAGCCGCCCTGGATCGCATTGCCGATGGCGCGATCCTCCGGCGCGAGATATTTCGCGGCGTAGCCGTCGGTGGCGATGTCCTGGGTCGAGATCAGCAGTGAGCCGAACAGGCCCACCGTGATGATGCCCCAGATATTGGTTGCGCCGAGCGGGATCAAACACAGCAGGCTGATGATGACCCCGGTTTGGGTCACGATCACCCAGCCGGCGCGATGTGCGCGCGCGAACGGGCGGATGCGATCCACCACCGGCGCCCAGAAGAATTTCAGCAGCAACGGCAGAAACCAGAGGCTGAGATAGCTGATCTCGCTGCGCGACACGCCGGCCTCGCGCATGATTGGCGGCAGGGCGGCGGCGAACAGATAGGACGGGATCGCCTGTGCCAGATACAGCCCGCCCAGCACGACGAACAGCCGCTTGCGTCCCATGACGGCGACCGGCGCAGATGCGTTAAGCTCCGCGGTGCTCATGCGAGGCCGCGATGTTCGGCGAGAAAGGCGCGCGCGGCGATCTCGTCCTCGAGCGCCACCAGCGGCATCGGCCAGAGCTTCCGAAACGTCTCTTCCATCTTCTTGTTGGCGCCGGGGCGTACAATCGCCACAGCACGGCAGCGCGCGGAGATATGGCCGCGCGTCGCCTTGAACCACAGCGCCTGCTCCCGCTCGCCGGCGACGGACAGTTTCCCGCCGCCCCCGAACACGGTCAGAAGTTCGAATGGCGCATCATGCTCGCCGACCCGGGCCAGCGCGGCCAGATAATCGCGCTCGTCCGACTCCGCGTAAGGCGGCAGGAACCGTAGCGTCAGCAGGCTCCCATCAATCTCCAGATCCACCATCGTCGTGATCTTCAAACTCCTTGTCGCGTCAGAACGTCTTGCGATAGCCGACCGTCACGGTGCGGCCCCAGGAATAGACCGGCAGGTTGCGCACCGAGGTTGCCGTCGGGTTCTGCAGCTCCGTATCGAACAGGTTGTTGACGGCTGCATAGGCCTCGCCGCCATAGACCGGCCCGCTCAGCGCGGCATTCATGGTGAAGCCACCCTCGATGGGATAGACCGTATTGGTCAGGTTGATACCGCGGTTGCGGCTTGCATAGCCCTCGCCCTCGACGCGCAGCTTGATGCCGTTGTCGAAGCGATAGTCGCCGAAGATCAGACCGCGCACCGGACTGCCGATGCGGTTGTTAGGCAGCCACGAGTCGAGCACACCGTCCTTGTTGGTGTCGTAGCGGCCTTCCTTGTAGCCGATCGTGGTACCCAGCGTGAAATTCCGGTTGATCGCCATCTCGCCGATATATTCGACGCCGTAGATCATTTCCTTCTGCTGCGAGATCAGGTTGGTGACTGGATCGAAGGTCACGCCCTTCTCGGACGTGCTGACGAAACCGGTGATGCTGCCCTTGTAGGGGCCGTCGCCGCCGCGGATGCCGATTTCGTAATTGTTGACGATCTGGGCTTCCGGCGCGATCGAGCTGAAAGAGATGGTCTGGCGTGCCAGCGGCAGGCAGTTCGGCGTCGCCACCGGACAGGCAAAGGCGGTGGATGACAGGCCGGCGCGGCGCGTATAGGCGCCAACATCGGGCAGCGCATAGCCCTGCGAGAAACCGCCGAACAGATCGATCTTGTTGTTGAGCTTGAAGGTCGCGCCGAGATTATAGGTCGGCGAGGCATATTCGTACTGGCCGCCGATAACATTGAGCGCCGGCAGAACGAAGCGCGTCACGGGTGAGATCGCGGCATAGGCTGCCGGACGCAGGAAGTCGTCGACGCTGAGATCGAAATGCTCGTAGCGAACGCCGCCGCGCGCGGTCAGCCGATCGGTGATCGGGACTTGCACCAACGCAAATCCGGCTGTCGTCACCTGGGTCAGCGGCGTGAAGACATCGCGTCCGTCGGTCAGTGTCTGCCATGTCTTGTCATGGACGACGTCGGTACCCCAAGTCACCTTGGCACCGTTCCAGATGCGGTCGAGCGGCGTATCGATCGTCAGATTGACCCCGCCGCGCTCGGAATACAGCGTGGTCTGGTTGGCGGGGCTGGTCGGGCTCAGCGGATTGCCGGAATAGTAGACCAGCGAGTTATAGGGATAGGAGAACTCCGAATAGTTGAAGCGCTTCTTGATGTCGTTATAGAAGCCGACCACGCTGAGATTGCCAAGCACGAAGTCGGTATCGCTGTAGCGCAATTGGAACGAGCGCGAATCTTCCAGCACGCTCTGCCCGGTATAGGGCTTGGTAAAATCCGGCTTCGCATAGGCGCCCGAATAGTCGGTAAGATATTTCGGCGTCTGGTCGAGATAGAACTGGCTGATCGAGGCTTCGATGCGCTTGCCGCCATCGAAATCGTAACCGATCTTGCCCAGGAAATTACCGCTGGCGAGGCGATCGCCGCCTCCCTGGCCGAGCATGGCATCCGATGGCAGCTCGCGGCCCGCGCCGTCATAGGTCTTCTGCGCACCGCGGCCGCTGCCGACGAATACATAGTCGATGCCGTTCGTGCCCTTGCCACTGACCGTCGCCGACATTTCTGGTGCCAGCGAACCGCCGGGATCGGCAGTGAAGGTGCGCAACGCCGTGTTGACGCTGACGCGCGGACCGCCGGGCTGCGCTTTCTTGGTGACGAAATTCACCGTACCGCCCGTCGCGCCGGCGCCATACAGGCTCGATGCACCGGCGACCAGTTCGATGCGCTCGACGGAATTCAGATCGATCAGCGACAGGACGCGCGAGACGTCGCGGAGCGGCGTCGTCAGCGGCACGCCGTCCATCAGCACCAGAAGGTCGCGGCCGCGATAGCTTTCGGAAGCACCGGAGATGGTCTGGTTCGAGACCGAGAAGCCCGGCAGCAATTTGGCCAGCAGAGCCGATGCGCTGCCGCTCTGCTTGAGCTGTTCGTCGATCTCCTTCTGATCGACCACCTGCACCGTCTGTGGAATATCCGAAATCGAGCGCTGGGCACGCGCGGCCGTTACCGTGATCTCGTCGAGCGTGACGCCCGCGCTCTGCTGCGCAACGGCCTGCGACGACATGAGCCCGACGGCGGGGATGAGAAGGAACTGGCTGTAACGCATGAGCTCGGAATCTTCCGTATGTTCGTGGCGACGAAGCACTGGGGAGGTCGAGCCGGTCAATTCGACCGTGGCCGCAGCAGTTTGGAATCAATGTAAATTCCAGCCGCGGCTTTACTCTTCTTACGCCTGTGCATTCCGTCTATCGTCACAGCGATACGGCACAGCCCATTGCATGACTTGGACTCGGTGAATTGATAGTCGGACTGGAGCGAACGAAGCGGTTTGGATTCGATGCTGTGGCAAACGCGCATCAGTCGCGGTCTCCATCCTGCGTCGATGCCGCTCCCGATTGCCCTCTCGTCCCGCTCTGGCTGGTTGCCGACGATATCGATGACACCCTGCGCAAACCGCTTGAGAGCCGCCTGCCGTGGAAGACCGTGCAGCGCAATTCGCTAGGATCGTTTCGCGCCGCGCCGTTCCAGTCGAAGGCGATCCTACGGATGCAGCCGCATCTCGGACTGATGTCGTGTTTCGATCCCGCACCGCTTTGGACCATGCCCGACGACGATACCGCCACGACCGGCAACGACTCGCCGCAGGACATCCTGGTGCTGCGGCCGTCCGACGGCGTGGTGATCGTCCAGCAGGATGGCCAGCGCCAGACATGCATGCCGCGCGAGGCGATCATTCTCGATCCCGGCCGCGCTACCACCTTCATCATGAATGATGTGAGCCGCGTCGACTGCCTGCTACTCCCCAGCAATGGCCATACCGGATTGCGCCACATCGCCCATGACAATGGCGGGCTGATCGCGCTCGGCCATTACGCCGCTGCCGTAATGCGCGGTCTGTTGCCGATGAATTCCGCTGCGCTGACGGGTCTTGCCATCGATTATATGAACGGCCTCGTCGCCACCATGATCGATGAAGCCGATGCGCCGGGACGACGTGCAGCACTGCGGCAGGACCGACCGACCATCAGCCTGTTGTCGCTCAAGGCCGATATCGAGGCCAGCCTCAGCCAGCCGACGCTGTCGCTGGAACGGCTTGCGACGACGCATGGCGTCACCGCGCGCTACTTCCAGAAACTGTTCGAGGCTGAAGGCCGCACATTCTCGGATTATCTGCTGGAGCGTCGGCTCGAGCGCGCCTTCCATATGCTGCGCGATGGCAACCGCGGGGATCGCGCCGTCAGCACCATCGCCTTCGAGGTCGGCTTCGGCGACCTCTCTTATTTCAACCGCACCTTCAAGAAACGTTTTGGCGCGACACCCCGCGAAATTCGGGCGCGGTTTGAAGTGATGCTGGTGGGTGCACAGTCACCGATAGTCGACAATTAGCGAGTTGAAGCACGAACAACTCTACTGTCGTCCCCGCGAAGGCGGGGACCCATAACCTCCATCCTCTCCGCTGAAGTGAAGGCTTCTCCCAACGGTGATCATCGAAACGGGAGTGTTTATGGATCCCCTGAGTTCTCAAACGAAGTGCAACACCAGATTAGGGTGTTGCGATGGACGGAACCTACGCCCAGCTATCGCTGGATGACCGCTACAGGATTGCCCAGCTTTACGCCGAAGGGCGCTCGATCCGGCAAATCGCGGCAGCTCTGGATCGCGCGCCATCGACTGTCTCCCGGGAGCTGAAGCGCAATGCCGGCGTGCAGGTCGGCTACAAACCCGCTTACGCGCAGGGCCAGACAACAGCGCCCAAGGATTACAGCTGGCGACGATATCTGCCGCGCGGCAAGAGCAAGCGAGGCTTCCGTGGTCGCAAGGGCGGGTCGTCAGCGCTGCATATAGAGGGCCGGGTGCCGATCGCCGACCGACCAAAGGAGGTCCTGGACCGCGCCACCGCCGGCCATTGGGAGGGTGATCTGATGATGTTCGCGCGCTACGGGCAGGCCATCCTCACCTTGCATGAGCGATTATCCCGTCTGATGATCGCCGTGCGTCTATCCGGCAAGGCCGCCCGTCCGGTCGTGCAAACGATTACCCGACTGCTGGCGCCGCTGCCGCCCGAACTGCGACAGAGCATTACCTTCGACAACGGCACCGAGTTCGCCTGCCACACAGACCTGCATGCACTCGGTATCCAGACGTTTTTCTGCGATCCCTACGCCCCTTGGCAGAAAGGTGGCGTCGAGAATRCCATCGGTCGCATGCGCCGCCGGATTCCGCGCAAGACAGATCTAGCTACGCTCACCTCCCAGGATCTTGCCGATGCCGTGCTGGCTTACAACAGCACACCCCGAAAGTGCCTTGACTGGCATACCCCCGCCGAGCTCTTTGCTCGACAGCTGTTGCACTTCGAGTGTGAATCCACCTCCCCGC
>NZ_JBFUJU010000015.1:0-131092 GCF_056401215.1 Tardiphaga sp. P4_G1
GGCTGCACGCTTGGCAGCCTTGCGGGCGCGGCGCGGCGGCGTCGCAGGCTGCAACTCGGCGACGACCGGGCTCGGATCGACCRTTGTCCGTGCCGGCGAGGTGAAATCCCCGGGAACGCGGGTAACGGTCACTGGAACCGTCATCGGCTGGAATTTTGCGAGGGTAAAGGTCGCGCTGAACCCGGTTTCCGTTGCCAGAGGCAGCGAGCAGGGGGTTTTGCAGCTCGGGCCAATGGACGTGACCACCTCTGCGCCGGGCGGAACCGAGTCGAATTGCACGGTAACCGGTTCCGGTGCCGACTTGAATGCGTCCATGGAGAACGACGTGCAACCGGCCAGGCTCAGGCCTGCCGCTGCCAAAACTATTACTCTACGCATGGGTATATCCGTCACGTTTTGCGGCTAGCCGCCATCCCCTGGCAACCATAGGAGCGTCGTACATATGACGCAACACGCAGGCCGCTTATAGTTAATTGATGGTTAATGAAATCTCCGAACAACCTGAGAAACTCAATTATGTGAACAGTCTAGGCGGGGCGTAGGCGCAACAGGCGGTCGACAGTCGCCGGTAGATCGCGGAAATGGTCGATCACGATGTCGGGCTTGAGCTCGATAATCGGGACATCGGTATAGCCGAATGTAACGCCGATCACCGGGACATTGGCCCGCCGCGCCACACCGACATCGGGGCCGGCATCGCCGACCATGACAACGGACGACATCACGCCACCGGCACGCGCTACCGTCTGCTGCAGGATGACAGGATCGGGCTTCGCGACGCCGAACGTGTCGGCGCCGCAGATCGCCGCAAATCGGTTGGTCAGCTCCAGCTTGTCGAGCAGCAGCTTCGACAGCCATTCCAGCTTGTTGGTGCAAACCGCGAAGCGGTAGCCACGCCCCGCCATTTCGTCGAGCGCCGCAATCAGGCCCTCGAAGGGGCGCGACTCGTCCGCGATATGCTCCGCGTAATAAGCGATGAAATCCTCGGTCAGGCGTGTGACCTCGTCCGGGGTCATTTCCCGCCCCTCAAGCTCGAGCCCGCGTTCGATCAGGCGCCGGGCGCCCTGGCCGATCATTTTCCGCGCGGATTCCAGCGGGACGGGGGCCAATCCCTCCTCATGGAGCACATGATTCAGCGCGCTGATGAGATCAGGGGCGGTATCGACGAGGGTACCGTCGAGGTCGAAAACGACGAGGGGAGCTTGGGTCATGAGCGGATCGCTACCGGTCCGCGGCCGATCCCGCAAGGGGGGCGGACGTAGCCCAGCATCCCCCTGGGAATGCAGGCCTGCATTCCCAGGGAAAGCACGCCCTTCGCCCTGTTCCTTGCCCCCAAACGTCGCTAGATATGCGGCGCATCCCGTCCGCGGGACCGATTGTGAACCGCAAGGACCGCTGCGCCGATGAATATGGACGAGCTGAAACGACAGGCTGCCGCCAAGGCGCTCGAACATGTGCGTGATGGCATGAAGCTCGGACTCGGCACGGGATCGACAGCGAAGCACTTCGTCGAACTGCTCGGTGAGCGCGTGGCCGGCGGTCTCAAGGTCATTGGCGTTCCAACGTCCGAGGCCACGCGGGCCGATGCGCAGCGTTGCGGCGTGCCGCTGACCACACTCGACGAGGTCGATCGGCTCGATCTCACGGTCGACGGTGCCGACGAAGTCGATCCGGCGCTGAATCTCATCAAGGGCGGCGGCGGCGCATTGCTCCGCGAGAAGATCGTGGCAGCGGCGTCCGACCGCATGATTGTCATTGCCGACGATTCCAAATGGGTGCCGACCCTCGGCCGCTTCCCGCTGCCTGTGGAAGTGATCCCGTTCGGCCTGTCGGCCACACGCCGCGCGATTGCCGATGTGTTCGCTAAGTGCGGCCTATCCGGCGAAATGGCCATTCGCAGCGGCAAGGACGGTCATGCTTTCGTCACCGATGGCGGCCACTGGATCATCGACGCCCGGCTCGGGACCATCACCGATGCGCCCCGACTGGCCGGGCTGCTCGGCGCCATTCCGGGCGTGGTCGAGCACGGTTTGTTTATCGGTCTGGCAAGCACCGCCATGCTGGCAGGATCGCAAGGAATTCGCGTTTTCGAGCGTCCGTAACGGCGCAATCAAGGAGAATTGGAATGAAGAAGCTCTCGCACATGCTGCTGTCCGCTGGTCTAGCGCTCAGCGTTGCAGTGATCGCGCTGCCGGTCTCCGCGCAGCAGGCATCTCCGGAAGGACAGGCTCGTCCGATCAAGCCGGCATCGCCAGCTGCGATCGCTTACGCCAAGGAAATTCTGGCGATGAAGAACGCCAGCGCGATGTATGCCAATGCCGTGCCGAACATGGTTCAGCGCGTCAAGGATTCGTTGCTGCAGAGCAATCTGAACTATCAGAAGGATCTCAATGAGGTCGCCATCACCATCGCGCAGACGATGGCCGGGCGCGACAAGGAGATCACCGAGCAGATGGCGAAGATCTATGCCAGCGACTTCACCGAGGCGGAGTTGAAGGATCTTGCGACCTTCTACAAGTCGCCGCTCGGCCAGAAACTTCTTGTGCAGGAGCCCCAGTCGATTTCCGCCAGCATGACCTATATGCAGCAGTGGGCGCAGCAGTTTTCGGAGCAGGTCAACGGCCTGTTCCGCGCTGAAATGCGCAAGCGCGGCAAGGAAATCTAAGGGCGTAAGCTGAGGCCCGCTATCCCGGGCCTCAGCCCCCAGTTCGGAGCGATCATGGCTGACGTCGACGTCGATCTGTTTGTCATTGGTGGTGGTTCTGGCGGCGTGCGCGCCGCCCGTATCGCTGCCGGCTACGGCGCGAAGGTCATGGTGGCCGAGGAATATCGGTTCGGCGGCACCTGCGTGATCCGCGGCTGCGTGCCGAAGAAGCTGATGGTCTATGCCTCGCATGTCCAGCGCGAGATCGACGATGCCGCCGGTTTCGGTTGGACGATCCCGACGGCGACGTTCGACTGGTCGACCTTCATCGCCAACAAGGACAAGGAGATCGCCCGGCTCGAGGGCATCTATCGGTCCAATGTGGAGAAGACCGGCGCGACGACCGTCAAGACCCGCGCAGTGTTCGAGGATCCGCACACGCTGCGCCTCAGCACCGGCGAGACGGTGAACGCCAAGCATATCCTGATTGCGACCGGCGGCGCACCCAATCATGGGCCGGCGATTCCCGGCATCGAGCATGTGATTTCCTCCAACGAGGTGTTTCATCTGCCTGAACTGCCGAGGCGCATCGTGATCCAGGGCGGCGGCTATATCGCGCTGGAATTTGCCTGCATCTTCGCAGGATTGGGCTCCGACGTGACGGTGATCTATCGCGGCGACAACATCCTGCGCGGCTTCGATGAAGACGTGCGCGCCCATGTCCGCAGCGAGATGGAAAAGGATGGCATCACCATCCTGACCGGCTGCACGGTGACCAAGGTCGAGAAACACCGGCACGAATTCACGACGCATCTGTCCAGCGGCGCAAGCATCGCGTCCGATCAGGTGTTGTTCGCGATCGGGCGCAATCCGAACACCGCCAATCTCGGCCTCGAGAAGGCTGGCGTTGCGCTCAAGCCCGCCCATGGCGGCATCATCGTCAACGAGTTCTCGCAGACCAATGTGCCGCATATCTACGCGGTCGGTGACGTCACCAATCGCGTCAACCTCACGCCGGTAGCGATCCGCGAAGGCCACGCTTTTGCCGATACGGTGTTCGGCAAGAAGACCGTGAAGGTCGATCACAGCAATATCCCGACCGCGGTGTTCACCCAGCCGGAGGTCGGCACTGTCGGTATGAGCGAAGAAGAGGCGCGCGCCATCTTCAGCCACGTCGATATCTACAAGACCAATTTCCGGTCGATCAAATCGACGATTTCAGGCAGCGAAAGCCGCGTGCTGATGAAGCTGGTGGTCGACGGTGCGACGGATATCGTGGTCGGCGCCCATATCGTCGGACCGGAAGCGGCCGAACTCATCCAGGTGCTGGGCATCTGCGTGAAGCTGAAGGCCACCAAGGCTGACTTCGACGCCACCGTGGCCGTGCATCCGAGTGCGGCCGAGGAACTCGTGACGATGCGCACGCCGACCGCGCGCTACGTGCGCGAAGCCGCGGAGTAACACCAGCCCTCATGGTGAGGAGCGCGCCCTTGCGCGCGTCTCGAACCATGAGATGCAACGTATCGGTGTTTGTGGCCATCCTTCGAGACGCGGTCGAAGACGACCGCTCCTCAGGATGAGGGCGGATCGATGATCTGCGGCTTCAATGATGTGCCCCTAATCTTCCATCTGGATCCATTCGGCGGCGCCGCGCCACAGCGTGTCGCGGTGCTCCGGCCGGAAGAAGCCGAAATGGCCGACCTTTTTCGAGCCGGCCTCGATGGGGCGGATACTGTCGATTTCCGGCTTGATCGACGTGAAGCCGGCACAGAGCATTTCGACGGCGGCGCGTGTCGCCCACGGATCGTCCGAGAAGCTCAGGGCCCGCATCTCGCCGCGGTAGCGCGGAAAGTTCGCCAGTGCCCGCAGTTTGCTGTCGTCGAAGAAGTAGCGATCGCTGGTGACCCAGCCCGCCCATTCCAGAAACACGTCGCGTGGCAGATCGTAGCCGAGGCCGATCCTGCCGGGTGCATAGCCGATGACGCGCGCCAGCGGTGCGCCGACGAATTTCATGAGCGCATAGATGCGATAGCCCTCCGGCGGCGTCATCAGTCGCCAGGTGCCGGCCTGTGCCGCGATGAGCAGGGCGCGCGATACTTCGGAATTGTTGGGGATCAGGCCGAGCGCCTGACCGCCGAAGGAATGCCCTACAAAGGCAAGTGGCATTGCCTTGTAGCGCTCGCGCATCCAGGTCACCGCGGCGGTAACATCGAGCGCAGCCCAGTCGGTCATGGACGCCTTGAAGCCGACCAACGCGTTCGACCGGCCGGATAGGGGATCGGCCTTGGGCCGCGAATCTCCGGTGCCGCGATAGTCATAGGTCAGCACGGCGCAGCCACGGCTTGCGAGGTAGCTGGCGAAGCCTCTGTAGATTTTGCGGGGAACAGCGGTTGCGGAATTGATCAGAACCGCGTGGGTGCGGGCACCGCGGGGCAGGTACAGCGTCGCGCCCAACGAATAGCCGTCGGTCGCCTGGAAGGTGATGTCATCGGCAAAAGCGTCGTCCAGTGCAGCCTCCGACACCGCAGTTTCTCCCATGGTGTCCCATATGTTCCTTGCCCGGGCCTAGCAAATGCGAATTCGGCTTTGGCTGCAAGGGCTTGGGGCGCAATGTGGATTTCGAACTGGCGATCCCCATCTACGCTGTGTATAACGCGGCCTCCGCAGCCATAAAGCGCGGTTTTCAGGAGAGAAGTGATGTCCGAGCGGTGGACGCCCGATAGCTGGCGCGGCAAGCCCGTGCTGCAAATGCCGGAATACCCGGATCTCAAGGCCCTTGGCGATGTCGAGGCGCAGCTTGCCACGTTTCCGCCGCTGGTTTTTGCAGGCGAAGCCCGCAATCTGAAGAAGTCGCTCGCCCGCGTGGCTGCCGGCGAGGCCTTCCTGCTGCAGGGCGGCGATTGCGCCGAGAGCTTTGCCGAGCATGGCGCCAACAATATCCGCGATTTCTTCCGCGCCTTCCTGCAGATGTCGGTGGTGCTGACCTATGCCGGCGCGCTGCCCGTGGTGAAGATCGGCCGTATCGCCGGCCAGTTCGCCAAGCCGCGGTCCTCGCCGATGGAGAAGCTCAACGGCGTCGAACTGCCGAGCTATCGCGGCGACATCATCAATGACATCGCCTTCACGCCAGAATCGCGCGTGCCCGATCCGCAGCGCCAGCTGATGGCCTATCGCCAGTCGGCGGCGACGCTGAATCTGCTGCGCGCTTTCGCGACCGGCGGCTTCGCCAATCTCGGCAGCGTGCATCAGTGGATGCTCGGCTTCCTGAAGGATTCGCAGCAGTCGCGCCGTTACAAGGAACTGGCCGACCGCATCTCGGACGCGCTGAACTTCATGCGCGCCTGCGGCCTCAATCTGGAAAGCCACCCGGAACTGCGGTCGACGGATTTCTACACCAGCCACGAAGCGCTGTTGCTCGGCTATGAGCAGGCCTTCACGCGCGTCGATTCCACGACCGGCGACTGGTACGCGACCTCGGGCCACATGATCTGGATTGGCGACCGTACGCGGCAGCTCGATCATGCCCATGTCGAGTACTTCCGCGGCATCAAGAACCCGATCGGCCTGAAATGCGGCCCGTCGCTGAAGCCGGATGAACTGCTGAAGCTGATCGACGTCCTCAATCCGGACAATGAGCCCGGCCGTTTGACGCTGATCAACCGCTTCGGCCACGAGAAGGTTGGGGAGCATCTGCCGGGCTTCATCCGCGCGGTGCAGAAGGAAGGGCGCTCGGTGGTATGGTCGTGCGATCCGATGCACGGCAACACCATCACGTCGAACTCGGGTTACAAGACCCGTCCGTTCGATCGTATCCTGTCGGAAGTGAAGTCGTTCTTCCAGATCCATGCCGCCGAAGGCACCCATCCGGGCGGCGTGCATCTGGAGATGACCGGCCAGAACGTGACGGAATGCACCGGTGGCGCGCGCGCCATTTCGGACGAGGACCTCAACGACCGCTACCACACGGTCTGCGATCCCCGTCTGAATGCCGAGCAGTCCATCGACATGGCGTTCCTGATCGCCGAACTGCTGAAGACGTCCCGCGTCGACAAGGCGGAGCCGCTGCCGGTGGCATCGGGTCTCTAAACTTGTCGCGCCTCTGGCGGGCCTGCATCAACACCTGGAATGGCCTGACCTTCGCGACGCGATCGGAGCAGGCCATTCGCGAGGAGCTGTTTGCACTGCTCCTCGCGGTGCCTTTGTCGTTTCTCATCGGGACCACCGCAGCGCGTCGGCTCGAGCTGGTGGCGGTGGTTCTGCTGCTGCTCACCGTCGAACTGCTCAACACCGCCATCGAGAAATTGGCTGACCGGCTCACCACCGACCATGATCCGCAGATCGGGCGTGTGAAGGACATGGGATCGGCGGCCGTCGGCGTCGCGCTGGTGATCGCCGGCATGACCTGGCTGTATGCGCTCGGTGAGCGCATAGGCATCTTCTAATCCTGCAGTTGCGAAGGATGAGCCGGTAGGCTTGGATGTTTCCATGACAGAATTGACGCGCTTCACGGTCACACTCGCCCAGCTCAATCCCATCGTCGGTGACATCACCGGCAATGCCGCCAAGGCGCGCGCTGCGCGGGCGCAGGCCAAAGCCGACGGCGCGACGCTGATCGTGTTTCCTGAATTGTTCATCGCCGGCTACCCACCGGAAGATCTGGTGCTGAAACCGGCCTTTCAGGCGGCCTGCCGTGCGGCCATCGAGGAGCTGGCGCGCGAGACCGCGGACGGGGGTCCGGCTGTGTTGATCGGCTCGCCCTGGGTCGATGGCGGCAAGCTCTACAATGCCTGCGCGCTGCTCGACGACGGCCGCATCAGCGCGATCCGTTTCAAGGTCAATCTGCCGAATTACGGCGTGTTCGACGAGAAGCGCGTCTTCGCGCGCGGCTCGGTCTCGGGACCCGTCACCATCCGCGGCCTGCGCGTCGGCGTGCCGATCTGCGAAGACACCTGGATGGAAGAGTCCGCCGACTACGAAGACGTGGTCGAGACGCTGACCGAGACCGGCGCCGAAATCCTGATCGTGCCGAACGGTTCGCCATATGCCCGCGGCAAGACGGATCTGCGCTTGTCGGTGCAGGTCGCCCGCGTTACCGAGAGCCATCTGCCGATGATCTACCTTAATCAGGTCGGCGGTCAGGACGAACTAGTGTTCGACGGCGCGAGCTTTGTGCTCAATGCCGACCGCTCGCTGGGGGCACAATTGCCGTCCTTCACCGAGAGCATCACGACGCTGACATTCGAGAAGATCGACGGCCACTGGCGCTGCGACGGACCGATCGCACCGGTACCGGAAGGCGACGAGGGCGACTACGCCGCCTGTGTGCTTGGCTTGCGCGATTACGTCAACAAGAACGGCTTCCCCGGCGTGCTGATGGGCATCTCCGGCGGTATCGACTCTGCGCTTTGCGCCGCGATCGCCGTGGATGCGCTCGGCGCCGACCGCGTGCGCGGCATCATGCTGCCATTCCGCTACACCGCGCAGGTGTCGCTCGACGATGCCGACAAGCTCGCGAAGGCGCTGGGTTTCCGTTACGAGATCCTGCCCATCGCCGATGCCGTCAACGGCTTCGAGAAGATCCTTGCCGATACCTTCAAGGGTCTCGCGCGCGACATCACCGAAGAGAACCTGCAGGCGCGCACCCGCGGTACGCTGTTGATGGCCGTCTCCAACAAGACCGGCGCGATGGTCGTCACGACAGGTAACAAGTCGGAAATGTCGGTCGGCTATGCCACGCTCTATGGCGACATGAATGGCGGATTCAATCCGATCAAGGATCTCTACAAGACCCAGGTGTTCCGTATCTCGACCTTGCGCAATTCATGGAAGCCCGAAGGCGCGCTCGGTCCTGATGGCGAAGTGATCCCCAACAACATCATTATCCGTCCGCCCACGGCCGAACTGCGCGAAAACCAGACCGACCAAGACTCGCTACCCCCCTACGATATTCTCGATGGCATTCTCGAACGCCTCGTCGAACGCGAAGAGCCGCTGTCGGAGATCGTCGCGGCCGGTTACGAGAAAGACGTTGTGACGCGCATCGATCGGCTGCTCAACATCGCCGAATACAAGCGCCGGCAGGCGGCACCGGGCGTGAAAGTGACGCGGAAGAACTTTGGCAGGGATCGCCGCTATCCGATCACCAACAAGTTTCGCGATCTGGCCAATCCGTTGCCGAAGCCCGATGAGGACCTGGTGACGCGGCCCGGCAAGGGCATCAGCGAAGCGTTTGAATGAAGCTGTAGGGCGAATGACGCCCCACAAACCCGTCGTGTATCGGCGCGTGATCCTGTCACCGCGCCGTTTTGGCCACCGCCGCAAAGGTTGAATCGCTCAGGACGCCACCGCCCTGAAACAGGGTGACGACGGGTGAGGATGCGGCGCTGGTGCTGTTCTTGATGTCATACAGCGCCGAGAAACGGTTCAGCAGTTTGGCCAGCTTGGCGGGATCGGCGAGGTCCTTCAGATTGAGGTGTTTCTCCACCACCTTGGCCTGCTGATCGATATCCATCGCGCCCACCTCGTCCGGCAGGCTGAAGATGGTGCGGAACACTTCCGCCAGTGCCTTGTCTGCAAGCAGGTCATAGGCCGAGGTGATGCTCGGCGCCTTGCGCTCGAAGTAGAGCGCGAGCCGCACGCCGGGATTGCTTTCGCCCTGCTGCGTCTCCAGCGTCTGCTGCAGATATTTGTGCTGGATTTCCATGAACTGGTCGCGGGTCTGCGGCCCGAATTTCGGCAGCCGCGCGATCTCGCCGTCGTCGTCGAAATTGAACGAGGCCACCAGCTCCGCGAAACGCGGATCCTTCTGCGTGTTGACGAAGCTCTTGGGGTCGTTCAGGTCGGAATCGAACATCTTGCGCAGATCGGCGGTGGTCACCTTGGCGGGGTCGAGGTCCTTGGCGACGAGCGCGATGTCGATGAGCTTCCTGTCGGCGAGCAGATCCTTCACGCTCTCGATATTGGCGATGTTCTTCTGATAATAGACCGCGTCCTTGTCGGCCGCCTTGCGCAGCTCGGCCTGTTCCTTGTCCTTCGTGAAGCGTGTCTTGGCGATGATGTAGTCCTTCATCACCTGGGTGACTTCCGCCGCGTCCTGCGCCACCACGGGCGTCGTGATATTTCCGCTGCTGTCGAAATTGAATGCCCGAGCGAGCTGAACGTATCGGTCGTCGTGCAGCTTGTTCACGTAGCTCTTGGGATCGTCCGGATCGCTTTTGAGTACGTTTTTGATGATCGTCGGCGAAACCTCTTCGGGATCGAGACCAAATGATTTCAGAGCAAAATTATAGACGTTTGGCGTCTTGAGAAAGGCATCGACCGTGGTCACCTTGGCGAGACCGGAGCGATACTGCTTGATCAGCGATGCCGCGTACTTTTCGTCCGCTGCGAGATAGGTCGCGCCCTGGCTGTTGACATATTTGGCATGGGTGTTGCTCAGCTGCGCGGCTGTCTGGGCAGACGTTCCGGTGGGCAATGTGCCGTCGGGCGAGAACTCGAAAGCGCCGGCAAGCGCCACATAGCTGTCGATCGTCTCGAGTGCATCCTTATAGCTGAGGATGCTGACCTCATTCATCGATCCGCGCGTGCGCTCCAGCTCGATCTTCTGGCGCAGGTCGGCCATATCGGCGCCCGGCTGTTTCAATGCCGCCATGTATGTGTCGATCTTGCTGGCGGCATCGAGCATCGCTGCCTGGGCTTTGGTGATATTCGCATTGATGTCGGCTTTCTGCGACACCCAAACGGAATTGACATAGCTGTTCGGATCGGACGGATCGCTGCTCAGCACCTTGCTGATCGTGTCGTGGGACCAGCGATTCTTGTCGATTCCGAAGGCCGAAAAAACATAATCGCGCAGCTTGTCGTCGGCGAGCAGGCCATTGACGTTGGTGATCTTTCCGATCGTGAGATTGTAGTAGTTCTTGTTCGCGTCGATGGCATCGACCCCGCGCTGCGCTACGGCCGTGTACAGACCGATCATGTCGTCGGCCTGGTTCTCGGACTGGGCGGTGTTGGTGCTGCTGCTGGTGGTCCCGAAGGGGAAGGCCGCTGCGAAATCCCGGTAGCGCTTGTCGCTCAGCTTGTTGGCAAAACTGTTGGCGTCGGAGAGATCGCTTTCCAGCACCTTGCGCAGGAAGGCCTTGGCATAGGCCATGTCCTCCAGACCATAGGCCGTCGTTGCATAGGTATAGAGCCGATAGTCGTTCAGGAGATCATCGACGGTTTTCACCTTGCCGATGTTCTCCTTGTAATAGGCCGTATCCCGCGAGACGGTGGCCTGTTGCGAGATCCGCGTCAGCGATTGGGTGAGATTGCGGGAGACGATATTATAGTTGAGATAAGTGGAGACCATCCGAACACCCTCGCGGTTTGGCGTGAGCCTACCGTTCGGAGGTTGTCCGAAGCTGGACGCAAGGGCCGTGCCGTCGTCGCCCCGCCTGGCCGGGCGAGGACCCGAGGCTTAACGCGGCGCGTTGTTCGGCAAGAATTGCGGACCGACCGTGCGGATCTGGCCCGGTGTGGACGGCGCCGCCGGTTGCGCGGGAACTGCTGCTGCAGGCGCCTCCGGTGCTGCGCCCTTCTTCAAGGCTGCAGGCGTGCCCTTTTGCGGCTGCGACATCCGCTTGGCACGTTCCTCGGTGACGATGATGTCGCCATTCTCCGCTGCCGATTTGTCGTCGACATTCTTCAACGCCTCGGACCATGTCTGGCCCTGCGCCTTGCAGGAGCACGACGGGTTGAATTCGGTGCGATACTTGAAAGCGTTCGGCGACGACGAATAGGGCTGACCCGACACCGAGACAGCCGAGTTCATGTCCTCGCCGGGATTGCGATAGGTGAACAGGTTGGCGTCGGAGGCCGGGCAGAGATTCTTGCAGGTCCGCTCGTCATCGCCGAAACGCGCCGGGATCGTCGCGAACGAGATCGGGAAATAGAAGCCATCGCAGGTGCGCACGCAGACGGTCCGATAGGTGCCGGACGGAACGGGCGACATATTGCCGTCCAGCGGCGCCGCGCCGGGGCTTGGCTCGTTGTTGCCGAACAGGTTGCTCAGGAAACCGCCGGGGCCTGAGTTTTGCGGCGCCGCGCGCTGCGCCGCGGCGGCGTATTGCGGGCCGCAATTGTTCTGCGCGAGGGCCAGCAGCACCGAGCGGCGCTGGGTATCACGGTCCGAACTGCCGGGCGTGCCGACGCGCAGGCGTTCGAGATTGCTGGTGATCTGATCCAGATTGCCGCGCATCTGCTGGATCTGGTTGTTGACCGGGCCGCACTGCTGCGACTGGCCATTGAACAGTGAGAAGAAGCCGGAACTGTCGCAGCCCATCCGCTTGGCCTGCGCCGAGACGCGGTCGAGCTCGCTCTGCTGCTTGGACGCGGCGTCCTCATAGCGGCGAAGCTGTTCGGCGCGCGCGGGATCGAGGCCGTTGCCGCGATCGATGGTCGCAAGCTGCGCCTCGAGGCGCCCGCACATCGGATTGGCGGAGCCCTGCTGCTGCGCCTGGCTCGGCGGATAGACCTGCTGCGCGGGATAGCCCGGGGGCGGTCCGTTCTGCGCCGATGCAGGAGTGCCCAGCGACAGCGCACCAACCAGTGCGGCACCAACGAAAGCCCAGCGAGAAAGGGAAGCAGTCACAGTGTCAGACATATCCGGCCAATGCGCGAGTCAGAAGCGAGCGAGACAGAAACAAGCGGGGTAGTGCGGCATCGCGCGTCGATACCGCCGCCAACCTCTCGCCGACGTTGCCAGACGCGCGCGATGAAAATGCGGCGGCGAACGCGGCTTTCCATAGCTGCTTCTCGCGGCAGGGTCACGTCGTTTCCGGGGCCTCACTGTGGCCGCAAGCGTGACGCGAGAAAGTCGCAGGCCGCGGGATGTCAGCGCTGGCAGGTAATCGCAACGAATTCGTCGCATTTGCCGTGATGGCAGGCGCTGCCTGACGTCGGGACCGAGCCGGTCACTTCATCGGGATCGACGCGGCGATAGGCGACTGCCTGGTCGAAGGCGCGCGATTTGCAATAGGACAGGGCGGCATGCGCGCCGCATTTCTCGCCGCGGGCGAGGCACTGGTCGATACCGTAACCGTCAGACTGGTTGGCGATGATGAAGACGCGGGAATCGGCAAAGGCCGAGGAAGCGGCCAGAACAAATGCCGCCGTCAGAACGACTGAAATGGATTTCATAACTCACCGAATGAATGAGGAAATTCGCCCTCATTCGATACGCCCCAAAGATTAATAATCATTAACCATGGGCGGCGTAGCGATGGATTGAGGCCGAAATCAGCCTTAACGGCATAGTTCCACACCCTTGACGGGCCACCTGGGGTTGCCCCATGGTGCCCCGATGAACGGTTCTCTCGCCATTTGTGGCATTTGCCGCGAGATTAAGAGCTAGCGATTCGCTGGCTGAGGCCGTCTTTTCTCACACGAGATCAATCTCAAGAGGGATGAGAGGACGCCCGGCCGCTAGGGACGGACATCCATGGAACTGCGCCTTTACGACACCCTGACCCGCGAGAAGCGCGTCTTCACGCCGATCGATGCCGACAACGTCCGGATGTATGTCTGCGGGCCGACGGTCTACGACTTCGCCCATATCGGCAATGCGCGTCCGGTGATCGTGTTCGACGTGCTGTACCGGCTGCTGCGGCACATCTACGGCACCGACAAGGTCACCTATGTCCGCAACATCACCGACGTCGACGACAAGATAAACGATCGCGCGTTGCGCGACTTTCCGGGCCTGCCGCTGAACGAGGCGATCCGCCGGGTCACCGAGACCACGGCCAATCAGTTTCAGGCCGACGTCGCAGCGCTGGGCTGCCTGTCGCCGACGGTGCAGCCGCGGGCGACGGACTTTGTGCTGCCGCGGCCCGACGGCAAGACCGATATGGTTACGCTGATCAGGGAATTGATCGCGCGCGGCCACGCCTATGAGGCTGCGGGCGAAGTGTTGTTCGATACGCAGTCGATGGCCGACTATGGCGCACTCTCCGGCCGCAAACTGGAAGACCAGCAGGCCGGTGCGCGCGTCGCAGTCGATGCGCACAAGAAGCATCCGACCGACTTCGTGTTGTGGAAGCAGTCATCCGCGGAAGAGCCCGGCTGGGACAGTCCGTGGGGCAGGGGCCGTCCGGGCTGGCACATCGAGTGCTCGGCGATGGCGGAGGCCTATCTCGGCACGATCTTCGACATTCATGGCGGCGGCCTCGACCTGATCTTCCCGCATCATGAAAACGAAATCGCCCAGTCGCGCTGCGCGCACGGTACGCATGCGATGGCGAATTACTGGATGCATAACGGCTTCCTGCAGGTTGAAGGCGAGAAGATGTCGAAGAGCCTCGGCAATTTCTTCACTATCCGGGAATTGCTGAATGACTGGCCAGGCGAAGTGTTGCGCCTGAACATGCTGAAGACTCATTATCGCTCGCCGATCGACTGGACCGTGAAGGGTTTGGAAGAGAGCGCCAAGACGCTCGATGACTGGTATTGGGTCGCGGCGGATGCAACAGGTGGCGACGTCTCCGACAAGGTGATGGAGCCGATGTTCGACGATCTGAACACGTCGCTGGCTGTTGCAGCGCTGCACGGTCTTCGCAACAGTGCGGCCGCAGGCAATGACGGCGATCGCAGCCAGTTTGCAGCGTCGTTGCGTGCGCTCGGTTTCCTGTCGGAAACGGCTGCTGCATGGAATGGACGCAAACAACAGGCCAGCGGGATCGATGCAGCAAAGGTCGATGGTTTGATTGCGGATCGCACAGCCGCGCGGGCCCGCAAGGACTTCAAGGAGTCGGATCGTATTCGCGACGAACTTGCCGCCATGGGCGTCGTCATCAAGGACTCGAAGGAAGGCACCACCTGGGAGATCGCGCGATGAGCCGACCCGACACACCGTTTCCAAAGCACTGGAAATATTACATCGCCCTCAAGTGGGCATTGATCATCGGCGCCATCGCGCTGGCGCTGAAGCTGGTGGATTTCTGGTGAGCGCGATGGGCGAGGCGAAACCGGCATTGCGACCGTTCCTGCCGGATGACACCGCAATTGCGGCTGCGATCTTCGTGGCCAGCATCGAGGAATTGACGGGCGACGACTACAGCGAAGCGCAGCAGGAAGCCTGGGCTGCAACGGTCGACGACGAAGTGGCCTTCGGCAAGCGGCTGGCGTCGCAACTCACACTGATTGCGACGCTGGACGGTGTTCCGGTCGGCTTTGCATCGCTGAAAGGCGCCAATCACATCGATCTGCTTTACGTGCATCCGAATGCGGCCCTCCAGGGTGTGGCATCGCTGCTGATCGATGCGATCGAGAAGCTGGCAGGTGCACGCGGCGCCAAGCTGCTGACCGTCGATGCCAGCGACACCGCCGAGCCCTTCTTCAAGAAACGCGGATATATCCCGACACAGCGCAATAGCGTGCCGCTGAATGACGAGTGGCTTGCCAACACCACGATGCAGAAGACGCTGGGCGAATCCGGGGCGTCGTAAATCGAATGACGAAGGCGGGGGAGGAAGACCGATGATCGATCACATCTCCATCGCGGTCAGCAATCTCGAACGGGCCGTAGCATTCTACGAGCGCAGCTTCGCGCCGCTTGGCATGACCCGACTGGTGACACGTCCGGCAATGGTCGGGTTCGGCAAGACCTATCCGGAAGTCTGGCTCAATCTGCGTGCAGGCATGGCGCCGCTACCGCTTGATAGCGGTGTGCATCTTTGTCTGCGTGCGAGGACGATGGATGAGGTTGATGCGTTTTATGCGGCAGCCATGGCCGCTGGCGGCGTCTCGGAAAGCGCGCCCTCGCTGCGGCCGCATGATCGCGTGCGCTACTATGCGACTTTCATCGCCGATGCCGATGGTAATCGCATCGAGGTGGCGACGTTCCCGAAGGACGATATTGCGCCGTAGTTTTGCTCCGCAAACCCGCTTTCGAGAAAAGTGAGTTAGGGAAAGGACCTCATCGTATTTCCCGCCTTGCACAGGATCGGCCAAAATCTACTCGGAAAATAAATTTATAATGTAAAATCAGTTGCTTAAGGTATCGGAAGAGCGGTTAGTAATCTAACTTCAAGATCGGCCAAGAAATCGGCCAATATTAATAATAATTTCGTATTTTGTACGAATTATCAATATCTTGCAATATCGTGTGATCGGCCAAAATGACAGAAGAAACCCCACAGCGCATTGAGCCTGCGAGGCTGGAAGAGACATCCGAGGCCATCGCGGACGTGATCGCCGATCTGTCTGTTGCCTCCACGAAACTCGGCGTCGGGTTGCATCCGCGCACGGCTGCGAACCTCGCCGACCTCGTGCGGCTGATGAACACCTATTACAGCAACCTGATTGAAGGCCATAACACGCGCCCGAAAGATATTGCCCGTGCACTGGAAGGCAAGCTCGACCAGGACGAGGGCCGCAGGAACCTTCAGCTTGAGGCTGCCGCGCATGTGCGCGTGCAAACCGAGATCGACCGTCTTGTCTCCGACGGCAAACTCGGCGAGCCGGCCTCAATCGAATTCATCAAATGGCTCCACCTCGAATTCTATCGCGATGCGCCGGAAGATATGTTGCGCATCAGCGGCAAGGATTCCGAATTCATCATGGTGCCGGGTGCGTGGCGCTCGAAGCCGGGGCACGACGTGGCAGTTGGACGGCATGTGCCGCCATCAAGCGCGCGCGTCGATGACTTCATGAAATATTTCGAGCAGCGTTATGCGTTCAAATCTTTGAAGACTGCGGGCCGCATCATGGCGATTGCCGCCGCCCATCATCGCTTCAATTACATCCATCCTTTTCCGGATGGTAACGGTCGTGTCAGTCGCTTGATGAGCCATGCTATGGCGCAGCTTTCCGGAATAGGGTCGCATGGCCTTTGGTCAATCTCACGCGGTCTTGCCCGCGGTCTGAAGACGCCAAGCGAATACAAGCGAATGATGGATTTGGCGGACACGCCGCGCCAGGGCGATCTCGACGGACGTGGCAATCTCTCGCTCAAAGCGCTCAGCGAATTTATCCTGTGGTTCCTGCAAGTCTGTCTCGATCAGGTGATGTTCATGGACAGCCTGTTCGAGCTCGATAGTCTGGGCCAGCGCTTGAGTACCTATGTCGAGCGCAGCAAAACGCTGAAGCCAGAGGCCAAACGCCTTCTGGAGGAAGCGCTCATTCGTGGACAGTTTGAACGTGGCGATATTTCTCGTATCACGGGACTTCCGGATCGCACGGCGCGCCGGGTATTGGCCGATGTCATCGCCGAAGGCCTGCTCGCATCGGAGACGCCAAAGGGTGCGGTCTCGTTGCGCTTCCCGGTCGAGGCGCTCGACGTGCTGTTTCCGAGGTTGTTTCCAGAGACGTAAAGGAGAGCAGGCCCGCGCAAGCCGAGGTAAGGTTTGCATTTCGTGTGGCGCGACAGAGCGCCCAACAAATTCGTCGCAACATTGCGTCCAACAAAATGAATTTCTCATCGACGCTGCCAAAACGAGCTTGGCAGCAAATCGTTGAGTTCACATTAGAAATGAGTCTGTCTGATTCGTTCGTATTAAATCCGAGGCTCCGAAGGTCATTCGAGCCGGGTGAAGCGGGGCGGCCGGGTGAGAGGGAGCCAGTGAGTGAAACGCTGGCTCCTCCTCACCTGAGGCGTTATTGGCGCTCGGCTTCGACTTCTCCCCCGCAAGCGGAGAGAGGTTAGTCAGAGCCGCGTCGCGACGTCCGGAGCCAGCTTCTTGGCTTCGTCGGAGGCCAGCGCCGCAGCGGTGCGGAGCCGGGGCAGGATGTCTTCGGCACGGTCGGCCGTCAGCACGTCCAGCGGCAGTGTCGGCCGGATGAAGGCGGTCGAGCGCATGTGTTTGAGCAGCTCGAGCAGCGGCTCCCAGAAGTTATCGATATTGGCCATCAAGATCGGCTTGCTGTGGCGGCCGAGCTGCTGCCAGGTGAGCTGTTCGACCAGCTCTTCCAACGTGCCGATGCCGCCGGGCAGGGCGACGAAAGCGTCCGACCGCTCGAACATCAGCCGTTTGCGCTCATGCATGTCGTGGGTGACAATCAGTTCCTGGGCGGCGGTCAGCGCGTTTTCGCGCTTGGTCAGGAATTCCGGGATGATGCCGGTGACCCGTCCGCCATTGTCCAGCACGGACTTGGCTACCGCGCCCATCAGGCCGATGGAGCCGCCGCCATAGACCAGGCCAATGCCTTGCTCGGCCATGATCTTGCCGAGCGTGACGGCTGATTCGACGAAACTGGGATTGGTACCGGGGCCGGAGCCGCAATAGACGCAGATCGTTTTAATTGTGCTCATGAAATCCATGTGGCACTGCGGGATAACACCGTCAAGACACGGAATGAACGCGATACGGGAAATTCCTGCCCGGGACACCTCTCTACAGGGAAAAGAATGCTCCGCGAGGGTGCGACGTTCCCGCAAAGCGCCTATATGCATTCTAATGAAATCGACCTCCATTTTGAGCCGGCCCCGGGCCGCAGCTCCGTTCGTTCCAGGCGCCGTGCATGTCTGATTCCGATCCCGCGCTGAACGACGAGACAGCTCCCAATCCGGCCTATATCGAGCGCGGCACCCTGTTCGGAACGCTCGCCCATTTGTGGCCCTATATCTGGCCGGGCGACCGCGACGACCTGAAGATGCGCGTCGTCTGGTCGATGCTGCTGCTGCTGGTCGCCAAGGCGGCCACCCTGACGGTGCCGTTCACCTTCAAATGGGCGATCGATGCGCTGACCGGCGTCGATACGGCTCCGGTCCAGTCCTCGAACTGGACGCTGTGGCTGATCGCATCGCCGGTCGCCATGACCGTCAGCTACGGCGCGATCCGCGTGCTGATGGCGATCTTCACGCAGTGGCGCGACGGCATCTTTGCCAAGGTGGCCATGCATGCGGTGCGCAAGCTGGCCTATCTCACTTTCGTCCATATGCACGAACTGTCGCTGCGCTTTCATCTGGAGCGCAAGACCGGTGGCCTGACGCGTGTGCTCGAACGCGGCCGCGCAGGCATCGAAGTCATCGTGCGGATGGTGATCCTGCAACTGGTGCCGACCATCGTCGAGCTGTTGCTGGTGATGGGGGTGCTGCTGTGGCAGTTCGACTGGCGCTATGTGCTGGTCGTGGCGATCACCGTGGTCGTCTACATGTACTATACGTATCTGGCGACCGAGTGGCGCATCGCCATCCGCCGCAACATGAATGAGTCCGATACCGAAGCGAATACCAAGGCCATCGACTCGCTGCTGAACTACGAGACGGTCAAATATTTCAGCGCCGAAACGCGCGAGGCCGAGCGCTACGACAAGACCGTTGAGCGTTTCGAGCGCGCCAGCGTCAAGACCTATACGTCGCTGGCTGTGCTCAATACCGGGCAGGCGATCATCTTCACGCTCGGTCTGACATCGACGATGCTGATGTGCGCGGTCGGCGTGCGCAACGGCACCCACACGGTGGGCGATTTCGTCATGATCAACGCCATGATGATCCAGCTCTACCAGCCGCTGAATTTCATGGGCATGGTGTATCGCGAGATCAAGCAGGCGTTCATCGACATCGAGAAGATGTTCGGTGTCCTGAACCGCAATCCGGAAGTGAAGGATATTCCGGGTGCGATGCCGCTGTTGGTGACATCGGGCGCTGTGCGCTTCGACGATGTCCGTTTCGCTTATGACCCGGAGCGGCCGATCCTGAAAGGGCTCTCCTTCGATGTGCCGGCCGGCAAGACCGTCGCCATCGTCGGCCCGTCGGGCGCCGGCAAGTCGACGATCTCGCGGCTGCTGTTCCGACTGTATGATGTGTCGGGCGGCACGATCTCCATCGATGGCCAGAACATCCGCAATGTCACGCAGGCCTCGTTGCGCCAGTCGATCGGTATGGTCCCGCAGGACACCGTGCTGTTCAACGACACCATCCGCTACAACATCCGCTATGGCCGCTGGGACGCGACGGACGAAGAGGTCGAGGAAGCTGCCCGCATGGCGCAGATCGACCCGTTCATCCGGATGTCGCCGAAGGGCTACGAGACCGAGGTCGGCGAACGCGGCCTGAAACTCTCCGGCGGCGAGAAGCAGCGCGTGGCCATTGCGCGGACCGTGCTCAAGGCGCCGCCGATCCTGCTGCTCGACGAAGCGACGTCGGCGCTCGATAGCCATACCGAGCAGGAGATCCAGGACGCGCTGGAGAAGGTCTCGCAGGGCCGCACCTCGCTGGTGATCGCACATAGGCTGTCCACCATTGTCGGCGCCGACGAGATCATCGTTCTCGACCAGGGTCGGATCGCTGAGCGCGGCACCCATGGCCAGTTGCTAGCCGCCGGCGGTCTCTATGCCAGCATGTGGAACCGGCAGCGCGAGGCCCAGGAGGCCCGTGAGCGGCTGGCCCAGATCGGCGACGATGCCATCGCCCCCAATCGCACCCCACCGCCGGTCGATGACGACCGGCTGATGACGCCTGACGCGGCGGAGTGATTCTTTCTCTTTCCCTCGCCCCCGAGCGCGGCGAAGCTGCGCTTGGCGGGAGAGGGTGGATCGCCCGCGTTAGCGGGCGAGACGGGAGAGGGGGGCATGGCGAGGGATCAGGCCAAAGTTTTGCGCGCCAACATGACGGATGCCGAGCGGCAGCATTGGTATCGGTTGCGCGCGCACCGATTTCAGAGCTTCAAATTCAAGCGTCAGGTGCCGATTGGGCGATACATCGTTGATTTCGTCTGCCTTCAACGGCGCCTCGTCATTGAGGTCGATGGCGGGCAGCATGCTGACAGCAAACCGGATCAAACCCGAGACCAATGGCTTCAACAACAAGGGTTTCGCGTTCTGCGGTTCTGGAATAATGAGGTGTTCAACAACACGGATGGAGTGCTTGAGGTGATCGTTGAACATCTTGGCCATTCCGCGCCAGCCCCCTCTCCCGGCACGCCGCTACGCGTCGCGCCACCCTCTCCCGCCTGCGCAGCTTTGCTGCTTGGGGGAGAGGGGAAGAAAGATAGAGCTTAAATGTCCATCGCAAATTCTATCCGTGGCCAGATCCCGCCGATCCACAAGGAAGGCTATCCTTTCATTGGCGCCTTTGCGCTGGCGAGCCTGGTGCTGTTCTGGATTTGGACGCCGCTGGGCTGGATCGGCACGGTCCTGACTGTCTGGTGTGCGCTGTTCTTCCGCGATCCGGTGCGCGTGACCCCGACCCGCGAGGGTGTCGTGGTGTCGCCCGCCGACGGGAAAGTATCGATGGTGCAGCCGGTGCTGCCACCGGCTGAACTCGGCCTCGGCGATCAGCCGCTGCTGCGCATTTCCGTGTTCATGAGCGTCTTCAACGTCCACGTGAACCGCAGCCCGGTGGCTGGCCGGATCGAGCGCATTGCCTATCGGCCGGGCAAGTTCATCAATGCCGAGCTGGACAAGGCCAGCGAGGACAATGAGCGCAATTCGCTGGTTATTTCGACCCCCGGCGGCCGCATCGGCGTCGTGCAGATCGCGGGGCTTGTGGCACGCCGGATCGTGTCCTTCGTGCGGGAGGGCCAGACCCTGAGCGCTGGCGAGCGCTTTGGCCTCATTCGCTTCGGCTCCCGGCTGGATATCTACCTGCCGGAAGGCAGCAAGGCGCTGGTGGCCGTGGGGCAGACCGCGATTGCCGGCGAGACAGTGCTGGCCGATTTCCGGATCGGTGACGGTGGCCGCGCCTACCGCGTCGATTAACCCGGGTGATAACCCAGGGGTGATAGCCGCGGGGGTGATTAACCCCGATTCCTGCCGGTTTGGGCGGCAGGACGCCACAATGGCGGAGCAGGGTGGGATTTGCTAGGATCACGCCATGCAAATGCCTCCTGACCAGTCTCCCGAGACGCGCCGCCGCCGGTTCCGGACCATTCCGATCCGGATGCTGGTGCCGAACATGATCACGCTGCTGGCGATCTGCGCCGGCCTGACGGCGATCCGCCTGTCCACCGAGGGGCGGATGGAACTTGCCGTGGCGGCCATCGTGTTCGCCGCCGTGCTCGATGGCGTCGACGGCCGTGTCGCCCGCATGATCAAGGGCCAGTCCAAATTCGGCGCCGAACTCGACAGCCTGGCTGACTTCGTCAATTTCGGCGTGGCGCCTGGCCTGATCCTGTATTTCTGGCAGCTCCACGATCTCAGCAATGCCGGCTGGATCGCCGCGATGGTGTTTGCCATCGCCGGCAGTCTGCGGCTGGCGCGTTTCAACGCCACCATGGACGATCCGGACAAGCCGGCCTTTGCCGCGAACTTTTTCACGGGCATGCCGGCGCCGCTGGGCGCGCTCACCGTGATGCTGCCGATCTATCTGGGCTTCCTGGGCATGCCGATGCCGCCGGCCATCCTGACGACCCTCTACACGCTGCTTGTTGGCTTCCTGATGGTGTCGCGGTTGCCGGTGTTCTCCGGCAAGGCCGTGAACATGCGGGTGCCGCGCGAGCTGGTGCTGCCGGTGTTCGTCGGCGTCGTGCTCTTCATCGCGCTGCTGATCGGCTACCCCTGGCACATCCTGTCGGCGCTCTCGATCATGTATCTGCTGAGCCTGCCGCTGGGCTGGAAATCGTATCGCGATCAGGAACGTGCGCTCGCCGCGCAGTCGGTGGTCCCTGTTGATCCGGCAGCGCCCCATGCATCGACGCCCTATACGCCGGGTGCACCTGAGATCGCACCGGATGATCGGCCCGCACGCCTGAACTGATTGTCCATCTCGCGAACAATTCCTGCAGCCGCTTTCCCCTGCGATAGCAGCCAGGACGAAAGCGGCTGCATTTTGTTTTGGGCATGCAGTGAAGTCGGCTATATCCGGAGTCACTCAGCGACGACGACGTCCCGCGAAGACGGGATGCGATAATCACCCACAGGAGAAACGCCGTGACGAATTCCGCGACCGGTCCGCTGCCCGCATCCGTTCTGGAAGCACTGGGCCGCTACGACACGCCGACCATCTGCAATGCGATGGAGATCGTCGCCCCCGAGCGCCGGTTGATCGGTTACACTACGCGTCCGCTGGTTTGTCCGTTTCCCAATCTGCCGCCCATCGTCGGCTATGCGCGCACCGCGACCATTCGCGCGACCATAGCCTCCGGCCTGCCTGCCGCGGAGCAGAAGGCGCGGCGGCTCGCTTACTACGACTATGTCGGCACGGGCATCGGTCCGCGCATCAGCGTGATCCAGGATATCGACGGGCCCGACGCGGGCTATGGCGCGTTCTGGGGCGAGGTGAACAGCGCCGTCCACAGGGCGCTCGGTTGCCTCGGTGTGGTCACCGATGGCTCGATCCGCGATATCCCGCAATGGGCACCGGACTTCCAGGCGCTCGCCGGCACGATCGGTCCGTCGCATGCGCATGTGCATGTGAGCGAGTTCGGCAATGAAATACGCGTTGCTGGCATGAGTGTCCGTTCGGACGATCTGATCCATGCCGATCAGCACGGCGCGGTTGTGATCCCGCTCGATGTCGCCGCGAAACTGCCGGAAGCGGCGGAGCTGTGCGGGCGGCGCGAGACACCCATTCTCGATATAGCGCGCAGCCCGTCATTCACGCTCGAGAAGCTGAAAGAGGCGATGGCGCGCTCGTCGGAAATACACTGAAATCCGGAGCTATTAAGACTAACGATAAAGGTTAGATGCCGATCAACCCGAACCAGCTCCGGTTGCTTGCGCGGCCGGAGGGCTTCGGGCTAACTGCCGGTTCCGCCGTTAAAACGGACATTGGAGACGGTATTGCCTCAGACCAAGGATATGAAGAAAGCCTGGAATGAGCGTGCAAATCGTGACCCGTTCTTTTACGTCGAGACCGAGCTGTGGGATCACGATCCCGAAAAATTCTTCGCACTCGGTCGCGAACGCGCGACGCTGCTGATCGACCCTGTTCTCGCAAAATATGCAGTTGATCCCGTCGGCAAGACGGCGGTCGATATCGGCTGCGGTGTCGGACGTTTCACGCAGGCGCTTGGCCGGCGTTTCACCAGGGCTGTTGGCATCGATGTGTCCGACGTCATGGTGGAAAAGGCCAAGGCGGCGGCAGCGGCGTTCAGCAATCTCGACTTCGTCGCCGGCAATGGCGTCGTGTTTCCCTTGGCGTCCGAAACTGCGGATTTCGTGTGGTCATATGAGGTCTTTCAGCACATGCCGTCGCATGACGTCGTGAAGGCCAATCTGGTCGAGGTTGCCCGCATCCTGCGTCCATCCGCGCTTGGACTCATTCACTTCCGAACGGCGCACGAATATCCGACGATCCTCTGGCATATCGCCAAGTTCGTCCCGACGCCTGTCATCCAGAAGGTCAAGGCGCTGCTCGGCAAGGATCCGCTGACGGCGGATACGTCGTGGCGCGGTGCAAAGCCGTTGCCGAAAAATACGATCGCCGACTTCTGCGTGGCCGCCGGGCTCAAGCCGATCGAGTTTCTCGATGACCCGACCCATGCGCCGGGGTCACGTACCTTTGTGGTCGTCCAGCGCGCTGTCTGACGCCGCGCAATCGCCCTCAATCGGTCTGCTGAACGAACTTTCCGTATCGTTCCATGCACGCTCGCGCGTCATTAATCTGTCGTTAATGAACCGTGAAGCGGTAACGCGTCCTTAATCGCAGTATCGCTAAGGTACCTTCGCGCGGCCTGATCTCGAGGCGTGCCGCCGTCCAGGACGGGCGTCGTTCGATACGTGTATAGCGTCGGAGTTGACATGGATATCACAACACTCGTCGGTTTTGTCGCTGGCATCATTGTGCTGTGTACCCTGGTCCTCATGGGCGGCAGCTTCGGGATGTTCTACGACATCCACGCCGTCATCATCATTTTCGGCGGTTCGTTTGCTGCGACGCTGATCCGCTTTCCGCTCTCGTCCATCCTTCATGGCATTCCGCTCGGCGCCAAATTTGCATTCACGCTGAGCCGCCTGAACGCTCGTGATCTCGTTGACGAACTCGCCCGCATCGCGGAAATCGCGAGAAAGCAGGGCCCGGTTGGACTGGAAAAAGTCGAAACTGATGACGCATTCCTTGCCAAGGGAATCCGCTTCGTTGCCGACGGTTACGACCTCGAATTCATCCGCGACAATCTTGAGCGCGACCGCGACAATTTCCTCATGCATCTCGACGAAGGCTCGAAGATCTACCGCGCCATCGGCGATTGCGCGCCGGCCTTCGGCATGATCGGCACGCTGCTCGGCATGGTGCAGATGTTCTCGAACATGTCCGATCCGTCCAAGCTCGGCCCCTTCATGGCTGTCGCGCTGCTCGCGACGCTGTATGGCGCGATCGTCGGCAACCTGATCTGTTTGCCGATCGCCGACAAACTGCACGTCAAGGTGCTCGATGAGGAGACCAACCGCACGCTCATCATCGACGGCATCCTGATGATCCGCGACTCCAAGAGCCCGGCGCTGGTCCGAGAAATGCTGCTGGCCTATCTGCCCGAGAAGCACCGCCATGACGAAAGTGAGCCGGTCCCAGCGTAACACACTGGAGGCAGGCTCGGAGCACGTCCGATGGCGAAGAAAAAACGCGGAGAAGCACACGGCGGCCATGGCTGGTTCGTGACCTTCGCCGACCTGATGGCGCTGCTGCTCAGCTACTTCGTCATGCTCGTGGCATTCTCCAGCCCTGACGGCGCCAAACTCAAGATCGTTGCCGGCTCGGTCCGCGAAGCCTTCGGCGTGCAATCCGATGCGCGTTATTCAGGCGTGATCGAATCCGATGGTCTGCCGACGCGCGGCCAGACGAAGAACAAGGACCATGTGTCGCCGGACGATGCGTCCAACGTTACCAGTCCGAGCGAGAAGGGCGGCCGTCCCGCGGGCGCCAAGCTGAAGATGGACCGTGAATTCGCGCTCGCCTCGGCGTCACTGCGGCAGGCGCTGCAGGACATGCCGGAGATCAACGAGATCTCCAAGAACATCATGTTCGAGGAGACCAAGCAGGGCCTCAATCTGGAAATCATCGACCAGAACGGCCGCTCGATGTTTGCTGACGGATCCAAGGTTCCCTATGAACGCACACGTCTGTTGCTGCAGAAGCTCGCCGGGCCGCTGAAGGCAACACCGCTGCGCGTGGCTATCGTCGGTCACACCGCCGCGGGCTTCGTGCCGGCGCGCAGCGAATACGATGCATTCGATCTGTCGGCCGATCGCGCCAATGTCGTTCGGCAGATTCTGGAACGCGAAGGCCTGCCGTCGTCCCATATCTTCTCGGTGTCGGGCAAGGCAGACAGCCAGCCGCTATTCCCCGATGATCCGACCATGGCCGCCAACCGGCGGGTGACCATTACGCTGATGCGGGAAGACCCTCCGCTGCCGCCAAACCTCAAGCCGTAAAACAGTCAATTCCTTTTTTACTGCTCCAGCCTCTTTTTTTGCTGGGCAATGCCGATTTTTGCTGCGCTCCCGATAAGCGATCTGCGGCAGGATAGGCTAGTGTCCCGGTTGACTGGCATTGCCCGGCGCGCCATAGCCGGGTCCGGATTGTCCAGAGGCGTTACGAGCAGAATGGCCGTTACGGAAACAACAGGCGAGGGACCGATCGAAGTTCCGGTTCATACCGGCTTCTGGTCGCTCACGGTCGGCAGTATCGGCGTCGTGTTCGGCGACATCGGAACGTCGCCGCTTTACGCATTCCGCGAGGCGGTACACGGCGCGACTCATGGCGCGCCGGTGACGCCCGTCATCGTGCTCGGCGTGCTCTCGCTGATCCTGTGGGCGCTGTTCATCGTCGTCACTGCCAAATATGTGCTGTTCCTGCTGCGCGCCGACAACAATGGCGAGGGTGGAACACTGTCGCTGATGGCGCTCGGCCAGCGTGCCTTGGGTCGGCGGAGCTTGCCGCTGATGGTACTGGGCGTGATCGGCGCCTCGATGTTCATCGGCGATTCCATGATCACTCCGGCGATCTCGGTGCTCTCGGCGGTGGAAGGCCTCAAGCTCAAGGCACCTGCGCTCGAACCTTACGTCGTGCCGGTCACGGTCGCGATTCTCGTCGTGCTGTTCTCGGTACAGCGTATTGGCACCGCCAAGGTGGCCTCCGCCTTCGGTCCGGTGATGATCATCTGGTTCACGGCGCTGGCGCTGATGGGCGCCTCGCATATCTTCGATGATCCGACGGTGCTGAAGGCGATCAATCCGTATTATGCCGTGCAGTTCATGCTGACCCACGGGACCATCGGTCTGGTGACCCTAGGCGCAGTCTTCCTGGCCGTCACCGGCGGCGAGGCGCTCTATGCCGATCTCGGCCATTTCGGTCGCAGGCCAATTCAATACGGCTGGTTCTTCTTCGTACTGCCGGCGTTGATGATCAATTATTTCGGGCAGGGCGCGCTCGTGCTGTCGAACCCGGCCGCGATCGAAAATCCGTTCTATCGAATGGCACCGGAATCGATGCTGTTGCCGTTGATCGCGCTAGCGACGGCCGCGACCGTGATTGCGAGCCAGGCCGTCATCACAGGAGCATATTCGCTCGTGCGTCAGGCGGTGCAGCTCGGCCTGTTGCCGCGTTTCGAAGTGCGCTTCACCTCCGAGACCCATGCCGGCCAGATCTATTTGCCTCGGGTCAATCGTCTGCTGCTGATTGGTGTGCTGCTGCTGGTGCTGCTGTTCAAATCGTCGAGTGGTCTGGCCTCGGCCTATGGCATCGCGGTCTCCACCACCATGGTGGCCGATGGCATCATGGGCTTTGTGGTGATATGGAAGCTGTGGAACTGGAAGGCCGCGACTGCCGCTGCGATCATCGCGCCGCTGGTGTTCGTCGATCTGGCCTTCCTCAGTGCCAATCTCCTGAAACTGCTGGAAGGCGCCTGGGTGCCGCTGCTGTTCGGCGTACTGATGGCCGGCATGATCTGGACCTGGCGCCGCGGCGCGGCGATCCTGATCACCAAGACGCGCCGTATCGAAGTGCCGCTGCGCGATCTTATCAAGAGTCTGGAAAAGCGCCCCCCGCATATCGTGAAGGGCACCGCGGTGTTTCTCACCAGCGATCCCGAATTCGTGCCGACGGCGCTGCTGCATAATCTGAAGCACAACAAGGTTCTGCACGAACACAATGTGATCCTGACCATCGAGACTGCGCAAACGCCGAAGGTCGATCTGGCCGAACGCGTTCGCATGGAGAATATCAGCGACAAATTCTCGATGGTAAAGCTGCGCTTCGGCTTCATGGAATCGCCGAACGTGCCCAAGGCGCTCGTCGTCGCGCGTAAACTCGGCTGGCAGTTCGACATCATGGCGACGTCGTTCTTCGTGTCGCGGCGCTCGCTGAAGCCGTCGGCGCAATCCGGCATGCCGCTGTGGCAGGACCATCTGTTCATCGCGCTCAGCCGTTCGGCGAACGACGCCACCGACTATTTCCAGATTCCCACCGGACGCGTGGTGGAGGTCGGTACTCAGGTGACGATCTAAGCATCTTTTGTCATGTCCGGTTCCCCGATTTGCGCTATAACGAGTGTGATCATCGGGGCCGGGAACGGCCTCGCTGCCCCGCTGTTCAGAGACCTGCGATTCAGAAGTCTTCGAGGCCGTTTCCATGACCATCGATAGCGCATCTCCCGCCGCGGCATCCCCGGCGGACCCTACCCATGGGCACTCGACGGCCAGCTTCGGCTCGCTCGTCATGGGCAGTATCGGTGTCGTCTATGGCGACATCGGCACCAGCCCGCTTTACGCGCTCCGTGAGGCGCTGGTCGCGGCCGGGGGCCACAAGGCGCCCGGCATCGACAATGAAGCAATCCTGGGCGTCCTCTCGCTGATTCTGTGGGCCCTGATCATCGTCGTGACGCTCAAATATGTCGTGCTGCTGCTGCGCGCCGACAATAACGGCGAGGGTGGCCCGCTGGCCCTGATGGCGCTGGCCCAGCGCGCGATCGGATCGAGCGGGCCGGTGGTGGTGATGCTCGGCATCATCGCCGCGGCGTTGTTCTATGGCGACGCGGTGATCACGCCGGCGCTGTCCGTGCTCTCGGCCATCGAGGGCGTCAAGCTCGTCACCACCGCCTTCGATCCCTATGTTGTACCGCTCACCATCGTGATCCTTGTGGCGCTTTTCGCCGTGCAATCGCGTGGGACTGCGAAGGTCGCGACGTTCTTCGGACCGATCATGTGCCTATGGTTCATCGTGATCGCGGTAGCGGCCATTCCGCAGATCGTGAAGCATCCTGAAGTGCTCGCGGCACTCAATCCCGTGCACGCGATCTACTTCATGTTCCATCACGGCATCATCGCCTTCGTGACGTTGGGCGCAGTGTTTCTCGCCGTGACCGGCGCCGAAGCGCTCTATGCCGATCTCGGCCATTTCGGCAAAAAGCCGATCCAGCTGGCCTGGCTGTTTCTCGTGCTGCCGTCGCTGGCCATCAACTATTTCGGCCAGGCTGCGCTGGTGATGCATGATCCCACCGCGCTCGAAAATCCGTTCTATCTGATGTTTCCCGACTGGGCGCTGATCCCCATGGTGATCCTCGCGGCGACTGCCACCGTGATTGCGAGTCAGGCCGTGATCACCGGCGCCTATTCGCTGACGCAGCAGGCGATCCAGCTTGGCCTGCTGCCGCGTTTCGAAATCCGGCACACATCGGAGTCGCATTCCGGCCAGATCTACATTCCGCGCGTCAATATGCTGCTGTTCATCGCTGTGATCGTGCTTGTCGTGCTGTTCAAGTCATCGAGCTCGCTGGCCTCGGCCTATGGCATCTCGGTCACCGGCACCATGGTCGTCACTGCGATGATGGGCTTTGTGGTGATCTGGCGCGGCTGGAAGTGGTCGCCGATCGCGGCTGCGGCGCTGATCGTGCCGTTTCTGGTGATCGACGTCACGTTCCTCACCGCGAACCTCTTGAAAGTGTTCGACGGCGGCTGGGTGCCGCTGGTGATGGGCGGCGTGATCATTCTCATGATGTATACGTGGCGGCGCGGCAGCCGCCTGCTGTTCGAGAAGTCGCGCAAGCTGGAGTTTCCGCTGGCCGATCTTGTGGCCATGCTGGAGAAACGTCCGCCGCAGCGCGTGGCCGGCACGGCGGTATTTCTCACCAGCGATCCGCAGAGTGCGCCGACGGCGCTGATGCATAGTCTGAAACACTACAAAGTGCTTCACGAGAAGAACGTTATTCTCACCATCGAAACCGCACCAACGCCGCGCATCGATCCCAGTGAGCGGGTGCGCATGGAAGAGATCAGCGCGACCTTCTCGAAAGTGACGCTGCGCTTCGGCTTCATGGAATCGCCGAATGTGCCGAAATCCCTCGCGATTGCGCGCAAGACCGGCTGGCAGTTCGACATCATGTCGACCTCGTTCTTTCTCTCGCGCAGGGCGCTGAAGCCTGCGGTGCATTCCGGCATGCCGCGCTGGCAGGACCATCTGTTCATCGCGCTCAGCCGCACTGCCAATGACGCGACCGACTATTTCCAGATCCCCACGGGGAGGGTGGTCGAGGTAGGCACGCAGGTGACTATCTAGGCCTGATTCCGAAAAGCGGGCCTGCGGCTTTCGGGCAGGATCAGGCCCCGACAATAAGCTCTTCCAACGCTTGATTTTCGCCTCGCGAGAGGCGACGTTGGCGCCCGAAAACAGGGGCGTTTCCGCCCCTTCGCATTCGCTCCGGACACCGGGGCGGCAGGAGGTTGTGGTGGCAGGCGAAGCTCATACCGTTCACGATTTGACGCCCGAGGAAGTGTCCAAGGGGATCACTGAAGGCAAGTATTTGCTGGTTGACGTGCGCGAACCCAACGAGGTCGCGGTCGAGGCCTATCCGGATGCCGTCGTGGTGCCGCTGTCGGGCTTCGATAGCGCCGATCTGCCCGATCCTGCGGGCAAGCAGATCGTCTTCGCATGTCGCTCCGGCAAGCGCTCGGTGACGGCCTCGCTGGCCGCGCAGGCCGATGGCCTTGCCTATGACAAGCACCTCGCCGGTGGAATCCTTGGATGGAAGGCCGCAGGCCTGCCGACAAAGGTTGGCTGATCGCTCGATGAACAAGATATTCTCTGAGCTGCCCGTCACGGTGTTCGAGGCGATGTCGCAGCTCGCGCGCGACCACAACGCCATCAATCTCGGGCAGGGCTTTCCCGATCATCCCGGTCCCGACGATATCCGTCAGGCGGCCGCCGATGCGGTGCTGAACGGCTATAACCAGTATCCGTCGATGATGGGCATCCCGGAGCTGCGTCAGGCGATCGCCACGCATTACCAGCACTGGCACAAGCTCTCGCTCGATCCGATGACCGAGGTAATGGTGACCTCCGGCGGTACCGAGGCGCTGACCTCGTCGATCCTTGCGGTGGTGGAGCCCGGCGACGAAGTCGTGTGCTTCCAGCCGGTCTACGATTCTTATTTGCCGATCATCCGGCAGGCCGGCGGCATTCCGCGTCTGGTCAGCCTCAAGCCGCCGCATTGGCGTCTCACGGAGGAAGACCTGCGCGCGGTCTTCAATCACAAGACCAAGGCCGTGCTGTTCAACAGCCCGCTCAATCCGGCTGCCGTGGTGTCGCCGCGCGAGGATCTCGAACTGCTGGCGAAGTTCTGCCAGGAATTCGATACGATCGCGATCTGCGACGAAGTCTGGGAACATGTGACCTTTGATGGTCACGAGCATATCCCGTTGATCACCATTCCCGGCATGCGCGACCGCACTATCAAGGTTGGCTCCGCCGGCAAGATCTTCTCGCTGACCGGCTGGAAGATCGGCTTCGTCTGCGCCCCGCCGCATCTGCTGCGTGTCTGCGCCAAGGTACATCAGTTCCTGACCTTCACGACCGCGCCGAACCTGCAGGTCGCGGTCGCCTACGGTCTCGGCAAGTCCGACGAGTACTTCAAGACCATGCGCGCCGATCTCGCGCGTAGCCGTGATCGTCTTGCCGCGGGTCTGGAGAGCATCGGCTTTCCCGTCATCAAGTCGCAGGGCACATACTTCCTCACCGTCGATCTGTCGCCGCTGGGGCTGAACGAGACCGATGAGGAATTTTGCCGGCGTCTCGTCTACGACTACAAGGTTGCGGCCATTCCGGTGTCGGCATTCTATGAGCAGGACAAGGTGACATCCGTGGTGCGGTTCTGTTTTGCCAAGAATGACGCGACGCTCGATACCGCGCTCGAGCGCCTGCACAACGCCGTTCATCGCCGCTAGGGAAGTCGATACGCATGGGCAAGCAGGAGATCGCGTGGGTCGTCGGAGTGGCGCTGCTGTGGTCCATGCCCGTGCAGGCGCAAGACCAGAAGGCAGAGCGCGTCGTCAACTTCTACAACTGGTCGAACTACATGGCGCCCGGTGTGCTGGAGGCCTTCACCAGGGAGACCGGCATCAAGGTCGTCTATGACACCTTCGATGCCAACGAGACGCTGGAGACGCGTCTCCTGGCCGGCAAATCCGGCTACGATGTCGTGGTGCCGACAGCTTATTTCCTGCAGCGCCAGATTACCGCAAAGGTGTTCCAGAAGCTCGACAAGGCGAAGCTGCCGAACCTCGCCAATGCCTGGCCGGAGGTGACTAAGCGTCTTGCGATCTACGATCCCGGCAATCAGTTTGCCGCGAACTACATGTGGGGCACCACCGGCATCGGCTACAACGTCAAGCAGGTCGCGAAAATCCTCGGGCCTGACGCGAAGATTGATAGCTGGGACATCGTCTTCAAGCCGGAGAACCTTGCGAAGTTCAAGGATTGCGGTGTCCATATGCTGGATTCCGCCGACGACATTCTGCCGGCGGCGCTGAATGCGCTGGGCCTTGATCCGAACTCGACCAAACAGCCGGACCTCGAAAAGGCGGCCGATCTCGTCGGCAAGATCAGAGGCAATGTTCGCAAGTTTCACTCGTCGGAATATCTGAGCGCGCTGGCGACCGGCGAGATCTGTCTCGTGGTCGGCTGGTCGGGCGATATCATCCAGGCCCGCGCGCGGGCGGATGAAGCGAAGAACGGCGTCGAGATCGGCTATGCGGTGCCGAAGGAGGGCGCGCAGATGTTCTTCGACAATCTGGCGATCCCGACCGATGCAAAGAACGTCAATGAAGCCTATGAGCTGATCAACTACCTCTACCGGCCCGACGTTGCAGCGAAGAATTCGGATTTCCTCGGCTATGCCAATGGCAATCTCGCTAGCCAGAAGCTGATCGATCCGAAGATCCTGAACGACAAGACGATCTATCCGGATGAGGCGATGCTGCAGAAGCTGTTCGTCATTACGGCGCGCGATCCGGCGACACAGCGCGTGATCAACCGCTTATGGACGAAGGTGAAGACGGGACGCTGAGCGTTATCGCCAGCGCCGATGCAGCCACAGCCACTGCTCGGGATATTCCCGGATCCAGCCTTCCAGCACTGACGTTACCGCCTGCATCGTGCCCTGAACGTCGACCTTGCCATTGGCATCGCGCACCGGCTTTACCTCTTCGGAGACTTCGATGCGGAAGCGATGATCGGGGAGGCGGATGATACGAACACCGTGGATCGGGCAATCGACCTGACGCAACAGCCGCGCCAGCATCGGATTGGCATTGGTCTTGCGGCCGAAGAAATCCACCGGGACGCCATTGGTGAACCATTGATCCACCAGCATGGCGACGTGCTTGCCCTCGTTCAGCGCGTGCGCGAGCTTGAGCGGCGCGTCGTGGCTGGCCGGAATGAGGTTGCCCATGTTGATCGCGCGCGTCTGGTGAATGGCGCGGTCAGCGGCGGCGCTGTTCGGCCGGCGATAGAGCACGGCGGCGTCGAGGCCGTGGGCGACGGCGGCGAGCGCAGGAATTTCCCAATTGCCGAGATGGCTGGCGAAAATCAACGCCGGTTTGCCGTCGTCGCGCAACTGATCGAAAATCTCGCCGGTGCGCGCGGAGAATTCGACATTGCTCGGCTTGGTCGGATTGGCGGGGTCGTAGTCCCAGATCTTGTCGAGATGGGCGAATTCCGCACCGATGCGTCCCATGTTGTCCCAGACACCCGCGAGGATCTTCTCGATTTCTTCCGGTGATTTCTCAGGGAAGGCGGCGGTGAGATTGGCGCGGCCGATCTTGTCTTCGCGAAACAGCGGGCCGATGCGCTGGGTGATCTTGCCGAACCGGTTGGCGGTCTTGACTGGATCGAAATAGCGCGTGGTGCGCAGGATGCCGATCGTCAGTGCGCCGACAGCAGCGTCGCCTGCAGGCTTCAGGGCATCGCGAATGCGGGCCTTGGTGCGAAGCAGCAGGCGGAGCATCAGAAGTGAACGATGATCTTGCCGAACACCTGGCGGGTTTCCATCCGCTTCAGCGCGGTCTCGACATCGCTGATCGGCACTTCGGTATCGATCACCGGCAGCATGCCGTCAGCCATCTTGTCGAGGCTCTCACTGATGTTCTTCATGGTGGCGCCGAACGATCCGAAGATGCGGTACTGCTGTTGGAACAGCTGCATCAGGTTGATCGTGGTGGTCGGGCCCGAGGTCGAGCCGCAGGTGACGAGACGTCCGCCGCGCTTCATCACCAGCAGCGAGCCGTTGAAGGTGTCGGCACCGACGTGTTCGAACACGACATCGACGCCCTTCTTCTTGGTGATTTTGCGGGTCTCGCCCTCGAAGCGATCCTTGCGATAGTTGATGACGTGGTCGGCGCCGAGGGCCTTCACGCCCTCGATCTTGGAATCGTCGCCCACGGTGGTGATGACGGTGCAGCCGATCTTTTTCGCCATCATGATGGCGACGGTGCCGATACCGGAGCCGCCGGCATGGACCAGAATGGTCTCACCGGGCTGCAGCTTGGCATTGTCGAACAGCATGTGCTGCACGGTGGAGAAGGCGATCGGGGCGCAGGCGGCGTCGCGGAAGCTGATGCCGTCGGGGACGGGGATCACCAGACGTGCCGGCATGTTCATCAGTTCGCGCGAAAAGCCGTCGATGTGGAAGCCATAGAGACCGCCGACGTTCTCGCAGAAATTGTCACGGCCTTCCTGACAGGCCTTGCAGTGCCCGCAGGTCAGCGCACCATACATCACGACCTTCTGGCCGGGCTTCACATGGGTGACGCCTTCACCGACCGCAGCGACTTCGCCCGAGGCTTCGGCGCCGATCGACAGCGGCAGCTTGCGCTTGGCGAAGGCCATGCCGCGGAAGCCCCAGACGTCGATATGGTTCAGGCCGACAGCCTTGACGCGGATCTGCACTTCGCCGGCACCAGGCGGCGGGGGCGGTGGCACGTCGACGACGACGAGCTCACGATCGGCAACAAGATTGAGCGCACGCATGAACCGCGTCTCCGGCAAGAAAGGTTGATTTCGGATGGCCTGCGTATCGCCGGTTCACGTCATGACGTCAACCGGCGAGGGGCGGCCAACGGGGCCGGGGAGCCTTAAACGGGCTCGCCGGTGAGGATCAGCGAGGCATTCTGGCCACCAAAGCCGAAGGAATTCGACATCACGGCCGTCACGCGTGCATCGCGGGCGGTATTGGGAACCACGTCGAACGGAATGGCCGGATCGGGAACATCGTAATTGATCGTCGGCGGGATCCGCTGGTGTTCCAGGGTGAGCAGCGAGAACACCGCCTCGACAGCGCCGGCGGCGGAGAGCGTGTGGCCGACCATGGACTTGTTCGACGAGACCGGAATTTCCTTGGCGCGCTCACCGAATACGCTGGAAATGCCGAGATACTCCATCTTGTCGTTTTCCGGCGTTCCGGTGCCGTGGGCGTTGATGTAGTCGATCTGGTCCGACGTCAGACCGGCATCCACCAGTGCGTTGTTCACGCAGCCGATGATCGGCTTGCCGTCCGGGCTGGAACGGGTGCGGTGGAACGAGTCCGCGAGTTCGCCGCAACCGGCGACAATGCCGAGGATCTTGGCGCCGCGCGCGGTGGCGGCTTCCAGGCTTTCCAGGACCAGCGCACCGGCGCCTTCGGCCATCACGAAACCATCGCGGTTCTTGGCGAAGGGACGGACAGCTTTCTGTGGCGGGTCGTTGTGGGTCGAGAGTGCCGATAGCAGCGAGAAACGGATCAGCGCTTCCGGGTTCACCGAGCCGTCGGTGGCCACGCACAGCGCCGCATCGGCTTCGCCGCGGCGGATCGCTTCGACGCCGAGCTGGATCGCAGTCGCGCCGGAGGCACACGCGGTCGACAGCGAGATCGGCGAGCCCTTGGTGCCGAACGTGTCCGCGAGATGGTCGGCAACCGAGCCGAACAGGAAGCGGCGGTGATACTGGACGAACTTGCCGCCGCCGGCGACGCGCAGCAGTGTGTCGTAATTGATATCGCTATTGGCGCCGGCGGCCTTGGCCAACACCTGGCGCTGCGGCCACTCGACTTCGACAGGCGCAACCGCGAGGAACAGCGGGCCCGGGAAGTCGCCCTTGCTGCCGATATTGGCCTGCGCGATGGCTTCCTCGGTGACGAGCTCGCCGAGCTTCTCGGAGAGGTCGGTGGAGGAAAACGGCTCGACCGGCACGAAATCGATCGTGCCTGCCATCGTCGTCTTCATGCCGTCGGTGGGAAAACGCGTGATGGTGCGAATGCCGGACTCGCCAGCGGTGAGCTTGGCCCAGTTGTCCTCTTTGCCGGCGCCGAGCGATGTCGCAACACCCATGCCCGTGACGACAACGATCGGTCGGCCGAATTTATCGCGCGTTGCAGTCATGCTCTCTCCGTCGGCCGCGTCGACCGCTTAACTTGAGCATGATCCCGAAAAGTGGATGCCGGTTTTCGGATAAGATCTTGCTCAAACATAAGAAAAATCTAGAGCCCAGATGGGTTCTAGATGGCTTCAACCAGCGCCATGCCTTCGCCGCGCCAGTGGCCGGCGCCGATCACCACAATCTGGGTGGGCTTGCCGGACTTTTCAATCTCGAGGCCGGTTGAATCGTTCGGCGGAAACATTGCGCCGCGCGAGATCGCCAACGCCGCAAGGCCGAGGCCAAGCGGGAATTGGGTTTCGAGCGTATGACCGAAGAGAGTGCCGGTGCCGCGGATGGCGACATCCGCATGATCCTTCAGGAAGGCGCGCTCTTCCGCTGTCACGGGTTCCGCACCGGTCGCGCCGGTGATGATCGCAGCGTCGCTCTTCGCGCCGAGCTTCGACCACAACCCCTGCAGCGAAGCGGTGACTTCGCCGGGAGTCTTGCGACGGGCATGATCGGCGACCACGCTCTTGAGACGTGCGAGAGGCTTGGCACCGCGCGCTTCTGCATGCGCTCTGGATTCGATGACGAGGAATGCGCCGGCCGAGCCGAGCGCAAAGCCGGAATTCTTCTCGCGCGCCCAGACGGTTTCGAACTTGTTCTTCAGGTTGAAGTCGTCGAATTCGTACAGCAGCAGCAGGTCCTTGCGCTCACCATTATGTGCGGCGCCGATCAGTGCGATGTCGCTCTGGCCGTCAGCGATGCGGGCCAGTGCGATGCGCGCGGCGTCCACGCCAGCCGCTTCCTCGCCCATGAAGGTGCGGGACGAACCGGTGACGCCGTGCACGATGGCGATATTGCCGGCGAGCAGGTTGGAGAGCTGCGCCAGAAACAGAGTCGGCCTGAGGTCGTTGAGCAGTTTTTCGTTGAGCAGGCCCGGTGTCGCAGCGCCGTAGCCGTCCGAATTCAGGATACCCGAATCGACGGCCAGGTCGCGCTCACCGCCACCGGCGGCAACGATCATGTCCATCCTCGACAGGATGTCCTTGTTGCCTTTGACGCCAGCCGAATCCAGCGCGAGGCCGGCGGCGTAGGTGCCGATCCGCTGCCAGGCTTCCATCTGACGCTGATCGCCCTTCTTGGGGATCTGCGCGTCGTAAGAGACCGGCGCGAGGGGGTGGACGATGTTCGGAGCGAAGCCGGTTTCATCGACATTGATGCGCTTGTTGTTCAACGCATCCCAATGCGCGTCAGGGCCTTCGCCCAATGACGTTGCGAGGCCAATGCCGGTGATCCACGCTTCCACCGGCTCGGATGTCATCGGTCGGGTTTCAGCCATTGGTGATTGCCTGTAGGGGAAATCCGATGCGCTCGGCCACGATGTCCATGTGCCCGCGCAGATCCGGATGGGGGAACGGGACGGTCTTGAAGGTGAGCTGCGCGTTGCAGGTCAGCTTGCCGTCGACCTTGATCTTGACAGTGGTCATGTAGAAGCCGTCGCCCTCGTGCAGCACGCTGGCGGTGATGTCCAGCTTCGTGCCGGGCGTGATGAAGGTACGCATCTTGGCTTCCTTCACTGCGGCGAGGAAGGGCATACGCTCGAACTTCATCAGCGCGATCAGCAGCCAGCCAGAAGTCTGCGCCATCGACTCGATCAGCAGCACGCCGGGCATCAGCGGATAACCCGGGAAGTGGCCCTCAAAGATGGTGCTGGTCTCGGGTACGTTGGCTTCGACCGTGATCGTCCGTTCGCCGACATTGAGGTCGGTGATGCGGTCGATCAGGTGAAAATATTCGAGGTTCATGGCAGGGCGTTACGCGCCCTTGGCCGCGACCAATTCGTCGATGCGCGCGCTGAGGTTCTTCAGGACGAAATACTGCTCGGTGGTCGCCTTGCCGTCATTGACCTCCTGGGTCCACTTTTCGAGCGGCAGCTTGATCCCGAACGCCTTGTCGATCGCGAAAGCGATATCCAGGAAGTCGAGGCTGTCGATCCCCAGATCGTCGATGGCGTGGCTTTCCGGCGTGATCGTGTCGCGGGGAATGTCGCAAGTCTCGGCGATGATTGTAGCGACCTGATCGAATGTGGAGGACATTACTAAGCCTTTGATATATTGAAGATAATGTTCGATCGGCGCGCGCAAAGACAGGGCTTCGCCCCGGGGCAGTCCCGGTCCGCCGTATAGAGTCGATTGCCCGTATATCGGAGCGGGGGCGGCAGTTCAATGCAGTTGAGCGCCCGCTCACCAGCCCCTGTGGGCTGTGGAAAGAGTGTTTGGCGCGCCTCAGCCGTGCGGCGCAACAATATGGGCGCAGTCCCGGCGGCCCATCAATACGCAATCCTGGGTTTTGCGGAGATCCGCGATGCTGACCGCTAGCCAGATCCCGACACCCACGAGGATCACCGTGAAGCCGAAGGCTGCGCTATTGGCCAGCATCCGGTGGCGGAAGTCGTCGGGGTCGTCCTGTGCCTGTTGATAGCGGGACAGGTCGCTGGCGCCGGTAGTTTGGCGGCGGCGGGGTTGGTCGGCAGGAGCGGTGGGATGGTGTGGCAGCGTAGCCGAGGTGCGGGGCACGAAACGAAGCACGCGGTGCTCGTCATCTTCTCTGATAATCGGCTGCTGGGTCTTCATGGTCGTGGGTCTGCGCATGCAATGTCGCAGTCTAACACGAGGCGGCCGCTTCGCGCAGATAAAGTCCGCATGGCACGGATGCGGCGATCGGCAGAGATGACGTGGAACTGATCGGCATCGGTGCGACCGCCATGCCATAGTTTGTTCTGAGCAGACGTTAGATATGGGAGGCCACATGCCGAACACACGCGAACCGTTGCTGCATCCGGTCCCGATCCTGTCGCTGCGGCCAACGCAGATGACGGTGGGCATGCGCGAGGTGAAGGAGAAGCGCAAACGCTGGCGCGCCCATAAGTCCAAGCGCAAACAGGCCGAACTGCTCGGCCAGCACATGATCCCCGTGGTGCTGGGGCCGGATCAGCGCCACTACGTGGTCGACCACCATCATCTCGCACGTGCGTTGCATGACGAAGGCGTGAAGGATGTGCTCGTCACCGTGATCGCGGATCTCACGATGGTCGATATGAAAGCATTCTGGGGTGTGCTCGATCACCGCCGCTGGGCCTATCCCTATGACGCCAAGGGCGAGCGACGGCACTTCAAGGACATTCCGAAATCGGTGACGGGCCTGAAGGACGATCCGTTCCGCAGCCTGGCCGGCGAAATTCGCCGCGCCGGCGGCTATGCCAAAGACACCACGCCGTTCAGCGAATTCCTCTGGGCGGACCTGTTTCGCAGCCGGCTCTCCACCAAGGAGATCGAGGCCGATTTCGCCAAGGCATTGGAGAAAGCGCTGGCGATCGCCAAAAGCAAGGATGCGATCTATTTGCCGGGCTGGTGCGGACCGGCGTCCGACGATTGAGGCGCATCCATCGGAACCGACGCGGGATCGCCTTTGCCGCCGAGCACGCGATGCAGGGCGCGTTCGATCCTTCCGCCGAGCAGCAGCACGAGGAAGGCGATCACCACCGAGACGGTGACGATGCGCCAATGGCCGGCGCCGCACATGATGCCGATACAGGCGGTCAGCCAGACGCAGGCGGCGCTGGTCAGGCCGCGGACACGGAAATGCCGCTCGGCATGAAAGATCACGCCGGCACCGAGAAAGCCAACGCCTGTGAGTATGCCCTGAATGACCCGGCTCCCGGCATCCGTGAAGCCGCCTTTGCCGAGCGGATCGGCCAGCACCACGATCATCGCGGTGGCCAGGCTGACGAGCCCCAGCGTGCGTACGCCGACGGGCTTGCCGTGCAGATCGCGGTTGAGGCCGATGGCGCCGCCGACGAGGGCGGCGACGCCCAAACGCAAGATGATGTCCGACCAGTCGAGCAATGCGAGATCCTTCTAAACTCGTGCCATTACTTCGGCAGCCGGCCCATCATATAGAATTCGTCATTCGGCTTCATGTTGGTGACATTGGCCATCCGGTTCGACAGCGCGAAGAAGGACGAGATCGCGGTGATGTCCCAGATATCGTCGTCGCTGAAGCCGTGGCCGGAGACTTCGGCGAAATCCTGCTCGCCGATGGTCTCGGCGGACCGGCTCACTTTCATGGCGAAATCCAGCATCGCACGCTGCTTCGGCGTGATGTCGGCCTTGCGGTGGTTGACGGCGATCTGGTCGGCGATGGTCGGGTTCTTGGCGCGAATGCGCAGGATCGCACCATGCGCGATGACGCAATAATGGCACTGGTTGGCGGCTGACGTCGCGACCACGATCATCTCACGCTCGGCCTTGGTCAACCCGCTGTCCTTTTCCATCAGCGCGTCGTGATAGGCGAAGAACGCGCGGAATTCGTCGGGGCGATAGGCCAGCGACAGGAACACGTTCGGCACGAAGCCGGACTTTTCCTGCACGCCCATAATGCGCGTGCGGATGTCCTCGGGCAGCTTGTCGAGGGCGGGTGTCGGAAAGCGTTTCGCAATCGGCTGGGTCATCTGGCGTCCCCGTGAACGTTTCTGTTTCACGAGACCATAGGCGATCACGCCGTCACCGCAAAGCGCTTGCGGCAATGCATGCCGATGCGATTAACGTAGCGGCTTCTTGAGCAGCGAGAAGCGATCCGGATCGAGGCCGAGCGAGGGTTGCAGCATCGGGGCTTCGACGCTGCGGCTCGGCGTCGCCAGCGGCCGCTCGATGAAGCCGGGATCGTTCGGTACCTCGCGATGCGAGGTGGCGCCGCGCCAGCGTTCCAGCACCGCGCTGACGAACTGCATGTCGTGGCCGGCGGCGACCGAGGGCACTGTCGCGATGGTGGCTTCGGAGCGCGGCAGCTGGTGCGGCGGCACTTCCTTGAAACGAAGGCGGGTCGGCAATGCGACGCCTTCACCGAAGGCGAGCACTTCGCGCGTGCCGAGTGACGGCACGAAGGAGAGCAGGTTGGCGGCAGCATCCGACACCGCGGAGCGCAGCAGCGCCTGGTCGCGCTCGTTGGCGAGGCGCATGGCGAACAGTGTGTTGCACTGGGAAATGATGGTGGCGTCGAGTTCTGCAGGACGCTGCGTCACGAGGCCGAGATAGACGCCATATTTGCGGCCTTCCTTGGCGATGCGCGACACTGCCTTGCGGGTCGGGCCAAAGCCGATATTGCGGTCGGCGGAGGCGTAGCGATGCGCTTCCTCGCAGACGAACAGCAGCGGCGAGGCGCCGTCGCTCCACAAGCCGAAATCGAATGCCATCCGGCACAGCACCGACACCACGCTATCAACGACTTCCGCGGGGAAGCCGGCGAGCTGCATGATGGTCATCGGTTTGCCATTGGCGGGCAGGCGGAACAGATGGCTGATCACTTCCGCCATGGTGTCGCCGCCGACATTGGCGTTGTCGAACATGAAGGCGTAGCGCGGATCGTTCTTCACCGCTTCGATGCGCGAGATTAGCTTGTGATACTGGATGCGCGACGAGCGGTTCTCGAGCTTGCCCATGCGCTCGTCAATCAGCGAGATCAGATCGACCAGGCGATAAGGCACCGGCGTATCGACGGTGTAGCCGATGGTCTTGGGATCGATGCGCTTGAGGCCAATGCGGTCGGCGTTCTGGTATTGCGTGTAGACGCCCTTGGCGATCGGGATGACTTCCGAGAGGATTTCGAGCTCTTCGGGCACGCCGGGGCGACCGGCGAACAGCACGTCGACGATTTCCTCGAAATTGAACAGCCAGAACGGCAGTTTCAGATTACGCGGGTTCAGCACCAGCGACTTATCGCCGAAGCAGCGGCCATATTCGTTATGCACATCGAGCAGGAAGATGCGCAGATGTGGGCGCGACTTCAGGATTTCATTGAGCAGCAGCGACACGCCGGTGGATTTACCGACACCGGTGGAGCCGAGCACCGCGAAGTGCTTGCTCAGCATTTCCTCGACGTCGACATAAGCGGCGACCGACTTGTCCTGCTGCAGCGTGCCCACGTTGATCTGCTCGGAGCCGGACGGCGCATAGACCGTGCGCAGATCGTGATTGCTGATCAGATCAACGATGTCGTCGATGGTGGGATAGTTGGTGACGCCGCGCTGGAATTTGGCCTTGTCTCCGTGCCCCATGATCTCGCCGAGCAGATCGACCGAGGCACTCGCGATATACATGTCAGATGCATGCATGTTCTCGGCGGACACTTCCGTGATCATGGCAATGATGGTCGAGGAGGCGCAACGGATGCTGACGAAGCGGCCGACGGTGCCGCGCATCTCCGAGGGTGTCATCGGGTTCACGGCGAGCAAGCCGACCCGGGCCAGCGAGCCGCGAACTGAGATAATGCGCCCGAACGACGCCGCTGCGTTTAAACTGGTCATTGATGAATTCGCGTCTCACGCCCCGGTTGAGCCGACTATGCAGGTCAGGGACTGGACAAATTGTTAAGGCGCGTCCGCGGGCTATCGGTGGGCTCTGCTCGTCAAACTTGCATTGCGGAATTAGCTCCGCACTGGAACGCGGAAACTCCGGCACTGGATACCTTGTCGCTTGTGGCTGGCGATCTGGCTTTACGCGGTTTTAACCAGCCCGCGAGGTCGGCATAGGCTGGCGTCCTGACCTTGCATGGGTCCTCGTCGCCGCGTTATCTCAGCGCGGTCGCCTTCGGCCGTGCACGGACCTCTCATGCGCATCGATTTTCCCGGCCTGCAGGCGTTTCTGAGCATCGCGGAGCGGGGCAGCTTTTCGCGCGCGGCCGCACACCTCAATCTGTCGCAGACGGCGCTAAGCCACCGGATCAAGAAACTGGAAGAGGATCTCGGCTTTCAGCTGCTGGCCCGGACCACGCGGCAGGTGGCACTGACCCCCGCCGGGCTGGAACTGCTGCCGACTGCGCGGCGGATGATCGGGGAGTTGTCCGATTCCATCGATCTGCTGCGGGCGCGGGGCCGCAAGCGGCAGGAGCACATCGCGCTCGGCTGCCTGCCGACCATCGCCGCCTATCATCTGCCGCGGGTGCTGAAGCAGTTCAATGCGGTGCATCCGGGGATTTCGATCAAGATCCACGACAATTCAGCCAGCGAGATTGCCACTTTGGTGCAGTCCGGGCAGGCAGAGTTCGGCATCACGATCACCGCGACCAATATATGGGATCTGGCTGTGACCCCGCTGATCAAGGAGCGCTTCGTCCTGTTATGCACGAAGGATCATGCCTTTGCGCAACGCAAGTTCGTGGCCTGGTCGCATCTTGAGGATATGCCGCTGATCCGTATCAGCCCGCAGGCCGGCAATAGAGCCCTGATCGACGACGCGCTCGGCCATCGCCGCGACAAGCTGAACTGGCGCTACGAGGTGCAGCATCTGCAGACGGCGGTAGGTATGGTGTTCGAGAAGCTCGGCATCGCCGTGGTGCCCAGTATCGCAGTGGCGACGCAGGGAACTGCCGGACTGGTCGCTGTGCCGCTGCGTAATCCCAGTGTCAGCCGGACGGTCGGGATTATCGTCAAGCGCGGACAACCCGTAAGCAAGCCAGCGCAGGCGCTGATCGACCTGACCCGGAAATACTTCCAGGCTGCGGGATAATCCGCTCGGCAGGATATATGCAGGAAACTGCACGATTATCCCAGATTTCTCATTTGTTTCATATATCGGAATTGGTTACTGCGGGACCAGAACGGTCCATAGCCCTGTCGCGATGACGTGACGGCCACGGGTACCGACATAAAAACGGCAAGGGTGGACGCATCAGGCGTCTTCAATCCATCATGACGCTCCGCTTCCCGACCAGGCTCAAGCATCTGCTGAGCGCCGCGCATTTGGCGCTTGGTGCGATATTCCTCACGAGCGCGTTACCTGTGGCGCAGGCCCAGTCCGGCTATCCGACGAAACCCATTCGCGTGATCGTGCCGTTCGCGGCCGGCGGTGTTGCCGACATCACCATCCGCATCGTGGCCGAAAAACTCGGCGACAATCTCGGCCAGCGTCTCGTGATCGAGAACATACCGGGCGCGGGCGGCGTCGTTGCGGCGCGCGCAGTGCTGTCGTCGCAGCCGGATGGCTATACGCTGGCGCTGCTCAGCAACGGCACCGCCGTCAGCGTACCGCTGTTCAAGAGCCTGCCATTCGATCCCGTGAAGAACTTTGCGCCGATCTCCAGCATCGGCTTCTTCGATTTCATCGTCGGCACCAATACGAATTCGCAACACAAGACGCTGGCCGACGTCATCAAGTTCGCGCGCGACAATCCCGGCAAATTGAATGTCGGCACCATCAGTGTCGGCAGCACCCAGAACCTGTCGGCCGAATTGCTCAAATCCACGGCCGGGATCAACTTCCAGATCGTGCCCTATCGCGGAACGCCGGAAGTCATTGTCGGGCTGCTGCGCGAAGACATCGATGTGATGATCGACAATTATGTCGGGATGAAATCCGCGCTACAGGATGGCAAGATGCGTCCCGTCGGGACCACGGGCGAATCCCGTTCGGTGATCCTGAAGGACGTGCCGACGATGATCGAGGGTGGCGTGAAGGGTTATGACGTCGTGTCATGGAATGCGCTGTTCGCACCATCGGGTACGCCGCCCGAAGCGATTGCGCGGTTGAATGCGGGCCTGCGCGAAGTATTGGCGATGCCCGATGTGAAGCAAAAGTTGCTCGATCTTGGCATCGAGGCAAAAGCCAGTTCGCCCGAGGAACTGAAGGCCCGGTTGGTCGACGACATCGCGAAGTGGACCGCCGTGATCGACAAGGCAGGAATTCCGAAACAATGACGAAGCCAACTGTTCCCGGTCCCGATCCGCATACCAAGGTGCCGAAGTTCAAGCTGCCGCCGCTGGCCTGCGACGCGCATACGCATATCTTCGGGCCGGGCGCCAAGTACCCATATGTCGGCTCCTACATTCCGCCGGACGCGCCGCTGGAAGACTTCCAGGCGCTGCACGAGAAGCTCGGCATCGGCCGCGCGGTGATCGTCAATGCCAGCGTGCACGGCACCGACAACCGCGTGGCGCTCGATGCCATCGCGGTGAGCGGCGGGCGTTACCGCGCGGTGGCCAATATCGATGGCACGATCACGGAGCAGGGCCTGCGCGAACTCCACGAAGGTGGCTTCCGTGGCTGCCGCTTCAACTTCGTACGGCATCTCGGCGGCACGCCGGACATGAAAGTGTTTCATCGCATCATCGACATGATCGCGCCGATGGGCTGGCACGTCGATCTGCATTTCGATGCGGTCGACCTGCCTGATTATGCCGACCTGCTGGCGAAGCTGCCGGTGCGTTACACCATCGATCACATGGGGCGCGTCAAGGCCGCCGATGGCCTGGAGCAGCAGCCGTTCCGCATCCTGATCGACCTGATGAAGCGCGACGAGAAATGCTGGGTAAAGGTCTCCGGCTGCGAGCGCGTCACCTCGCTGGGGCCGCCTTTCACCGATGCGGTGCCGTTCGCGAAGACAATCTGCGAGACCGCGCCCGATCGCGTGATCTGGGGCACCGACTGGCCGCATCCCAACGTCAAGGCGATGCCCAATGACGGTGATCTCGTTGATCTGATCCCGCTCTTCGCGCCGGATCCGGTGATCCAGCAGAAGATCCTCGTCGACAATCCCGCGCGACTGTTTGAATTCGACACTTAAGCGACGCGAAAATCCGAAGGAACATCCGATGTCCAAAGCCAAGACCGGCCTCGTGGTCTCCGCCCATCCCGGCGATTTCGTCTGGCGCGCCGGCGGCGCCATCGCGCTGCATGCGAAGAAGGGCTATCGCGTGAAGATCGTCTGTCTCGCATATGGCGAACGCGGCGAGTCGCAATTTGCCTGGAAGCAGGCGGGTATGACGCTCGACAAGGTCAAGGCTGGCCGCAAGGACGAAGCGGAGCGTGCGGCGGCGTCGCTCGGCGCCGAGATCGAATTCTTCGATGCCGGCGATTATCCGTTGCATCTGACCGAAGCACACAAGGAGCGGCTGATCGATATCTATCGGGAGCTCAATCCAAGCTTCGTGCTGACGCATTCGCTCGAAGATCCGTACAATGTCGATCATCCCGCGGCGACCGCCGCCGCACAGGAGGCCCGCATCATCGCGCAGGCGATGGGGCATAAGCCTGAGGCGGAATACAGCTACTCCGCGCCACCGGTGTTTCTGTTCGAGCCGCATCAGCCGGAGATGTGCAATTTCAAGCCGCAGGTGATCCTCAACATCGATGAGGTGTGGGACATCAAGCGTAAGACGTTCGAAATTCTCGCTGCGCAAAAGCACCTCTGGGCCTATTACGAGCGCGTGGCTCTGCAGCGCGGCATGCAGGGTGGCCGCAACACCGGCGCGGCCATGACCTATGGCGAAGCCTATCAGCGGCTGTTCCCGATGACCGTGGAGACACTGGCATGAAGCCCGTCGTCGTCAGGAATATTCAACGCGCGGATGCCGACGTCGTGCAGCGGCTCGGCGCGCTCGGCGTCTCCACGGTGCACGAGGCCTATGGCCGCTTCGGCCTGATGAAGACCTATATGCGGCCGGTGTGGTCCGGCGCGGAGGCCGCCGGCACCGCCGTGACGGTGCTGGCACAGCCCGGTGACAACTGGATGCTGCACGTGGCCATCGAGCAGTGCAAACCCGGCGACATGCTGGTGGTGGCCTGCACGACGGACAACACCGACGGCATGTTCGGCGATCTGCTCGCAACGTCGCTGAAGGCGCGCGGTGGCGTTGGCCTGATCATCGATGCCGGCTGCCGCGATATCAAGACGCTGCGCGAGATGGGCTTTCCGGTGTGGTCGCGCGCGATCTCTGCCAAGGGGACGGTCAAGGCGACGCTCGGTGCGGTGAACGTGCCGGTGGTCTGCGCCGGCGCGCAGGTGATGCCAGGCGACGTCATCGTCGCCGATGAAGACGGCGTCGTGGTGATCCCGCGCAAACATGCTGCGGAGGTTGCGGTGAAGGGCGAGAAGCGTTTTGCCGAAGAAGACGCCAAGCGGCAGAAGCTGGCTTCCGGCATCCTCGGTCTCGACATGTACAATATGCGGGAGCCGCTCGCCAAAGCGGGTCTGGTTTACGTCGACGATCCCGATCAGGCGTGAGCGGCGAGGAGGTTGGCATGCGGCTCCGTATTCTGCTCGGCGATCATCCGCATACGGCTGCGTTGAAATCCGGCGCGATCACGTCTGATCTCGTCGAACTGGACTTTGCCGTGTACACGCCGACCAACAAGGGCTTCAAGCCCATGGTACGCGACGGCGCTTTCGACGTCGCCGAAATGGCCATCGTCACCTATCTGATGGCCAGGAGCTACGACAAGCCGATGGTGCTGCTGCCTGATGTGATGATGGCGCGGCATCAGTTTGGCTTCGCGGTCACGAACCCCGGGGCTGGTATTGCCGGACCTAAGGATCTTGAAGGCAAGCGCGTCGGCATTCGCTCTTTCACAACCACGACCGGCGCGTGGCTGCGTGGCATGCTCGCCAATGACTACGGCGTCAATCTCGATGCGATCGAATGGATCACGTTCGAGGAGCCGCATGTCGCTGAATATGTCGACAGCACCACCAAGGCACCTGCCGGCAAGGCGATCATGCAGATGCTGTTCGATGGCGAGTTGGACGCGGTGCTCGGGGAGAAGAGCGACGATCCACGGGTGGCGCAACTATTCCCCGACGTAGCCGCTGCAGAGAAAGCCTGGCTGGCCAGCCATGGCGTGGTACCGATCAACCATATGGTGGTGGTCAGCAAGCAATTGTCCGATACGCGGCCCGACGTGGTGCGCGAAGTCCACCGCATGCTGGAGGCGAGCAGGGCGGCGGCAGCCGGCAAGAGCCTGTCTTTCGATGCGGATGCCATGAATCGTTCGCTGGCTCTCATTACAGACTATTCTGCGCAGCAGGGGCTGATCCTGCGCAGGTTCAGCGTTGATGAGCTGTTCGACGACGTGACGCGCGCGTTGCGATAGCGCGCCGTCGCCCTCATCCTGAGGAGCGGTCGTCTTCGACCGCGTCTCGAAGGATGAGCGCCCAATTCCTCATGGTTCGAGACGCGCGAAGACGCGCTCCTCACCATGAGGGGATCGAGTAAGCTCAACTAGAATACTGGAGGAAACGACCAATGACTCCCGAACCCATCTTCGATCTCGCCCATCTCGGCCATCTCGAACTGCTGACGCCGAAGCCGGACGAGAGCCTGAAATTCTTCGTCGACGTCATGGGCATGACCGTGTCGGGCCGGCAGGGCGAGTCGGTCTATCTGCGCGGCTGGGACGACTATGAGCGCTATTCGCTGAAGCTGACGGCGTCGAACACGTCGGGTATGGAGCATATGGCGCTGCGGGCCCGCAGCCCACAGGCGCTGGAGCGTCGTGTCGCGGCGCTGAAAGGCTCTGGCTACGATATCGGCTGGACCGACGGCGATCTCGGCCATGGGCCGGCATTTCGCTGCCGCGATCCCGACGGACATATCGTCGAACTCTATTACGAGACCGAATGGTACGAGGCGCCGCCAGAACTCAAGCCGGCGCTTAAAAATCAGGCGCAGCGCTATCCGGCGCGCGGCATCAATGTGCGGCGGCTCGATCACCTCAATTGCCTCGCGGTCGACATCAAGGCCAATCGCGAGTTTTTCGAGCACTATATGGGGCTCCGGCTGACCGAGCAGATCGTGCTCAATGACGGCACGGAAGCGGCGATGTGGATGACCATGTCGAACAAGAGCTACGACTTCGCCTATTCGCGCGATCACTCCGGCACCAAGGGGCGCTTTCACCACGTCACCTACGCGCTCGACAGCCGCGAAGACATTCTGCGCGCGGCCGATATCTTCCTGGAAAATGGCGTCTTCATCGAGACTGGTCCGCACAAGCACGCGATCCAGCAGACCTTCTTCCTCTATGTCTACGAGCCCGGCGGCAACCGCGTCGAAGTCGCCAATGCCGGCGCACGGCTGATTCTGGCGCCAGACTGGAAGCCGATCGTCTGGACCGAGGAGGAGCGCAAGAAGGGGCAGGCCTGGGGCCTCAAGACCATCGAGTCATTCCACACCCACGGCACGCCGCCGGTGCCCCACAAGTAGCAAGCCGCACTGCTGGGATTGGTACGCGTCTTGCTTTGTTGACCCCAGGTTGTTTCTGACGTGGGGGCGAGCATGACTAACTCTGAGTTGCGGGCAGACATCCACAGTATCGAACCGATCCCCGATGCCGACCGGGATTCTACCGGGCCGCAGCAGATGTGGATCTGGGCCGGCGCCAATATCGCGCCGGTAAACTGGGCGCTCGGCGCGCTTGGTATCATTCTCAAGCTCGGTCTGTGGGAAACCATCGCGGTCATCGTTATCGGCAATGCGGCGGGCTCCGCGATCTTCGCCGCCTTCACGGTCATGGGCCACAAGACCGGCGTCAACCAGATGGTACTCGCGCGGTCGGCCTTCGGACGCCGCGGCGCCTATCTGCCGAGCCTGTTGATGTTCCTGATGACGCTCGGCTGGATCGGCGTGAACACCTATTTCCCGGTCAAAATCTCGATGGCCATTCTCGGCCAGTTCGGCATCGCGGATAGCTGGTTCGCCAATCTCGTGGTGATCACCATCGTGATGGTGACGCAGGTAGTGATCGGCACTTACGGTTTCTATGCGATCCGCACCTTCGAGAAATACACCGTGCCAGTCACGGTGGTGATCATGGTGCTGATGAGCGTGCTGGCCTGGAGCCAGCCCGGCGTCGTCAACTGGAATCACACGACGTCGCTGCCGCCGGGGCCGCATCTGGCGATGCTGTCGCTGCTGATGACTGCCGTCGGCGTTGGCTGGGGCATTTCCTGGGTGACCTGGGCGTCGGACTATTCGCGCTTCGTGCCGCGGTCGACCTCGTCGAAAGCCGTGTTCTGGTACAGCTATGTCGGCATGTTCGTGCCGTCGGTGTGGCTGGCCATTCTCGGCGCCACCATTGCGTCGGTGACGCTCGATACCGATCCGGCCAAGATGGTCTCGGCCGTGTTCGGTGGCATCGCCAGTATTCTCGTGCTGCTGCTGGTGCTGCACGGGCCGATCGCCACCAACATCCTCAACGTCTATTCGTCGGCGCTGGCGGCGCTCAGCATGGGTGTCCGCTTCTCGCGCACGGCGCTGGCGCTGATCGTTGGCATCGCGGGCTATGCGGTGACGGTGTATTTCATCTTCGCGCCGTCTTTTGCCAAGGCCTTCGACAACTGGCTGATCAGCCTGCTGATGTGGATGAGCCCCTATGCCGGCGTGGTGTTGGCCGACTTCTTCGTCAGGCGGAAGAGCCAGATCGACATCGCCGAACTCTACAAGTCGCCGGAGACCAGCATCTATGGCGATATCAACTGGAGCGGCATGATCGCGTTCTTCGCCGGCCTGATCGCCACCTGGCTGTTCCAGGATGGCCTGGTGCCCGCGTTGCAGGGGCCGATCTCGATCAACCTTCTCGGCGGCGCGGATCTGAGCTGGCTGGCGGGCATCGTCGTGGGCGGCGGTGTCTATCTGGCACTCAGCAGACGCCTGGCGCCGGAGCCGATGGCCATCCCGGTCGGTGGGCCGGGCGAATAGGGCGAGGCGACCGGGCAGGCCGCGCTCGGCGTGGCCTGTCCATTGCCAGTGGTGTCAATGAGCCGTCATTTCCGTCCAGAGGCCTTGCGCTTTGTCCGGCGGACGGGCTAGAACGCGCCCGAACGAGATGCGCATCTCTGTTCCGACCGATTCCAGACTGGATTTTTCTGTAAGTCTCTGAATCGTTTGGGGAATGGTGTAACGGTAGCACAACAGACTCTGACTCTGTTTGTCTAGGTTCGAATCCTAGTTCCCCAGCCACACTCGAATTTCCCTTCGTAGATCAAAGACTTCTAACCCGCAGCCTTTTCGAGAAAATCCGGTGGTCCACAACAATGGTCCACACCGGGCTCGAATGGCGTCCGGGCATTACCTGCGACGGCGTGGCCATAGATGGCTTTTGGCTTCCGACGGCCTGCGGCGCTTGCCTTATCTCGGGCCTGGAGAATCAATGTGCATCGGGCCCCGGCAGCAAGTCATCGATCCGCCCCGTGACTCGATAGGCAATGAGCCCGAACCATTCGCGCACCGCAATGTCGGTCCGCGACAGCCCGTCAAGGGCGAGGGTGCTGAAGGAAAGTGCGTCGCGCCGACCGCCGACCCGCCAGTCGACCGGATAAGCCTCGACAGGAAATCCGGCTTTGCGAAATAAGCCAATCGATCGCGGCATATGGAACGCTGATGTCACCAGAACCCAGCGCTCGCCCGGCTTCGGCGCCACGAGCGCTTTGGTGAATTCGGCGTTCTCATGCGTGTTGCGCGATTGTCGCTCCATGATCAAACGCGACCTGTCGACTCCAAGGCTTGCGAAGAGCGCGGCAGCGTAATCGGCCTCCCTGGCATCCGACACCAGCCTCGGACTGCCGCCGGTGAACACCACGCGTGCGTGCGGATACTGTCGCGCCAGCGCTGCGGCTGCGATGATGCGGTCGGGCGAGCGACGGACGACCGGCGTGTCGCGGGCAAGTGAAACATCGGCGTCGATCGAGCCGCCGAGCACGATGATGCCGTCAGGCGCACGCTGTCCCGCATCCCAGGGCGGGAAGCGCGATTCAAGCGGATAGAGCAGCAATCTTCCAGCCGGCGAAAACGCGGCCACCGCAAGCAGCACGGCGGCCGTGATCAAAAGCCCGCGGCCAAGCGAAGAAAGTCGTGTTGCCGAAAGGACCGCGCCGAGCACACCGAGGCCGATCAGGAAATTGACCGGCGCGAGCGCGTTGCCAAGAGTCTTGGACAATACGAAAAACAACTTAAGGCCTCAGCCCCGTTGATACCAAGAGCGCCATAGCAGCAAACGGCCAACGAAGCCATCGCTACGAATCGTTAGCTCGCCGGACAGGGTGCCGGATCGCCGCGGCCCCGTTCATGAGAAGTCGAAAAGCGGAACAGGTAAATACCACTCAATCTCGAAGTAGCCGAAGTTAGAGCGAGGTCTGCGTCGTCGGATGACGATGCAGCCGGTGCGCTGCCGAAAACAACTGCATTGCCGCTATCGGCCCATCTACCTCATTGTGACTACCGCCATTGCCACATGGACAGGGCATGGTTCTGTCCGGTGCATGATCACGCCGCATGCAACAGTTATCGCGCAACGTCCAGGCAGGGTGACCGCAATGAGCGAAGTGATCAACGTCGCCAAAGCTTACGATGAGGGACGCACTCTATTTATGGGAATAGAGCTGCTGGTTGCACCCGGTGCGCTCGTCCCCCGGCCGGAAACCGAATTGCTTTGCGCGAGCGCTGTCGATGCTCTGCGTCAGTTAAACGTGGCGGAGCCGCGGGTGATCGACATGTGCTGCGGCGCAGGCAATCTGGCATGCGCCATCGCTCTCAAGATCCCCGACGCACGCGTCTGGGCGAGCGACCTAACCGATGGATGCGTCACCGTCGCACGTCGCAATGTCGCCTATCACGGACTCACGCAACGCATGTCGGTGCTTCAGGGCGATCTGTTCGACGCTTTTTCAGATCTGTCGCTGGATGGGACCATCGACCTGATCGTCTGCAACCCACCCTATATTTCGGAAACGCGGCTCAGAGGCGACCGTGCCCCCTTGCTCGAACTCGAACCACGTGAGGCATTCGCAGCCGGTCCTTACGGGCTGAGCATCCATATGCGGGTTACGAAGGACGCAGTCCGATATCTGCGGCCGGGCGGCATCCTCCTGTTCGAGGTCGGCTCCGGTCAGGAGCGGCAGGTGACAACCCTTCTTGAGCGCAACAAGAGCTACGAGAGCATCAGCGTGGTAACGAACGAAACGGGCGAAGGCCGCGTCGTTATGGGATACCGTAAAGGCGCAACAACCTGAACCGCTACGGTGGCGTTCGCGACGCGGTCTGGACGCTGCAGACAAACATCAGCTCTTCTTGCTCATGACGAAGCGTGAAATTCCCTCGATGGAATCCAGGTTCTCAGGCAAGAGCTCGCTATCTTCGACCGTGATGCCGAAGGTCTCCTCGATGAACCCGATGACCTCGAGCACTCCGGTCGAGTCGATGATGCCTTGATCGAGCAGCGATGTGTCGACCCCGAGCGAGTTGGCTTCAGCAATGTAGAAGTTCGACAGCAAGAAATCGCGAACTTGCCTTCGATAGGTCTCGAGTGGTTCCCTGACTAGCAACATGTTTCAACTCCAATGCGTAAAGAAAAGTCACGATCGGATCATTCGGAAATCGACTCCTGCAGTGCTCTCTTGTTGAGTTTTGCTGTATTCGTTCGCGGCAGGCTGGGCACGATCACAATACACTTCGGCACCATGAAGCTTTCGAGGCGTCGCTGGCACTCTTTCTGAATCTGCTTCTCGCTCAGTGTTAATCCCTGTTCGATAACGACAAACGCTTTAACCGCCTGCCCGAGGAGCTCGTCGGGAACGCCAATCACCGCGGCTTCCCTCACGCCCGGAATATCCATCAGCACGTTCTCCACTTCCTTGGGAGCGATCTTCTCGCCTCGGGACTTTATGATCTCGTCGCTGCGGCCAACGAAGTAGAGGTAGCCTTCCGCGTCCATCCTGCAGTAGTCACCGGTGTACAGAACCTGTTCGCCTGGCAGCGGACCGGCCTTGAGTTTCCTGGCCGTGGCCTCTGGCTTGCCCCAATAGCCTCGCATCACCGTCGCGCCGCGAATGACAAGCTGGCCGACTACGTCGGGGCCCACGCGTCTGTCGCGCTCGTCGACAATCCACATCTCGGTATTCGGGATGGCGATCCCAACGCTCAGCGGCTTTCGATCGATATCCTCCGGGGGCAGAAAGGTGCAGCGCTTGCATTCAGTGAGACCGTACATGGAATAAATGCGCGCTTCCGGGAATAGATCCTGCAGCAGACGAATGTGCTTCATCGGCAGCGCAGCTCCGGTGTTCGTGACATAGCGGATACTCGAGAGATCGTGCTCCTTGATCGACTTGAGCCCCGACAGCGTCGAGAAGATCGTCGGCACGCCGGGCAGGCCGGTTACTCGCTCCTCGGCGATAAGCCCGAGAATCTGTGCCGGAAAGGCGAACGACCGTTCGAGGACCAGCCGCGCGCCCGTGCGAAACGCCATGATCATTTGATACAGGCCGTAATCGAAGGCGAGCGGCAGGACGTTCAAAATGACTTCGTCTTCGCATAGCGCGAGATATGAGGCGATCGACGTGCACGCGGTCAGCATGTTCCGGTGCGTCAGCATCACGCCCTTGGGATCACCCGACGATCCGGAGGTATACACGATGGCCGCGAGATCGATATCGATGCAGCTCCGCGCGGGAGCTATGTCGTGGCTGGCGGCGCCTGCCTCGCTCCAGCGTACCGCATGGGGCAGCTCCGTCAGTTCGACATCTTCGACGGGCCCGGAAACGATCACTCGGCGCAATGACGGGCATGCCTGCGCGGGCTCCTTGAATATCGTGAGAAGATGTTTGTCGGTGATAAGCGCCGTCGGCTGGCAATCATTAAGCAAGTAGCCAAGCTTGTCGCGCTTGGTGAGCGGATTGACGATGCACACCACGGCATTTGCCTTCAGCACGGCCCAGAAACTGACAACGGTTTCGACAGTGTTGTCGGCGAAGATAATCACCCGATCGCCACGTTCGACTCCGCTCGCGACCAGATAATTCGCGATTGCGTTAGAGCGCGCCTCGAGCTCACCATAGCTGACGCGATGCTTGCCGCACACCAGCGCCACCTTTCCACCGAGATGACGGGCGGAGTGGATGAGGTAATCGTGCAGGAGCGGTACAGGACCATGCATCAGGAAAGGGCTCCCTCAACCCGGTGCTCGCGATCGATATCGACGGTCAGTTCCAGAGTGTGGCGCCCACCAGGACGGCTTGCGATGAATTGTTGGTGCAGGAGCTGGGTCGATAGCACGCCGACCATCGCCATATTGTCGGAGTTCGAGAGATCGCCGTTGCCGGTTGTGGCCTGTGTCCGGCACTTGCTCCGCAGGCGCGCGACCGCGTCAGGATCGAAGACGCTTGCTTCGCGAATAGCCGTTTCCGAAAGCGCGTCGTCAATATAGGCGGGCGTATCACGGCCAACGAAACAGAGAGCGTCGGGCGCGCGGAATGGCTGCTTCTTGCGGGCGATGATCTCCGACGGCACGATCGGCTCTGCGACGCGCTTCAGAACGTGCTTCTCGTCAAGGACGCGGAGCTTGTAGGCGGGCGGCAGCGAATTCGCCAGCGCGACCACATCCTCGTCAAGGAAAGGAAAGCGTCCTTCAACTGAATGAGCCATGAGCATTCGGTCGCCCTGAGAAGACAGGAGATATCCCGACAGCAGTGTCTGGATTTCAAGATATTCATCCTGCGCAAGGGAGCTCCATTGCGTGAATTCCGGAGGTAGACTGGCGATCAAATTGGAGACCGCATCGTGCTTTGCCGACTCCGCGCACATGTCGCTGGAGAACAGTCGTTTGATGCCGCTGGTCGTTCGCCAGCGGGTGTCATGCGCGAAGCCCGGCGCGGCGTGCTCCGACAGATTGCGCCCAAAAAACTGCCGGGCCATTGCCTGCTGCCGTACCGGCGAGCGTGTGAGATAAGGGTAGAGACGCTCAAGCAGCCGCGCGCGGCGTGTCGACGTGGGTTGCCGACCCCAGAAACGTCGGACCTTGCCTTCGCGAAAGAGATCGTAGCCGGCAAACATTTCGTCGGCGCCTTCGCCGGACAGCACCACCTTGACGCCGCAGGCGCGCACCAGGCGCGACAGCAGGAACAACGGCGCCGGCGCCGTTCTCAAGATCGGGCGCTCGGTGTGGTAGATGACCTGCGGAAAAATCTCGGCGATGTCACTGCGCGAAACCACCACTTCATGGTGCTCACTACCGGTGACACGGGCGACCAATCGCTGGAAGTCGGTCTCATCATATTCAGCGTCAGCGAAACGCAGTGAGAAAGTCTGAAAGCGTTCGCCGGCGAAGTGGCATCCCATCGCCGCAATAAGCGAACTGTCGAGCCCGCCGGACAAATAGCTGCCGACGCTTACGTCGGAGCGCACCATTCGAAGCGACGTCGCGGATTCCAACGCGCTGCGCACCTGCTTCACTGCATCGTCGAGTGAACCGGCAAACTGGCCGTCGCGCGAACTGGACAATTGGGGATATCGCGGCTTCCAGAACGCTTTCTCGCGAATGTTTCCGTTTTCATAAATGCGGAAATGTCCCGGGATGAGCTCCTTGATCCCTTGAAACACGCTCTGCGGCGGCACAACGGTCCAGAGAGTGAATGTCTGATCGATGCCGACTGGATCGAAGGTGCGGGGAATCGCTGCATCCGCCGCGAAGATGGCCTTCACTTCGCTGGCGAAATACAGTCGACCTTCGCGCTCGCAGAAATGCAAAGGGCAAATGCCGGTACGATCGCGCGCCAACACCAGACGACGGGCTACCGAGTCCCAGATCGCGAGCGCCCACTGTCCGGTCATCCGCTCGAACGCGTCCTCGCCCCAGGCCCGATAGGCGTTGACGATGACCTCCGTGTCGCTGCGGGTCCGGAACCTGTAACCAAGCCCGATCAGCTTCTCACGCAACTCAACGTAGTTGAATATCTCGCCGTTGAACACGATCCACGTCGTGCCGCTCGCGTCCGCGAGAGGCTGCTGACCGCTCGAAATGTCGATGATGGACAAGCGGGCATGTGCCAATCCTGCGCGTTCGTCCCGGTATAGTCCGCGCTCGTCCGGGCCGCGATGGGCCAGCGCGCCGAGCATGCGCATCAAGGCTTCGCGGGAGGGGGGCCCTGCGGCGGCGGTTACTGACACTATGCCCGCGACACCGCACATGCAGGTTAGTCCTCGAACACTTGAGTGACGAGCAGGGGTCGTGCGTGGAGGTAGCGCGTGACACGACGCTTGGCGTCAATATCCCTGAATACCAAATCGACCTGGGCTGCTGTCAGTCCGATAGCCTCTGCGACCTCGTCTGATGGAATCCCGTGATTCACAGCGTAAAGGCACAGATCCATCTGGTGATAAGGCAGCGCAAAATAGAACTCCTCCTGGCTCTGCGGCATCGAGAACGTATCCGTGGTCGGTGGCCTGCGCTGGATCTCCTCCTCGACCTCGAGATATTCCGCGAGCTGATAGACCTGTGTCTTGTAGAGATGTGCGATCGGCATCACGTCCGCAATTCCGTCGCCCTGCTTGACGAAAAAGCCCAAGTCGTGCTCGAGACGGTTCGGTGTGCCGGCGACCGCGTATCGGAGGCGGTCGGCGTGGTAGTACTCCGTCATCTTGCGGACACGCTGCTTGAAATTGGTCGCGGCGACGATCTGGAGATAGGCGTTTGACGAAAGACGAACGGTGCGGGTGCTGCCGTCGCGGCTCTGAACCGTGAGACGGGTGATATTCAATCCGTTGCTCGCGAAAACCGACGGTAGCACCAGCTTGCATTTCCAGCCGTCGTCATATTCGGGAACGACAGTCCGGATTGCCTCGATCTGCCGGCGATAGGCGCCGAGCCCCTCAAGGGCGGGCGATATGTCTTCCAACACAGTATCGATGCCAAGCTGCGCCGCCCAGCAGCGGCCGAGCCTCAGCGAATCGTCCGAAGAATGGTGCTCGGGCATGAAGATACCCAAGACCTTGTCGTTGCCGAATGCACGCACGCACAACGCCGCGACGACGGAGCTGTCGATGCCGCCGGAAAGACCAACGACAGCGCCGCGGCGCCCCAACACGCTCAAGACCTGTTGGCGTAGCGTCTGGACAATCCTCTCGACTTCGGCAGCGGGATCGAGCGCCAATACGTTGTTGCCAAACTCCCGCGCAGCCGGAATGTGCGCAGCAAGGGTCATGACAGCGCTTTCCGCTTGCAAAATTCGGCCGGCGTGTAGGTTTGCACGACCGCACTCTCGACCAAGGGGAGGTTGGTGGCGAGGTAGGGATCGACGACGAGCTCGATATGCGTGCCTGCGACGGGGATCACGTCCAGGCTTGCGAGTGAGCAATCCCAGCCGAGCGATTGCGGCGCTCCATCTCGGTTGCAGCGAAACAGTGTAGCTCCGATCGGCAAAGACGGCCTGGGCGACGCCAGCCATTGGTAGAAAGCTCGCGACCGCAACACCTCTTGCAGCTCAAGTCTAATTCGGAAGCAGGTGGCGTTGAACTTCCCTCGCGCATAGCGATGAAGCATCCAGGTAAGGGGGGCCTCGCCACCGATTGCTGCCGTAACCTTTGCGAGTGCTCGGCAGGCTATCCGCGAAATGTTCACACGATTGGCGCGGAGCCGCCGCAACGTTCGGGCGAGCGTCTCCCGGTAATCGCGGCCCTCGTTGATAATCGCTGTATCGAGAATCCCCAGGAACTTGATGGACCGCCGTGCTTCCAGCAGCCGCGCCGCAACTTCGAATGCCACCACACCACCAAGGGAATGGCCGAGAAGGCGAACATGTCCGACGGGTTGGCTCCGGCGGATTTGCTCCACCGCGGCATCTGCCATAGAGGCGACCGTGTTGTTTCCGGCGAGGATGCTCCCCAGGTCGGGGTATTTGATCGGGACGACCCGGGCGATCTTGCCGAGCCCCGTTGCAAAAGCAGCCATGCTCGGACCGTAACCGAGGGACCCTGGCAACAGGAACAGGATGGGACGCAGATCGGCTTGCACGCCCACGGCTTTGGCGGTTGCCTTGCCGGACACAATCGCCTTGACCATCTCCGCGGCTGTCATATCGAGCGCGAAGTGTGCGACCGAGAGCTCCAGCCCGGTGGCGCTCTCTATCTCCTGAATGCACCGCTGCAGCCTTGATAAATCGTCGGCTTCCTCCGAGCTTCCAGGCATCTTGGGGGTGTTGAAACTCGTGGACTGGGCATCCCGCACGATTTGATAGATCGTCGGCTCGCGTCCCTGCGCCCATGAGGGCAGCAGCCTCTGGTTGACGAACGGGTCGGCCGGTCGTTCCACCACTTCTGGTTGGAGATAAGTCCGAGCCATAGGTCACCTGCCGAGCCTAAAGCTTGTTATCGCCGGGCATGGAAATTTCGACATCCTGCGTTTGAAGGACGTCGCCGACAGATGGGACAACGGTGTGCCATTATGTCGCGGTGGCGCTGCCGCTGAGCTTCATTGATTTCCGCGATCATCTCGGGTCGGCACGGCGGGATTGCTGCTCATTCTCACGAGCACGCGATGATCGAGGCGGCTTGGTTCCGTGTTGCTGGAAAGTAGCAAGCCAGGCGCTGCGCTGAACACCAGCTCGATATGAATGCCCAGCGCTGTGATGACGACTGGTGCAGTATGTCGTCCGGAACATATTCAGAAAGGTGCTTGAGGGCCGCACCTTCACCAATGACCGGGCCCGCTCCAAGCTGAGGCGAAGGAACTCTTTGAAAGCTGCCAGGCGATCATCAGGAGCGCTGCAACGGAGTACCGCATAGTAAAAGTTGTGGAACGGAGTAAGACAACCGGACTTGAGTCGATGACTTCACTCCGCGGAGGTATCGATGTGAGAGCAACGAAACTACCAGCAGTCGATCTGTTGCTGTGCCGCCGTTGCGGGGGGGCACGCACTCTTATCAAGATTGTGGCACAGCCTAGAGCCAGTCTGCCCGGCGATCGGAGGACGTTCCGGTGTCCCAGCTGCATGTCGTCCCAGACCTACCAAATCAACCGGCACGGGGCGCAGCTACTATCTTCGGATTGAGATGCAATTGGGCGGCTATAATCTGACTGGAAAATATCCGGACCAGATTGCTCCTGATGCTCCAGCCGGCACGCTCAGTCGTGTTCGCACGCCGCGTCGTCCCCACGTCGAGCGACGGATAAACTTCAGGTCGTCGGTATGTCGGCGGCTGGAACCAAAAGTTGCGATTTTGATTCGCTACTTTGCCCAGGGGCACTACGTCGTCGCTAGCTTACGCCGACACGCGTCCACAAGTAGTGGAGTTGTGGCTGTCAACCTCAGATACTCGTTGCTAACTGGCTGATATTGCAGGCCATCGAAAAAGAGAGCTTCAGTTCACTTTTGTTCAGTCAGAATGTCGCACCTTTACCAACGGTTTACATAATACCTACAAATTGCAGGAACGGGACTTGATAACAAGAAAGTCATCAAACCCCGTGTTCGTCGCTCTGCCAATTGCACCTCTGCTGACTGCTTCATTTCCACGACACCCCGCACATTGCGGACCAACGGTCGAAAACCGAGGGACCCTTCGTCATGCTCGCCAGCCTGTCTATTCGCGCCAAGATCACCATTGTTCTTTCATTTTTGCTGCTTGCGATGACGGGTCTGGGCCTGGTCGCGGTTCGCAAGATGCAGGCGATCAACGCCAATGCGGTGGATATCCAGACCAGCTGGCTGCCAAGCGTGCGTTTCCTCGGCGATCTGCGCTCCGGCGTCATCACCTATCGCAACGTGATCCGTCAGCACATGCTGTCCGAGACGTTGGAGGAGAAGCTGGCCAATGAGAAAACGCTTGAGACAGTGGTAGCGAGCAACACCGCTATCCGCGCGAAGTATGAGAAGCTGATCACCTCGCCGGAAGAGCGCGCGCTCTACGAGGAATGGAGCAAGCTCTGGGACAGCTACAAGAAGGGCACGCTCGATGTGATGGATCTGTCGCGCAAGAGCGCCGGCAAGATGCCGCAGGAAGCCAATGCGCTGAACACGAAAACTGTGAATCCGATCGGCCTGAAAGCTGACGAAGTCCTGAACAAGGACATCGAGCTCAATCTCAGGGGCTCCGACACTGCCGGTGCAGACGCCCTGGCCAATTACGACGCAGCCTTCATGATGGTTGTCGCGATCCTCGTCGTGTCGGCGTTGCTCGGCATCGGCATTGGCATCTATCTCGTGCGGGACGTCTCCAGCGGCATCGCATCGATCGTCAAGCCGATGCAGGCGTTGGGCCAGGGCGATCTGACCGCCGTCGTGCCGCATCAGGGCATGAAGACCGAGATCGGCACGATGGGAGACGCGCTGCAGATCTTCAAGCAGGCGCTGATCGACAAGCGTGCGGCGGACGAAGCAGCAGCAGCCGATGCGGAAGCCAAGATCGAGCGCGGTCGCCGCGTCGATAGCATCACCCGCGAATTCGAAACGATGATCGGCGAGATCGTCGAGACGGTGTCGTCGGCTTCGACCGAACTCGAAGCCTCTGCCAGCACGCTAACCGCGACTGCCGAACGTTCGCAGGAGCTGACAACGACCGTGGCAGCCGCTTCAGAGGAAGCCTCGACCAATGTGCAGTCGGTTGCTTCGGCGACCGAGGAGATGGCCTCGTCAGTGAACGAAATCAGCCGTCAGGTGCAGGAATCGGCCAGCATCGCCAATCAGGCCGTCGATCAGGCCCGCCTCACCAACGATCGCGTCAGCGCGCTTGCCAGTGCGGCCGCTCGCATCGGTGACGTCGTCGAGCTGATCAACAACATCGCCGGCCAGACCAATCTTCTGGCGCTCAACGCAACTATCGAAGCCGCGCGTGCCGGCGAGGCCGGTCGTGGCTTCGCGGTGGTGGCATCGGAAGTGAAGGCGCTGGCCGAGCAGACGGCGAAAGCCACCGGTGAGATCTCGACGCAGATCTCCGGCATCCAGGCGGCGACGCAGGAATCGGTTGGTGCCATCAAGGAGATCGGGGACACCATCGGCCGGATGTCCGAGATCGCTTCGACGATCGCCTCGGCGGTGGAAGAGCAGGGCGCTGCGACCCAGGAAATCTCCCGCAACGTCCAGCAGGCAGCGCAGGGTACCATGCAAGTCTCGTCGAACATCGCCGACGTGCAGCGTGGTGCCAGCGAGACCGGCTCGGCATCCTCGCAGGTGCTCTCCGCGGCGCAGTCGCTGTCCTCGGACAGCACGCGTCTGAAGGTCGAGGTCAGCAAGTTCCTGAACGCCGTACGCGCAGCCTGACGCAACAAGATAGCGAGACATTGAAGCCGGCGCGAAAGCGCCGGCTTTTTTCATTGTCAATTGACGCCGCTTCCACCCATTCGCTTGGTGCGCTGTTCTGTTTGCGCAGGTTATGGGCTACCGCGTGCAACGTTATGTGGTCGCGCTTCTCAACTTTGTGCCCGGCGCTGCGCAACGTCCTGCGGCGTCTTGGCGATCTCTTAGTCATTTGCTGCAATCGTGTAGTACGCGCTTTTTGCACGCAGCGGCATACCGTCGTCGCTGCAAGTTATTTGGACCGGCGTTGCGTCTTAGAAAGAGACCATGACCCCTATCGATTATGAGTATTTGCAGAAGATTCTGAAAGATCGTTCCGGATTGGTGCTATCGGCCGACAAGAAGTACCTGCTCGAAAGCAGATTGATGCCGCTGGCGCGCAAGGCCGGTGTCGCCGGGATCAGCGAACTCGTTCAGAAGATGAAAGCCGGTTCCGAGCCGATGATCTCGGATGTGGTCGAAGCCATGACCACCAACGAGACCTTCTTCTTTCGCGACAAGACACCGTTCGAGCATTTTCAGAACACGGTCATTCCCGACCTGATCAAGGCGCGCGCTGGCAAGCGTAGCCTGCGGATCTGGTGCGCCGCCGGCTCGACCGGGCAGGAGCCATATTCGCTCGCCATGATCATGAAGGAACTCGGCGCCGCGCTGACGGGGTGGCGCGTCGAGATCGTGGCCACGGATCTCTCGCCCGAAGTGCTCGAAAAATCACGCACTGGCGTCTACACCCAGTTCGAGGTGCAGCGCGGCCTGCCGATCCAGTTGCTGGTGAAACACTTCAAGCAGACCGGCACGACGTGGCAGCTCAATGCTGACATCCGCGCGATGGTTCAGTTCAAGCAGTTCAACCTGCTGCAGGACTACGCGCATCTCGGCAAGTTCGACGTCATCTTCTGCCGCAACGTGCTGATCTATTTCGATCAGGCGACCAAGACCGAGATCTTCGGCAGGCTTGCCAAAGCCAGCGAAACTGACGGCTATCTGTTCCTGGGCGCAGCCGAGACCGTGGTCGGTCTCACCGACCGCTATCGGGTTTGCTCCAATCGTCGCGGTCTCTATCTGCCGGTGAGTGCGCAAGCGTCGCCATCGATCGTGCCCGACATGGGTGCCGGACTGAAGACGTCTCCCGCCAGTATGCGGGCGTAGGAGCGGTCATGGCAGAAGAAGTTGCAACCAACGGGCGCGTCATTTTCGGGCGTGGCTACAATGTCTGGATTATGGCCATCGACGGCACATGGCGGCGCAGTTGTGTGTTGAAGGCTGTGTCGAGTCATGATGCTGAGTTGATACTCGAGACCTCCATCGAGGGCCTCAATCTGAAAGAGTTCTTCCTGCTGCTGTCATCGACCGGACTCGCCTATCGCCGCTGCGAACTGGTCAAGGTGAACGGTGCACAGATCGATATTCGCTTCCTGAACACCAAAGGTAGCAAGAAGAAATCGCCGGCGAAGAGCGATCACGGCGATATGGCTGACGCCTGATCATGCGGCATCAAGATATCGATGATCATCACATCGAAGCTTGTATCTTCCAACACGAATAGACCGATCTCGCCACCATCGGCCGAGACGGTTTCGAAGCCCTCGCGTTCCAGTGTCAGCCTAATGGACATGGACACGAGTGGGTCGTCGTCGACGACCAGAATGCGTTTCATGGCGGCGCCCCCGCGCGCTGGAGTGAGCCTGCAGTCACTCTCCACGCAACACGCAACCATGACGCGACGAATCGCCGACGACGCCAAGTGTTTAGTCATTTCGCCGGAGGTGTCTGTCCAGATTTGCACACTTGGGGCATTTCGTTGTTGCCGCATCGCACGTGCCATGTACATGGTCGGATATGAGCATGATGTTCGAAGAACTGGATTATCGCCCGACGCCGATGGGTGTCCTGACCCTGCGACGTCGGCGGAAGCCGGGCACGGACATCGATATCTTTGAGATCAAGCTCGGCGACGAATTTCTGATGTCGAGCGCATTCACGGCTGCCGAGATCGCGCTGGCGGATATTGGCTTGGCATCACCAATCGGCAGCGGGCTGGATGTCGTCGTTGGGGGTCTCGGTCTGGGCTACACTGCGCAGGCAGTTCTCGCGCATGAGAAGGTCGGTTCGCTGGTCGTCATTGATGCACTGCCCGAAGTGATCGAATGGCATCAGGCCGGCCTGATCCCGATCGGCCGCGAATTGTCGGCGGACGGGCGCTGCCGTCTCGTCCATGGCGATTTCTTCAAGATGGCGACCTCGACGGGTGGTCATCTCGATCCCGACGAACCCGGTCGTCGCTTCGATGCGATACTGGTCGATATCGACCATGCGCCGGACAACCTGCTGCATCCGAGCCATGCCGTGCTCTATACGGCGGCCGGGCTGCAGCGTCTGTCGGAGCATCTCAAGCCCGGCGGCGTGTTTGCGCTGTGGTCGAACGACCCACCAGAAGCTGCATTCACGGCCGTGATGGAGAGTGTCTTTGGCGCCGTCACCGCGCATGTCGTGGCCTTCGACAATCTGAACGCAGACGAGGAAGTGTCCAACACCGTCTATGTCGGCACCAGGATCGAAGAAGCTGTATAGCGCGCCGTTGCGCTATTCGGCGGCCTGTTTCGCCAGCATCTGCTTGTCCGACCGGTTATCGTCGTCGCGCTTCGATCGTCCCCAGCTCGACATGATATTGGAAAGCTTGTCGAGATAGACATAGACCACTGGTGTCGTGAACAGCGTCAGCGCCTGGCTGACGATGAGGCCGCCGACCATCGCGTAGCCGAGTGGCTGGCGGATTTCCGAACCGGTGCCGGTGCCGAGCATCAACGGCACGCCGCCAAGCAGCGCCGCCATGGTCGTCATCATGATCGGGCGGAAACGCAGGATAGCGGCCTTGCGGATGGCTTCTTCCGGTTCAAGATGTTCGTCGCGCTCGGCAGCAATTGCGAAGTCCACCAGCATGATGCCGTTCTTCTTGACGATGCCGATCAACAGCACGATGCCGATCAGCGCGATCAGACTGAAATCGAAACCGAACGCCATCAGAATCGCCAGCGCACCGACGCCCGCCGAGGGCAGGGTGGACAGGATTGTCAGGGGGTGGATGTAGCTCTCATAGAGAATGCCGAGGATCAGATAGACCACAACCAGTGCTGCGAGGATCAGCAGTGGCACCGTCGATAGCGATTGCTGGAACGCCTGCGCCGTGCCCTGGAAGGTGCCGCGCAAGGTCGAAGGCGCGCCGATATCCTGCATGGCAGCCTGTACGGCATCGGTCGCCTGTCCGAGGGCAACGCCCTGCGCCAGATTGAAGCTGATGGTGATCGCCGGGAATTGGCCCTGATGGCTGATCGAAAGCGGCCGCACCGGCACCGTCGTCCATTTCGCAAAGGCCGACAGTGGCACCATGTCGCTTGTCGTCGGCGACTTGATATAGATCTTGTCGAGTGAGTCGAGCTTGCCCTGCATCTCGGGCAATATCTCGAGAATGACGTGATAGCTGTTCAACTGCGTGAAATACTGGGCGACCTGACGCTGGCCGAACGCGTCATACAGCGTGTCGTCGATCAGTTGCGGCTGGATGCCGTAGCGCGAAGCGTTGTCGCGATCGATGGTCAGCGTCAGCGTCGTGCCCTTGGTCTGCTGGTCGGTGGCGACGTCGCGTAGACCCGGCAGCGTCTGCATCTTGGCCAGAATCTTCGGCGCCCACTCGTTCAGTTCGGCCAGATTGGCGTCCTGCAGTGTGTATTCGAACTGGGTTCGGGTGGCGCGGCCACCGAGCCGGATATCCTGCGCCGCCTGCATGAACAGGCGTGCACCCTGAACCTTCTCCAGCTTCGGTCGCAGCCGTGTGATGATCTGTTGCGCATTGGCGGAACGTTCATCCCGCGGTTTCAAGGTAATGAACATGCGCCCGGTATTGAGCGCGCCGCCGCTGCCGCCAATCGACATGGCGACGCTGGCGACGTCGGGATCGGCCTGCACGATCTTGCCGAGTTCTTCCTGGTGGATCTTCATGTCGGCGAAGGAAATATCCTGCGACGCTTCGGAGGAAGCGGTGATCAGGCCGGTGTCCTGCTGCGGGAAGAAGCCCTTCGGGATAATCATGAACAGATAGACCGACAGGACGAGCGTGGCGAAGAACACCATCAGCGTCGTCAGGCGCCAGCGCAGCACGAGGTCGAGGCCGCGCTCATAGGCGCGCAGCAGAGCGTCAAAGGCGTTCTCGCTGAGCTGATAGAGCCGGCCATGCTTGGCGTGTTTCTCTTCGCGCAGGAAGCGCGACGCCATCATGGGCGTCAGCGTCAGCGACACCACCAGCGAGACGAAGATTGTCATGGTCAATGTGACTGCGAATTCGCGGAACAGGCGGCCGATAATGCCACCCATCAGCAGCAGCGGGATCAGCACCGCGACCAGCGAGACTGATATCGAGACGATGGTGAAGCCGATTTCACCAGCGCCTTTCAGCGCGGCAGCCATCGGTGTTTCGCCTTCCTCGATATATCTAGTGATGTTCTCCAGCATCACGATGGCGTCGTCGACCACGAAACCGACCGAGATGGTCAGCGCCATCAGCGACAGGTTGTCGAGCGTATAGCCGAACACCCACATCAGCGCGCAGGCGCCGAGCAATGCGAGCGGTACGGTCACGCTGGGAATGACGGTGGCCCAGACGCTGCGCAGGAAGACGAAGATCACCATTACGACGAGGGCGATGGTCAGCAGCAGGGTGAACTGGACATCCTGCACGGCGGCGCGGATGGTCTGCGTGCGATCGCTGAGGACCTCGATCTTCACGGTCGGCGGGATCGCGGCCACCAGACGCGGCAGCTCGGCCTTGATCTTGTCGACAGTGTCGATGACGTTGGCGCCGGGCTGCTTGAAGATCACCAGAAACACGCCGCGCTTGCCATTAGCCCAAGCCGCCTGCTTGGCGTCTTCCGGGCCTGTCACCGCCGTGCCGATATCCCTGACCCGCAGCGGACCACCATTGCGATAGGCGATGATGACGTCGTTCCAGTCTTTCGACTCCGGCAACTGGTCGTTGGCGTAGATCGTGTAACTGCGGGTCGCGCCGTCGATATTGCCTTTCGGGCTGTCGACAGTGGTGATCGCGATCTGGCTGCGGATGTCTTCGAGCTGCAGCCCCTTGGCCACCAGCTTGGCAGGATCAATCTGGATGCGGATCGCCGGCTTTTGCTGGCCGCCGATCGTAACCTGGGCGACACCGGAGATCTGGCTGATCTGCTGCGCCAGTTGCGCATCGACACTGTCGCTGACCGTCGTAATGGGCAGCGTGTCCGATGTCGCCGACAGCAGCATGATCGGCGAGTCGGCCGGGTTGACCTTGCGATAGGTGGGCGGACTCGGAAGCGTCTTCGGCAATTGTCCGCCAGCGGCATTGATCGCAGCTTGCACGTCATTGGCAGCGCCGTCGATCGAGCGGTTGAGATCGAACTGGATCGTGACTGCCGATGTGCCGAGCGAACTCGTGGAGGTCATCTGCGCTACGCCGGGGATCTGCGCGAGCTGTCGCTCCAGCGGCTGCGCCACCGAGGATGCCATGGTCTCGGGACTGGCGCCGGGCAGAGTGGCGGCTACCTGGATGGTCGGGAAGTCGACCTGCGGCAAAGGCGCGACGGGAAGCTGGGGATAGGAGACCAGGCCGACGAACAGGATGCCGGCCATCAGCAATGATGTTGCGATCGGATAGCGAATGAACGGTGCTGAAATTCCTCCGTTCATGGCTATTCGCCTTTCGCCGGAGTGGCTGCGGATGTTGCGACTGACGTCGCTACCAGCGCGCCCGGCTGCACTTTATATTGCCCGGCGACGATAACGCGCTCGCCGGCGCTCAGCCCGTCCTCGACCACCGTGCGGCCATCGATGGAACGGCCGACCTTGATTTTCTTCAGCTCGGCTTTGTTGTCGGCCCCGACCGCAAAGGCATAGAGCCCGTCCGCCCCATGTTGAACGGCATCGTCGGGAATGACGGTCGCATCCTTCAGGGTGGTCACCAGCAGCCGCGTCGAGACTGAGAGGCCGGGCCACAGCACGTGGTCCTTGTTATCGAACACCGCCTTCAGCCTGATCGTGCCGCTGGTCGTATCCACCTGATTGTTGATGACCGCGAGCGTTCCTTCCGAGAGCGTCCGCTTTCCGTCGGTGGTCAGCGCGATCACCTTGAGCGGATGTTCCGCGAGCGACTGGCTGATGTCGATGAGGTTCTGTTCAGGCGCGGTGAAGATTACGGCGATCGGCTCGATCTGCGCGATAGTGACGATGCCGGTCTGGGTCGCAGCATTGACGATGTTGCCTTGGTCGACCTGACGAAAGCCGACGCGGCCGGAGATCGGAGCCTTGATCGTGGTGTAAGCGAGTTGGGTCTGTGCATTCGAGATCGCGGCATCGTCGGCAGCGATCTGCGCGCTCAACTGCTGCACGGTGGAGCGTTGTGTGTCTGTCTGTTGCCGTGTCGCGAATTCGCCGAGTTTGGTGAAGCGCTGCAAATCCAGATTGGCATTGGCGAGATTGGCTTCGTCCTGCGCCTTCTTGGCCTTGGCCTGATCGAGCGCTGCCTGGAACGGGCGCGGATCGATCTGTGCGAGCAGGTCACCCTCCTTGACGATCTGCCCTTCGGTGAAAGCGATCGTGTCGATCTGACCATCGACGCGGGTCCGCACGACGACAGTATTAAAACCCTGCACGGTGCCTAAACCGCCGAGATAAACGGGGAAATCAGCTTTTTCGACAGATGCGATTTTCACCGGGACGGGGGCAGGGCCGCGCGGTTTGTCGGCATTCGCCTGCTGTGCTCCGGTAGCTCCGTAATGCTGCCATGCGATAGTTCCGCCGGCCGCAAGCAGCGTCAGAGCGATCAGTCCAGTCCATCGAAAACGGATAAGCGTTGTCATGGTGATCTCATCAATCTCTTGGCAGCCACTGACGCAGACATGAGCGTCCAATGCGCGCCCGCGTGGGCGGCTCCTGATCAGCTAGGTGTCGACTCAAATGCTGTAAACACACGACCGCTTGAACGCGTGCTTCATTGCCAAATCTTCATGTTCACTATGATTTACGCGTGATTTCTCGCATCGTTCCAACAGGACACTGCGCCTCGTTTTATGCGGCGTCTTGGACAATCCACCGGCGCAGTGAGAAGCGCCTGGTGTTGTAACTGCGCGTCGTATCCGTCATAGGCTCGTCGAAGCCGACATAGCGGCTTGCACGTGTAATCTCCGGAGCGGCACATGGACGAGTTGAATGGGCGGATGATCGCCTGTCAGATTTTAATTACCGGATTGATCGCGCGGGTCGCCAATGACTCGCCGGATCCGCTGCGCTTCCTGACCGACTATCGGGACGAGATCAAAGCCGTCGTGCGTGGCATCAACATCGCCGGCATGGAGAATACGGATCGGGTAAGGCAATCGGCGCTGCAGACCGTCGACGAGATGTTCTCGCTGATGAAGCCGCCGAGCAGCGAATAGGGCGACCGTCTCATATTACCTCTAGGTAGCTGCCGCGACCAATCTAGACATATTCAAACATAAGAACCCCGCATTCTCGCCCAATTGCGTTGACCACCCGTTCTCCCGCCGACTACGTCCATGGGACAAATTATCGCACTTGATGCGTCCTGGTGTCGCAGTTTTGGGGGAATTCGATGGGTACGGCGAAAATGCCGCGGTCTTTGCGTGCTGTTTCTGAGGTTCGTGTCGGCGAGGGCGCCGATCCCCATTCTGGCCGAAAAGTAACGGCGGTTGCGGGCCTTATCGCGGTTGCGTCGTTCAGCGGTGCCGAAGCGCAGCAATCTACCCTTCCGCCGGTCACGGTGGATGCCCCGGTTGCCCGGCCCCGGCCGGCGGCGTCGAAGCCAAGTCCGGACCAGATTCGCGCGCGCACCGCGCTCCGCCGCGCCGCCCGCCGGGCTCAACCGGTGCCAGTCGCGCCCGTACCGTTTCCGAATGCCGGCGGACTAGCCGCCGATCCTTATGCCGATCCCTCCGCGCCCTATAAAGGCGATCGGCTTGCGGGCGGCAAATTCACCGAGAAGCTGCTGGATACGCCGCGCACCGTCACGGTACTCACCCGGGAAGTTCTCGAGGACAAGAACGCGACATCGCTGCGCGATGCCGTTCGTTCGACAGCCGGCGTGACGCTTGGAACCGGTGAGGGCGGCAACGCTTTCGGCGATCGCTTCTTCATCCGCGGCTTCGATGCCCGCAATGACGTGTTCGTCGACGGTATCCGCGACCCGGCCGTCAGCATTCGTGAAAACTTCTTCACCGAACAGGTCGAGATCCTGCGCGGTCCGGCATCGTCCTTCGCCGGACGCGGCACTGCCGGCGGTGCGATCAACATCGTCACCAAACAGGCAGGCGACAAGAACTTCACCAATATCGATACCGCCTTCGGTACCGATGCCACCAAGCGCGTCACCATCGACGCCAATCAGGTGCTGAGCCCGACGGTGTCGGTGCGCGCCGGCGGCCTGTTTCAGGACGCCGATGTTGCTGGCCGCAACACCACGACTGACGATCGCTGGGGAGGCTTCGCGGCCATCAAGTGGACGCCGGTCGACGCCGTAAAGGTCACGGCCAACTACATTCACACAGACCTCAATTCGATCCCGGATTTCGGTATTCCATGGGACCGCGCGGCCAACAAGCCATCAACGGAAACCGGCATCGCGAACCGCAACAACTACTATGGCTTCGCCAATCGCGACTTCCAGCATGCCCGTCAGGATATCGGCTCGCTGAACACCGAAGTCGCACTGACGCCCGACGTCACTTTCTCGAACAAGATGCGGCTGGAACGCTCGACTCTGGCCTATGTCGGCACCTTGCCGGAAGCGCCCCGCGTCGGCATTCCCGGCTACGTCTCCGACGCTGCCGGCGGCTTCGGCCTGGTGCAGCTCAACGCCGTCAGCCGCTATCAGACCACGGACACGATCGCCAACCAGTCGGACTTCAAGTTCAAGTTCGACACCGGCCCGATCAGGCACACGACAATCGTCGGCGCCGAAATCTCGCGTGAGAAGGTCGATATCGACACTTTTACGGGCCTGACGACGGAGTCGCTGCCGGGCGGCAGCACCAGCATCGGCTCGGTGATCGTTCCGATCAATAATCCCAATCTGACCTATTCGGCCTTTGCGCAGCCCACGCGCGCCAACAATCCAACGGTGATCAAGGTCGACACCAACGCGGGCTACGCCATCAACACCGCGAACTACAACGACATCGTCTATCTGAACACCGGCATCCGCTACGACGATTACAGCGTCAGCGCGGGCAAGCCGTTTGCGACCACCACCACGTTCCCGCAGAAGGCCGATAGCGGCAATGTAAACTGGAATGTCGGCCTGACGTTGAAGCCGCTGCCCTATGGCAGTGTCTATGCGGCCTATGCCACGTCGACCAATCCGGTCGGCGCCGAACTGGATGGCACCGACGCACGCTATGGCGGCTTCAATCTTACGGGCGCCTATAATCAGGTGTTCGCGCCAGAGAAGAACAAGTCGGCGGAAGTCGGCACCAAGTGGGAACTGTTCGATCGCCATCTGTTGCTGACAGGCGCCCTGTTCGAGACCACCAAGAGCAATGCCCGTGAGCAGCTGACCGTTGCCGGTGCCACGCAGGTCGTGGCTGGCGCATCATACAGAATCCGCGGCATCGATCTCGGTGTCGCCGGCAAGATCACTGATCGCTGGAGCGTATTCGGCGGTCTGGTTCTGATGGAATCCAAGGTGTTGAACTCGGCAACGCCAGCTTTCATCGGGCGCGATCTCGCCAATATCGCGCATCAGTCGTTCAACCTGATGACCAAGTACAAGTTCGACTATGGCTGGGAGCTGGGCGGGCAGGCGACCTATCAGTCGCAGCGCACCGGTGGCATTCTGTACACGACCACCACGACGGTCCTGCCGGAATTCTGGCGCTTCGACATGTTCGTCGAGAAGAAGATCGACCAGAACATCACGCTCAAGCTGTTCGTCAACAACCTCACCAACAAGCTCTACTATGACGGTTTCTACAACAGCGCTGCACCGTTCGTGCTGGTGGCGCCCGGCCGGTCGGGAACACTTGTTCTCAGTGGGAAGTTCTAGGGGATGCTGATCTGCATCCCTGATGTCTTGAGCAAAAGTGATGTGGCGGAGTTCCGCCGCATCATGGATGCGGCCGGTTGGGAGGACGGTCGCTCGACGGCCGGTGCGCAATCGGCTCTGGTCAAGAGGAACGAGCAACTGCCGCCGGACAGCGACGTGGCCCGCGCGCTCGGCAATCGCATTATCTCGGCACTGACGTCGAATCCGCGGTTCTTATCCGCAGCAATTCCGCTGCATATCTTCCCGCCGCTGTTCAATCGTTACGTCTCGTCGGATGGACATCACTTCGGCGTGCATGTCGACAATGCAGTACGTGGCGATCATCTCACCGGCATGCGTATCCGCACTGACCTGTCAGTGACATTGTTTCTCTCAGAACCCGAAGAATATGAGGGCGGTGAGCTTGTTATTGAAGACAATTACGGCTCACACGAGGTGAAGCTGCCGGCCGGTCATCTCGTACTTTATCCTGCTTCCAGTTTGCACCTTGTAACGCCTCTAAGGGCAGGTATGCGCGTAGCGTCTTTTTTCTGGCTACAGAGCATGATACGTGATGCTCATGCGCGCAGCATGATCTTCGATCTCGACAGCGCGATTCAGAGCCTAGTTGAACGTCTCGGAAGGGACGACCCAGAAACGGTCAAATTGACGGGCATCTATCATAATCTCATCCGCTACTGGGCCGAGGTATAAGCTTGTTTAGAACTGTTCTTAAGTCGCTGGCTGTGCTGGCAGTACTCGCGTTTGCTTCGCCAATCATTGCGCAGCAGGCTGCAAAGCCCGTGGCGCCAGTGGTTACTCAGGCAGCCCCTGCTGCGGCACCGGCCCCGGTAACTGCTCAGCCAAGCAGCCCAGCAGCGAGTCCGGCCGCTTCGACAGCTCTTGCTAGCCCGGTGGTGGAGGCCGCGCCCAGGCCGATGGTCGCTACCGGTGAGCACGATCTGTCGCCCTGGAAAATGTTCATGGGTGCCGACATCATCGTCAAGGCGGTGATGGTGGGTCTGGCTTTCGCATCGGTCGTCACCTGGACGGTCGGCATCTTCAAGATGATGGAACTGACCTGGGCCATGCGTCGCCTGAAGGCTGCGCTCCGCAAGATCGGTGAATCGCGTTCGCTGTCCGAGGCGCAGATGGCGCTCGGTGAGCGCGGCACGATCCTGTCGCGATTTTTGGCAGCGGCGATGCGGGAAGGGAGGATGTCCGCCGGCATTTCGAGCGATGAAGGCATCAAGGAGCGCGCCGCCTCGAGCTTTGGCGAAATCGTTCGCGCTGAAGGCCGCAAGGTGCGCACTGGTATGGGTATCCTCGCGACCATTGGCGCAACGTCGCCGTTCGTCGGACTGTTCGGCACCGTGTGGGGCATCATGAACAGCTTCATCGGCATCTCGAAGTCGCAGACCACGAATCTCGCCGTGGTGGCGCCCGGCATCGCCGAAGCGCTGCTGGCGACCGCCATCGGCCTCGTCGCGGCGATCCCGGCGGTCATCATCTACAATCACTTCTCGCGGGTGACGAAGGCCTACATGGAAATCGTCGGTCGTGCGCAGGGCGCCGCCGGTCGTCTGCTGTCACGCGATCTTGATCGCGCGCATTCGAGTTCACACGCACGCGCAGCGGCTGAATAATCATGGGTATGTCGCTTTCCGAAGGTGCAGACGACGATGATGATTTCGGTGAAAATCACGAAATCAACGTCACACCCTTCATCGACGTCATTCTGGTTCTGCTGATCATCTTCATGGTGGCTGCGCCGCTGTCGACGGTGGACCTGCCGATCAATCTGCCGAGCTCGACGGTGACGCCGCAGAAGAAGCCGGACAAGCCGACCTATGTGAGCATCAAGCCGGACCTCGCGGTCGCGATCGGCGAGAACATGGTCAAGCGTGTCGATCTGGTGCGTCAGCTCGATGCGATGGGCGACGGCAACAAGGATCGTCCGATCTTCCTGCGCGTCGATCGCGCGGTGCCCTATGGCGAATTCTTCGATGTGATGGAACGGCTGCGTGCCGGCGGCTATCAAAAGACCAAGCTTGTTGCACTGGAAGGTGTTCCGGATGCCGCTGCGGCATCGCCGGCACCGATCGCTGCACCTGACGCGCCGAAGCCCTGACGTTACGGAAGCGCTATGTCCGAGCTCGATAGAAAGTCGTCCTGGCGACTGTGGCTGATCGCGGCGCTTGTCGCCGTGCTGCTGCATGTCGGCGGCATCGCTGCGGCTGTGTTCGAGATGCAGCAGGAAGAGGATGACGACGGCCTCGGCGCCAATGCCATCGAAGTCGGGATGGAAATGGTGTCGCCCGACGTCGAGCCGACCGATCTTCCGCAGGGCCCGGATTCGGAGGCCTCGACCGCATCTCCGGCCGTTCAGGAGCAGAAGGCTGTCGAGAAGCAGAGCGATCTCCCCAAGGAGACGCCGCACGAGAGCGAAGAACCCGATCAGGTCGTGACCGAGAGCAAGGCGACCAAGCCGGAAGAAGAGACACCCGAAAAGGCGCAAAAGCAGCAGCAGGCGTCGCAGGAATCCGTCGCGTCGGAAGCCGCCGCACAGCAGAAGCTCGATGATTCCAAGGCTGGCGAGAAAGCACAAGCGCAGCAGGGCGGCATCGGCACCGACAAGAAGCGCCTGTCGACAATCTGGTCCAAGCAGCTCAGCGCCTATCTCGAAAAGAACAAGCGCTATCCGCAGGAGCGCCAGCAGAAGACGGCCGAAGTGACGGTGAATTTCGAGATCGACCGCGTCGGCAAGGTCCTGGCTGTGCGGGTGGTGAAGGGCTCTGGCGACGCCGCATTCGACGAGGCCGCGGTTGCCATGGTCCGCCGCTCAGACCCGCTGCCGGCGCCGCCGCCGTTGATCGCCGACGACGGCCTGAGCTTCACCGTGCCCGTGATCTTCCGCGTCAAGGGCAAGGGCTGACGAGAAGGGCGACTTAGTAGGTCGCCCGTCCGCCCGAAATATCAAACACCGCGCCGGTCGAGAAGGCGCAGTCTTCCGAGGCCAGCCAGGCAGCCATTGCGGCCAGTTCCTGCACCAGCACGAAACGTCCTTTCGGAATCTTCGACAGCATGAAGTTGATGTGCTGTTCCGTCATCTGGTCGAAAATCGCCGTCTTCGCGGCAGCAGGCGTGATGGCGTTGACATTGATCTCGTGGCCGGCGAGTTCCTTGCCGAGCGACTTGGTCAGCGCGATCAGGCCGGCCTTCGACGCCGAATAGTGCGAGGCATTCGGATTGCCTTCCTTGCCGGCGATCGAGGCGATGTTGACGATGCGGCCGTAATTCTGTTTCAGCATCACGGGGACGATAGCCTTACAGCACAGGAACGGGCCGTCGAGATTGATGCGCATCACCTTGCGCCAATCGTCGTAATCGATCTCCCACACCGGCTTGTTGAATCCAGTGATGCCGGCATTGTTGACCAGGATATCGATCTTGCCGAACTCTTGAAGCGTCGCATCACGAGCTTCATCAATTGAAGCGACGTCGGTGACGTCGACTTTGAGGGCAATCACTTCGTCGCCGATTTCGCTCGCCGTTCTTACGGCCAGGTCAATATCCTGATCCCAGATCGCCACTTTGGCGCCGGAAGCGACGAAACGTTCGGTGATGGCGCGGCCAAAGCCCTGGGCGCCGCCCGTGACCACGGCGCAGCGGCCGTTCAAATCGATCTTGTTCATGATGCGATGTCCTCGGTTACAGCGTCCAGCCGCCGTCGATGATGTGTGCGACGCCGGTGGTGAAGGCGCTCTCGTCGCTGGCGAGATAGACGGCGAGGGACGCGATTTCCTCGGCGGTCCCGAGGCGGCCCATCGGCTGCCGGCTCACGAACAGCTCGCGGCCATTCGGGCCTGCGGCCGCGGCGCGGTCGAGCATCGACGGCGTTTCGATCGTGCCGGGGCAGATCGCGTTGCAGCGAATGCCTTTGGTGATGTAGTCGACAGCCACGGCACGGGTGAGGGCGGCGACGGCGGCTTTGGTTGCGCCATAGACATAGCGGTTCGGCGCTGCCTTGAAGACACCGGCGGCGGAGGAAATGTTGACGATCGCACCATTGCCGCGCGCGAGCATGCCGGGCAGGAACGCACGGATGGTCCGGTGCATCGATTTGACGTTCAGGTCGAACGAGAAATCCCAGTCGGAATCGGAGCATTCCAGTGCTGCGCCGTGATGCACGAAGCCGGCGGCGTTGAGCAGGATGTCGATATCGCCGACCTTCTTCGCCATCGCTTCGACGGCAGCCGTGTCGCGCACGTCGAGTCGCGCTGTCTCTGCCACGCCGTCCTTGGTCAGCAGGGCGACGCCCTTGTCGTCTATATCGGTGGCGAACACCGTCGCACCTTCGCGTGCAAAGGCCAGTGCACAGGCGCGGCCGATACCGACGGCGCCCGCGGTGACGAAGGCGCGTTTGCCTTTCAAGCGGTCAGACATGTGAGATCTCCCTGAGACGTTTTTGTTTTGGGCGTCATACGCGGGCTTGACCCGCGTATCCATCTTGCTGCGAAGGAAGTTGGATTGCCGGGTCAAGCCCGGCAATGACACCGTTGGCTGCTAGTGATTATGCCGCGCCGTCCCGACCGTACCGGCGATATCGCGATAGCGCGTTGCCAGCTCAAGGCAGGCGCCGGTGGCCTGCTGGCCGACGGTGTTGCGGTAGAGTTCTTGCCACGGCGTCTGGTTGGCCGGATACTTGAAGCCGCCATTGGCCATCAGTTCGGTGCGACGTCGCTTCAGCTCCTCGTCGGAGATCAGGATATTCGCCGAGCCCTTGTTGAGATCGATGCGCACCTTGTCGCCCGTCTGCAGGATTGCGAGGCCGCCATTGGCTGCCGCTTCAGGCGTCGCGTTGAGGATCGACGGCGAGCCCGACGTGCCCGACTGCCGGCCATCGCCGATACAGGGCAGGGATAGAATGCCGCGTTTGATCAGCGCTGCCGGCGGCTGCATGTTCACGACTTCCGCGCCGCCGGGATAGCCGATCGGCCCGGTGCCGCGCACGAACAGGATGCAATGCTCATCGATATTGAGCGCGGCATCGTCGATGCGATCATGGTAATCCTCCGGCCCCTCGAACACGATGGCGCGACCTTCAAATGCGTTCGGATCCTTCGGATTGATCAGATAGCGATCGCGGAATTCCTTGGAGATTACCGAGGTCTTCATGATCGCGGAATCAAACAGATTGCCGCGCAGGACGAGGAAGCCAGCATCAGCCACCAGCGGCTTGTCATAGGACCAGATGACGTCGTTGTCCGGCTTGGGCGAGGCGGCGCAATTTTCCCCCATGGTCTTGCCGTTCACCGTGATCACATCCTCATGGATGCGCTTGTGCTTCATCAGCTCGCGCACCACTGAGGGGACACCGCCGGCGCGGTGATATTCCTCGCCGAGATAGAAGCCGGCCGGCTGCATGTTGACCAGCAGCGGTACGTCATGGCCGAATTTCTGCCAGTCGTCGATATCGAGTTCGACGCCGATATGGCGCGCCAGCGCGTTGATATGGATGGGGGCGTTGGTCGAGCCACCAATGGCGGAGTTGACCACGATGCAGTTCTCGAACGCCTTGCGCGTCAGGATGTCGGACGGCTTGAGGTCCTCCCACACCATGTCGACGATACGGCTGCCCGTCTCATAGGCAATCTGGCCGCGCTCGCGATAGGGAGCGGGGATGGCAGCGCAGCCGGGCAGTGACATGCCCAAAGCTTCGGCAAGCGAGTTCATCGTCGACGCGGTGCCCATGGTGTTGCAATGGCCGACTGACGGTGCGGACGATGCCACCAGCGTCATGAATTCTTCGTAGCCGATCTCGCCGGCGGCCAGCCGCTCACGCGATTTCCACACCACGGTGCCGGAGCCGGTGCGTTGGCCTTCGTGCCAGCCGTTCAACATCGGACCGCCGGACAACACGATTGCGGGGAGATTGACTGTCGCTGCTGCCATCAAACAGGCCGGCGTGGTTTTGTCGCAGCCGGTTGTTAGCACGACGCCATCGAGCGGATAGCCGAACAGGATTTCCACAAGGCCGAGATAAGCAAGGTTGCGATCAAGCGCCGCAGTCGGCCGCTTACCGGTCTCCTGAATCGGATGCACCGGGAATTCCATCACCAGACCACCGGCAGCGGTAATGCCTTCGCGCACGCGCTTGGCGAGTTCGAGATGATGGCGATTGCAGGGCGACAGGTCGTTGCCGGTCTGCGCAATGCCGATGATCGGCTTGCCGGACTGCAATTCGTGACGCGTCAGACCGTAGTTCAGATAGCGCTCAAGATAGAGTGCGGTCATTCCGGGATTGTGGGGATCGTTGAACCATTCGCTCGAACGAAGTTTGCGCTTGGTTGCCTTTACAGGCGAGGTCCCCGCAGTCGGCGTGGACGAAGTCGACTTGGTCATCATTTCTCCCGCAGCGCACACTTTATATCTTGGTGCGTCGTCTCTTTTGATTGGTCACGAATGTTTGCACGCCACTGGCTGCTTCGCAACGTTTGCATCTGCGAAGTTTTTCTACGACTATGATCCAACGACACGCCGCCAGAAAATCTGGTAGGATGTCAGACAAGTAAGAACAGGCGGCTCCGGCAATCGGAGGACGCAGTCTCTAAAATGGGACATTTGGGAGGAAAATGTATGGCGTCCGTGCAGATTCACGACGTTCGTAAGTCTTTTGGCGGTTTTGAGGTTCTCCACGGCGTGTCGGTCCCCATCGAGGATGGCCAATTCGTGGTTCTGGTTGGGCCATCCGGCTGCGGAAAATCCACATTGCTGCGCATGTTGGCGGGCCTGGAGAAGATCACCTCCGGCACGATTTCGATCGGCGACCGCGTGGTCAATGATGTCCAGCCGAAAGAGCGCGACATCGCCATGGTGTTCCAGAATTACGCGCTGTATCCGCATATGACCGTTGCCCAGAATATGGGCTTCTCGCTCAAGCTGCGCGGCGCGGACAAAAGCGAGATCGATCAGAAGGTCAATCGCGCCGCCGATATTCTCGATTTGAGGCGATTGCTCGAGCGTTTTCCCCGGCAGTTGTCGGGCGGTCAGCGTCAGCGCGTCGCCATGGGCCGCGCCATTGTGCGTGACCCGCAGGTGTTTTTGTTCGACGAGCCGCTGTCGAATCTCGATGCCAAGCTGCGCGTCGCCATGCGCGCCGAGATCAAGGAACTGCATCAGCGCCTGAAGACGACGACGGTCTATGTGACGCATGACCAGATTGAGGCCATGACCATGGCCGACAAGATCGTGGTGATGCAGGACGGCATCGTCGAACAGATGGGCGCACCATTGGAGCTCTATGATCGTCCCGAGAACAAGTTCGTTGCGGGCTTCATCGGATCGCCGGCGATGAATTTCCTCGAAGGCACGCTGAAGGTGAACGGCGGCCAGCCTTGGGTGGAAACTGCCAATGGCGCGAAGCTGCCGATTACGGCAGCGCCTGCGGCAGGGAACGACAAGGCTGTCACTTACGGCATTCGTCCCGAGCATCTCGAATTCGCCGATGACGGCATCGAGGCCGAGGTCGTGGTGGTCGAGCCGATGGGGTCGGAGACTCAGGTCGTCGCACGTATCGGCACCCAGGACATCATCGCGATCTTCCGTGATCGACGTCCGGTCGCGCCGGGCGACAAGATTCATCTCAGGCCGCGCGCGAATTCGGCGCATCTGTTCGACAAGGAGACCGGCAAGCGCGTCAACTGACGCGCTGTTGCACCAAATCAATTTCAAAACATTGGTCGATCAACGAACCAATATTACAGGGAGAAGACGAAAGATGACTGGATTTACACCGGATCGCCGATCTCTGCTCAAGGGCGGCGCGATCACGCTTGCTGCTGCGGCGACCATGTCCGCGGATCAATTGCTGGGCTACGCAAAAGCCTGGGCGCAGGCCTCACAGTGGAAGCCGGAAGCTGGCGCCAAGATTAACCTGCTGCGCTGGAAGCGCTTCGTCGAAGCCGAAGACGTGGCCTTCATGAAGATCGTCGACGCCTTCCAGAAGGCAACCGGCGTCACCATCACCGTCTCCAACGAATCCTATGACGACATTCAGCCAAAGGCTTCGGTCGCGGCGAATACCGGGCAGGGCCTCGACATGGTCTGGGGCCTGTACTCCCTGCCGTTCCTGTTCCCGACCAAGTGCATGGACGTTTCCGACGTCGCCGACTATCTCGGCAAGAAGAACGGCGGCTGGGCCGAGTCCGGCAAGCAGTACGGCATGCATAACGGCAAGTGGATCGGCGTTCCGGTCGCTGCGACCGGCGGTCTGGTGAACTACCGCGTCGCTGCTGCGGAAAAGGCCGGGCACAAGACGTTCCCGAATGATCTCGGCGGCTTCCAGGATCTGTTCAAGGGCATGAACAAGAACGGCACCCCAGGCGGCATGGCGCTGGGCCACGCTTCGGGCGATGCCAATGGCTGGGTGCACTGGGCGCTGTGGGCCCATGGCGGCAAGCTGATCGACAAAGACAACAAGGTCACGATCAATTCTCCGGAGACCGCGAAGTCACTGGAATACGTCAAGTCGCTCTACGATAACTTCATTCCCGGCACCGCATCCTGGAACGACTCGTCGAACAACAAGGCATTCCTGGCCGGCCAGCTGCATCTGACCACCAATGGCATCTCGGTCTATGTGACCGCGAAGAAGGAAGCCCCGGCGATTGCCGAAGACATGAACCACGCGCATTTGCCCGTCGGTCTGGACGGCAAGCGGCGTGAGCTCCATCTCGGTTTCCCGATCCTGATCTTCTCCTTCACCAAGTTCCCGCAGGCTTGCAAGGCGTTCACCGCCTTCATGATGGAGCCCGAGCAGTTCAATCCGTGGGTCGAGTCAGCCCAGGGCTATCTGTCGCCGTTCCAGCTTGCTTTCGAGAAGAACCCGATCTGGACCGCCGATCCGAAGAACACGCCATATCGCGACGTGGCTTCGACGGCAACGACCCCGGCGGGCGAAGCGCAGATGAGCGAGAATGCGGCGGCGGCGATCGCCGACTTCGTGGTCGTCGACATGTACGCCAATTACTGCACGGGCCGCGAGGACGTGAAGACCGCGATGTCGTCTGCCGAGCGCGCGGCGAAGCGCATCTTCCGCGCCTGAGGACGACCTTGCCGGCGCGGAGCGACCCGCGCCGGCAACTCTCCGGAGCAGCCGTGAATCTCGTTTCACAAAAGGCTGCCTGAACGATGGGAATGGGAATGCCAGAGACCGACTACAAGACAGTTCTCCCGGAAGGCTGGACGCGGCCGCGCGGTTTTGCGCATGCGGTGGTGGCCGGCGGTACGCGGAGCGTCCGGATCTCCGGTCAGCTCGGCAAGCAGAACGGGCAGGGCGAAGTCGCCGCGGGATCCGACTTCGGGACGCAGTGGCGCTACGCGATGGAGAATCTCGTCACCGTGCTGAAGGCCGCGGGCGGCGAACCAAAGCAAATCGTGATGTTGCGCGCCTATGTGACCGACATCAACGCATTCAAGACGTCCGGCCCCGCCATTGGCGAGGCCTGGGGCGCGACGCTCGGCAAGCATTTTCCAGCAATGACACTGGTTCAGGTTTCCGCCCTGATCGATCCACACGCACGTGTCGAGATCGAGGGCGAAGCGATCCTGCCGTAACCGGATCATGACGCATGACTGACTGCACGACATCAGACCGAAGCCGACATCCGACTGGAGCTATCTTGCAATGACCACGATCCAGACATCGATGCCGGGGGCAGGGAAAGTGATCCCCAGATCCTCGGCCTGGGAGCGGCTGCGGATCAACCGCAACTGGCTCGCACTGTGGTTCATGCTGCCGGCCGCGGCATTCCTGCTGCTGTTTCTCGCTTACCCGCTGTTCCTCGGCGTCTGGATGAGCTTCACCGATGATCGCATCGGCCGCGGCGGCGTGTTTGTCGGCCTCGAGAATTATGAATGGCTGAAGGACGACAGCATCTTCTGGCTCTCGGTGTTCAACACGCTGCTCTATACGATCGTCGCCTCGGCCATCAAATTCGCCGTCGGCCTCTATCTGGCCCTGCTCTTGAACCGGCATATGCCGTTCAAGGCGCTGATCCGCGCCGCGGTGCTGATCCCGTTCATCGTGCCGACGGTGCTCTCGGCCATCGCCTTCTGGTGGATCTACGACTCGCAGTTTTCGATCATCTCGTGGTCGCTGATCAAAATGGGCCTGATCGACCACAACATCAATTTTCTCGGTGATAGCAACTGGGCACGCGGCAGCGTGATCTTCGCCAATATCTGGCGCGGTGTGCCGTTTGTGGCGATTACGTTGCTGGCGGGCCTGCAGACGGTGTCACCGTCGCTCTATGAAGCGGCGACGCTGGACGGCGCCACATCGTGGCAGCGCTTCCGCTTTATCACCTATCCGCTGCTGACGCCGATCATCGCGGTCGTGATGACCTTCTCGGTGCTGTTCACCTTCACGGACTTCCAGCTGATCTGGGCGCTGACTCGCGGCGGTCCGGTGAATGCAACGCATCTGATGGCGACGCTGAGCTATCAGCGCGGCATTCTCTCGGGTCGTCTCGGCGAGGGCGCAGCCATCGCCACCGCCATGATCCCGTTCCTTCTGGCAGCCATCGCCATTTCCTGGTTCGGCATGCAACGCCGCAAGTGGCAGCAAGGCACTGACAATGACTGATCACGCCGTCGATCACCGCACAGCCGTCGCGCCGACCGTCGAGAAAGACGATCACAGCGAGGGCATGGCCTATCTGGAGTCGCTGCCGAGGCGCATCGTCACGCTCTACATCCCGCTGTTCATCATCGTGGTGATCTTGCTGTTCCCGTTCTACTGGATGGCGCTGACCTCGATCAAACCCGACGAGCAATTGATCGACATGGAGCGGTTCAATCCGTTCTGGGTGATCAAGCCGACCTTCAAGCACATTCAAAAGCTGCTGTTCGAAACCAACTATCCGCAGTGGCTCTGGAACACGATGTATGTGGCAGCGGCTTCGACATTTTTGTCGATCGTTGCCAGTGTGCTCGCCGCCTATGCCATCGTGCGGCTGCGCTTCCGTGGTGCGGAGACAGTCGGGGCGCTGATCTTCATGGCCTATCTGGTGCCGCCGTCGATCCTGTTCATCCCGCTGGCCTCGGTCATCCAGGCCTATGGCCTGTTCGACTCGCCGCTGTCGCTGATCCTGGTCTATCCGACGCTGCTGATCCCGTTCTCGACCTGGCTCCTGATGGGCTATTTCAAGACCATCCCGTTCGAGCTCGAGGAGTGCGCGCTGATCGACGGCGCCTCGCGCTGGCAGATCCTGGTCAAGATCATCATTCCGCTGGCGGTGCCCGGCCTGATCTCGGCCTTCATCTTCTCGTTCACTTTGTGCTGGAACGAGTTCATCTATGCGCTGACCTTCCTGCAATCGACCCAGAACAAGACCGTGCCTGTGGCCATCGTCAACGAATTCGTCGACGGCGACATCTACAAATGGGGCTCGCTGATGGCCGGCGCGTTGGTTGGCTCGCTGCCGCTGGTGATCCTCTATGCGTTCTTCGTCGAGCACTACGTATCGGCGATGACAGGCGCGGTGAAGGAGTAGGCGGCTTACCCAATGTACCGCCCTCATCCTGAGGAGCGGTCGTCTTCGACCGCGTCTCGAAGGATGGCCGTAGTCTCATTCATGGTTCGAGACGGCGCCAAAGAGGCGCCTCCTCACCATGAGGGCCAGAATTGAACCCAAGAACAACAAGAAGGAGTTTTCCCTTGCACATCCTCATCCTCGGCGCCGCCGGCATGGTTGGCCGCAAGCTCACAGAGAAACTGGTTCGCGACGGCCGTCTCGGAAATCGCGATATCACCCGCATGACCCTGCAGGATGTGGTGGCGCCGGCAAAGCCTGCGGGCGCGTCGATCCCGATCGAACTGGTGACATCGGACTTCGCCGATCCAAAGACGGCTGCGCCGCTGGTCGCCCACAAGCCGGAGGTCATCTTTCATCTCGCTGCCATCGTGTCAGGGGAGGCGGAGGCCGATTTCGACAAGGGCTATCGCATCAATCTCGACGGCACCCGCTACCTGATCGACGCTATCCGGGCCATCGGCGGCGGCTACAAGCCGCGGCTGGTCTTCACCTCGTCCATCGCGGTGTTCGGCGCGCCGTTCCCCGACAAGATCGGCGATGAGTTCATTCACACGCCGCTGACCTCCTATGGCACCCAGAAGTCGATCTGCGAAATGCTGATCGCCGACTATACCCGCAAGGGGTTCCTGGACGGCATCGGCATCCGCCTGCCGACCATCTGCGTCCGTCCGGGCGCGCCGAACAAGGCCGCCTCCGGTTTCTTCTCCAACATCATCCGCGAACCGCTGGCCGGCAAGGAAGCCATCCTGCCGGTGTCCGAGGATGTCCGCCACTGGCACGCGTCGCCGCGCTCTGCCGTGGGCTTTCTCGTTCACGCCGGCACCATGGATCTTCAGGCGATGGGCCCGCGGCGTAATCTCAGCATGCCCGGCATGTCGGTGACCGTCGGCGAGCAGCTCGCCGCGCTTGAGCGCGTGGCCGGCAAGAACGTCGTCGGGCGCATTAAGCGCGAGACCGATCCGGTCATCACTGGCATCGTGTCGGGCTGGCCGCGCGATTTTGACACCGCGCGCGCGCTGAAGCTCGGCTTCACCACGGCCGAGAAAACCTTCGACGACATCATCCGCATCCATATCGAGGATGAACTCGGCGGCAAGTTCGTCGATTGAGGCCACCATGCGGATCGCCAGCATCGGCGAATGCATGATCGAGCTGCGTCAGATGCCGGACGGGCACCTGACGCGATCCTTCGGCGGCGACACGCTGAACACTGCGGTCTATCTCGCCCGGCTTGGCGCGGAGGTCGATTATGTCACCGCGCTCGGTGACGATCCGCTCAGCGACGAGATGATTGCCGGCTGGCAGGCCGAGGGCATCGGCACTGAGCGGGTGATGCGCCTCAAGGGCAAGCTGCCCGGTTTGTATATGATCGAGACCAATGAGGCCGGCGAGCGCCGCTTCTATCACTGGCGCGATGCGTCGGCTGTCCGCAGCTTGTTAAGTCTGCCTGAGACCGACGCGTTGCTGGCAGCACTTGCGGACTATGATCTGATCTATCTCTCGGCCATCACGCTGTCGCTGTTCGACGTGGCGGGGCGCGACCGCTTGCTTGCCGCACTCCAGCGCAGCCGCACGGCCGGCGTCCGTATCGCCTTCGACACGAATTTCCGCGCCCGCGGCTGGCCCGATCTCGATCTGGCGCGCGCCGCGTTTCAGGATGCTTTTGCGGTCTCCGATATCGTGCTCGCCTCGGTCGAGGACTTGTTGCCGCTCTATCCCGGCGAGGCCGAGGACAAGCTGCTGTCGCGTATTGAAGCAGATGAAGTGGTGCTCAAGCTCGATAGCCCCGCGAGCATCATACGGCATCACGGCCAGTCGCGGCGTGTCGAGGCCAGCCCTGTCAGTGGTGCGGTGATCGATACCACCGCGGCCGGCGACAGTTTCGCTGCTGCCTATCTGCACGCACGTCTGAGCGGCGCTCAGCCCGTCGCCGCCGCACAGGCAGGCCACTATCTCGCCGGTACGGTCGTCTGCCATCCCGGCGCGATCATCCCGCGCGAGGCGATGCCCGATATGATCGCGTTCGATACATCCTTATGAGAGGACCATCCGCATGAACAAGCCTCTCGATATCGGTCAGCGTCAGGATCATCTGCGAAAGCTGCTGAAGGCAGCATTCGTCGTTCCCGTGCTCACGATCGAACGTGTTGCCGACGCCGTACCGCTGGCGCGCGCATTGGTCGCCGGTGGCGTTCGCACGCTGGAGATCACCTTGCGCACCGATGCCGCGGTGGAGGCGGCGAAGGCCGTCGTCGCCGAAGTGCCGGAGGCCATTGTTGGCATCGGCACGGTGCTCACGCCGGCGGATTTCCAGAAGGCCTATGCCATCGGGGCGCGCTTCACGGTCAGTCCCGGCGCGACGCGCGAATTGCTGGACATCGCAGCTTCCAGCGATCTGCCATTCCTGCCGGGCGTCGCCACGGCCTCGGAACTGATGCAGGCGCGCGAGCGCGGCTTTGACACTCTGAAATTCTTCCCCGCAGAACAGGCGGGTGGCATCGCGATGCTGCGCGCTTGGGCGGGACCGTTTCCGGATGTCAGGTTCTGCCCCACGGGTGGCATTGGCGAGGCCAATGCGGCGAACTGGCTCAGCGAGCCGATGGTTCTGGCGGTCGGCGGGTCCTGGATCTGTCCGTCGTCAATGGTACGTTCCGGCGACTGGGCAGGCATAACGGCCATGTGCGCGCGGACCATGAAATCCCTGCAAGCGCCATGAAGCCGGGCTATAACGGGCCCAATATTTGAAATCGATCAGGGAGACGACCATGACTGCCAGCATCGTTGGTTGGGCGCATATGCCTTTCGGAAAATTCGACGCCGAGACCGTCGAGAGCATGGTGGTTCGCGTTGCGACCGAAGCCATGGCCGATGCCGGCATCTCCGCATCTGACGTCGATGAAATCGTGCTCGGCCATTTCAACGCCGGCTTCTCGCCGCAGGACTTTACCGCGTCGCTGGTGCTGCAGGCCGATCCCGCCCTGCGCTTCAAGCCCGCCACGCGCGTCGAGAATGCCTGCGCCACCGGTTCGGCCGCTGTGCATCAGGGCATCAAGTCGATCGCCGCCGGCGCTGCTAAAATTGTTCTCGTGGTCGGTGTCGAACAGATGACCCGCACGCCCGGACCTGAAATCGGCAAGAACCTGCTGCGTGCTTCTTACTTGCCGGAAGACGGCGAGACGCCCGCAGGCTTCGCCGGCGTGTTCGGCGGGATCGCGCAAAAATACTTCCAGAAATACGGCGACCAGTCCGATGCGCTGGCGATGATCGCCGCCAAGAACCACGCCAATGGCGTCCACAATCCCTATGCGCAGATGCGCAAGGATGTCGGCTTCGAATTCTGTCGCTCCGAAAGCGACAAGAACCCGTTCGTCGCCGGCCCCTTGAAGCGCACAGACTGCTCGCTGGTGTCCGACGGCGCCGCGGCCTTGGTGCTGACGGATTCCGAGACCGCCAAGACCATGGGCAAGGCGGTCAACATCAAGGCCACCGGCCATGCGCAGGATTTCCTGCCGATGTCGAAGCGCGACATCCTTCAATTCGAGGGCTGCACCGTGGCCTGGCAGCAGGCGCTGAAGACCGCCGGCGTCGAGATCGGCGATCTCTCTTTCGTCGAAACCCATGACTGCTTCACCGTCGCCGAACTGATCGAATACGAAGCCATGGGCCTGACGCCGCGCGGGCAGGGTGCGCGCGCCATCAAGGAAGGCTGGACCCAGAAGGACGGCAAGCTGCCGATCAATCCGTCCGGCGGTCTCAAGGCGAAAGGCCATCCGATCGGCGCCACCGGTGTGTCGATGCACGTGCTGAGCGCAATGCAATTGCTGGGTCAGGCGCCCGAGGGCATGCAGATCAAGAATGCCAAGCTGGCCGGCATCTTCAATATGGGCGGCGCCGCAGTGGCGAACTACGTTTCGATCCTCGAGCCCGCGAAGTAACGCGCGGGCGACGCCGAGAAAAACGTACAATGAATGTCGCACAATGGCTGGCGTCGTCGGCGCGTCTGCATCCGCAGGCGCCGGCGCTGCTGACCGGCACCACGGTTCAGGCTGACTACAAAACCTTTGCGCGCCGCGCCGCGGCCATCGGTGCTGGCCTCGTACGCGATTACGGCATTCAGCCCGGCGACCGCGTCGCGCTGTTCATGTCGAATGCCACGCAATATCTCGAATGCATGTATGCGGTGTGGTGGATCGGCGCTGTCGTCATCCCGATCAATGCCAAGCTGCATGGCCGCGAGGCCGCGTGGATCTGCGACAATGCCGGCGCGAGGCTGGCCTTTGTCGACGACGACAGCCGGTCGGCACTGGTTCAGGTCGAGGAAGACCTGCCAACCGGCATGCAGATGCTGTCTATCGATAGCGAGACGTTTCACGAATTGCAGCATGGCGAGCCGGCCGGGATGGGGCCGCTGTCCCGTGACGACAACGATCTCGCCTGGCTGTTCTACACCTCCGGCACCACTGGGCGGCCGAAAGGCGTGATGCTCAGCCATGGCAATCTGGTGGCCATGTCCATGTGCTATCTTGCCGATGTGGATCAGGTGCGCGATGCCATCCTCTATGCCGCGCCGATCTCGCATGGCGCCGGCCTGTACAATTTTATCCATGTCCGCATGGCTGCCCGCCACGTCGTGCCGGAGAGCCAGGGCTTCGAGCCCGACGAAGTGCTCGATCTCGGCAAGCAAATCGGCGATGTCGCGATGTTCGCGGCGCCCACCATGGTGCGCCGTCTGGTTGATGCGGCGAAGAAGCGCGGCGAGAGCGGCGAGGGGCTGCGCACCATCGTCTATGGCGGCGGCCCGATGTATCTGGCCGACATTCGCGATGCCATTGCCACCATGGGGCAACGCTTCGTGCAGATCTACGGCCAGGGTGAATCGCCGATGACGATCACTTCGCTGCCGCGCGCCTTCCACGCCGATACAGACCACCCGCGCTATCTCGAACGCCTCGCTTCGGTCGGCCCGGCGCAGAGCGTGATGGAAGTGCGGATCACCGATGCCGACGGCAAGCCTTTGCCGGTTGGCGAGACCGGCGAGGTCGAGGCCAAGGGGCCGGCTGTGATGCTCGGCTACTGGAACAACGACAAGGCCAATGCCGAGACATTGAAGGACGGATGGCTCCGCACCGGCGATGTCGGCCGGCTCGACGACGACGGCTTTCTCACGCTGTCCGATCGCTCCAAGGACGTCATCATTTCCGGCGGTACCAATATCTATCCGCGCGAGGTCGAGGAGGCGCTGCTGACGCATCCCGCCGTGCGGGAAGTGTCGGCGATTGGCGTGCCCGAGCCGGACTGGGGCGAGGTCGTGGTCGCCTGTGTGGTGCTGGAGCCTGGCGCGTCGGCTGACGACGCTGCGCTCGACGCGCATTGCCTCGCCAATATCGCCCGTTTCAAGCGCCCCAAGCGCTACGTCTATCTGGATGCGCTGCCGAAGAACAATTATGGCAAGGTGCTCAAGACCGAGCTGCGGGAGATGATGCGCGCTTCGGCGTCAGCGGGGGCCGGCTAGTCGTTACCACTTTGACGCGTACCGGCATCCCACGCATACGGCCCCGCGTCTGGCGCCCTTGCGCCCGCCGAACGCCTCCCGCTAAGACGAAGGCAACAGGGCGCACTGGCGCCTGATCACACGCTTTCGGGAGCAAACGACTTTGACGGGACCACTTCACGGGATCAGGATCATCGACATGACCTCGGTGATGATGGGGCCTTATTGCACCCAGACGCTGGGTGACTACGGCGCCGATGTGATCAAGGTGGAGTCGCCCGATGGCGACGTGGTTCGGTCAATCGGACCGATGCGCAATCCCGGCATGGGCCCGATTTTCCTGAATACCAATCGCAGCAAGCGCTGCGTCTGCATCGACCTCAAGAAGGAAGAGGGCCGCGCGGCGCTGCTCAAGCTGGTCGAGACCGCCGACGTGCTGGTCTACAATGTCCGCCCGGCGGCGATGGCTCGCCTCAATCTCGGCTATGACGTCATGGCCAAGGTCAATCCACGGCTGATTTATGCGGGCGTGTTCGGCTTCAGCCAGGCCGGCCCCTATGCCGCCAAGCCCGCTTATGACGACCTGATCCAGGGTGCCACTGCATTGCCGGCGCTAAATGCGCGTATCAGCAGCGACGGTGTGCCGCGCTATGTGCCCAATGCGCTGGTCGATCGCATCGTCGGTCTCACCGCGCTTGGCGCCATCCTCGCCAGCGTCGTGCATCGCGACAAGACCGGCGAGGGCCAGCGCGTCGACATCCCGATGTTCGAGACCATGGCGAGCTTCATGATGGGCGACCACATGGGCGGCCTCACTTACGATCCGCCGCTCGACAAGGGCGGCTACGGCCGTCACCTGTCGCCGGACCGCCGGCCGTACCAGACCTCGGACGGCTATATCTGCGCGATGGTCTATAACGACAAGCAGTGGAAGAGCTTCCTCAAGCATGTCGGCCGCGAGGAGCTGTTCGACGATCCGCGCTTCGCGACCTTCCCGCAGCGCATCCAGCATATCGATACGGTGAATGCCGAACTGTCGCGCATCTTCACGACCAGGACGACGGCTGAGTGGGCCAAGCTGCTCGATGACGCCGACGTGCCGTCAACCCCGATGCACACGCTGGAAAGCATGATGCAGGATCCGCATATGCTGGCGACCGACTTCTTCCAGCAGGTCGAGCATCCGACCGAAGGTGCGATCCGCAGCATGAAGGTGTCGGCAACCTGGTCGAAGACCCCGGTCAATCCGACGCGCCTTGCCTCGCATCTCGGCGAACAGAATGCCGAGGTGCTGGCCGAGGTCGGCTATACGGCCGAGCAGATCGAGAAAATGCACAAGGATGGCGTGCTCCGACAGGCCGCTATCCCAGATACGTCGGAGCTGTAACGCATGGATTTCGCCCTCGACGCCAATCAGGAATCCATCCGCGACGCTATCGAGAAGATCTGCGCGCGCTTCGACGATGCCTACTGGCTGAAGAAGGACAAGGAGGGCGGTTTCCCCATCGACTTCCACAAGGCGATGGCTGACGCCGGCTGGCTCGGCATCTGTATACCCGAGGAATATGGCGGCTCGGGTTTGGGGATCACCGAGGCCGCGATCATGATGCGGGCGATTTCGGAATCCGGCGCCGGCATGTCGGGTGCGTCAGCCGTGCATATGAATGTGTTCGGCCTCAATCCGGTCGTCGTGTTCGGCACGCCCGAACAGTGCGCGCGCATGCTGCCGCCCATCGTGGACGGCACCGAGAAATCCTGCTTCGCGGTGACCGAGCCCAATACCGGCCTCAACACCACGCAGCTCAAGACCCGCGCCGTGCGCAAGGGCGACCGTTACATCGTCAACGGCCAGAAGGTCTGGATCTCCACCGCGCAGGTCGCCGAGAAAATCCTGTTGCTGGCGCGCACCACGCCGCTTGAAGAGGTGAAGAGCCCGACGCATGGGCTCAGCCTGTTCTATACGGATCTCGACCGCTCCAAGATCGCCGTGCACGAGATCGAAAAGCTCGGCCGCAAGGCCGTCGACTCCAACGAGCTGTTCATTGCCGATTTTGAAATTCCGGTCGAGGATCGCATCGGCGAAGAGGGCCACGGCTTCGAATATATCCTGCACGGCATGAACCCCGAGCGCATCCTGATCGCGGCGGAAGCCGTCGGTCTCGGCAAGGCTGCACTGAGGAAGGCGGCCGACTACGCCAAGGTGCGCAACGTGTTCAACCGCCCGATCGGCCAGAACCAGGCGATCCAGCATCCGCTCGCCAAGAACTGGATGGAGCTTGAAGCCGCTTGGCTGATGGTGCTGTCGGCCGGCTGGCAATATGACCAGGGACTGCCCTGTGGCCCCGCCGCGAATTCGGCGAAGTATCTCGCGGGCGAGGCTGGCTATCACGCCTGCGAACAGGCGGTGATGACCCATGGGGGCTTTGGTTACGCCAAGGAATATCATGTCGAGCGTTATCTCAGGGAGTCGCTGATCCCACGCATCGCCCCGATCAGCCGCGAACTGATCCTGAGCTTCATCGCCGAAAAGGCGCTCGGTTTGCCGAAGTCGTATTGATGATGACGATAGTGGTCGCGTCGCAATACCGGCCTCTCGATTCCCTCCCCCCTTGCGGGAGAGGGTCAGGAAGGGGGGTAACCACAGGCGACGTCATCCGCGGCTACCCCCGCCCCCGACCCCTCCGCGCCCGGCGAAGCTTCGCTTCGCTTGGGGGGAGGGGCGCACTGCTGCCGGAGTGTTTGTCATGAGCTACATCACCGGCGTCGGTCTTCTTCCCTACGGCAAGCACGAAGGATCATCGACCATCGACCTGATGAGCCGTGCCGTCGAACTCGCGCTCGCCGACGCCGGCCTCAAGCGCGGCGATATCGACGGCTTCCTGTGCGGCTATTCCACCACCATGCCGCATATCATGCTCGCCACCGTGTTCGCCGAGCACTTCGGCATCACGCCATCCTATGCCCATGCGATCCAGGTGGGCGGCGCCACCGGCATGGCGATGGCGATGCTGGCGCATCAGCTGGTCGAGGGCGGCGTTGCCAAACATGTGCTGGTGGTCGGGGGCGAGAACCGGCTGACCGGCCAGAGCCGCGATGCGTCGATCCAGGCGCTGGCGCAGGTCGGTCATCCCACTTACGAAGTGCCGCTCGGCCCGACCATCCCGGCCTATTACGGCCTCGTTGCTAATCGATACATGCATGAATACGGCGTGACGCAGGAAGACCTTGCCGAATTCGCCGTGCTGATGCGCCAGCACGCGCTGACTCATCCCGGTGCGCAGTTTCACGACCCGATCACCGTCGCCGACGTGATGGCCTCGAAGACCATTGCCACGCCGCTCAAACTGCTCGACTGCTGTCCGGTGTCCGATGGCGGCGCGGCCTTCGTCGTCAGCTATGAGCCGACCAGTTCAACCAAAATCCGCGTCCGCGGCGCTGCGCAGGCGCATACCCACCAGCACATCACCGCCGCGCCGGCGCTGTCCGAACTCGGCGCCGAGATTGCCATCGCGCGCGCGAAGAAGGCGACGGGCATCGAAATCTCTGACGTGCGCTATGCCGCGGTCTATGACAGCTTCACCATCACACTGGCGATGCTGCTGGAAGATCTCGGTCTCGCCGGCCGCGGCGAGGCGGCGGCGCAAGTGCGTGCCGGCCATTTCGGCCAGCACGGCGCGATGCCGCTCAACACCCACGGCGGTCTTCTCAGCTACGGTCATTGCGGCGTCGGCGGCGCCATGGCGCATCTCGTCGAAACACATTTGCAGATGACAGGCAGGGCCGAGAACCGTCAGGTCAGGGATGCTTCCGTCGCGCTGCTGCACGGTGACGGCGGTGTGCTGTCGTCCCATGTCAGCATGTTCCTGGAGCGCGTATCATGAGCGAGCTCAAGCCTGCCGCCGACTGGACCACCGGGACTGAAGCGATCGGCTATCAGTCGTGCCGTGCCTGCCAATCGATCCAGTATTTCCGCCGCAGCTTTTGCGCCGCCTGCGGGTCGTCCGATCTCGACGACAAAATCGCGAGCGGCGAGGGCACCGTCTATGCGGCCTCGCTCGTGCTGCGCGCCGGCACGCCGGAAGCGCGCGAGCATGTGCCCTATAATATTCTGCTCATCGACACCGCCGAAGGCTTTCGCATGATGGCCCACGGCGCCAACGATCTCGTGATCGGCGACAAGGTAAAAGCCGGCTATCGGCGATTCACCGGCCGCCTCGTACCGTTCTTCGAAAAGAATCCTCAATGAGCCGTCTGCGCTTCGCCCTCGATCCGAAATCCGTGGCCATCATCGGCGCCTCGGAAAATCCCAACAAGGTCGGCGGCCGTCCGGTCCACTATCTCCAGAAGTTCGGCTTCAAGGGCAAGATCTACCCGATCAATCCGTCGCGCACCGAGATCCAGGGCGAGAAGTGCTACAAGAGCCTCGCCGATCTGCCGGAAGCGCCGGAAATGGTGATTGTCGCGGTCGCCGGCGACAATGCCATTGGCGCCGTCGAGGATTGCGCCAAGGCCGGCGTCAAGATCGCACTGGTGATGGCCTCGGGCTTCGGCGAAGTCGACGCGATCGCCGGCAAGGCGAAAGAGCGCCGCATGGTCGAGATCGCGCATAAGCACGGCATGCGCATCGTTGGCCCGAATACACAGGGTCTCGCCAATTTCGGCACCGGCGCCATCGCGTCGTTCTCCACCATGTTCATGGAATTCGAGCGCGTTGAAGGCCATGTCGCCATGCTCAGCCAGAGCGGCGCGCTGTCCACGGTGCCGGTGGGCTTCCTCAATCCGCGTGGCATCGGCGTCCGCCATAGCCATGCCACCGGCAATGATAGCGACATCACCGTCGGCGAACTCGCCATTGCGGTGGCCGAGGATCCGGAAGTGAAGCTGATGCTGCTCTATCTCGAGAGCATTCCGGAGAAGAAGTATCTGGAGGAACTCTCCGAAGTCGCGCTCCATCGCAACCTGCCGATCATCGCGTTGAAATCCGGCCGCACCGATGCCGGCAAGGCGGCGGCGCAGTCACATACCGGCGCGCTCGCCAATGAAGACCGCGTCGTCGACGCCTTCCTCGAACATCACGGCATCTGGCGTGCGCCGGATATGCGCGGTCTCGTCGAGGCCACTGAGCTCTACCTGAAAGGCTGGAAGCCGCAGGGCCGTCGCCTGGTCGCGATCAGCAATTCCGGCGCGGTCTGCGTCATGACCGCGGATGCTGCTTCGACCGTCGGCATGCCGATGGCCAAGCTGGCACCCGAGACCGACAAGAAGCTGAAGGGCATCCTGCCAAGCTTCGCCACCACGACCAACCCGATCGATCTCACCGCGGCGCTGCTGTCGAACAGCCGGCTGTTCGGCGACATCCTGCCGGTGATCGCCGAAGATCCTGCGGCCGATGCTTTTGTCATTGGCGTGCCCGTGGCGGGCCCGGGCTACGACGTCCCGGCCTTCGCGCGCGACAGTGCCGCTTTCGCTGAGCAGACCGGCAAGCCGCTGGTGGTCGCGGCGACGCAGCCCAGCGTCGCCAAGGAGTTCCAGGCGCAGGGTGTCTCGGTATTCCCGACCGAGGTCGAGGCGGTCACCGCGCTGAATCAATATGTGTCGCATCATGAGCTGATGGTGCGCGTGAAGGCGCGCAAGCGTGGTCCGTCGTCGGCGTTGATCTCGGCCGACAAGACCGTGATGATGAATGAAGCCGACAGCCTCGCTCTGCTGGCATCGCGCGGCATCCCGGTGGTGCCGTATCGGCTCGTGCATTCCCGCGCTGAAGCCGAGGCGGCATTCGATACCATAGGCGGCAAAGTGGTGGTGAAGGGCTGCTCGGCCGACATCGCCCACAAGTCGGAACTTGGACTGGTCAAGCTCGGCGCCGCCTCGCGCGAGGCGGTCGGTGAGGTCTATGCCGAGATGGAAGAGATCATCCGTAAGCAGGGTTCGCGCTTCGACGGCGTCATCGTCGCCGCCATGACCGGCGGTCGCCGCGAGATCGTGATCGGCGCGCATCGTGATCCTGTCTTCGGCCCGGTGGTCATGGTTGGCGACGGCGGCAAATATGTCGAGGTGTTCAAGGACACCACACTGTTGCTGCCGCCTTTCATCAGGGACGATGCCAAGCGCGCGCTGGCGAAGCTGCGCATCGCGCCACTGTTCGAAGGCGTCCGCGGTGAGCCGCCGATGGATGTGGATGCGCTGGTCGATGCGATGGTGAAGATCGGAGAGTTGATGGCGGATACGTCCGCCAAGGTGATGAGCATCGACCTCAATCCGGTGATGTTGAATACGAACGGCTGCGTCGTGGTGGACGCCGTGGTGTTCAAGGGCGAGTAGGGCGCCTGGACAGATCGGCCAGCCGGAGAGAAGGACCATCCGTCAGCTTTGCCGATCGCGCGGACCGGCCCAGTTCATGATGGTCGTAGCGAGCGCTTCGACGGCAGGTGGTGGGTGGTCCGGTAAGATCACCGCGAACTGAATGTCGGGCAGTTTCGGAAGGCCTTCACGAGACGGCAGGATCGTCAAACCGGGCGGCATTAAACGGACTGAATGTGGCAACAGGCCGATGCCGGCACGCGCCGCAGCGCTCAGGCCGGAGACGTTGGCGCTCGTGAATGCGATGCGCCATCGTCGCCCCGCCGCTTCGAGAGTCTCCAGCACGCCGACGCGCGTGATGCTGGGCGGCGGGTAGAGGATGAGCGGCAAGGGACTGTCGGGATCGAGCCGGAATTCGGGATGCGCCATCCATTCGATCGGCTCTTTCCATGCAATCCTGCCCCGGCTGTCGCCATCTCGCCGCTTCACCAGTGCGAGATCCAGTCGACCCGCATCGAATGACGTGCGCAGATCCTCGCTCAGTCCCGAATGCAGTTCGATATCAAGCTCCGGATGCCGGCGCGCGAAAGCGGCGAGCACGTTCGGCAATGCCGACAACACGAAATCTTCCGATGCGCCGAACCGCAACCGGCCGCGCAGCGGCGCAGCCGACAGGTACTGCTGCAGATGGGCATAGCGTTCCAGGATCGAGCGCGCATGATCGAGCAGAACATCGCCATCCGGAGTGAGGCCCACCCGGTGGGTGCTGCGGTCGAACAAGCGACGGCCGGTCTGCTCTTCGAGGCGCCGGATGTGCTGGCTGACGGTCGATTGTTGCAGCCCGAGGAGACGGGCCGCGCCGGTGAAGCTCCCGGCATCGGCAACCGCGACGAAGCTTTGCAACAGGTCGACTGGCACATGATCCATGATCATCACGATACATGATGATTGATATCGTTGTTATGGGGATTTTGCATTAAGGCGGAAGAAATTAGATCTGGGCCATCAAACAGAGGCTCATCGCTATGATCACACGCCGCCATATCAAATTACCGGTCGATCAATTCCTGTTGTGGCTGACAGCAACAGTCGCGCTGGCTGCCGTGCTGCCCGCGCGCGGCGATGCCGCTGTCTATGTCGATCACACCGTCACCGCTGCTGTGGCGCTCCTCTTCCTGCTCTATGGCGCGCGCCTGTCGCCGACCGCCGTGAAGGAGGGCCTGCTGCATTGGCGGCTGCAGTCGATGGTGTTCTCCAGCACCTATCTTCTGTTTCCGCTCGTTGGCGTTGCGGCGAGTCTCGCGCTGCGTCCGTATTTGCCGGCCGACCTCGCCACCGGTCTTCTCTTCATGTGTCTGCTGCCGTCCACCGTACGATCATCTATCGCCTTCACCGCGATCGCGCGCGGGAATGTCCCGGCGGCGTTGTGCAGCGCATCAGTCTCCAATCTTCTCGGCGTCGTGCTCACGCCGATCCTGGTTGCGCTGTTGCTGTCTTCGGCAGGCAGCGGATTCTCCATCGTGGCGTTTGAGGAGATTGCCGCGCAGATCGTCGCGCCCTTCGTGGTCGGGCAGTTGATCCGCCCCTGGGTCGGTGCGTGGTTGCTCTCCCATTCGCGTCTCACCTCGGCGGTCGATCGCGGCTCCGTGCTGCTCATCGTCTATGCCGCCTTCAGCGCCTGCATGGTCGAGGGAATCTGGGGCCAGCTCTCGGTCGGCACTCTCGCAGGGGTTCTCGCCATCGATCTGGCGGTGCTTGCAGTTGTGATCGTCTCGACAATGCTGGCTAGCCGCTGGATGGGCTTCTCGACCGAGGATGAGATCGCCATTGTCTTCTGCGGATCAAAGAAGAGCATGGCGAGCGGCATTCCGATGGCCGCGATCCTTTTCCCGGGTCACGCCCTCGGCCTGATCGTGCTGCCGATCATGCTGTTTCATCAGGCTCAATTGTTCGTCTGCGCGATCCTTGCGCGGCGCTATGCGAGGCGCCGGGCTGAGCAGGGTATCGAAGGCGAAGCCGCGATGCTGCCGACGTGAGGCGTCGCTCGCTGGGTTGATGATGGCGCGCGAAGCTCGTTGGCTGCGTGCGCCATCCTTATTCAGAGCGGCAGATGCGCTTAAAACGTCACCACACCGCGGATACTCTCCCCGCGCTTCATCAGATCAAACCCCTTGTTGATGTCACTGAGCGGCATCACGTGGGTGATCATCGGGTCGATCTGGATCTTGCCCTGCATGTACCAGTCGACGATTTTCGGCACGTCGGTGCGGCCGCGGGCGCCGCCGAAAGCCGAGCCGCGCCAGACGCGGCCGGTCACCAGCTGGAACGGGCGTGTCGAGATTTCAGCGCCGGCCGGCGCCACGCCGATGACGATGGATTCGCCCCAGCCGCGGTGGCAGGCTTCCAGCGCCTGACGCATGACCGTGACATTGCCGGTGCAATCGAAGGTGTAATCGGCGCCGCCGATCTGGTCAGCGCCGCGTTTGGTCATGTCGATGAGATGTGGGACCAGATCCTTGCCCAACTCCTTCGGGTTAACGAAGTGAGTCATGCCGAAGCGCTCGCCCCAGGCCTTTCGGTCATTATTGATGTCGACGCCGATGATCATGTCGGCGCCGGCGAGCCGCAGGCCCTGCAGCACGTTGAGGCCGATGCCGCCGAGGCCGAACACGATCGCCTTGGCGCCTTGCTCGACCTTGGCGGTGTTGAACACAGCGCCGATGCCGGTGGTGACGCCGCAGCCGATATAGCAGACCTTGTCGAACGGCGCGTCCTCGCGGATTTTCGCCACCGCGATCTCGGGCAGCACGGTGTAATTCGCGAAGGTCGAGGTACCCATATAGTGGTGAACAGGCTTGCCCTCGAGCGAGAAGCGCGAGGTGCCATCGGGCATCAGGCCCTGACCCTGCGTCGCGCGAATGGACGTGCAGAGATTGGTCTTGCGCGACAGGCATGACGGGCACTGGCGGCATTCCGGCGTATAGAGCGGAATGACATGGTCGCCCTTCTTCACGGAGGTGACGCCGCGGCCGACATCGACGACGACGCCGGCGCCTTCATGGCCAAGGATCGCCGGAAACAGACCTTCGGGATCGGCGCCCGACAGCGTGAACTCGTCGGTGTGGCAGATGCCGGTGGCCTTGATCTCGATCAGCACTTCGCCGTCGCGCGGGCCTTCGAGCTGAACGGTGGTGATCTCCAGCGGCTTGCCGGCACTGATGGCAACGGCGGCGCGAACGTCCATGGCAAATTCCTTCGATAATGGTCTCGGTGTCGTGATGTCAGGCGGCAGGTCCGCGCAAACAGCCATTGCCGCTTAGCACATGATGGGGCAGTGAGCAGCCCATGAAACAGGTTCAGAAAAGCGATCTTGAAATCCTGATCGGACGCGCAGCACCCATCGTCTTCGTGCTGCTGTGGAGCACCGGTTTCATCGGCACCAAGTATGTGCTGAACGGCGCTGAACCTCTGACCTATCTGACCGTGCGCATGATGCTGGTGGTCGCGATCATGGCGGTGATCGTCGCATGGGTGCGACCGGCGTGGCCGGATCGCGCGGGCATCGGCCACAGCATCGTCGCCGGGCTGCTGGTGCAGGGGCTTTATCTCGCCGGTACCGTGTTTGCGGTCGCGCACGAGGTCCCGGTCGGTCTGTCGGCACTGATCCCGGGTCTGCAGCCGATCCTCACCTCGATCCTCGCCAGTCGGTTTCTCGGTGAGCGCGTCACGCCGCTGCAATGGGGCGGGGTGGCGCTCGGTCTCGCCGGCGTGTTGCTGATCCTGCATGGTCGGCCGATGACGGGCGAGGCGGGCTGGGGCTGGTTCGCGTCCGCCATTTCGCTGATCACGATCACCGTCGGCACGCTCTATCAGAAGCGCTATTGCGGCGGCATCGACTGGCGCACGGGCAGCTTCATTCAGCAACTCGCAGCAATGGTCATGCTCGGCATCGGCGCGTGGGCCCTTGAGACCAATGTGATCCACTGGTCGGCGGAGTTCGTGCTGTCGGTGGTGTGGCTCGCGGTGGTGCTGTCGATCGGCACCGTCGGGCTGCTCTACTGGCTGCTGCGGCGCCAGGCCTCGAGCCAGGTGGCGAGTCTGTTCTATCTGGTGCCGGCCGTGACGGCGCTGATGGCGTTCGTTCTGTTTGGTGAAAAGCTCGATGCCGTTGCCATCATCGGCATGATTGCCTGCGGCGCTGCGGTATTGCTGGTCAACCGCGCCAGGGCCTGACGCCATCCTGCGTCAATCCAGACCCCGGACATGAAAAAGCCTCCGGGCTTGGACCCGGAGGCTTTCACATCTGCGAAGAAGCTTACTTCTTCTTGGCAGCCTTCTTGGCCTTCTTGGCCTTCTTCGGAGCGGCCTTCTTGGCGGCCTTCTTCACGGTCTTCTTGGCAGCCTTCTTCACGGTCTTCTTGGCGGCCTTCTTGACGGTCTTCTTCACTGCTTTCTTAGCCATTGGTCTCGCTTTCTGGGTTTTCTTCTTTGAAGATTTCTTCGCAGAAGTTTTCTTGGTGGACTTCTTCGTCTTCTTAGCCGGGGTCACTTTCTTTGCGACTTTCTTTGCGGCCTTCTTGACCTTCTTCGCCACCGAGGTGGCGACTTCCTTAGTCGCGTCGGCTGCGCTGCTAAGCGCGTCCGTCACTTGCTCCAGGACTGGAGTGTCGTCGTTCATAGCATCCCCCAACATTGTCGACTTTTTCACGTTAGTCCGATTCGGGCGCGTGTTGAAGAGTGTGTTATCGACAGTCAACTATTTCGTATCGTTGTGTACGCCTTTAATGCGCGCTCGCGACCGACTTTGTGATCGACGATCGGCGACGGATAGTCTTTGCCTAAAGTGATTCCCGCGTTTTTGAGTTCGAGCGGTGAAGCCGTCCAAGGCTGATGAATCTGTTTTGTGGATAGTTCTGTCAGTTCGGGTATCCAGCGCCTGACATAGACACCACCGGGATCGAACTTCTCACCCTGCAGGATCGGATTGAAGACGCGGAAGTAGGGTGCTGCGTCCGCGCCGGAGCCTGCGACCCACTGCCAGTTGGCGGGATTGCTGCCTGCATCGGCGTCGACAAGCGTATCCCAGAACCACTTCTCGCCCTCGCGCCAGTCGATGAGCAGATGTTTGACGAGGAAAGATGCGACCACCATGCGTACGCGATTGTGCATCACACCGGTGTGCCAGAGCTCGCGCATGCCCGCATCGACGATCGGATAGCCGGTCAGACCGCGTTGCCACGCGCGCAGCGCCTTGTGATCGGTCTTCCATGGGAACTCATCGAAGGATGATTGCAGATTGCGCGTGGCCAAATCAGGAACATCGAACAGCAGATGGCGGCAGAACTCGCGCCAGCCGACTTCGCTCATGAACTTTGCGATGTCGCTGCTGTGCTTCGGATGTTCTGCAGCTGCGAAATGCGCGGCAGTCCAGATCTGTCGCGGAGTGATCTCGCCGAAGCGTAGATGCGGCGACAGGCGCGACGTGATCTCGCGGTCAGGTCGATCGCGGTCGCTGCTATAACCCGCGATCTCCTTGAGGAAACGCTTCAAGTGCTTCTGCGCGGCGGCTTCGCCTGGCGTCGACGTCTCGCGCAGACCGCCGGCCCAGTCGGGCTTCGATGGCTCTAGCGCCCAGTCGGCGAGCCTGTCGCTCTTCACCTTCGGCGCGGGCATTAGTTTCTTCGGCGCCGGAAGCGGCTTCGCCGGTTCGCCCATCGTCTGAACGCGCCGCCAGAACGGTGTGAACACGCGCAGGCCGCGGCTCTCCTTCGTGCCGGTCTCCTTGGCGCGGATTGTCGCAGGATGCGCCAGCAGGTCACCCGGAAAGCTCTGCGTGCCGACATCGAGGTCGGCAAGCGCTTCGGTAACGCCATCGGCGACCGCGAGATGCGGCGCCTGCGCGATCTCGTTCCAGAAGACGTGGCTGGCATCGACTGCGCGCGCCACATCGACAATGACGTCGGCCGCAGCGCCCTTGCGCAGCACCAGCGTGCCGCCGATGGCGTCAAGGCTTGCGCTGAGCGCGCGCAGCGACTGCGCTAGCCACCACCTCGTCGCGCCGCCCATCGGCCGCGCCTGCGGTGGCTTCAATGCCTTGCTCTGTTCATCGAGGATGTAGAGACAGATTACCGGCGCATTGCGCTTGGCTGCGGCATGAAGGGCAGGGTGATCGGACAGACGAAGGTCGTCGCGAAACCAGACGACGATAGGTGCCTGCGTCGGTGTTGAGGTCGAAGATTGATCGGTCATCACTCATCCAACGCGGATGTCGGGTGATTGATCCGGCCGCGAATACCGCGAGAGGCTTTGCAACCCTGCGCTCATAGGCGCCTAGTATCAGGATATTTATTACCGAATTGGTACTGGAAGCGGTTTGAAGCGATTCGCTACGCGACGACGTTCGCCGCCATGCTGCCGCTGGATCTGCTGGCGCTCGACCTTGCTCTATAGCGCGCTGTTCGGCTTCTTCTGCTACGCGACCTTCGAGCTGACCTCGCTGTCGCTGCTCAAGCACTGGACCTGGCCGGTGGTGGTTGTCGATATCGCCTGGGGTACCTTCGTCACAGCGACGGCATCGACGCTGGGTCTCGTGATTGCCAACTGGCTGACGCCGCGCGGCTGGCGCTGAGTGTAGGATGGGTAGAGCGAAAGCGCACCGCGCCGGAGCGAAACCCATCACCCGCCGTGCTCAGCATGATGGGTTTCGCTGCGCTCTACCCATCCTACGCGTCGGCGTATCGGTACGACGCGCAAAAAAAAACGCCGCGATCTCTCGCGGCGCCTCTTTCGTTCTTGCAAATCAGTCGCAGCGTTACTTCGGCTGCGGCACGATGCGGATATAGGGCTTCGGTTCTTTCCAGCCATTCGGATAGATCGTCTTGGCCTCGTCGTTGGTGACGGAGCCGGCGATGATGACGTCTTCGCCATGCTTCCAGTCGGCCGGCGTTGCAACGCGATGCTTGGCGGTCATCTGCAGTGAATCGATCACGCGCAGGATTTCCTGGAAGTTGCGGCCGGTGGTCATCGGATAGACCAGCACCAGTTTGATCTTCTTGTCCGGCCCGATGATGAAGACGTTGCGCACGGTGGCATTATCCGCGGCGGTACGGCTGTCGGCATCGCCCGCCACGTCGGCCGGAAGCATGTTGTAGAGCTTCGAGACCTTGAGGTCGGTGTCGCCGATCATCGGGAAGGTCGGGCGGGCGCCCTGGGTTTCGTTAATGTCGTCGACCCACAGCGCGTGCTTGTGCACGGGGTCGACGCTGAGGCCGATCAGCTTGACGCCGCGCTTGTCGAATTCCGGCTGCAGCTTGGCGAGCGCGCCGAGCTCGGTGGTGCAGACCGGGGTGAAGTCCTTCGGATGCGAGAACAAAAGAGCCCAGCTATCGCCGATCCAGTCGTGGAACTTGATGCGGCCAGCCGTGGTTTCGGCCTCGAAATCGGGGGCGACGGCGTTGATCTGGAGCGTCATGATGGACCTCATGTCATTCTGATTACAGATGAATTTCGTGGGCCATTATAAAGGCGCACGCTGGTAAATGGAACTGTCCGGCAAAAAGGACAAGAACTTTCTTCAAATTCGGCGCGCACTGGCATTCAGTTTCACGCAAGGCGGCTGCGGCAAAATACCCACGCAACATGATGTTATCGGATGCCGTGATGTTGCCTCCCGCGCGGCGCAATCCCGCCTGACCGCATCGCCACATCTGATCGAACCCAGCAGCGTCTCGGCGCGACTGAACTGCAACGGTTAGGGATAAGAAGAACTCCTGTCCATCTCTTAACCGAGCGTTAAGTCGCCCATGGAATTGCTGGGCTATGTTGAGAAATATGCTGCAAACAGAAGAGCTTGAAATGTCATCCGCTGCCGCTGCCGACGTATTCGGCGCCATCGAAACGTCCTCCATCAACGATCATCGCGCTGCGGCGCACGCCCTCGCCATCGTGCGCGACGGCGTTATCACCGGCGAAGGCCCGACCACCCGTGGCCGTATCCATTTCTCCCGTGCACTCGATGCCGATGACGCCGCCTGGTGCGAGCGCATCCTGGGTGCGTCTGCACTGGCCAGCCAGCCGGTCAGCCGCGATGAGGCCGAGGCACTGTTCGCGATCAACGAAGCTGCAGCCGAGCGCAGCGATGACGGTCGTTTCGACGACCTGTTCGCCAAGGCTGTCGTGCATCACGCGGCGTCCGCGTCGGGCCTGCCGGTGCCGCCGCGTGCGGTGGCGCTGTCGCCCGATGTGGCCATCGAGACCTGGGCGCCGACCAAGGCCGTTGGCGTGAATATCGAAGTGCTCGAATGGATCGCGTCGCAAATGCGCGCCAAGCGCGTCAGCAATGCCGCCGTCATGACGCTGGTCACGACCGTGGTCGGCGCCGCGACGCTGCAACTGCCGAACGTGTTCGACATCGGCATGTAAGCCGGTCGCAGATCATCAGAATAGGAAAACGGCGGAGCATGGCTCCGCCGTTTTTTGTTTGGGCTGTCTCTTACTTCGCGTCGAGGCCGACAGTCCGGCCCGGGAAACCGGCGACATCGAAATACTTGTGCTCGCCGACCTTCTGCAATTGCAGCACCGTAACCAGACCCTGATCGTCGGGCGCCGAACGCATCACGTCGGTCGTTGCCGTCGGCGTCTCGCCAGTCACCGTCGCTTCCGTCATCACGCGGCCGATCAGGCTGCCTTTGGCGTCGCGCTTGAGGCCGAGCAGATGCGCGGCGGTCATGCCGGTATCGGCATTGCTGACCGGAAGCGGATCGACGAAGCCGGCTTTGAAGTCCGGTCCGATCGCCGCCATGAAGTTGTGGGTATCGCCACGTCCGAACGAACCATGCATGCCTTGGCCCTGACGCAGCACGGTGTCGGCGATCTCGACCTGGCACGCCGCCGGCTCTTCGCAGCCCTCCGCGTAGGAGCGGAACGAGACGACGATCGCCGGATGCGGCGTCACGGCCTTGCCCGACAGGTTGATCGACGACAGTGGCAGCGCGCCGGGGAAGGAGCCCAGCGAGTCCTCAACGAAGATGCCGCTGATGTAATCCTGCTTCAGCAGCGCCTTCACCGTGCGTCCGGCGAGGTCCTTGTCGCTGGTCGGCAGATAGATCAGGTCGGATCCGCCATTGGTGGCGATGATCAGCTCGGGCTTGTCTTTATCCTTGCCGATAAAGGCGTTGCCGGCCTTCGGATACGCATTGTCGGCAACGGCGGCGAATTTGTCGTTGGGATCGAACAGCGGCAGGTCGAGCGACTTGGCGAGATCGATGGCCAGGAAGCCCAGCGGCAGGAAGCCTTCCGGCGTATCCGCATAGGTGCCCTTGATGGTCGCCGAGGTCTTGCTCTCCTTGGAGATCGTCGAGAAGCCGTGATCCGCCGAGATCATGATGTTGGTATTGGCGGCGAGGCCGAGATCGTCGAGCGCCTTGCGCAGCTGCGCGAGATTGTCGTCGGCATTCTTGATCGAGGCGAGCGACGAGGGGCCGTTGATGCCGGGCGTCACCTTGTTGAGGCTGTCGCCCTGATTGTGTTGGGTGCCGTCGGGATCGCGCGACCAGAAGATCAGCACGAACGGCTTGTTGCGTGCCTTGAACATCGGCAGCACCACTTTGCTCGCGACATCGGCCATATAGGCCTGCTGCTTGATATTGGCTTCCGTGGTGCCAGGCGTCTTGGCGTCGCCCGCCTTGCCATTGTCGCCGCGACCCGGTGTTTCCACCGCGAGGCCAGCCTTCGCGAGAGCGTCCTTCATCTCATCCGACAGAGGGATGCCGAGCAACTTTCCAGCTTTGTCGATGCCGCCGGTCTGGTCGTCGATGGTGATCGTCTCCTTGCCGGTGCGTTCGGTGTGATCGAACATCAGCGTCGGGCCGACCTTGCCGATCGCGGCGGTAGAATAGCCGGCCTTGCGCGCGGCCTTCAGCAACGTCTCTTCATTGAGGTAGTCGCCGTTGAATTGCTCGTCGAGGTCGCCCAGCACCTGGTCGTGTTCGATGAAGGGGATCGGGCTGTTGTTCTGCACCGGGGTCGGGTGGCCGGTATAGATCGAGTTCGAGAACACGCCGGTATCGCCGAGATAATGGCCGGACGCCATGCCCGATGCATTGGCCATGGTGAAGGTCGGAAACAGCGAATGCGAGTTCCGGAAATTGACGCCTTTATCCCGCACTGCGGACATCGCAGGCGCCGTTTCCGGCGTCACTTTCAGCGCCCGAAGCCCATCAGGTACGAACAAAATGAGGTTGCGGGGAGGGCTGTTTTGGGCGAAAGCCGTTGTTGCGGATATAAGAGTAAGACTGAGGGAGAGGATGGTGGCGCAGCGCATGAAAAACCTCGCTTCGAAAGAACTCGACCGATCCGGTCCAGACGTCTTCTCTAGTTTTTGTCCGCGACAGAATTGTTACGACTGCGGCTCCATGCCACATTGTACCGTCGACCCCATCTTTCCGATCCCGCCTCAAGGTTGCAAGTAAGACAGCTCATGTTCAAAAAAATTCTGATCGCCAATCGCGGCGAGATCGCCTGCCGGGTCATCAAGTCCGCCCGCAAAATGGGTATCAAGACCGTAGCCGTCTATTCCGAAGCCGATCGCGATGCGCTGCATGTCGAGATGGCCGACGAGGCCGTGTTCATCGGACCTCCGGCCGCGGCCGAGAGCTATCTCCTGATCGAGAAAATCGTCGAGGCCTGCAAGAAGACCGGCGCCGAAGCGGTGCATCCCGGCTACGGCTTCCTGTCCGAGCGCGAGGCCTTCCCGCGCGCGCTGGAAGCTGCTGGTATCGTCTTCATCGGCCCCAATCCCGGCGCCATCGCCGCCATGGGCGACAAGATCGAATCCAAGAAGGCGGCAGCCAAGGCCAACGTCTCCACGGTGCCGGGCTATCTCGGTGTCATCACAGACGACAAGCATGCCGTGAAGATCGCCGATGAGATCGGCTATCCCGTGATGATCAAGGCGTCCGCTGGCGGCGGCGGCAAGGGCATGCGTATCGCGCATTCGACTTCGGAAGTGGTCGAGGGTTTCAACCTCGCCAAGGCCGAGGCGAAGTCGTCGTTCGGCGACGACCGTGTCTTCATCGAGAAGTTCATCGTCGATCCCCGCCACATCGAAATCCAGGTGCTCGGCGACAAGCACGGCAACGTGATCTATCTCGGCGAGCGCGAATGCTCGATCCAGCGCCGCAACCAGAAGGTCATCGAGGAGGCGCCGTCGCCGCTGCTCGACGAGACCACCCGCCGCAAGATGGGCGAGCAGGCCGTCGCGCTGGCCAAGGCCGTGAATTACGACTCCGCCGGCACCGTGGAATTCGTCGCCGGTCAGGACAAGAGCTTCTACTTCCTCGAAATGAACACCCGTCTGCAGGTCGAACATCCCGTGACTGAGCTCGTCACCGGCGTCGATCTCGTCGAGCAGATGATCCGTGTCGCTGCCGGCGAGAAGCTGCAGCTTGCGCAGAAGGACGTCACCCTGACCGGCTGGGCTGTGGAGTCCCGCGTCTATGCGGAAGACCCGTTCCGCAACTTTCTGCCGTCCATCGGTCGTCTCGTGAAGTATCGTCCGCCGGCCGAGAGCAAGTCCGACAACATCACCGTGCGCAACGACACCGGTGTGCAGGAGGGCGGCGAGATCTCGATCTATTACGATCCGATGATCGCCAAGCTTGTCACCCACGCCCCGTCGCGCGCCGCCGCCATCGAGGCGCAGTCTCATGCGCTCGACGCGTTCTATATCGACGGTATCAGACACAATATTCCGTTCCTGTCGGCGCTGATGAGCCATCCGCGCTGGCGCGAGGGCAATCTCTCCACCGGCTTCATCGCCGAGGAATTCCCCAAGGGCTTCGCCGCCAGGGCGCCGGAGGGCGAAGTCGCCCGCCGTATCGCCGCGGTGGCCGCGGCCGTCGACTCCATCTACGGCGAACGCAAGCGGCAGATTTCCGGCCAGTTGATCGGCCGTCCGGTGACCCGTGCGGGTCGCCGCGCCGTGTGGCTGGAGCGCGAGGAGATCGCGCTCGACGTGGCCCGCGACGGCGATGTCGTGACGGTGGCCTTCGTCGGTGCTGACGGCAAGACGGGTGCGCCGCATAAACTCTCGTCGTCCTGGAAGCCGGGCGTGCCGGTCTGGGAAGGCACCATCGATGGCCATAACGTCGCCATGCAGGTGCGCCCTCAGACGTCGGGCATCCGCATCGCGCATCAGGGTTATGAAGTCGCGGTCAATGTCTTCACCGAGGCGGAGGCTACCGCTGCGCGCCTGATGCCGGTGGGCGTCAAGGCCGACACCGGCAAGAAGCTGCTGTGCCCGATGCCGGGCCTCGTCGTCTCGATTGCGGTGACCGAAGGTCAGGACGTCAAGGCCGGCGAGACCCTCGCCGTGGTGGAGGCGATGAAGATGCAGAACGTGCTCCGCGCCGAACGCGACGGCACCGTCAAGAAGATCCATGCCGCTGCCGGCGCAACGCTGGCGGTGGATGCGCTCATTCTTGAATTCGCGTGACGACCTTCCGGCAACGCCGTTACGGATTGCGGGCAATCCTGTCCGGCGATCGCTGCATGCGTCCGGGATCGGTCTATGACGCGATATCGGTGCGCATCGCCGAAGACCTCGGTTTCGAGGTCGGCATGTTCGGGGGCTCGGCGGCGTCGCTTGCCATTCTCGGCGATCCCGACATCGCGCTGATCACGCTGTCCGAACTCACCGAGCAGATGCGGCGCATGTCGCGCGCCGGCTCGCTGCCGGTGCTGGTCGATGCCGATCACGGCTATGGCAATGCGCTCAATGTCCGCCGTACGGTGGAAGAGCTGGAAGCCGCCGGCGCCGCCGGCCTGACCATCGAGGACACGCTGATCCCCGCCGCCTTTGGCGAAGCGAAGGCGCAGCTGATCTCTCCGGAAGAGGGGCTCGGCAAGGTCAAGGCTGCACTGAATGCGCGGCAGGATCCGGCGCTGGTGATTGTGGGGCGTACTGGCGCTGCGTCCATCACCTCCGTGGATGACGCGATTGCGCGTGCCAAATCCTATGAAGCCGCCGGCGTCGATGCAGTGATGTTCACCGGTCTGAAGTCGCGCGCCGAATTGCAGGCAGCGGCTGCGGCGACCACGCTGCCGATCGTGCTCGGCAACCCCACCGACGACATGGATTGGGATTTCCTCAGCGCCCAGCGCGTCCGCATCGCCATTCAGGGCCATGCGCCGATCTCCGCGGCGACCGCCGCCGTCCATGCGACTCTTAAAGCAGTACGCGAAGGTGCGGGGCCGAAGGAGCTGAAGAATCTTGCCTCAAGCGAGTTGATGGACAGCGTCACCCGCGGTGCCGTCGTGAAACAGCGCGGCATCGATTTCCTGGGACTCAAGAAATAAATGACCGGCGTGATCCGTCACGTGATGATCCTCGGCCGCGTGCAGGGCGTTGGTTATCGCTACTGGGCCGGCCAACAAGCCTCGTTGCTCGGCCTCGAAGGCTGGGTGCGCAACCGCCGCGATAACGGTGTGGAAGCTGTGTTTGCGGGACCCGCCGATATTGTCACTGACATGATCGAGGCGTGCCGCCGTGGTCCAACGGCCGCGCGTGTCGATAGTGTCGTGGTGAGCGATGCCACGCCCGACATGCTTGCCCTACGCGTTAACGGCGAGGTTTTCTCGCAATTGCCGACGCTGTAATTTCGATCGCGTCGCTCAGACCGCCGTTTCCGCCGCGAACTGCTCTGCCTCGCCAAACACTTCCCCGAACGCCTGCCGCAGCGCCACGTCCACATCGGTCATGCTAACGGGCAAGCCGAGATCGACCAGGCTGGTGACGCCGTAACGCGGATCGACCACGCCGCAGGGCACGATGGCGTCGAAATGCGCCAGATTCGGTTCCACATTGATGGCGATGCCATGGAACGAGACCCAGCGCCGCAACCGCACGCCGATGGCGGCGATCTTGTCTTCATATCCTGCGCCCTTGTCGGGCCGGGCGACCCAGACGCCGACCCGGTCCTCGCGCCGTTCGCCCTTCACGTTGAAGCCGTCCAGCGTCCGGATGATCAGGTCTTCCAGCGCCGCCACATAGGCCCGCACATCCGGCCGGCGCGCCTTGAGGTCGAGCAGCACATAGGCCACCCGCTGGCCGGGGCCGTGATAGGTCACCTGGCCGCCGCGGCCGGTCTCGAACACCGGATACCGGGCGTCCAGCAGGTCGTCCGCCTTGCCTGATGTCCCGGACGTGTAGAGCGGGGGGTGTTCCAGCAGCCACACCAGTTCCGGCGCGGTGCCGTCGGCAATGGCCGCCGCCCGGGCTTCCATCTCGGCCACGGCGTCCGGATAGGGAATCGGGGTATCGGACACCCGCCATTCCACCGGCCGGCCGGGGAGGCCGCGAGAAAACACTGTTAAATCGAGGGTTTGGCGATCATTAACCATTGGCTAACCATAACATGTTGATCTCGCAGGCACCGCAATCTTGCATCTGTGCGATCCTGCATCTGGGAATTTGAGGCCGACGTGCCAACCCTCGATAACATTACCGTCGATATCATGGTGGTTCTCGGCACCACGTCCATGCCCGTTCACCAGGTGATGCGGCTGAGCCGCGGCGCCATCATCGAACTGGATGCCACAGAGCAGGACGAGGTCAAAATTCTCGCCAACAACCTGCCTGTCGCGTCAGGCGTGGTGATGGTCGATCGCAACCGGATTGCGGTCGAGGTCAAGCAGATGCTGCCCCGGTCGCCTGACCACAGATAGGTGGCCCGGAGAGGCCAAGAGGCCTTGTCTCCCCATCATTGGTTTGTTACATCGGCGCCGGTTGATCCGGCCGGGCGATTTGCCCTCGCCGGATTTCTTTAGCGCTCGTGGCGGAATTGGTAGACGCGCTGCCTTGAGGTGGCAGTCCGTAACAGGGTGGGGGTTCGAGTCCCTCCGAGCGCACCACATACCTCAATAAATCCAAGAGGTTGACGGCGGATCTTGCTAAGCGGGTTAAGTTCGCGGCGCCGGGCGGACTGTTGCGTTGCCGCCAGACGCGGGCTCTTGGCTAGCCGCTGCGTGTGCTGTCAGCTGCATTCCCATAGCTCCGATCACGCGGAGGATAGTCGCGAATTCCGGATTTCCGGTCTCGCCGAGCGTTTTGTAGAGCCCCTCGCGGGTAACGCCCGCCGCCTTTGCAACCTCGGCCATGCCCTGTGCGCGCGCTACGACATTCAGGGCATCGCGGACTTCGTTGGGATCGCCATCGGCGAGAACCAGGCTGAGGTATTCGGCGCGCGACTCGGGGGTCCGAAGATGCTCGGCAGCGTCGAACTTTTTGAGTTTACTGACTTTCATGTTCAGTCCTCCAATGCTTCCGCCACTTCGATGGCCTTTCGTATGTCTTTGCTCTGCGTCCGCTTGTCGCCGCCGCAAAGCAGAATGACGAGCACTTGGCCGCGCCGGGTGTAATAGACGCGATAGCCCGGCCCGTGATCGATCCGGAGTTCCATCACTGGTCCGCCGACTGACTTGGTATCCCCGGGGTTGCCCGCGGCGAGACGGTTGATCCTGCGAACGATATGCAGAATGGCGCGCTGGTCTTTCAGAGCAGCTAGCCAGTTGGTGAATTCGGGTGCTTCGCGAATTTCCACCATGTGGGGATTGTAATCTATGGATTACATGGCCGCCAGCAAGAAGTAATCGATGGGGTGCAATCAATTGCGCTGCGCAAGCTCGATATCGTTCAGTGCCGGTATCATTATTGAGGTGGCCAGAGAGTTACGGGCCTTACCCGCTCGCTGCCAGCACCAGCGCGCAGATCGCCGCGACGGCGCCGATCAGAAACGCCGTCCCGTACCCGAACAGCCCCGCCGCATAGCCGACCGCAGGCGCAGTCAGCCCGATCGCGAGATCGAAGAAGGCGATGAAATTCGCCACCGCGCGGCCGCGCTGTTCGAGCGGCACGCGGCGCGTGGCCTCGACACCCATCGACGGGAAGATCAGCGAGAATCCGATGCCGGTGACGAGTGCGCCGAGCAGTGCGAGCATCGGACTCGTGGACAGCCAGATCAGCGCCTGGCCCAGCGCCTCGATGGCCAGCGATGTCATCGCGACGCGCGCGCCGCCGAACTGGTCGGGCAGGTGGCTGCCGACCAGGCGCACGAAGATGAATCCGGTCGAGAAGGCGGCAAGCGCGATGCCGGCGCCGGACCAGCCGCGTTCGACATAGGTCAGTGCCAGAAAGCCGGTGATCCCCGCGAAGGGGATGGTGGCCAGAAACAAGACCGTGCCGGAACGCCAGATCAGTCCGATCACCTTGTAGAACGGCGTGCGTTCGGTGCTGCCCGACACAGGCACATCAGGGATGGCGTAGGCGATCCCCAGTGCGATCAGTGGCGAGATGGCCGCAAGCACGCCGACGCCGGCAAAGCCGATCGAAGCGTAGACCGCGAGCCCGATCGGTGCGCCCAATCCAATAGCCGAATACATGGCAATGCCCTGCCACGACATCACGAGACCGGTGCGGTGCGGGCCGAGCCGTCCGATGCACCAGCTCATGGCGCCGGTGATGAACAGGCTTTCGCCGAAGCCGAGTGCGACGCGTCCGATCAGCAGCAGCGTGAGCTTGCCTTCGGCCGGCAGCGGCAGGGTGGCAGCAAGCAGATAGAACAGGCCGGCCAGCGCTGAGAGCGGCAGGCCGAGCCGGATCGCGTAGCGCGCGCCGTGATGATCGCTCAGCGTGCCGGCGCGGTGGCGGGTGAGCACGGTCACCACCGACTGGATGCCGATGGCGAAGCCGATCACGCCGGCCGAGAAGCCGAGCTGGTCATGGATGTAGAGCGAGATCGGCGGCAGCGGCAGGCCGACCGAGAGGAAGCCGAAAAAGACGATCAGCACCTGCTTGATCAGGCTCTTGCGGTCGTCGCGGCTGAGCGGTGCAGGCTTGGACGCAGTTTGGAATTTTGGAGGAGCGTTCTGATTCATGTCGACGTGCTTTCGAGGCGGCCAGCCACATTGGGGCTGTCCGGAGCTGAGCACGTTGAGTGACGTTAACGCTTACGGCTGGGAGATACCCTGCAAGCGGCTGGTTACGGCGAAGCAGGTTCCTCTGTCAAGGTTGTATAGTGCGGGAAGCGCTGCCGCACGGTCGCGCTTATGGCACGGTGCCCGAACATGACGTCGTGATCTTGCTACCGAAGCCGCCGCAGACATCATCGCGCCGGGCCGAGCATGCCGCAGCGCGCTGACTGTCACGCGCCGTCGTTGACAAAAGTCCGTTGGCGCGTTGCGGATAAATCTCCAGATGCATTGCAGTTGTCATCATCCTTTAGCGCTCGGGTAACGACTTGCCAGTAGCAACGCCGCCGTCCGGCAGCTAGACATGGCCGGTAGCGTCGATCTTCCGGAGCGGACATGAAATATCTGAGCTATGCCTATCGTTTCATCTCCAACTTTGCCTTTCTGGCGCTGGTCTATTTCAGCCTGAACTTCGTCGGCGCCTATCAGCAGCGCGCCATCGTGGCGGCGCTGGTGCTGGCCTATGCCGGCATGCGGGCGATCTCGGCGCTGCGCTCCTTCGTCTTTTTCAAGGCGATCGAGAAGCTCGAACTCGAAGCACGCCGGCTTGGTGGATTGGCCGGTGAAGGCCCTTCTGCCGTGTCGTCGCGCAAGGCTGTCGTGAAGGACGTGGTCGAGCAGCGCCAGGCCGGCGAGATGAAGTCCTATATCGACCTGCTGTTCCTCGGCATCATCGTGGTGCTGTGCATCGCCAAGATCGTGGCGAACTAACGCGATCTTTTTCCGTGACGGCGACCTAACGCTTCGCCAGCAGGGCCGTAGCGCAGTCCGCTACCTGATCGAGCTGCGCGCGTGAAGCACCGTCGCTGGCCTCGATCGACATGCCCTGCAACAGCGTGTTGAGCGTGTTGGCAACCGCTTCGACGTTGGTGTCTGCCGGCAACTGACCATCAACGACGCCGCGGCGCAGGCGCTCGAGGAACAGCCGGCGCCCTTCATCCCGCAATGCCTTAAGTGCGTCGGCCACGTCACGCGCCTCGGCCGGCACGTTGATTGCGCCCAACACCACGATACAGCCACACGGCGCCTCGGGTTTGGTTAGAATGGCGGTGGCCTCTGCGAAGAAGGTGGTAATCGCCCGGCGTACGTCGGGTTCGCCGTCCATCGCGTCCCACGTCTCGTCCCAGAACACCCGCTCGTAATGGCCGACAGCTTCCAGGAAGAGCTGGGCCTTGTTACCGAAAGCGGCGTACAGACTGGGAGGGTTGATCCCCATTGCCGTACAAAGCTCAGCGATCGACGCTGGTGCGAAACCCTTTTCCCAGAACACTTTCAACGCTTGTTCCAGCGCGGCTTCGCGATCGAAGCTGCGCGGCCGTCCCTTGGTACGGTGCGGCGAGATTTTCGGAGCTGGATCGGAAGCAGGCATCTTTTCGGAATCCGGGTTGACTTTCCGTAGCGATCGCTACATATATGTTTTGTATCGATCACTACAATATGTCTGCCGTAAGTGTCACGTGATTTTTACGCGGCAGATCAATGCTTTCAAAGGAGATCAGTCATGACCAGGAATATCAAGACCGTCCCAACCGCCGACTTCGACGCCGTTGTTGCGGTCGCGCAAAGTTATGTGGACGGTCTTCGCGTCGGCAGCGCCAAGGATGTCGGTGGCGCGTTTCACGAGGATGCCGTGATGTACGGCTTCACCAATGGTTCGCCGATGGCCGGCACGATCCGCAATCTCTACGAGTTCGTGGACAAGAGCGGCAAAGCACCAGACATCAAGACGCGGATCGACGTGCTGGCGATCACGCCCACTACGGCGGTCGTCCGGGTCGACATGGAGAAGGACGCGATCGGCGCCGACTATACCGACTTCCATACACTGCTGAAGGATGCAGGCGGCTGGAAGATCGTCGCGAAGGTCTATCACCAGTACGAGGGCTGATCATCGATGCGGCGTCGCTGCCGATTGACGATTGTCACCCCACCGTGAGCCTCGTGCCGATCACCGGCGCGCCGCGAAGCTTGATCCGCCGAACTGCACGTTCGACGTCCGGCTCGGCCACGATTGATCTGAACAGCTTGAGATCATTCGCGGCCGGTGGCCGCATACGCTGACTGATGCCCTGACCCGCCGAACAGCTTGAACCAGATTTTGAAAATGAAACCGATGATCGACAATTCGACCTGCACGGACCTTTTTTCGCCCGTCAATCTGGGCGACATCCACCTCGCCAATCGCATCGTCATGGCGCCGCTGACCCGCAGCCGCGCGGGTGACGATGGCGTACCGACCGAACTGCACGCCACCTATTATGCGCAACGCGCCACTGCCGGCCTCATCATCGCCGAGGCGACGAACATCTCGCCGCAGGGGCGCGGCTATGCACTGACGCCCGGCATCTGGAGCGACGAACAGGTCGCGGGCTGGAAGAAGGTGACCGATGCCGTCCACGCTGCCGGCAGCAAGATCGTCTCGCAGCTCTGGCATGTCGGCCGCTTCAGCCATGTCGATCTCCAGCCGGACGGACAGGCGCCTGTCGCGCCTTCCGCGGTGAAGGCGGAGGGGCAGACCTACACGAATGACGGCATGGTCGATGTGTCGATGCCGCGCGCGCTGGAGACTGACGAGATCCCCGGCCTGATCGCCGACTATGTTCGTGCTGCAGATAACGCCAAGCGCGCCGGATTCGACGGGATCGAAGTCCATTCGGCCAACAGCTATCTACTGGATCAGTTTATCCGCGACAGCACCAACAAGCGGACCGATCGCTATGGCGGCTCGATCGAGAACCGGACACGCCTGACACAGGAGGTGGTGGAGGCCGTGCTGCCCGCATGGGGCGCGGGCCGCGTCGGGATACGCCTGTCACCGACCACACCAGACGCCGGCAACACGCCGATGGATAGCGATGTGATGGCGACCTACGGCCATTTGATCCGCTCGCTCAATCGCTTCAATCTCGCTTATCTTCACTTCGTCGAAGGCGCTACCGGCGGTACGCGCGAAATTCCGGCGGGCATTGATCTCGATGCGTTGCGGGCTCAGTTCGAAGGGCCGTATATCGGTAACAACGGCTACGATCTCGATCTCGCGATCGATCGCCGCAGGGCGGGCAAGGTCGACGCAGTCGCCTTCGGCCGTCCCTTCATCGCCAATCCCGATCTGGTTGCGCGGCTGCAATATGATGCGGCGCTCGCTCAAGCGCCGCGAGACGCATATTATGGTGGCGGTGCGAAGGGATACATCGATTGGCCGATCAGCGCATCGTAATCGGAACGTGAAACCATATCGTCGCGCTCAGCGCGGGACGGCAACTGCCGTCGGATGCAGGCCCGGCGGAATGGCGCCGGGGATGGTGCGTCTGGCGGCGCTGGCGTCGATCGAGATCAGTTTCGCAATCGCATCTGAATCGCTGCCGCGGGCAGGCGCCGTCTGTTGTGCGTGATGTGGTAGCTGCACGAGTGCCTTGATCGGCTTGCCGTGACGTTCGGCGAGCTCGAACAGGTCCTGTGCCGGCACCGGCAGCGCGGCACTGCTGGTCATCGCATGCAGCGTCGCGGCGCGCGGCCACGGAGCCTGTTCCGGCAATGGCACGGCGCCTTGCCGCCGATCGAAACTCCTGCTCAGCGACAGCATCTGGTCGGAGGCCGAGATCGCCGGTGCGGGCAGCATCTCGTCATGGGCGAACGCGAATGTCGGCACCTTGTGCCAGCGCGTGACGGCTACGGTCTCCGACACCGGATGCAACTGCCACTGCTGCGGCTCGGTGGGCGTCTTCGGCTTGTCCGGCGTTGCCGCCTCGACATGGACGATGCGATAGCCGCCGGCCTTGAGGTCGCGCAGGATGCCGGGCAGCGCGGCCACGGTGCGCGGCTGGATATCGTGCAGCAACAGGATGCCCTTGCCCTTGGCGGCGATGCGCGAAATCGCGAGGTCATGGACCTTCTGCGACGACACATGGCGCCAGTCGTCGGCCGGGAAATCGGCGCTCCAGGTCTGGATCCCGCGTGACGCGAGATAATCCTCGACGACACTGGCGCGCAGCAGGCCGGGAATGCGGAAGAACGGCGACAGCAGCGCGGGATCGCCGAGCGCCGCCGTGGTGTTCGCGATGCCGTCCTCGATTTCCTGCTGCGCCTTCTCGATCGGCATGCGGTTCATGCTGAGCGGATGGTTCTGGCTGTGGGTGCCGACGGTGTGGCCGAGCGCGATCAGCTTGCGCACGCCTTCGGGATGTTCCTTCGCCATCCGGCCGATGATGAAGAACGTCGCCTTCACGCATTCGGAGGCCAGGATATCGAGGATCGCGTTCGAGTGTTTCGGGATCGGACCGTCGTCGAAGGTCAGCACGACCTCCTTGTCCTGGAGCGGCAGCGTCTCGGCATATTGCATGGTGCCGATCTTGGGGTGCTCGCGGGGATCGACCACGATAGTGCGCGAGGTGCCGAGCGCGCCGGGATTGCCCGGGCACGCCTCGGCCGACAGAGCGCTGGTGGCGGAGGCTGCGGCGGCGGTGAACAGGGTCAGGCCGGTGAGCAGGCTCAGGCACAGAAGGCGTCGTGCCCGGTCAGTCGTCGCCTTGTTCATTGGTCGATCCGTCACTCGCTTTGATGTCGGCTGTGAAGTTACCGGGGCGGCTGTGAACGCAATGTTAATCATGTCGGCCCGCCGACGGTATTTTCCGCATCCTGATGATCGCGCGTTCTACTGGGAACTGGAGCGGGCGGAGGACCCTGCGGCCGGCGGCACGATATGCACGACCCGGTAGCGGTTCTCCCGGAGATAGCGCAGGAAATCGGGCAGCATCGCGGCAGTCTGCGCCTTGGTGTCGTGAAACAGGATGATTCCCCGCCCGGCGGCCTTGAGCCTGCCGGTAATCAGCTCCAGTTGCTGCTGCGGTGTCATGGGATTCCAGTCGCTGGCCCAGAAATCCGCGCCGAACACCGCGATCCGGCGGGATTGCAGCATGTCCAGCAGGGCCGGTGTCGACTCGAAATAGGGGAAGCGAAAGAACGGCGTGGTTGGCACGGTGGTGGCCTTGCCATTCAGCGCCATTTCGTCGGCGCTGATGCCCCGGTCGATCTGTTCGACGGCAGCCGCATTGCTGATCTTCTTGAGGTCGGCATGGGCGAGGGTGTGATGGCCGATGGTATGGCCCTCGGCTGCCATGCGCTTCACCAGCGCCGCATTGGCCATCGCGCTGTTGCCGATCAGGAAGAAGGTCGCGCGAACACATTCGCGCGACAGCGCCGTGAGAATTTTCGTCGTGGTCGGCGCATTCGGGCCATCGTCGAAGGTCAGCACGACCTCGCGGTCTTCCAGCGGCAGCGTGTCCGGAAAACTCTGCGTTCCGACCCGCGGAGTGGTCTTGGGATCCACCGTGAGAATGCGTGCGGTACCGAGCGTGTCCTTGCGCGGGCAGTCTTCGGCATGTGCGACAACGGTCGATGCAATCAAGGCAAGAATGGCGGCCTTCAACACGATCACGACACTTTCCCGGCCGCTGATTTGGCGCACCGCATTTTTCCGATTGCATCAGGCATTGCGCATTGGGTAATGCCTGATGCGAGCTTCCGTTCACAGATGGATTAGCGCATTTCCGACAGGATAGCGCTAGCTCCGTCACCCCCCAAACAAGCAGGCGAGGTGCGGCATGGCCGATGACGTCGATCTCGCCCAATCGGTCGCTCCCGAGGAATTGTCGGCGCTCGACAAGATGCCGATGCGCGACGATGAAGGCGACATTCGCCCCGAATTTGTCGAGGCGATCTCGCACGCGGTTCAGGTAGCCGATACCGCATTCCTCAAGGAGATCGTCGGCGAGCTCCACGAGGCGGATCTCGGCGACCTGATCGAAGCCCTCGATGCCGACGAGCGCGCGCCCCTGATCGAGCTGACCGGCACGGATTTCGACTTCTCGGCGCTCAACGAGGTCGACGACACCGTCCGCGAGGAACTGCTCGAGGAACTGGAGCCGGAAACTGTCGCCGAGGGTGTCCGCGAACTCGATTCCGACGATGCCGTCGAACTGCTCGAAGGCGTCGACGAGGAGGTCCAGGACGAGATCCTCGAGAAGCTGCCGCTGTCCGAGCGCGTGGCGCTGGAGCGCAGCCTCACCTACCCGGAAAACTCCGCCGGCCGGCGGATGCAGACCGAATTCATTGCGGTCCCGCCGGACTGGAATGTTGGTCAGGTCATCGACTATATGCGCGAAACGCCGGACCTGCCGGACCGGTTTTACGAGATCTATTCCGTCGGCGCCGATCAGCGCTGGCAGGGCGCAGTGTCGCTGGACGCGCTGCTGCGCGCGCGCCGTCCGGTGCTGCTGGCTGATCTGATCGATGAGGACCGCCGCCGCGTCTCGGTGTTGGACGATCAGGAGGAAGTGGCGCGGATGTTTGGCAAGTACAATCTTGTCGCGGCGCCTGTGGTCGATACCGATGACCGGCTGGTCGGCGTCATCACCATCGACGACGTCGTCGACGTCATCGAGGAGGAGGCCGACGAGGACCTCAAGGCGCTCGGCGGCGTCACGTCGGATGAAGAACTGTCGGACAATTTCTGGACCATCGCCAAGGGCCGCTTTACCTGGCTGCTGATCAATCTCGCGACCGCTTTCATCGCGTCGTCGGTGCTGGGCCTGTTCGAGGACCAGCTGCAGCAGATGGTGGCGCTGGCGGTGCTGGCGCCCATTGTCGCCAGCCAGGGCGGCAATGCGGCGACCCAGACCATGACGGTTGCGGTGCGCGCATTGGCGACGCGGCAGCTCAACCCCAACAACGCCATGCGCATCGTGATCCGCGAAGGCCTTGTCGGCCTGATCAACGGACTGGCCTTTGCCGTGATCACCGGCATCGCAGCCTATGCCTGGTTCAGGACGCCCGGTCTCGGCATCGTCATCGGCCTTGCAATGATCTGCAATCTGATCGCCGGCGCACTCGGCGGCATCCTGATCCCGATGGTGCTCGAACGCGTCAAGGCCGACCCGGCCGTGGCCTCCGGTACATTCGTGACCACGGTGACCGACGTGGTCGGCTTCTTCGCTTTCCTGGGGATCGCGACGCTGTGGTTCGGGCTGAAGTAGGGATCATTCGCGACGTTTCAGCCGTCTTGATTCATCTTATGCTCAATTGCCCTTTGCGACTGCCGTGACATCGGGCTGCGCAAGCCCGATGTCCAGATAAGCCTCTATCTGCTTCACGAGCTGTACCCTCTTGAATGGGATAGCCCTCATGCTCACAAAGCGGTGCACTCGGGGTGATTTTCCTGTAAGCGCTCGCTTCACACGTTCTCCGTGGCCGACGTGACGAACCAACATACAGGAGGAATACATGCCGGCTCTGCCGCTCTCGGGCATCAAGGTTATCGATATGACGCGGGTGCTTGCCGGCCCGATCGCGGGTCAGATGCTTGGCGATTTCGGCGCCGAAGTCATCAAGATCGAACGCCCTGGAACCGGCGACGATTCCCGCGCATTCGGCCCTCCCTATCTGAACGACCCGGACGGCAGCAGGCGAGACAACTCCTTCTATCTTTGCGCTAATCGCAACAAGAAATCGGTCACGGTCAATGTGGCCAAGCCTGAAGGCCAGGAGATCATTCGCGAGCTCGTCAAGACGGCCGACGTGTTGTTGGAAAACTACAAGGTCGGCGACCTCAAGCGTTATGGCCTCGACTACGACGCGATCAAAGCCATCAACCCGCGCATCGTTTACTGCTCGGTGACGGGCTTCGGACAAACCGGTCCCTACGCCACACGCGCCGGCTATGATGCGATCCTGCAGGCGATGGGTGGTCTCATGAGCGTGACGGGCCATCTCGATGGCGAGCCGGGCGAGGGCCCCATGAAGGTCGGTCCCTCGATCGTGGACTATATGACCGGCTTGAATGCCACCATCGGCGTGATGTCGGCGCTCTATCATCGCGATGCCGGCGGCGGCGAGGGACAGCAAATCGATGCCTGTCTGTTCGATACGGTGATCGCCTCCCTTTCACATTGGCTCCAACCCTATCTCATCAGCGGAAAAGTCCCGCCGCGGCGCGGAACCTGGGGCAATGGCGGCATGCCTGCCGGTGTCTTCCGTTGCACCGATGGCGAGTTGATGCTCGTGAATGGCAATGACGGCCAGTTTCAGCGGACCTGCGAAGTGCTCGGAGAGCCGGATTTGGCCAAGGATCCGCGCTTCTTGAAGAACAACGACCGTGTCGTTCATGGGAAGGAGATCATGGCCATCTTCGCCGGTCTTTTCCTGAAGCAGCCCGTCGCCTACTGGCTGGAGCGTCTGGAGGCGGTCGGCGTACCGTCCGGCCCGATCAACGACTTCGATCAGGTTTTCGCGGACCCTCATGTGAAGTCCCGCGGTATGCGCGTGAGCTCAAACCATCCCTTCGAGCCGGCGCTTTCGCTCGTACGAAATCCGCTGATGTTTTCGGGCACGCCGATCACCGACTATCACGCGCCGCCACTTCTCGGCTCCAACACGGACGAAATCCTGTCCACCATCGGCTACGACGGCGAACGGATCGCCGCGCTGAGGACGAAGGGCATCGTCTAGGCCGGTCGGGGCAGGCGATCGATGGCGTCACACCTGTATTCGCTCTCATCTCCGACCGACCGCAAGTCGGTCGGAGAGCCAATTAAACTTTAGCTGTTCGCTCGCGCGTTCATGCTTAACGTTCGGCCATCGGATAGCCACGAACACACCGCGGCTGGTAGTCCTCCGACGAGCCCAACCATCAAGATTGGCCATAAGTCGTTTGATCCTCCCCACATGAAAAGCATGATCAAGACTGCAGGGAGTGCTGCCGTCACCGCCGTTCCCATAACTCGGAGTGGCTTTGCAGAAAGCATCCAATCGACCCAAGCCAGCAGCAAGGCCGGGATAACCGCGATTGCGTAGGACTCAACCATCCAATCGAGAAGATTCTTAAACCCATCAGGCGCCGTGAATACGACCAACGCAAGAGGCGGAAAGAGAGCCGGGAAAATCAGAAAGCGTTTCATGCCACCTTCGTCAGTCTTGGTGGCGATCTTGTTCAATTTTGAAGTCTCATAGTGTTGCCAGCGGCGTAGCCGGTGGGTGCCCCAAACCGGTCCTGCCGTCGTTATCCGTCAACGTAGCAGCGTGCTCAACGCAACAATTGCAGCACCAGGGCCGGGCTTGCGGCGAACGGCACTCAAAGCGAAGCCGACAGAGCCTAGGGCGAGAGCACCAACAAATCCGTGCTGCTGCCAGCCATAAGGAGCACTGAAAATGTGGCCGCTCCAACTACAGATATCGTCCATTCAACTTGAATTGCGATCTTCAGAGTCGCCACGTCGGCGCTCCTATTCCACATTCAGATGAACCAATGCTGGGCCTTCGATGACCAAAGTTGCATGCGTCACTTATTGTCTGAAAATCTCGTGAGCCAGGTCAAGGCATATTCAAAGGCATTTATTGAAGAGAGCGTAGCGAAAGCCGCGTACCCGCTCGTTTCGCTTTCCCACTCGACGTCCGGCCCTTCCGCCACACCCGCCGGTGTACCGGCTCGCGGGGCTTCATTTGCTCACAGTGGTATTGCGTTCCATATTTTCGATGCGCCGAACGGAGATCTCAAATGAAGCTCAAACTTTCCGCCGCGCTGCTCGCCGCAAGCCTCCCGCTCTCATCGATAGCTTTCGCCCAGGGCACCGCGCCCGCCGACGTTGCAGTGATCAATGCTTGCCTGAAGACCGCGGAGGAAACCGGCGGTTTCGGCGGCGCGTGTGTCGGGCTCATCGCCGACCCCTGCATCAAAAAGGCGGAGGGCGTGAATGACGATGTCGCCAAATGGAAAGCCTGCGCGGCGCGCGAACTCGCCATTTGGACGCAGAAAACCAATGAGGCGCTAAAGAAGGTTGAGGCCGGCGGGTTCGCCGACAAGATCAAGGCGGTCAAGGACTCGCAGACAACCTTCGCCGCGTCGCGTGATCGCTTCTGCGCGGTCTTCGACAAAGTCGAGCCCGGCATGTACCGGGGCGACGCGAACTACTGCCGCCTGCGCGAGACCGCGAACCGCGCGCTGAGCTTGATCAAGCTTGGCGCTGCGGTCAACGAGCACTGAGACCTCTTAGTCCCACTCTCGATTGTCTCTCGCATAGGCGTATCGTCGATGTGGCGGCAGAGCGCGAGAGCTTTCCGCTGTTTTTGCAAACGACGTGACAGTCCTTCGAACAAAACCTGAAGTATTCCTCTTTCGTCACAATTTTATTTGGTTCGACCATCCTTGTTAAACGAGAGAAGCTATTGCAGATGCGCTCAATTTCTAATGTAAGCCAATACGGAGTTGATGGTCGAAAGTCGCTCTTCTTGCTCCTGCTTTTATTTGCGATCCCCTCGGATGACTGCTCCGCGCAGACACCGCCGCCCCCAATCAACGAACGTGCATTCGAGCGCGTGCCGCCGACAGTCGTAACGAGGTTGGCGACCCGCTTTTCGCTAGGCTCATTTGCGGGCCGCTTCGAGGAGACGCGGCTCGACGCGGTTCGCGAAGCCCTGGGCGAAGGGACCATCCAACACCGAGGCGACGCTGGAGATAGTATCTATTGGCTGTGTTATCGGCGCGCGCAGCATCGATTGTGGGTCGTGTCCGGCGGGGAGATAGGCGGCCCGGATCATCTCGTCACGGAAATCGTTGAAGAGCTCACCGAGAAAGACGCCGGGGCTTCGACCGATTGCGGCATTATCCCGGAAAAATTCTCGCCCGTCGTCTTCGACGGCAAGCTGCATTTAGGTATGTCGCGTCAGGAGGTAATCACGGCGTTGGGACCGCCGTCGAAGTCGGAAGCTGCTCAGATCGTGTATTCGCACGAGGGAAAGCTCGCAGACGGTTTCGATGAGACCGCTTGGCTCATTCTCCGATTTCGTGAAAACAAGCTTGTGTCCATGCGCGGCGGCAAGACCACAACGAATTGAAGTGGCTGCGAGCAGCGTCCGCGCTTTGCGACGGATGGGAGCGAGCCATGCCCGCTCCCGCACGACCTGCATCACATACCCGAGCCGAATGCCTATCGATGCCCGGATGGCGGCTCATGGTTCAAAGCGGCCTCGCTCGCCGAAGCATGTTTCACGCGGTTTCAGCAACAAGGGTGCCCGGCCATCCCGCATCTCTTGGGGCCGACGATCGCCAACACCGGGATCGCCGGCTCACTTGTCTTCACGGCTCCTTAACTGCAATCGACGACCATCACGCGCAATGAGGTCGAACATGCGCTTGCGGTTGAAGGCTGACGGACGGATCGTCGAATTGCGGGACGGGCACGAGGTGCCGCTGGTTCCCGATATGCCTGTCGTGCCGGAGCCGGTCGCGGTGCGACCCGGCGAAGCCGAAGTGCGCGATCTGCGCCGTCGTGCGCAGCTGACCCAGATGGAATTTGCCGCGCGTCTTGGCGTTCCCGTCGAGACGATCCGCAATTGGGAGCAGGGCAAGCGCATGCCGCGCGGTCCGGCCCGTGCCTTGCTGGCGGTGATCGCACACGCACCGGACACGGTGTTCGCGGCGCTCGCGCCGGTTGCCGCGGACGCCTGAACGATCACTGTGGATTATCGCCTGCGCTGACGCGCCGGCGATGTCCGGGAAAAGCTTGTCGGCGTTCGTATCGTTCCTCCGTCCGAGGAGAAGATGATGCAGTTCGTGGAAGCAAACGGCGCCTGCATCCCGGCCATTGGCCTCGGGACATGGGAGTTGCGCGGCCGCATTTGTGCACGCGTCGTCGAGCAGGCGATCCGGCTCGGCTATCGCCACATCGACACCGCACAGGTCTATGAGAACGAGCGCGATGTCGGCGAGGGCATCCACGCGTCGCACATTCGCCGTGACGAGATGTTCGTGACGACCAAGGTCTGGACCACGCATTTCGCGCCTCACAATCTCGAACGCTCCGTGAAGGAGAGCCTGACCAGGCTGCGGATGACCGAGGTCGATCTGCTCTTGCTGCACTGGCCGAACCCGCAGGTGCCGCTGGAGGAAACGCTCGGTGCGCTGGCGCATGCCAGGCAGATGGGCCTGACGAGACATATCGGCCTGTCGAATTTCACCGTGGCGCTGATCGAACAGGCGGTGGCCGCATGTCCCGCGCCGCTGGTCTGCGATCAGGTCGAATACCATCCCTATCTCGACCAGGCGAAGGTGCAGGGCGCCTGCCGGCAGAATGGTCTGGCCATGGTCGCCTACAGCCCCATCGCCCAGGGCAATGTTCGCGGCGATGAAACGCTTGCCGAGATCGGCAAGGCACATGGCAAGAGTGCAGCACAGGTTTGCCTGCGCTGGCTGGTCCAGCAGGGCGCGGTGGCGATCCCGCGCACCTCCAAGGTCGAGCGTCTGTCGGAGAATATCGATGTGTTCGATTTCATGCTGTCCGAAAACGAGATGTCCCGGATTTCGCATCTGGCGCATCCGAAGGGGCGGCTGACCGACTACGGCTTCGCGCCGAAATGGGATTGATCCATCAAGCCGGCCGGCATTTGCCGCATTGATCTTGTGGGCAGGATGGCTCATGCAGTGACACCGTCCGGCAAGCCAAGGGCCTCATGTTCTTCACGTTCTCCAAGATGCTCGGCTTCTTCACGGAGCCGTCCAATGCGATCGCCATCATCTGCGTGATCGGCATTGTGCTGGTGCTGTTGCAGCGCCAGCGTGTCGGAACATTGCTGGTGACCTTTGGCATCCTGTTGCTGCTGCTGTTCGGCTATTCGCCTGTTGGCAATGTGCTGATGCTGTCGCTGACCGAGCGTTTTCCGAAATGGCAGGACGATGGCCGTGCACCCGATGGCATCATCGTGCTCGGTGGCGCTATCGATTCGGATTCGTCCGCGGCACGCGGCTCGCTGGAGATCAATTCGGCCGGCGAGCGGATAACGGTGATGCTGGAGCTGGCGCGCCGCTATCCGCAGGCGCGTATCGTCTTCACCGGCGGCGCCGGCAGCCTAATTGAAAAGTCGCTGTCCGAAGCGCCCGTTGCCGGCGAGCTGCTGCAGCGTTTCGGCGTGGCCCCCGAACGCGTCACGCTCGAAACCGCTTCCCGCACCACCGACGAAAATGCCGCCTTCACCGCAGGCCTGGTGTCGCCGAAGCCCGGCGAGCGCTGGCTGCTGGTGACGTCCGCCTGGCATATGCCGCGCGCGATCGGCGCGTTCCGCAGGGTCGGCTTCGATGTCGAAGCCTATCCGGTGGACTGGCGCACGCGCGGCTGGATCGACGCCACCGAGACCTTCGATTCCGCCAGCGCCGGCCTTGGCCGGAGCGACATCGCGGTTCACGAATGGGTCGGGTTGATCACCTATTGGCTCGCCGGCCGCAGCAGCGAGTTGCTGCCGGCGCCGAAGAAGCGGTGATGCGTCACTCCGCCTTCGGCAGCCCCAGCCGGTACACGCCGCGGAAGTCGTTGGGATCCTCGACCGGCTTGCCCTTGCGATAGATCACCAGGCGGTCGGCGAGCGCTAGCGTCACGGCGGCGCGGCGGATCGGCATCAAGAGTGCATGCCAGTCGCCCTCGGGCTCGATCACATGCGCGATCTCCGGCGGGCTCAGCGTGCCCGCGCCGTTGCGGGTGAGCGCGTCGAGGATGGCCTCGTCGAGCGGCAGGGCCTTGGGCTTCGGGGCGGCCGGTTTGGCGGCTGCCGGTTTCGGGGTCTTCGAACTGGGTTTGGACATGCTCTGCCATGACCCATCGTACCGCACGACGCAAGCTGTGGCTTGGCGGACATGGCGCGGGGCAGGGCGCGACGCTATGATTGGGCCAGTCGGCGTACAGAAGTCTCATTAGCCCCATGGAACCAAGGCACCTCATCCGCGCAGCGATTGCCGTCTCGGTGGTCGGCCACCTCGCTTTGGCGGCCGGGGTCTATTTCGCCGATGCGCGTCCGATGGAGCAGCATGAGGAGAGCGTTGCCGTCGATCTGGTGACGCCGCAGCAGCTCGCAGAGGCCGAAAAGAAGGCCGAGGAGACGCCGCCGGAGCCCGAGAAAAAGCCAGAGAAGAAGCCGGAGCCGGAATTTCGGCTGCCCGATTTGACCAACAAGCCAACCCTGGAAGAGCAGAAGACGCAGGCCGTCGCCGCCAAACCGCAGTCATCGGCGCAAAACACCCCGCCGCAGCCGCAGAAGACATCGCCGCAGCAACCCGCACCGTCACCGCAGCAACAGGCCGCCCAGCAACCTCAGCAGCAAGCCCAGCAACAGCCGCAGGCCATACCCGCAACGCCGCCTCCGTCAGCGCCTCCCGCTACGCAGCCGCCGTTGCAGCAGCAGGCTGCGCTGCAGGCTCAGCCGCCGGCGCCGCAACCGGGCCCGCAGCAGGCGCCGCCGCAGCCCGAGGCCGATATCACCGTGAAATACGGCGTCATGCTGGGCTTGCCTGAAGGCTTCGGCGGCGGCGCATCGGAGCAGGCGGACCTGTCCAAGCTCGACATCGCCGCTTTCCGGCGGCATCTCAAAACCTGTTCGAAATTGCCCACCACCGTCGCGCGCGGCGATGACGCCAAGGTCAAGCTGCGCGCCGTGTTCTCGCCGGATGGCCGGCTGGTTGCCGAGCCCACGGTGATCGAGGTCCGGCGGCCGGCCAAGGCCGCGCTCTTGATGCAGGCGGCCAAGCAGGCGCTGGAAGCCTGCCAGCCCTATGCGATGCTGCCGGCCGACAAATACGACGAGTGGAAAGTGCTCGATCTCGATTTTACGCCGCAGGATTTCGCGGGGTAACCCTTATTTCGGCGTCAGGCGCCATGGCCTGCCAGGCATTGGAGGCGAACTGCCGGCGCCAGGTCACGATCACCACGGCAGCCGTCGAGACCAGAAACACCCAGGGGCTGACGAACCAGCCGAGATAGCCGAGCGCGAAGAAGAAGGCGCGCTGCCCGCGGTTGAAGTGCCGGGCCGCCGCGCCAAACATCCGCGTGGTGCGCACCACATGCGCTTCGGCCTCCGGTGTGTCGCGCTTCGAGGCCAGCGGCATCGCACCGATCAGGATCGCGACGTAGTTGAACAGCCGGTACGACCAGGCGAATTTGAAGAACGCATAGACGAAAATCAAAATCAGCCCGAAGCACTTGATCTCCCACATGCCGGGCGTCGTGTTGAAGCCGAGCGGCAGGTTCTGCATCATCGGCATCACTTCGTTGGTGGCGCGCAGCAGCGCCAGCGAGCCGCCGATGGCGATCAGCGTGGTCGAGGCGAACCACGCGGTGCCGTTCTGCAGCGATGTCATGATATGGGTATCGACGATGCGCGCCTCGCGTTCAAGCAGACGGCGCATCCAGACCTCACGATAGGCGTGCATGCGTGCGGACAGGCTGTCGCGGCCGTATTTGGTGTGCTCCAGCGTGATCGCATAGGTCGTCCACTCCAGGATGAAGAAGCCCAGCGCGAAGACGTCGACCCAGGAATAGTTGATCATGAAGCACCTATTGTATCAGTTGGCACTTCTGACACGCATGCCGTGATGCAGCAACAAGCCTGTGTACGCGGCTTGCTTGCAGAGGCGTATGCGTGGCAATTTACCGGTGTCGCAAGGAGTGGTTGATGTCGCTGTCGCTGGTGATCGGAAACAAGAATTATTCGTCCTGGTCGATGCGGCCATGGGTTGCGCTGAAGGCCTGCGGCATCCCCTTCGCGGAGGTGTTTGTCCCGCTCTACACGGATGCCGCCGACAAGCAGCGCATTCTCGATGTGACCCCGTCCGGTAAGGTGCCGGCGCTCGTCGATGGCGAGATCACGGTGTGGGATTCGCTGGCGATCATCGAATATGCCGCCGAGCGTTTTCCGGATGCAAAGCTCTGGCCGGAAGACCGGGCCGCGCGCGCCCATGCGCGTTCGGTGTCCGCCGAGATGCATTCCGGCTTCATGCCGCTGCGCAACGAATGCGGCATGAACCTGCACCGGCCGGTCCGGGCGAAGGCGCTGTCCGACGATGCCAAGGCCAATATCCGGCGCATCCAGCAGATCTGGGCCGATTGCCGCGCGCGTTACGGCAAGTATGGACCGTATCTGTTCGGCGCCTTCAGCGGTGCGGATGCCATGTATGCGCCGGTGGTGCACCGGTTCCTGACCTACGACATCGATGTCACGCCGGAAGCCCGTGCGTATATGGATACGATGCAGGCGCTGCCGGCGTTCCGGCAATGGACCGACGAGGGCCTTGCCGAAACCATCGTCATTCCGCGCTTCGAGGATGACTAAAGCGTTTTCGAGCGAAGTGGACAGCGGTTCGCGTCCAGAAAACGCGTCAAAATAAAAGATCGGGCCAAGGTTCTGATTTCATCAGAATCCAGGCCCGCGCCGCCACGATTTCGTCATGACCGGGGCCGTGCCATAACAACCGCATATTGCGGGTTCATGGCAGCCCGACTTTCTTTGGAAGCATTTTCTTCGGAAGTATGGCTTCCACATATGCGGGGACGACTCGATGAACGGGGTATGGGCGAATTCGCTCGATCAAATCTGGCGCGCGCCGACGCTCCCGATGTGGCTCGCGCTGGCTGCCTCCATCTTCTTCGCCCTGATCGTGCTGGCAACGCTGCTGCGCGCCGAGAAGTCCGTCGCCAATGGTGCGCTGACCGTGATCACGCTGCTGGCGATCGGCGTTGCTGCTGCGGCGACGCTGCGCAAATCCGAAACCGCAGGGCAGGACGCATCGCACGCCGTCGTTGCAATGCCTCAGGTGAATGCCTCGCTGCCGGCGCTGTCCTGCCTCGACGATCTCGCCGGCGATATGGTGCTCGCGGGCTGCGAGAAGGTGCTGTTTGGCTCGGCGGATTCGGTGGCGGCTGCCGTATCGGCCTCGGCTGCGCAGATCAATCGTTTGACGTCGTATGGCGATGTCGCCGCAGCGAATAAATCCATGACGCCTGAACTGGCGGGGCTGCGCCGCGCGATCGAGCGCGATCGCTACGGCCTGATCGCCTATGTGCTGCAATCGCGCGATCGCTGCATGCCGGAGAGCTGCGCTGCCTATGCCGCGCTGACCGATCGCAAGCGGATTGCTGCGAATATGGAAGAGCGCACCTATGAGGGCCTCGTGACACGCTATGCGCCCGGCTGGAACGCGCCGCCTGCGGCCGCGGCCGCAGCGACGGGCGCGCTGGCCGGATTGCCGGCGTCGGTTCCGACCGGCAAGCCGACCACGGCCGATTTTCCGTCCTCGTCCTCGATTCCGCCGATCTCGATCATGACGGAAACGCCCGTGAAGCCACCGGCGGCCGCCAATGCGCAGGCGCCTGCGCCGCGCGCCGCGTCGACAACGCCGCCACCTGCTGCTGCGAAGAAGCAACCCGCACCGAAGACCGCCGCTCGTCCACAGGCGCCTGCCGCCCCAGCGCCCGTGCAGCTTGCGCCGGAAGCTCCGCCGGCCGATAACTGAGCGGTGGATAACGCCTTGTAAAACCGTGTCGCACTGCCGATTTCTGACCCATGCCCCTGCATCTCATCAAGCTCGCCGTCGGCTGCGAATCCATCGCGGATTTCAAGAGCTATCTCTCTGAACGGATGCGCGCAGCAAAAGCGCGCGGCGCGCCCCAGCATCACATCCACATCACCCGCATGGTGCCGAAACGCGATGCCGAACTGCTCGACGGCGGTTCGCTCTACTGGGTGATCAAGGGTGAGATCGCGCTGCGCGAAAAGATTCTTGCGATCGAACCGTTCCGCGACAGCGACGGTATCAATCGCTGTCGTCTGGTGATGCAGCCGAAGCCGGTCACGGTCGCGCCGCGCCCGCTGCGCCCGTTCCAGGGCTGGCGCTATCTCACCGACAAGGACGCCCCGCCGGATCTCGGCAAGGCTGCCGCGAGTATCGAAGCGATGCCGGAGCCGATGCGGCGCGAGCTGCGGGAACTAGGGCTGCTGTAGGGCAGGGCTCGCTCGTCATTCCACCCCATACTCGTCATTCCGGGGCGTGCGAAGGCGGCAATGCCGCCGAAGCGCGAACCCGGAATCCCGGAGTGTTTTGCGCTGAACATGTCGAGATTCCCCGCACTCCAATTGGAGTGGCTGAGGTTTGCCTGCGCGAAGGCGCGCAGCCGCCCTCAGGCAAACCAATTGGTTTGCCTGAGAATGACAGTGTAGGGCGGCAAGACAGCGCCTAAACATTTTTTCCTATCTGTCGTTGACAGCATCCCTATCTTGATTATATTCCCCTCCGTCCTGCCCCACCGAGAGGGGCGATCGCGATCGTCACGTTCGCGGGGTGGGATGCGGTGGACGCCGGAGATGCGGCGTCACGCGGTTCATGGGGGAACGTCTGTCTTCGGGCAGGACGGATCTACGCCAGCACTGCCACTGGCAAGGACACGGCCGACCTTGAGATGGAAAGAGCCCTGGACAGTGTGACGGACGACCAAATCGAAACGCGTTCGGCCAAGTGCTTTGCGGCTACCCTGTCCCTCCGCCCTGGGACATTAATTTTGGTGATGGGACCGTTCGCCATGGCAGATGTGCAGGCAACCGAAAAAACACCGCAGGCGGAACGCTGGGCACTCGCTCGGCGCCTCCGAAAGTCCTGATGCACACTAACCTGCGGAAGACCGCATTCGCATCAGGCCCAAGGGTGCAACGGGCACCCGGCGTTCCGCACGCCCTCTCACAAGGG
>NZ_JBFUJU010000016.1:0-113448 GCF_056401215.1 Tardiphaga sp. P4_G1
ATCGAAACGCGTTCGGCCAAGTGCTTTGCGGCTACCCTGTCCCTCCGCCCTGGGACATTAATTTTGGTGATGGGACCGTTCGCCATGGCAGATGTGCAGGCAACCGAAAAAACACCGCAGGCGGAACGCTGGGCACTCGCTCGGCGCCTCCGAAAGTCCTGATGCACACTAACCTGCGGAAGACCGCATTCGCATCAGGCCCAAGGGTGCAACGGGCACCCGGCGTTCCGCACGCCCTCTCACAAGGGGCGGGAATGCAAGCAACGACGGCGCCCCCGCGCCGCAAATAACAGGGGTGATGACGCATGTCTGAAGGGTCGTGGCTGTTTGACAGTTGAATCTGATGAAGCCCTGGACAGGGCGCCAGCGCTTAAACGCAGCGCTATTGCGCCCTACTCCCTCAAAGGCCGGTAAACCCGGCCTTCACCGGATCGTTGCTGCCATCAAGCTCACGCAAATAGGTCAAGCCGAACACCGTCAGCCGGTGCGGATCCTTCTCGCCGCCGTCGAACAGCGACTGCACATAATCGGTCACCTTGGTGCGGGCTTCGTCCGATGCCGCCTGGGTGCGGCTCATCATCAGGTCATAGGTGTGCATGATGCGGTCGATGGCAATCTGCATGTCGTCATTTTCCCCGTTGGACATCAGAAAACCGGCTACGCGGCTTCAGCCCGTGCAGCCTGGAATTGCGCGATCGCTCTGTTCGCAAGGCGAAGCTTGTTGTCTTCGCCGCGATGAAACATCCGGACGATGATTTCGAGCAGCCGATCGTTGGTGAGATAAGTATCGGGGATCGCGCCGGACTTGCGCAGGTAGTTCGCAGCGATGGCATAGGCGTCGCCCACCGCCTCGACATTCATCACTTTCAGACCGCGTTCGACCAGCATGACTTGATCCCTTCTGACGAAGCGATAAGCCGCGAGAATGGAACCGGTTCCACGAGAGACGAAGGAAATTTCGCGAGCGGCAGAACGGAACGCTACGCTCTCCTCCAAGGAAGCGCAGGACGGCAAGAGCCAAGGCGTCGCGCGAAGCGCGCCCGATGTTAAATTCCGCAAAACCCATCAAGGCTTGGCACGAGCGATGAATCGCTCACGCCGCCTTCACGCTTTCCCTTGGTTTATTTGACAGCCACGAACACACGGCGGCTGGAATTGCGCCGATCAGACCGAGTGCCACGAGTTGCTTGCTGGAGCCGAGAAGCAAGGCCATCGCCAACACCGATAGCCCGTAGGCAAGAAGCGTCGTCGTCATGACCGCAGGCATAGACGTTCTGGCGACGAGCCAGTCCAGCAAGGCGACTAGGAGCCCCGGCACAATAAAGACGAGATACATTACAACCGGCCCTGTCCCACTGTCCTGCGCCGCGCCTGTCAGGATGTACGTCACTGCGTAGAACGCGACAGTCGCAACGGCAGGAAAGAGGAGCAGAAAGATCAACAAGCGCTTCATGAAATCATCTCCAATATCTCTGTGTCTGTCTTGGAGGTGTTTTCGTTCAGCAAGCGTGGGATGCGCGTAACGCCAAAGAAAAAGGCGCCCTGCGAGGGCGCCTTGATCAATTTCAGTGTCGCATGCGTCTTGCGCGCATTTCGATGTGCTTTCGGAGGGCAATCCGTCGGCAGTGGTTCGGCGACTTGGAGGTCGAAAGTCTCAGAGACGATACAGGATCTGGTCGGTCCAGAAACGCTCGAGGCGATGCAGCGACTTGTTGAGGGTCGCGAATTCCTCGTTGGAGATGCCGCCGACCTGCTCGACCGTCTTGACGTGCTTCTGATAGAGCGCGTCGACGATGTGGCGGATTTCCTGGCCCTGCGCCGTCAGACGAATGCGAACCGAGCGACGATCGACGCGCGAGCGCTGATGATCGAGGAAGCCGAGTTCGACGAGCTTCTTCAGGTTATAGGACACGTTGGAGCCGAGATAGTAACCACGAGTGCGCAGCTCGCCGGCGGTCAGTTCCTTGTCGCCGATATTGTAGAGCAGCAGTGCCTGGACCGAATTGATATCAGCGCGGCCGCGGCGATCGAATTCATCCTTGATGACGTCGAGCAGACGGCGATGCAGACGCTCCACCAACGTCAAGGCTTCCAGATAAAGCGGCTGAACCGGCGCCTGGCCCGGAACGAGATCGACGCTTTCCACCGTCGCAACGGTCTTCATCATGACACTACCCCTGTTGTCGTTTTTATCGACTTATTCGACGAAACTTGTGTCCCGTCTGATAGGGCCAACTTAAGGGGGAGCGTTTGAAGAACCGCTTAAATAAGACAATAAAGAGATCATGAATTTGAGACAGTGAATCTGAGATTAAGCCGGTGAAACAAGGGGTTTTCGCAAGGTTTGATTCACGCTGCAGAGCCCATGTTCCAGCTTTGTCCGCCCGATCTGTCGCATAGCGGAACAGCTTCCGTAAAATTCGAAACACTCGCGTAAGGTTCGTAACCGGGGCGTTAGGGTGACCGAAGTCTTACCGCCAACGCCCCGAAAATTAATTCGACAATTTTACGCAACTCCGCGCGTTCGCCCGTCCCAATATGGCGCCCGCAATGCCTTGCGATCGATCTTGCCGAGGCCCGTCACGGGGATCTCACTGACGAAATCGATGGTCTTCGGCGACCACGGCGCGCCGCGCTTGTCTTTCACATGCGCCTGAAGTTCCTCCGCGGAATTATTCGCGCCGGCTTTCAGCACCACGAAGGCCTTCACCGCCTCGCCCCACTTCGCATCGGGAATTCCGATGACCGCAGCGGACGCCACCGCATGATGCGCCATCAAGGCATCCTCGACTTCACGCGGATAGATGTTGAAGCCGCCGGAAATGATCATGTCCTTGGTGCGGTCGACGATATAGAAGAAGCCGTCGCTGTCCTTCACCGCGACATCGCCGGTGTGCAGCCAGCCACCGCGAAACGCGTCTTCGGTGGCATCCGGCCGTTTCCAGTAACCCTCCATCACCAGCGAGCCACGCACGCAGATCTCGCCGGGCTCCCCTGTCGCCACTTCGCGCATCTCGGCATCGAACAGTTTGACCTCGACCATCGGATTGGCGCGGCCGCAGGAACCGAGACGGCCCGGCTTGCTGTCGTCGTGATCGATCTTGCGCATGGTGGTGATGATCTGCGGCGCTTCGGTCTGGCCGTACAGCTGCACGAACACGTTCCCGAAGATGCCAACGCCCTCGCGCAACCGGTCCGGCGACATTGGCGCCGCTCCGTAGACGATCATCTGCAATGACGACATGTCGTATTTGGCGCGCAGCTGCGGCGCGTCGATCAGCGCATAGATCAGCGTCGGCACCAGGAAGGTCGCGGTAATCTTCTCCTCATGCACCACGCGGCAATAGGTTTCCGCATCGAAACCCTGCACCAGCCGTGCGAAACCGCCGCGCAGCATCACCGGAAACAGCGTGATGCCGGCGGCGTGGCTGATCGGCGTCGCCGCGAGATAGCGGATATCGGCCGGCCAGTCCCAGTCCGCATAGATTGCCAGCGACATCGCCACCAGCACGCGATGCGGCAGCATCACGCCCTTGGAACGGCCCGTGGTACCGCCGGTATAAGCGAGCCAGCAGATATCGCCGGTGCTGCTCTCGTCGACCAGCGGCGCCGGCGTCGCATTGGGCAGTTCGGCCAGCAGATCGCGGGCGCCCTCAAGCGCGCCGAAGGAAAGCAGATGTTTCAGGCCCGGCACGCGGCTGCGCAGTACGAGGCCGCGCGCGGCGAACTTGCCGGCCTCTACAATCAGCGCGGAGATCTCGGCATCCTCAAGAATGAAGGCGTGATCGTCCTCGGCGGCCATCGGATGCAGCGGCGTGTAGCGCAGGCCCATCACGGCGGCGGCGGAAATCGCGGCCCAGCTCTCAGCGCGGTTGCCGGAGAGAATGGACAGCGCATCGCCTTTCTTCAGGCCAAGGCTGCGGAACAGGCTGATGAAACGCGCGACCACGTCGCCGAAGTCGCGGTAGCTCCAGCGGACATGGCCGTCCGCGAGCGCGGGCTGGTCGCCATAGCGGGCGATCGCGCTGACGATGAGGCTGCCGGCGGTGCCGCCGGAATAAAGCTGGTTCAAAATGACCTCCCTGAATGCAGGGCCTTCTGCGAGGCCTCTGCTTGACGTCCTGAGCCTATGGCGGCCGCTCGCGCGCCGCCATCCATGCCAGCGCAAGGTAGCCTGCGAGAAACGCAGCCTGGACGCCGACGATCAGGAGGTTGCCGCCATAAATGGTCGGAAACATCAGCTCGATAACCGCCATGGACACCACGGTTGTCAGCCAGACGACGGCGCCCCATGGCGTCGCGAGCCAGAGGCCGACGGCGCTGACCAGCTCGATGACGGCGAAATAGACCGTGGCGGCCTGCCAGCCCATGGTCTGGACCTCGAAGGCATCATCCTCGGTGCCGACAAAGCCGGTGACCTGCGCCCAGTGATAAAGGCCCTGCATCATGGAGACGACGGCCATCACGCGCAGGAACAGGACCAGGCGCCGGGTCCAGATGTTCTCATCAGATTCGATGCGTCCGGACGAGATCGCCGCAACCGACATGGCATGGTCCCGCGACGTGGGGTCTCTCGACCCAAGGTCGCGCGGCATCTGCTCAGACATGCGAATGCGATCTCACGGGTGCGAACTGGACGTTTGGGCGACGGTTCAGGCGATTCATGGGGGCTTTTTGTGAGCCTTTGGGCCTGCAAAATCAATGACCCAGCCCGTCACATCACGCGCGCATGACGTGCATGATCGCGGTGACGCCGGGACATCAAGGTGCTAGACTTAGAACAGGTCGAATTTAAGGGGCTTTCGACCTCACGAAGGCCCGCGGGAGAGACGGTATTATGGCAATCAAGTTCGGGCGCCCCATCGAATTGCGCGATCACGCCCCCCGCCCGGCCACTTATGATGCCCCCTCCCTCGGCCTGACCACCCGCCCCCGCCGTAACCGCAAGTCCGAATGGGCTCGTAGGCTGGTGCGCGAGAACGTGCTGACCACCGACGACCTGATCTGGCCGCTTTTCGTGATCGACGGCGACAACCAGCGCGCGGCCATTGCCTCGATGCCTGGCGTGGAACGCCTCAGCGTCGATCAGGCGGTGCGCGATGCCGAGCGCGCCATGAAGCTGGACATCCCCTGCATCGCGCTGTTCCCCTATACCGACCCGTCCTTGCGCGACGAGATGGGCACCGAGGCCTGCAACGCCAACAATCTGGTTTGCCAGTCCGTGCGCGCCATCAAGAAGGAATTCCCCGATCTCGGCGTGCTCTGCGACGTGGCACTGGATCCGTTCACCAGCCACGGCCATGACGGGTTGATCCAGAACGGCAAGATCCTCAACGACGAGACCGTGGCCGTGCTGGTCCAGCAGGCGCTGGTCCAGGCCGAAGCCGGCTGCGATATCATTGCGCCATCGGACATGATGGACGGCCGTGTCGGTGCGATCCGCGAGGCGCTTGACGAAGCGGGATTCCTCGACGTGCAGATCATGGCCTATGCCGCGAAATATGCCTCGGCCTTCTACGGCCCGTTCCGCGACGCCATTGGCTCGGCCAAGACGCTAACCGGCGACAAGCGTACCTATCAGATGGATAGCGCCAATTCCGACGAGGCGCTGCGCGAGGTCGAACTCGATCTCGCCGAAGGCGCCGACATGGTCATGGTCAAGCCTGGCATGCCCTATCTGGATATTGTGCGCCGCGTGAAGGACACGTTCGCGGTTCCGACCTTCGCCTATCAGGTGTCCGGCGAATACGCGATGATCATGGCCGCCGCGAACAACGGCTGGATCGACGGCGACCGCGCCATCATGGAAAGTCTGCTCGGCTTCAAGCGCGCCGGCGCCGATGGCGTGCTGACCTATTTCGCGCCGCATGCCGCGGAACGCATCAAGGCATCGCGCTGAGCGCATCCGCGCTCAAGCCTCGCCTGATTTAGATCCACGCCTGATTTACGTCATGGACAGTCTGTAACGATTCCGCGCACTTGTTGCGCGGTCTGGTGATATCCATGTGATGGACCGTGAGGATGCAAACGGAGGGATGCGTCATGTCTGATACCGGCCCGAATGCTGGCGGCCCCAATAACGGAAGCTGGCAGGGTGACACCTGGCGCAGTGCCGGTACCCCGCCCCGCGCCCATGCCTTCGACCCCTATGCGCAGCCGGATTTGTTCCGCGGCGTGTTGATGCGGCGCGTCGTCGCCTTCCTGATTGATCTCGTGGTGCTGTCGATTCCGATCGTGCTGGCGTGGGTGTTCATTCTTCTGTTTGGCGTCGTCACCCTCGGCCTCGGCTGGGCGCTGTTCTGGCTGATCTCGCCGGCGACGGTGATCTGGCCGGTCGTCTATTACGGCATGTCGCTGGGCGGGCCGCATTCGGCCACCGTTGGCATGCGGATGATGGACCTGCAGATGCGCACCTTCAGCGGCACGCCGGGCTACTTCGTTCTTGGCGCCGCACACGCGGTCTTGTTCTGGGCCTCGGTGTCGCTACTCACGCCGCTGGTGCTGGTGGTCGGCCTGCTCAACGGCCGCCGTCAGTTGCTGCACGACCTCGTGCTGGGAACCGTGGTGGTGAATAATTCCGTGGTCCGCGCCGCTTACGCCCAGCCGCCCGGCCGCGCCTACTAACAGCCGCGATTGACGCCAACTTGGCCGGGCAAAGCGATTGACCGTTTGCCCGGCCGGCGCGATGCTACGCCAAACTGCTTCGGAGACCGACGGCAACCCGTGACCCAGCACTCCCGCGACACTCCGCAATTCTACCTCACGGCGCCGTCGCCCTGCCCCTACTTGCCGGGCCGGCACGAACGGAAAGTTTTCACCCATCTGGTCGGCGACAAGGCCGGCGATCTCAACGACCTGCTCACCCATGGCGGCTTCCGGCGCAGCCAGTCGATCGCCTATCGCCCGGCCTGCGACCAGTGCCGCGCCTGCGTCTCCGTCCGGGTCATCGCCAATGAGTTCAAGCCGTCGCGCAACTTCCGCAAGATCCAGGCACGCAATGCCGACGTGATCGGCGAGCAGCGCAGCGCGGTGCCGACCTCCGAACAGTATTCCGTATTCCGCGCCTATCTCGACCAGCGCCATCGCCATGGCGGCATGGCCGACATGACCGTGCTCGACTACGCCATGATGGTGGAAGACAGCCACGTCGAAACCCGCATCATCGAATATCGCCGCCGCGGCCCCGATACAGGCATCACCGGACGCGGCGAGGACCTGCTCGCAGTCGCGCTGACCGACGTGCTGAGCGATGGGCTGTCGATGGTCTATTCGTTCTTCGAACCTGGTGAGGAAAGCCGCTCGCTCGGCACCTTCATGATCCTCGACCACATCGCCCGCGCCAGGCGGCTCGGCCTGCCTTACGTCTATCTCGGCTACTGGATCGAAGGCTCCAAGAAGATGGACTACAAGGGCCGCTACTTGCCGCAGCAGCGGCTGGCGCCCTCGGGCTGGTTGCGCGTGGACGCGACTGGCGAGACGATGCCCGAACCGCAGGATTAGCTGGCCCGGCTGACGATCCGCCTTCGGCATCATCCGCCACCGTCCTGGATTTCAGGTCTTCAGCCGAAAAAAGTGTCGTAAAGCAGCTTGCAGTTCAGGATCACGATGATGCCGGCGATGATCCATGCCACCGTGGCGACCGACCGCGAAATCACGAAGTCACCCATTTTTCGCCGATCCGAGACAAACCGCACCAGCGGGATGACCGCAAACGGCAGCTGCATTGACCTGACTGAAGACGAGGAGTTGTCCGGTGCCGCGTTCGCCATAGAGCGCGGTGACGACCACGACCGGGACGATCGCGATGCCACGGGTCACGAGCCGGCGCGCCCAGTTCGGCAGGCGCAGCCGGAGAAAGCCTTCCATCACGATCTGGCCGGCCAGCGTCACCGTCACCGTCGAGTTGAGACCGGATGCCAGCAGTGCGATCGCGAAAAGCGTCGATGCGATACCGAGGCCTAGCAACGGCGACAACAACTCGTAAGCCTGACCGATCTCGGCCACATCGGCATGACCTGACGTATGGAAGGACACCGCGGCATCGACGGAGTGCCGTCTGCAATCGTCGAAACTGGTCGATCCGATCGTCACGCGCCACATTGCTCTGGCGATGTCGCGTCATGGAAGCCTGACGCTGGCATGTCGGACTGTCATGGAGCTCATGCGGGAGATCGCGAAATCCAGCGCTGCGGGACTACGCCGCGCGTAGTCGAGGCCCGATCAGCGGCATCGGTGATCCCGGTCGCGCATGCGGCTGGCAGGGCCGCAGTCATGGCTTGCTCTTCCGGCGCCACAAGCCCATTGTTACCAGGGATCCAGGGCCTGTTCGACGAGGTCCAGGATTAGATCGTGCCATCGCGGCTTCCGCGAGGTCTTGATCCATGAACTGCTCGTGTTGCGGTTTCGAGGTTCGGAGCGGCTTTGCGTTCTGCCCAAAATGCGGCGCGAAGCAGCCGGACCCATGCCCCAGTTGCGGCTACGCGTGCGCACCGGATTTTGCGTATTGCCCGAAATGCGGCGCCCGCGTCGATCACGCCCCCAAGGCCGGCAACCAGCGGGAGCCGTCATCGCCAACAATTCCGGCGACGGTCACGACTGGCGCCCGTTCACCGGCGCTGATGCTTGTCGAGCCCGAGCGCGCACCCCGGCGGACGCTCCATAAGGTCGACAGCGAAGCTAACCGCCGCACCATCACGGTGCTGTTTGCCGACCTCAGCGGCTTCACCACGATGAGCGAACGGCTCGACCCGGAAGTCGTGCAGGCGTTTCAGAACGAATTATTCGAGGAACTGACCGCAGCGGTGCAAAATTTCGGCGGCTTCGTAGACAAATTCATTGGCGATGCGCTACTCGCTCTGTTTGGTGCGCCGGCCGCGCACGAGGACGATCCTGAGCGGGCACTCCGCGCGGCCCTCGACATGATCAAGCGGACGGCGTGCTTGAGCGAACGTTCGAAGATATCCGCCGGATCGCCGCTCATGCTTCATATCGGAATCAACACCGGGCACGTGGTTGCGGGTGGATTGGGCGCAGGCGTTGCCAAGTCCTATTCAGTGACCGGCGACACGGTGAATACCGCTCAACGCTTGCAGTCGATGGCCCCCCCGGGCGACGTGCTGGTGGGACCGCTGACCTACCGCCTCACCCGGCATGCATTCTCGTATGAATCGCTCGGCGACGTTGCGCTGCGCGGCAAGGCAGGCAGCGTCCTGGTCCATCGTCTGAGGGGGCCGCTCGAGACACCGCGTGCGGCACGCGGACTCGAGATACTGGGCCTCAGCGCGCCGCTGATCGGGCGCGACGCGGAGATGGCCCGTATGATGGGGTGCCTTGACCTGGCGTGTGGCGGAGCTGCCCAGCTGATGCGGCTGGTTGGCGAAGCCGGCATCGGAAAATCGCGCCTGGTGGATGAATTCGTTACCCGCGCTCGCGATGAGGATCGCTTCGCAGGCGTGGCGATCCGGCGAGCCGCTTGCTCGCCGCTGGGCGAGCAATCCTACGGTACTCTTGCCGCAGTGCTGCGCAGCGCCTACGGCATCGCGCACAAGGCTTCGGCGGCAGAGGCGCAAGCCAAGCTAGCCGAAGCGTTGTCGGGGCTGGGCATGGCGACCGAAGAGGTCGAGCGGCTGATGCCCCTCTATTTTTATGTTCTTGGTCTCGGCGACCCCGACGACGCCCTGCAGCACGTTGAACCGGAACAGCTTCGACGGCAGATTTTTTTCGCGATCCGCACCGTCTTCGAACGGCGTCTGGCCCTATCGCCCCTCCTGATCATTGTCGAGGACCTGCACTGGGCCGACGCCGTATCGCTTGAGGCGCTGCGGTTCGTGATGGATCGGCTGGAGCGCGGGCGGCTGATGCTATTGTTCACACACCGGCCGACACTTGAAATGGATCAGCTCGACTCAAGTCGAATTAGCCATACAACACTGCGGCTGGTACCCCTTGGCATCGCCGACGGACAAAAGCTGCTCGCGGCGTTCTTCGGTGACGGTTGGAATGGATCATCCGGCAATCTGTTCAATCGAATTCTTGAACGCGCAAGCGGGAATCCGCTGTTCGTTGAAGAAATCATACGCGGTCTCATCGAAGCTGGCATTTTGGAACGTGACGGCTCGCATTGGCAGATCAAGTCAGATGAAGCGGCCGCTGACATCCCGGCGAGCATTCAGGCGCTGCTGCTCGCGCGAGTGGACCGACTGCCACACGGCGTGCGCAGGTTGGCTCAGGAGGCAGCGGTCATCGGGCCGCGCTTTGATGCGGCCCTTCTCGGTGCCACAGCGACCGACCCGGCGAAAGTAGAGGCAGGGCTTGAACTGCTATGCGACGCCGAGATCATCGAGGAGATCGCGGGCGCAAACTCGATTTCGCTGCAATCCTATCGTTTCACGCAAACCATGCTTCAGGATGTGATCTACCAAAACCTCCTTCTGCAACGGCGCATTGAGATGCATGGGCGGATCGGTGCTGCCCTGGAGCGGCTGTGCGGAGATGATCCGGAGCGGCTCGAAGACCTCTCCCTACTGGGACATCATTTCAGCCTCAGCGCGAGCAAGCCGAAGGGTGCACATTACCTGAGCGCGGCCGGCGATCGCGCACGCGCGATCTATGCCAACGACGACGCCATCCGCCTCTATCAGCAGACCCTCGCCGTCTTGTTGACCGCTGGCGATCAAGGACCGGAACGGCTTGTGCTATACGAACGAATTGCCGACCTGTGTGGAGCGGCGGGCCGGCGTGACACGGCCGACGAACATTACCAGACGGTATTGGAGGCACACCGCGCGGCCGGGGACCGCGCCGCCGGAGCGCGGATACTTCGCAAGCTTGGCCGTTTGATGTGGGACGCCGGCAAACGAAACGGGGCGGAGGCGCATTACGCCGAGGCGGCTGCGTTGCTCGAAGGAACGGACGCGCCGATCGAGTGGGCGCACCTGTTACAGGAGCGCGGCCACCTCGCGTTTCGCATCGGCGATCATGCTGCGGCCGCGAGATGGGCAGACGATGCGCTTGGCTACGCTCAATCCGTGCCGCCGGAGGTAGACAAGCAAGCCGGACTAGAAGCGGCTCGCGCCACCGCGGAGGCACTCAATACCAAGGGGGTTGCATTGGCGCGGCTGGGCCGAAGCCAGGAGGCCGTTCGCGAGGTGGAGCGAAGCGTCGCAGTTGCCGAAGCCGCTGGCCTTCTCAGCGCAGCCTGCCGCGGCTACACCAATCTTGGCGTGCTCTACACGATGGTCGATCCGGCGCAAGCCATGGAAGTATGCCGGCGCGGTCTTGATGTCGCCCGCCAGATCGGCGATCTCGGTTTTCAGGCGCGTCTCCTTGTCAATCTCGCTGTCGCCTGTTGCACCTTCACGGACAGGTGTGCCGACGAAGGCGTGCCGGCGGCCGAAAAGGCGATCGAACTCGACCGTGCGCTTGATCAGCGCGAACATCTCGCTGTGCCATTGATTGTGCTCGGGCAAATTCATCAATGCCATGGCCAGCCGGAACTTGCCGCCCGCTGCTACAATGAAGCAATTGAGGTGGCGCAGGAAACGGGCGAGCCCCAGCAGCTCTTTCCATGCTATGATGGTCTCGCGACGCTGAACCTCGATCGAGGCGACATGCCTGAGGCCGAGCGGTATTTTGCTCTGGCGCACGATGTCTGCGCCCGGCACGGGCTTGATCCCGAAGCGCTGGTCGTACTGCCATTTCTTGATTAGCAAGTAGAGGAGGTTGACCATGTCTGAACATCATGTCGATGGGTTACTCCACGCGGGCGACCGCGCACCGAACATCGTGCTGGATGCGATCACACGTGACGGCAAGATCGCGCTTGACGACTTTCGCGGCCACAGCCCAGTATTGGTCGGCTTGTTTCGAGGCCTGCACTGCCCGTTTTGCCGGCGCCATCTCGCGGCCCAGGCGCAACTTGACCCGGCCCTGCGCGAGAAAGGCGTCGAGAGTCTCGTGGTGGTCAACACGCCTATCGACCGTGCGCGGCTCTATTTCCGGTATCATCCCCTGCCCAATCTGCTCGCCGCGTCCGACCCCGAGCGCGTCTCGCACCGCGCGTTTGGCTTGCCCAATCTCGAGTTCACGGAGAGCGAAACCGAGTGGCCGCGCAAAATGGGGATGAACGCCGTGATGAGCATGCGGATGGACATGCCGGGCGAGCTGCCCGAGCCGATGAATCCGATGGCGGCGGCTGATCTTCTCAACACCAAGGACGGCTACGAAATAACCGAAGCCGACGAGCACATGCTGGCAACTGGCCAGGGTCAGCTCTTTGGCCAATTCCTGCTTGACCGGGAGGGCATCGTACGTTGGAGCTTTACCGAAGTTCCTGAGGGTGGCCATCGCATGTTCGAGGCTCCCACTCCGCGAGAGCTGATGTCGGCGGCTTCCGAGGTTGCAGGCTAAGGCATTTCGCTCAACGTCGCCTTGGAGGCCGATTCACTCAGCCTGCAAACGCATATTGTCGCCGAAGGAAGCATCTACGCTTTGCTGGGACCCTATGCAGTCGCCGAGGCATCGAAGGATGTGCCGTCTGCAATCGTCGAAACTGGTCGATTCGGTCGTCACGCGCCACATTGCTCAGGCGATGTCGCGTCACGGAAGCCTGACGCTGGCATGCTGGACTGTCATGGAGCTCACGCGGGAGATCGCGAAATCCAGCGCGGCAGGATTACGTCGCACATAGCCACAAAGGCCAGTCCCCTTCACCAAAGTTGGTGGCATCATCTGCAGCTGCCTTAAATTTCAAGGCTTCAGCCGAAAAAGGTGTCGTAAAGCAGCTTGCAGTTCAGGATCACGATGATGCCAGCGATGATCCATGCCACCGTGGCGACCGACCGCGAAATTACGAAGTCACCCATCTTTCGCCGATCCGAGACAAACCGCACCAGCGGGATGACTGCAAATGGCAATTGCATCGACAGGATGACCTGACTGAAGACGAGGAGTTGTCCGGTGCCGCGTTCGCCATAGAGCGCAGTGACGACCACGACCGGAACGATCGCGATGCCGCGAGTCACGAGCCGGCGCGCCCAGTTCGGCAGGCGCAGCCGGAGAAAGCCTTCCATCACGATCTGGCCGGCCAGCGTTGCCGTCACCGTCGAGTTGAGACCGGATGCCAGCAATGCGATCGCGAAAAGCGTCGATGCGATGCCGAGGCCTAGCAACGGCGACAACAGCTCGTAAGCCTGACCGATCTCGGCCACATCGGCATGACCTGACGTATGGAACGTCGCGGCGGCGACGATGAGGATCGCCGCGTTGATGAACAGCGCCAGCATCAGCGCGATGGTGCTGTCCGTCGTCGCCCACTTGATCGCGTCGCGGCGGCCTGCATCGGTGCGCGGATAGGCACGGGTCTGCACGATCGACGAATGCAGATAAAGGTTATGCGGCATCACGGTTGCGCCGATGATGCCGATCGCAATGTAGAGCATTTCGGGATTGGTCACGATCGCGGTGGACGGCAGGAAGCCGCTCAACACGGCAGCCACGGGCGGCGCCGCAGCGACAATCTGAACCGTGAAACAGACTGCGATGACGATGAGCAGCGCGATCACAAAAGCTTCCAGAAAACGGAAACCCTTGTTCATCAGCAATAGCAACAAAAAGGCATCCAGCGCAGTGATGAGCGCGCCCCCGATCAGCGGAATGCCGAACAGCAGCTGCAGCGCAATCGCGGTACCGATCACTTCCGCCAGATCGCAGGCGATGATCGCGGTCTCGCAGGCCAGCCACAGCATGATGTTGACCGGCCGGGAAAAGCTGTCGCGGCAGGCCTGCGCCAGGTCGCGGTCGGTAACGATGCCGAGACGCGCGGCCAATGCCTGCAGCAGGATCGCCATCACGTTCGACAGCAGGATCACCGAGAGCAGCGTGTAGCCGAATTTCGAGCCACCTGCGAGATCGGTCGCCCAGTTGCCGGGGTCCATATAGCCGACCGAGACCATGTAACCCGGTCCCGCGAATGCCAGCAGCCGGCGAAACCAGTGGCCGCCGATCGGAACCGGGATCGACGAATTGACCTCCGAGAGGCTGCGCCGGAAATCCCCGCCAAGGCCGGAGCGCCAGCCGGCCGCGTCTGGAACGCTGCCGGGGATTGGAGACGTTGACGAATCGGGCGAGGTTTTTGGCGAAAGTGCATCCATCAGAGCTGCATAGAGCAATCCCTCCCTTGTTGCAACTCATTTGCAACTGCATCTAGCCGGTTGGTGGGCACTCCCTGTCACGGCGCACGCTCAGTAATCGGGTGGCTGCGTGCTCGTCCGGACCCCATGGTGGCTGTCACAGACAGGAATCGCCATGTCCCACTCCTCCATTGATCGACTGCCTGACACTTTCAACCGCCTCGCCTGGTCGAACCTCGCGGCGCAGTCGGCCGAGCAGATCGCGCTGGCGGCCGCGCCTATCGTCGCGGTGCTGTTGCTCGGCGTCGGTGAAGGCCAGACCGGATTGCTGCAGACCGCGCTGACCCTGCCCTTCGTGCTGTTCGCCATTCCCGCCGGCCTGCTCGCCGACCGGATGTCGCGCCGCACGCTGATGGCCGGAGCTGAGGCGCTGCGTGCGATCGCGCTGTTGCTGACGCTGGGGCTGATCTGGTTCGGCGCGCTGACGATGACGCTGCTCGCTTTGCTCGGCTTCGTCGCGGTGTGCGGCACCGTGGTCTACAGCGTCGCCGCGCCGTCGCTCGTGCCATCGCTGGTCGTGCCGCAATTGCTCGGCGCGGCGAATGCACGGATCGAACTCGCGCGCACTGTGGCCTTTGCAAGTGGTCCCGCCATCGGCGGCGCGCTCGTCGGCTTCACAGGCGCCGCGCCTGCCTTTGGCTTTGCCGCTGCGCTGTCGATCATCGCTGTCGCCTTGCTATCGGGCATCCATGAGCCCACGCGCACAACCATTCAACAACGCAATCCGGTGCAGGACATCGCCGAAGGTCTGTCCTTCGTCTGTTATCACCAGTATTTGCGACCGGTCTTCATCACACAGTTCATCTTCAGCGCCGCATCCTTCATGGTGCTGGCAGTGTTCGTGCCTTACGCGGTTCGCCGTCTCGGCCTCTCCGCCTCCGGCGTCGGCGTGACACTCGCGATGTATGGCGTCGGCATGGTGGTCGGCGCCCTACTGGCGACGCGCGTGATGAGGCGGCTGCCGTTCGGCACGGTGATCGCGCTTGGCCCCGTCACCGGCTTCGTTGCCTCCGTTGTGATGGCACTGACCACATGGATCCCCTCGCCGGCTTTGGCGGGCCTGAGCTTCTTCCTGCTCGGCGTCGGTCCGATCCTGTGGGTGATCTCCACCGCGACGTTGCGACAGTCGGTAACGCCGCCGAGCCTGCTCGGACGCGTCTCCGCGATCAACACCCTGAGCTATGGCGCCCGCCCGATCGGAACCGGCATCGCTGCCGTTGTCGGCGGGCTCTATCACGCGGAGGCGTGCCTCTATCTCGCCGTCGCGGGTTTCGCCTGGCAGGCCGTGGTGATCCTGACTTCGCCCGCAGTGACGCTGGAACGGCAGCCAGACATGATCGGCGATGTGACCGGATGTGTTCCGACGAAAGTCTAACAGGCTTGGTGTAGTTCATCTGTAGTTCGCACTCGCTCATGATCTCCCCGCACCGCAGCACGGCTAGTTAGTGTAGTTACGCCGCGTCGAAGCGTCGCAGCAAAGCGAACTTTCTTGCCAAAGCTGCAAGCAAGCCTTTGTCTTGTCACCAATCAACAAGGTCAGTCCGCAAAAGGACGACCATTCGGGGAGAACACAATGGCTTCATCCAAGGACAGGACTCCGTCTCGGCGCCGTTTTCTGAAGGTCGCCACCGCCGGTGCCGCTGCAAGCGTCGTCGCACCGGCAATCGCCCAGGCGCAGGGCCCGATCAGCATGCGCTGGCAGAGCACCTGGCCGGCCAAGGACATCTTCCACGAATACGCGCTCGACTACGCCAAGAAGGTCAACGACATGACCGGTGGCGACCTGAAGATCGAGGTGCTTCCGGCTGGCGCCGTAGTCCCGGCCTTCGGCCTGCTCGATGCGGTCTCCAAAGGCACGCTCGACGGCGGCCACGGCGTGATGGTCTATCACTACGGCAAGCAGACCGCGCTGGCGCTGTGGGGCTCTGGCCCGGCCTATGCGATGGATGCCAACATGCTGCTGGCCTGGCACAAATTTGGCGGCGGCAAGGAGCTTCTGGCAAAGCTCTATGCATCGATCAATGCCAATGTCGTGTCACTTCCCTACGGGCCGATGCCGACCCAGCCACTCGGCTGGTTCAAAAAGCCGGTGACCAAGGCCGATGATCTCAAGGGTGTGAAATTCCGCACCGTCGGCATCTCCATCGACGTGTTTACCGGCCTTGGTGCAGCAGTGAACGCATTGCCCGGCGGCGAAATCGTCTCGGCGATGGATCGCGGCCTGCTCGATGCGGCCGAGTTCAACAACGCTTCGTCGGACCGCATCCTTGGATTCCCCGACGTATCCAAGACCTGCATGCTGCAGAGCTATCACCAGAATGCTGAACAGTTCGAAATCCTGTTCAACAAGACCAAATATGACGCCCTGCCCGAGAAGCTGCGGGCGATCATCGCGGGCGCCGCCGATGCGGCCGGTCAGGAAATGTCCTGGAAGGCCATCGACCGCTATTCGCAGGACTACGCGGAGATGCAGAGCAAGGACAAGGTCAAGTTCTACAAGACACCTGACTCGATCCTGCAGAAGCAGCTTGAGGTCTATGACGAGGTCGTCGCCAAGAAATCGGCCGAGAATCCCCTGTTCAAGGAAATCTCCGAGTCCCAGCAGGCCTTCGCCAAGCGCGCCACGCAGTGGGAGCAGGACACGGTCGTGAATCGCCGCATGGCCTACAACCATTACTTCGGCCCGAACGCGAAGAAGAAGACCTGACGCCATCAGGCGCACATATCCCGCATCATCCGGGACTTTCTCCCGGATGATGCTTTGCTGTTGCCTGATATCGCCGATCTTCACCTGCCCACATGTCCTGTAGACTGGCCTCCATGAAATGACCGCCGAGCGTTTCCTGCAATCCATCGACGGTATCAGTACATTCGCCGGCAAGGCCGCGGCCTGGCTCATTTTGGGATTGATGGGCCTCGTCTGCGCCGAAGTGTTCAAGCGCTATATGCTGAACATGCCGACGGCATGGATCTTCGACGCGTCGAACATGCTCTATGGCACGCTATTCATGCTGTGCGGCGCCTATACGCTGGCGCAGAACGGTCACGTCCGTGGCGACTTTCTATACAGCTCGATGCGGCCGCGCACGCAAGCCTCGCTCGATCTCGTTCTCTACATCGTGTTCTTCCTGCCCGGCATCGCCGCGCTGGTCTATGCGGGCTGGGACTATGCGGGCGACAGCTGGCGCATCCGCGAGCATTCCAACGTCACGGCGGACGGACCGCCCGTCTATCATTTCAAGGCAATGATCCCGCTGGCCGGCGCGTTGCTGTTGTTGCAGGGCATGGCTGAAATCACCCGCGCCGCGATTTGCCTGAAGACAGGGGTGTGGCCGAGCCGGCTCAAGGACGTGTCCGAAATCGATGTCGTCGAGGAGCAGCTCGCGCATAGCGAACACGTCGATGATGACGTGCGTAGGAATGCCATCGCGCAGGCGCAAGAGATCGAGGAAAGCGCACGCCAGCGCGGCATGGGCGGGGAGACGCAAAAATGAGCGATCCTGCACTCGGCCTCCTGATGCTCGGCCTCATCGTTGTCGTGATCATGCTGGGCTTCCCCACGGCCTTCACGCTGATGGGTCTCGGCATGTTCTTCGGCTTCTTCGCCTATTACCGCGCGGGTGAGTCCTGGGCCGACAACCACATCTTCGACCTGATGGTCCAGCGCACCTATGGCGCCATGACCAACGACGTCCTGATCTCCATTCCGCTCTTCGTGCTGATGGGCTATGTGATGGAACGCGGCGCGCTGGTCGACAAGATGTTCTATTCGATCCAGCTCGCCTTCCGCCGCGTCCCGGCCTCGCTGGCGGTGGCGACGCTGATCGTCTGCACTTTCTGGGGCATTGCCTCAGGCCTCGTCGGCGCTGTCGTCGTACTGATGGGCGTGATCGCCTTCAATCCGATGCTGAAGGCCGGCTATGACGTCAAGCTGGCGTCCGGCGTGATCACGGCCGGCGGCACGCTGGGCATCCTGATCCCGCCATCGGTGATGATCATCGTCTATGCCGCCGTCGCCGGACAGTCTGTCGTGAAGCTCTATGCCGCTGCGATGTTTCCGGGCTTCTTTCTGGCCTTCCTCTATCTCGTCTACATCATCGGCTGGGCGCTCATTAACCCGAAGATCGCGCCGAAGCTGCCCGAGAGCGAAACGCGCGTGCCCGTCCGGCCGTGGATCGCCGATCTGCAGCAAGCCTATTCGCACAAGATGCTGCCGGCTTTGCTGACGGCAGCCGTGGCGCCGTCGCGCGCGATGGCCCTGACCATGGATGGCGCACGGATCACCTACACGACGATCCTCAAGAATCTCGGCTTTGCTTTGGTGCCGCTGGTCCTGGCGCTGACCACGCTATGGGCTGCGTGGTGGTATGTCGTCATCCATCCGCAGCCCGACGCCCCCGCGCCCGCCGCGATCACCGAGCGGGTTCAGTCCGGCGGCACGGTCGCACCAGAAGAAGAAAAACTGGAAGAGCTGGGCGCCGCCCAGTCCGGCTCGGCAAAAGAGAGTGAACCGGAAGTGTTGCAGCAGATGGGCAATGCCGACCTGCAGAACAGCCCCGCAAATGCGCCGGTCGATGCCGGGCCGCCGCCGGAATTCTACACCTACTTCGCCTTCACGGCAGCCATCATAGCCCTGATGCTGTTCTATTACTACTGGACCATGGGCGCCGCGCAGTTCGAGGTGCTGCGGCTGCTGACATCGTCCGTGATGCCGCTCGGCATCCTGACTGCCATCGTGCTGGCCGTGATCCTGCTCGGCATCACAACGGCAACGGAGTCCGCCGCAGTCGGTGCCGCCGGCGCGTTCCTGCTCGCCTTCCAGGCGCGGACGCTGGACTGGAAGCGCACCAAGGAGGCCGTGTTCCTGACCGCCAAGACCACCTCCATGGTGTGCTGGCTGTTCGTCGGATCGGCGCTGTTCTCCGCGGTGTTCGCCATTCTCGGCGGACAGGCGCTGCTGGAGAGCTGGGTATTGTCGCTGAACCTGACGCCGGTCCAGTTCATGATCCTGTCGCAGGCGATCATCTTCATCCTCGGCTGGCCGCTGGAATGGACGGAGATCATCGTGATCTTCGTGCCGATCTTCCTGCCGATGCTGAAGCATTTCGGCATCGACCCGATCTTGTGGGGCGTTCTCGTCTTCGTGAACCTGCAGGCCGCCTTCCTGTCGCCGCCGGTCGCGATGTCCGCCTTCTATCTGAAAGGCGTCGCGCCATCGCACGTGACGCTGAACCAGATCTTCTCCGGCATGATGCCCTATATGCTCATCGTCATCATCTGCATGGTGCTGATGTATATCTGGCCCGGCCTGACGCTGTGGCTGCCGAATTACCTCTACGGCAACTGATCCATCAGCCTCGACCACCGCCGGGAACGCGGCAGTGGCACTCACGTCCTCCCGGAATACCGCATGACTGCCCTGCTCTTTGCAGCTCGCTTTATATGATGTACATCATTTATAAAATGAGGATCATCATATGACCGACCGCACGGCAGACGCCATGGCAGACACCCCGCCGCAGGAAGCATCCTCCACCGCACTGCAGATCGCAGTCCTCGCGGGGCTGGCCTCGATGGGTACCCTGGCGACCAACATTCTCCTGCCATCGCTGCCACAGATGGCGGTATCGTTGCAGGTAACGACGCCCGCGGTCACGGCATCGATCACCGTGTTTTTGCTAGTCTTCGCGCTTGGCCAATTGCTGGTCGGACCGATCTCCGACCGTTACGGGCGCCGCATGCCGGTGCTGGCCGGTTTCGCTGTCTTCATCATCGGCAGCATCTGGTGTGGCGTCTCGACTGATCTTTCTTCGCTGCTGATCGGCCGCGCGATCCAGGCCGCCGGTGCCTGTTCGACCTCGGTTCTCTCGCGCGCGATCGCCCGCGACCTGTTCAGCGGCGCGGCGCTGGCACGCGCACTCACCTTGGTGATGATCGCGCAGGCAGCAGCCCCCGGCTTCTCCCCGCTGCTCGGTGGCGGTCTCGATTATTTTTTCGGATGGCGTTCAGAATTTGTTTTCGTCGGCGCCTTCGCTGTGTTGTCGGCTCTCAGCTATGTCCTGGTGCTCGGCGAAACCCACAACACGACGCGCATCCCGCTCAATCCGCTCGCCGTCAGCGCAACCTATCTCAAGCTCTCGGTGAACCGCCATTTCCTGATCCCAGCCGCCACAGTTGGCCTGATCATGGGAGGACTGTTCTCGATCTTCTCCGCAGCACCTCGCATTCTTATTGAGGGCTACGGCTTCACACCGATTGCGCTCGGGCTGTTCTTTGCGGGCACCGTGCTGGTCGTGTTCGGCTCGGGCATGCTGGCCGCCCGCCTCGCCCCGCGCTTCGGGCTGGATCGGGCCATTCGCTATGGATTGCTGATCGCGTTCATCGGCAGTATTGCGGTGCTCGCAACCGCCTACTTCCACGGCAACGTTGTCACCTTCATCGCCGCGACTTGCGTGTTCCTGCTGGGCATGGGCGTAGTCAATCCGCTCGGCACGGCGCAGGCGCTGTCGCCGTTCGGCACCCATGCCGGCGCCGCCTCGGCACTGCTCGGCTTCTGGCAGATGATGGGGGCCGCGATCGGCGTATCCCTGTCGGCCATGATCGTGCCGCAGGCCGCATTGGCGCTCGGCATCGTCCTCGGCGCGGCCTGCCTGATCGCCATCGTACTCTACGCGATGCGCCAGCAAACCACGGCAGTCAGCTAACGGGCCAGATAGCGCTCATAGCCGCCACGTACGACCTCGTCGCTGTCGATCTCGGGATCCAGCGTATAGAGGTCCTGCGCGCGGCCAATGCCGCGCAAGGCGTAGCGGCCCGTGGAGACCAGATATTTGCGGCCAGCTGCGTCGAGCCCGGCCTGGAACGCGGACGAGGTCAGCAGCGGCCGATCGACCGACGAGCACATGGAAGCGATGCGGCTCACCTCATTGACCGAGGGACCAACCACGGTGAAATCGAGCCGCTCGTCGCTGCCGATATTGCCGTAGAATACCTCACCCTCATGCAGACCGACATAGGCCGTCGTGACCGGCCGGTTCGCCGCTAGTCGTTTCGCATTCAGCTTGGCGATATTCTTGCGGAACTGATGTTCGGCGCGCAAGGCGTTGCGCTTCGCCTTCACCATGTCGTCGCCGGTGAACATCGCCAGAATGCCGTCGCCGATAAGTTTGAGCACGTCGCCGCCGACATCATGGATCGCAGCGATCGAGGCTTCGGCATAGTCATTCAAGAACGGGATGATCTCGTCCGGTCCAATCGCCTCGCTGATCCCCGTGGAGTTGCGCAAGTCGGAAAACCACAACACCGCATTGATACGCTCGGTGACGCCTCGCGCGATCTTGCCGCGCAGAACCTGTTCGGCGGCATCGCGGCCGAGATAGACGCGGCCAAGCGTGCGCGCGATCTCCATCTGGGCTCCCGACTTGATGGCGAGACCGAGCATCGGCACCAGTTCGCGCAGCGCCGACATCTGGCGCTCGTCGAACCCGTCTTCATGGCGCGTGGCCCAATAGGAATAGAGGCAATCCATCTGCCCCATCGAGCCAGCCTCGCCGAACTTGTGCAGGAACACGGCGCCATGGCGGTGACCGCCTTCCTGCAAGCTGCTGACCATCGAGAAGCGGTCGGCGATCCCGGGCGCGTGCAGATCGAGCCGCAATTCGTCGTGCCCCTCTTCCAGCATGTGGAAGAATACCGATCGTCGCCAGTTCGCGGCAGCCTCGCCGATCTCGGTCGAGCCGTATTCGAACACGTCGCTCTCGTTGCTGGCCGTGTCGTTCCAGCGGAAGCCACGGCCCTCGAAGATCGGATGCAGCGTGTCAATGAAGACTAGGCCACGGGATACATCGATGCCGCCGGCACGGCAGCGCTCGCAGAAGCCACGGATCAGGTCGTTTTCGGGAAGGCCGGTCAGACCCTCGCCGACCAGCCAGCTCATCAGTTCAATGCGTGCGGCAGTTTCCATGAGACACTTGTAGGATGGGTTGAGCCTTTGCGAAACCCATCCTGCGGCGCTTTAACCATGCGCGCCTTGCTTCTTGGCGTGAACCTCGACGGAGCCGGGGAACAGGCGCCGGATCAGGATGTAGAAGACCGGCGTGAAAACGAGGCCGAAGATCGTGACGCCGATCATGCCGAAGAACACCGCAACACCGACGGCCTGACGCATCTCCGAGCCGGAGCCCGACGAGATCACCAGCGGCAGCACGCCGAGAATGAAGGCGAAAGACGTCATCAGGATCGGGCGGATACGCAAACGGCAGGCCTCGATCACGGCTTCGAGCTGGTCGCGGCCTTCCTGCTCGATGTCGCGGGCAAACTCGACGATCAGGATCGCATTCTTTGCCGCCAAGCCGACCAGCACGACGAAACCGATCTGGGTGAGGATGTTGATGTCCTGCCCCATGATGCGTACGCCGATGGTGGCCGCGAGCAGGCACATCGGCACGATCAGGATGATCGTGAACGGCAATGTCCAGCTGCCATATTGCGCGGCCAGCACCAGGAACACGAACAGCACGCAGATCGGGAAAATATAGAGACCCGCATTCGCGCCGGTGGACTGCTGATAGGACAGATCGGTCCATTCGAAGGCAAAGCCGCTCGGCAGCGTGTCGTCCGCGAGCTTCTTCATGGTCGTGAGCGCCGTCGCCGAACTGGTGCCCGGCAGCGTGTCACCTTGCAACTCGGACGACGGATAGAGATTATAGCGCGCGACGCGGTCCGGACCTGCCGTGTCGCTGAAATTCACGACACTGCCCAGCATCACCATGTTGCCCGCGCTGTTGCGGGTCTGCAGCCGCGCCAGATCCGCCGTTTCCTTGCGGAACGGATAATCCGCCTGCGCGGTGACGTGATAGGTGCGGCCGAGAATGTTGAAGTCGTTGACATAGGTCGAGCCGAAATAGGTCTCGATCGCCTCGGTCACATTCTGCATGGGCACGCCGAGCATCTGCGCCTTCTGGCGATCGATATCGACGAACACCTGCGGCGTGTTGGCGGAGAAGGGCGAGAACACCGAAGTCAGGCCCGGCGCACGGCGCGCGGCATTGACGAGTTCATCGGTCGCCGCGGCCAGCAGCTGCGGCCCCCTGCCCTGACGATCCTCGATCCGCATGGCGAAACCACCGCCGGTGCCGATGCCCGGCACCGCGGGTGGCGGCAGCACGATGATGAAGGCGCCTTCGATCACCGAGAGGCGCTTGCGCAATTCAGCCGTGATGGCTCCCGCGCTCAGCCCCTTCTTGGCGCGCTCCTCGGGATTCTCGAACACGGGGAACATGGCGGCCGCATTGCCGGCCTGGGTGAAGGTTGCGCCGGACAGGCCAGCCAGCGCCGGCATGCGCGCGACACCGGGCGTATCCAGCACGATGCCTTCGATCTGCTTGACGATCGCCGTCGTGCGCGCCAGTGATGAGGCACCGGGCAATTGCGCGACCACGATGACATAGCCACGGTCCTGCGCCGGAATGAAGCCTTGCGGTGTGGCGTAGAGCAGCCAGCCGGCGGAGCCGATCAGGGCGACATACAAGATCAGCATCAGCGCCGAATGTCTGATGACAAAGCCTGCGAGGCCACCATAGGCATGCGACAGGCGGTCGAAACCGCGATTGAACACGCCGGTGAACGCCGCCCATCCTCGTGCCAGAAAATTCCAGCTCGCCGGCGGCTTCTTCTCGTGATGCGGCTGCAGGATCAGCGATGCTAGTGCCGGCGACAGCGTCAGCGAACAGAAGCATGAGATCGCCGTTGCGACCGCTATCGTGATGGCGAATTGCTGGAAGAACTGCCCGGAGATGCCGCCGAGGAATGCCGTGGGCACGAACACCGCACACAGCACCAGCGCGATCGAGATCAGCGCGCCGCCGACCTCGTCCATGGTCAGCAGCGCCGCGTCGCGCCGGCTCATGCCGTCGCCGAGATGGCGCTCGACATTCTCCACCACCACGATGGCGTCGTCGACGACAATGCCGACCGCGAGCACAAGCCCGAACAGAGTAAGGTTGTTGATCGAGAAGCCCAGCGCGGCCATCACGGCGAATGTGCCGACCAGCGACACCGGAATGGCGATGATGGGAATGATCGCCGGTCGCCAGCCTTGCAGGAACACCAGCACGACGATGACCACCAGCACCATGGCTTCATAGATGGTCTTGATCAGCTCGGAGACCGACTGGGCGATGAATTCGGTCGGGTTGTAGCCGATATTGTAGTCCAGCCCCTTCGGGAAATCGGCCTTGAGCTTCTTCATCTCCTCTTCGATGTTCTTCGCGGTCGCCAGCGCGTTGGAACCCGGACGCTGATAGACCAGCATGGCCACCGCTTCCTTGCGCAGCAGGAAGCCGTTGGTCGTCGACGACAGCGCGCCTATCTCGACGCGCGCGACATCGCGGAGACGCACCAGACGGCCATCGTCGCCCGCTTTCAGCACGATGTCCTCGAACTGCCGCGGCTCCTTCAGACGACCGGTGAAGGTCAGGTTAGGCTGAAACGCGCGATCTGCAATCGGCGGCTCGGCGACCTGGCCGCCCGCAATCTGCAAATTCTGCGCGCGGATGGCAGTCAGCACGTCGCCTGCGGTCATGCCCAGCGTGGCAATCTTGTCAGGATCCAGCCACAGCCGCATCGAATAATCGCGCGCGCCGAAGATGGTAATGTCGCCAATGCCATCGAGGCGCAGGAGCGGATCGCGGACCTGACGCAGCGCGTAATTCGAAATGTAGAGCTGGTCGTAAGTGTCGTTAGGCGACAGCATGAACACGACCATCATCAGGTCGGGACTGTTCTTGCGGGTGACGACGCCGTTGCGCTGGACCTCCTCCGGCAGCCGCGGCTGCGCGATGGCCACGCGGTTCTGCACCAGCACCTGGGCTTTATCCAGATCGGTGCCGAGCTTGAAAGTCACGGTGATGTTGAGCTGGCCGTTCGAGGTGGCCTGGCTGTAGATATACAGCATGTCCTCGACGCCGTTGATCTCCTGCTCGATCGGCGTCGCGACGGTATCCGACACGGTCTGTGCCGATGCGCCGGGATATTGCGTGGTCACGACCACGGTCGGCGGCGCCACCTGCGGATATTCCGCAACCGGCAAGGTCGTGTAAGCAAGCGCACCGACGATCAGCAGCACGATGGAGAGCACCATCGCCAGGATGGGCCGGTTGACGGAGAGGCTGCCCAGATTCATGGCTTTGTGCCAGCTGCTGGTGCGGGCGTCGCGGCCGCCATCTTCGGCGCCACCTTGGCGCCCACACGGGCGCGCTGAATCCCGTCGACGATTACCCGATCGTCGGGTTTGAGCCCTTCCCTGATCACCCGCAATCCGCCATCCAGCGGACCAAGTGTCACAGGCCGCGCCTCCACCGTGTCATCGGCTTTCACCACCATCACGATCTTGCGTGACTGGTCGTTGGCGACCGCAGCATCAGGAATCAACAGCGCTTCATATTCGCCGCTGGCGATGACCCGGACCCGGGCGAACTGCCCCGGCAGGATGGAGAGGTCCTTGTTGTCGACAATAGCACGACCGCGCAGCGTGCCGGTGCCGACATCGAGCCGGTTATCGAGGAAATCCATCTTGCCCTCATGCGACGGCTTGGTTTCGCCGACCAGCGTGATCTGCACGGGATTGGGCGTATCGCGCGAGCTCGGCCGCTTGCCCTCAAACCACAGCTTGCTGTTGCGGACGTAAGTGGCTTCATCGGTGTCGAAATAGACGTAGATGGGGCTCAGCGACACGATCGAGGTCAGCAGCGTCGCGCCACTCTCGCTGCCTTGCACCAGATTGCCGACTGTCACGAGATGGCGGCTGACACGGCCGGCGATCGGCGCGACTACCTTGGTATATTCGACATTGAGTTGCGCTTGCTTCAGCGCACCTTCGGCCTGCAGCGTCGCGGCCTGCGCGGCCGCTATTGCCTGGCTACGTTGATCGACGATGTTTTCGGAGATCGCCTGGGTCTTGATCAACGTGGTGGCGCGTTCGAGCTCCTTCTCTGCCAGCACGACCTTGGCCTTGGCATCGTCGAGCTGGCCCTGCGCCTGCTCCGCTGCAGCCTGATACTGGCGCGGGTCGATTTCGTACAGCAGATCGCCGGCCTTGACGACGGCGCCGTCCGTGAAAGCAACCTTGGTAACGAAGCCGGTTACGCGGGCGCGGATCTGCACCTGTTCGATCGCATCGAAGCGGCCGGTGAATTCATCCCAATCGGTCGTGACCTTCTTGGTGGGATTGGCGACCGTGACCGGTGGCGGCGGAGGTGCAGCGGCCTCCTCCTTCTTGCCGCAGCCGGCGAGCAGGAGAAGAGCCACAACAGGCGCTGCGACCGACAAACACGACGCAAAGGCATTTCCAACGTCATATAATCGCGACAAACTGATTGAATGTTTCAAAACCAGACCCCCGCCACGACACGCGATATGGCGGTCATCATGCGCTATATCAATTCGACATCAAGCGAAATAATTGATGCCCGAATGGGCTGCTATCCTGCGGCCATTGTCTTGCCACATCCACGCGACGCCTCGCGTCATACCGACGTTATAATAACGTCCTGCTGCGGGACGTGCGCCTGCGCAAGGCGTCGGTTCGGGGGGAGCGACCTATGGGCGCACCGAGGAATTCAACCCGCCCGGCGGAGTGTCGCAACGCCACTTGCCACCATGGCGCGAGATAAGCGGATCGACTATAATACCTGCCCATCATCCAAAAGGATTGAGCGTGTTATCTCTCGAACTCGGGATCGTTGCGATCCTGATCGTCGTCAACGGTCTGCTGGCAATGTCGGAGCTGGCGATCGTATCCTCCCGTCCTGCCCGCCTCGCCGCTTTGGTTGAAAAAGGCGTGACAGGTTCACGCCGCGCACTGACGCTGGCCTCCGATCCCGGCAAGTTCCTCTCCACCGTACAAATCGGCATTACACTGATCGGTGTTTTGTCGGGCGCCTTCTCCGGTGCGACGCTGGGCCAGCGTCTCACCGTACTGTTGCTTGACCTTGGCGTATCAAAAGGTCTCGCCGATACGCTCGGCGTCGGCATCGTCGTATCGATCATTACTTACGCTTCGCTCATCATCGGCGAACTCGTGCCGAAGCAGATCGCACTGCGCGATCCCGAAGCCGTGGCCGTGCGCGTTGCGCCGGCCATGGTGTTGCTCGCAAAAATCTCACTGCCGCTGGTGTGGCTGCTTGACCGCTCCGGCAAGGCGATCCTGTTTCTACTTGGGCAGCGCGGTGAAGCCGAAGAGAAGGTCAGCGAAGACGAAATCCGCACGCTCGTGACTGAAGCGGAAACCGCCGGCGTGCTTGAGCCCGGCGAGAAGGAAATGATCGCAGGCGTGATGCGCCTCGGCGACCTACCCGTCGGTGCCGTCATGACGCCGCGCCATGAAGTGGCGATGATCGATCTTGCCGACCCCATCGAGACCATCCAGGCCGAACTCGCCGGCAGCTCGCATTCGCGCTTTGCGGTGTTCGATGGCGACGGCGATTCCGCCATCGGCATCGTGCAGGCCAAGGATCTGCTCGATGTGTATTTGAGCGGCAAGACGCCGGACATCCGCGCGCTGGTGCGCGAGGCTCCGGTCATTCCCGACACGGTCGATGCGCGCGACGTGGTGGCGATCCTGCGTGACTCGCCATTCCATATCGGCCTCGTGCATGATGAATACGGCGTGTTCCAGGGGGTGGTGACATCAGCGGATATTCTGGAGTCGATCGTCGGCGCCTTTCACACCGAGGAAGGCCCGGCCGAGGTCGCCTTCCACAAACGCGAGGACGGCTCCTACCTCATCTCCGGCTGGATGCCCGCGGTGGAGTTCGCCGCCCTGCTCGGCATCGACTTGCCCGCGCAGTCGCGCCCCTATCAGACCTTCGCCGGCTTCCTGCTGCAGGAATTCGGCAAGATTCCCGAGGTCGGCGACGAGATCATCTCGCATGCCTGGCGGTTCGAGGTCATGGACCTCGACGGCCGTCGCATCGACAAGGTGCTGGCGAGCCGCGTCAAGGAAGAAGCGCTAGGGTAAATTCATCCCAGCGCTCCATGTATCGGGACATCAGGCCGTGAAGAGCGGCCGCAGCGAGCGGATATCCTTGACCTTCTCCAGATTGTTGATCTGATCGATCAGCTTCTTCGCCTTTTTGGCCCCGAGAACCGGCGCGATCAAGTCACGGGCCTTTGCACTGACGGCTTCGGTGCTCAGCGGATTTTCCTTGGTGCCGGGCGGGAACTTGGTGAAGTGCTCCACCTTCTTGCCATCCATCATCTCCACCTCGACGATAGCGCCGCGCGGCGCGGCCGGATCCATCAGGGCCTTATCACCGACCACGGTTACCTTGGCGCGCTGCTCAAGGATCTTGGAATCCTTCATCAGCGCCTGGTCATGGCTGTCGACGAACGACACGGCACCCTTGACGAGCGCGACCGCCACCAGATGCGGGCAGTTGACGTCGGGCATCGCGCTGGTGCCGACGATCCCCGTCGCATCGGTCGGAATCTTGACAAGGATGCTCTTCACATTGCCCGGTGTCAGGCCATTCTGCTTGCGCAGGGTCAGGATCGCGTCGAGAGGCGACTGGATGGGATAGCCGACCGAGAATGTCTTGATCGCCGTTTCAGTGACGTAGAAGCGGCTGCCAAGACCGGCGAGCATCTCTTCCGGCTTCGGATCCGTGGACAGCGCAATGAACAAGTTATGCGTGCCATCGAGGACGTCATGAACGCCGGTCAAACCGGCCTGAACCATGGTCACGGCGGTCAGGCCGTTGCGGGCGCCCATGCCCGCGAAGTCGAAAGCCTTCTCGACGTGATCCTCGTCCTTCACCCAGCTCCACAGACCAGCCACCTGCTGCGAGGAATAGGAGATCGCATAACGCATACCCTTCTCGTCTAGCCGAGCCAGCGATGCGGCTGCACCGAGCGAGCCGAAGGTGGAACTCGTCCCTTCCGCGCTACGATGGCTGCCGCGCACGAGGTCAGGTCCGAGCGCCATCAACAGACGGCAAGTGAGATCATAGCCGAGCGTCACCGCGCGTATGAACTCGATGCCCGAACGGCCGCCTTCCTTCTCCGCCATGGCCAGCGCGGACGGCACGACAGCGCTTCCCGGATGCGCCTTGGTGACCGGCTCGAAATCATCGGTCTCGTCCGCATGCGCGCGCATGGCATTGGCCAGCGCGGCGTTGACGGCGGTAGTGCGGAAACTGGATCCGATCACCGACGCCTGCTGTTCGCCGCCGAGCCCCCGAACATATTTCAGGACCATCTCGCCCGGATGCATCCGCGCACCGGAGACCATCGCGCCGAACGTATCGAGGATGCGGTGTTTGCATTCCGTCATCACCACATCAGGAAGCGCCTTGTCGCGCGCCGAGACCATGTAGCGCGCAAGACGCCCGGTGACATCCGCATCCGCTGCTGCAGCCTTGCGAATGATGGACGGCGAAAGCGTTAATGCGGCGAGAGCACTGGCAGACTGGAGAACGCGACGGCGTGAAGGCGTACGACGCTGGGACATGTCATCCTTTAAGGAGTGTTGGCCGCAAGGCTCCCTGGAGGGATGCGGCGAGGTTTCTGCTCACAATACTGACGGCGTGACGATTGACGTACGTTCAGGCCACCTCGCGAAGGCCTCAATGCTTCATCGCGGGCAACGGCTGTCAGGCAGTGGATCGCGCGCCTGCCCTTGCAATATCTCCGGCGCTCGCCAAGCCCTCCACCTTCCAGCACAGCTCCATGACCTTTGCCGCCTGCTTGTGCGGCAGGATTCCTTCAGCGAGATCCTTGAACTTGCGTTCGAGATCGGCATCGCTCATAGGCTTCTCGAGGCTGCCGATGGCGTGCTCGATCCGCTTCTTGAGCACGCGCCCGTCATTCAACTCGACGGACATCTCGACCTGTTCCGGCTTGATCGATTGATCGACAGTCGGAACGACTTTGCCGCGCAATTCGATCGTCTTCGCGTCGCGCACCGCCCCATCGCTGAACTGCTTCTCGCCGCCGGCGCCTTCGATAAAGGCGATGGCAACCGCATGGTAGACGCTGAATTTTCCTTCGAGCCCCTCCCTGGGGGTCTTCTTCCCGGTAAGCTCGAGCACCAGCGGATGAACCTTCACGTCAACCTGCTTGATCACATCCGGCGTCAGCTTGTTCTCATTCCTGAGTTGGATCGCCGCGTCGATCAGCGGATGCAGGACGATGCCGCAGGCAAACGGCTTGTAGGTGTTGAGCGCTGACTCGTAACGCTTGCCGAGCCCCTCGGTGATCTCGGCATAGTCCTGCTTGGTGCTGATGGCATTGGCCCAGCCGCGCTTGGCCTCGATCATGCCATCGGAGCTGGTGTAATTCTTTGACGCAAGGATAGCGGCAAAGATGCCGTTGCTGGCAGCACGGCCAGGATTGAAGCTCTTGTTCATCGAACCGAAGGACTCGCGCAGGCCGACAGGCTGCGAGGCCGCGAGCCCCAGCGCCCAGATCATCTGCTGTTCGTTGAGACCGAGCAGCTTGCCAGCGGCGGCGGCCGAGCCAAATACCCCGGCGGTGCCGGTGATGTGCCAGCCGACGTCATAGTGGTTCGGATAAACGGCATTGCCGATCCGGCATTCGGTCTCGATACCGAGCACCAGCGCATTGAGGAAATCCTTGCCGGACACCGGCTTCATTTCCGCAATCGCCAGAATCGCAGATGCGACTGGACCTGCCGGATGAATGATCGTCTTCAGATGGGTGTCGTCATAATCGAAGATGTGACTCGAGACACCATTGATGAAAGCGGCGTTCATGATGTCGAAGCGTTCGTTGCGCCCGAACAGCGAGGCCTTCGCCGGACCGGAGAATGGCGCCAGCGCCGACGCCGCGATGTCCACCGTCTGATGATGCGAACCGCCAATGGCGACACCGACCCAGTTCAACAGCGTCCGCACGCCTTCCTTACGGACACTTGCCGGAAGGTCATCGTATTTGGCGTTGACAATGTAGTGCGCGAGAATCTGCGTCACATGCGGCGGAGCAACCGATGCGACTTTCTTCGGCGCCTCACTGGCAGCTGGCTCCGCAGCCAACGCACCACGCCCCGCTGCAGCCAGCGCTGGGAGCGCAGCAGCTGCCTGCAAGACGGTCCTGCGATTGGTGTACGCCATGGGATTTCCTCCGAACTATCATTCTTCGCGCGATCGACGCGCCGCTTCGTCGGGCTGCGGCGATACGCCTATTACAATTCGATAGCAAGCTGTTCGAATTCAGGCGACCTTACGGATTTGCAATATATGCACGAGATAGCGCTATTATCCCGAATTTCTCATTTGTTTCATAAATTCACCCCCTCTAGTTTTGATGCGGTCTGTTTCCGTTGCACGTCATGCGCGCCCTGGATTCCAACAAATAACTTTAAGGGTGAAACGCTGCAGAGATTCATCATCCGGCCATGAGCGCTGCTCGCATTCCCGCAGAGACATATCGTTTCGACAGCCAACAAATTTGCAGGTGCCGCTCTACGGCGACACATGCACCGATGATTCACGTCTGGTGCATGCCGCAGCGCATGCAGACGTAAGGAGATTAAATGCACCGACGTGACGTTCTGGCCGCGATGGCATCACTTGGCCTCACAAATGTGATTGGAAGCCGAATAGCGCAGGCTGCCGACGAACCCGCAATCCCCGCCATTGCCGGCCCCGATCTCAATACAATTCCTCCAAAATTCCGCGCGCCCGCCGGAAGCGTCGATACGCATACACACATCTTTGGCCCTGCCGCGGTGTATCCGTTCTCGCCCAAGCGCCCCTACTCACCGCCTGACGCTCCGCTTGAGATGTTTCGCAAGCTGCATGAAGCGATCGGCGTCGAACGCGCCGTCATCGTCAATGCGACCGTCCATGGGTTTGACAACCGCGTGGTGATCGACGCGATCGCGCAGAGCGGCGGCAGGTACAGGGGCGTCGCCAATGTGAACAACAGCATGTCGGAAGCCGATCTCATGGCGCTCGACAAAGGCGGCATCCGCGCCTGCCGCTTCGCCTTCCTCAAACGACTTGGCGGCGTCGGCGACATGAAGGTCTTCCGTACGCTGGTCGACCGCGTCGCCGCCATCGGCTGGCATGTGGACATTTATCTCGAAGCCGGCACAGTCCGTGAGTTCGTGCCGATCCTGAAAGCGCTCCCGGTGACCTACGTGATCGATCACATGGGGACGATCAGTGCCGCCAAGGGCCTCGACGATCCCGAATTCAAGGCACTGCTCGATCTGCAGGTCAGCGACGATAAGTGCTGGATGAAAATTACAGGTCTCGAACGCGCCTCGGCTGGCGCAGCTCCGTTCCATGACTCCGTGCCGTTCGCGAAGCAGTTGATCGACAATGCGCCGGACCGCGTGTTGTGGGGCACCGACTGGCCGCATCCGAATGTCAAGATCATGCCCAATGACGGCACGCTCGTGGATCTGATCCCGCTTTACGCGCCGGATCCTGCGGTTCAACACAAACTGCTGGTGACCAACCCAGAGAAGCTGTTCAAGTTCGCGCCGGTGACGTAGTTGCTGCGGCCCATCTGGCGCCGAGATCTGCAGCCCTCATGGTGAGGAGCGCGCCTTTTGCACTCGTCTCGAACCATGGGCTCGTTGACACCAACGTTGCCGCCATCCTTCGAGACGCCGCACAAGAGCGCGGCTCCTCAGGATGAGGCCGTCGTTTGATCGGCGAGTTGGACCCCTAGAGCAGCTCCAGCACCACATCTGCCAGCCGGCACAATCGCGTGCCCTTCGGCGTCTCGACGATGGGTCGGTTCATCAGGATCGGATGCGCGATGATCGCGTCGATCAGTGCGTCATCGCCGAGCGTGGGATCAGCAAGCCCAAGCTCGCCATAGACACTTTCCTTCTCACGTAACAGCGCCCGAACGCCTCCGCCCATGGCGCCGATGAGCGCAACCAGCCGGGCGGGATCCGGCGGCATCTTGAGATAGTCGATCACCACCGGCTCGATCCCGCTCTGCCGGATCATCGCGAGCGTATTGCGCGATGTCCCGCAGGCGGGATTGTGGAAGATGGTGACCGTCATGGTACGCGAGGTTACTCGATCACCCGGCCGAACTTGTTCGACTTCGGCAGACCGGTCGCGAGACGGCCGGCGTCCGCACGGTTGCCGCGCCAGTCGGCCAGTTCTTTCCAGGTCAGACGATGCTCGCGGTCTGACGAGTCCTTCCAGGTCAGGCCTTCCTTGGCCACGAAAGTGGCGACATCCGACAGACCTGCGCTGGTGTACTTCTGCAAACGCACGCCGCGGCCACGCGCCATTTCCGGCACCTGGTCGAGCGGGAAGATCACCATCTTGTGGTTGGTGCCTATGACAGCGACCTGATCGCTGCCTTCGCCGACCACCGTCAGCGCCCGCGCCTCGTTCGGCATCTCGACATTCAGCACCTGCTTGCCCTTGCGGGTGGTGCCGACGCAGTCGTCCTCATTGACGAGGAAGCCCTGACCGTCATGGCTGGCAATCAGGAACTTGCGGCCGCCCTTGTGCACGAACATCGAAACGATGGCGGCATCGCCCTCCATGTCGATGAACAGGCGGATCGGCTCGCCATGGCCACGACCGCCCGGCAGCTTCGACACGTCGAGCGAATAGAACCGTCCATTGGTGGCCAGCAGCATCAGCTTCGAGGTGGTCTCGGCAAAGAACGCCTTGTCGAGCTTGTCGTCGGTCTTGAACGTCAGGTTGGAGAGATCTGCGACCTGGCCCTTCAGCGTGCGGACCCAGCCCTTCTCGGAAATCACCACCGTGACGGGCTCGCGCTCGACCAGCGACTCTTCGAGAGCAGCGAGATCGTGCTCCGGCGCGTCGGCAAACACCGTGCGGCGCTTGCCGAGCGGCGTCTTCGGCCCGAAGATGTCGCGCACCTTGCGGACCTGCTCGCCGACCTTGGCCCACTGCTCGGTTTCGGACTTCAGGATCGCGTTGATGCCCTTGAGCTCCGCGCGGAGCTCCTTGTCTTCTTTCCTGATCTCGAACTCTTCGAGCTTGCGCAAGCTGCGCAGCCGCATGTTCAGGATCGACTCGGCCTGCAATTCGGTGAGGCTGAACGCCTTCATCAAAGCCGGCTTCGGCTCATCCTCGGTGCGGATGATCCGGATGACTTCATCGATATTGAGATAGGCGATCAGGTAACCGCCGAGCACTTCCAGCCGATGTTCGATCTGGTTCTTGCGGAAGTTGGAGCGGCGCAGCAGCACGTCGCGCAGATGGTCGAGCCATTCGCGCAGGCACTCGGCGAGGCCGAGCACCTTGGGGATGCGGCCCTTGACCAACACGTTGAGGTTCAGCGGAATCTTGCTTTCGAGCTCGGTGAGCTTGAACAGCGACTCCATCACCAGACCAGCATCGACATTGCGCGTCTTCGGCTCGATGACGACGCGGATGTCTTCGGCGGACTCGTCGCGGATGTCACCAATCAGCGGCAGCTTCTTGTCGTTCAAGAGCTCGGCGATCTTCTCGATCAGACGCGACTTCTGCACCAGCCATGGAATTTCGGTGACCACGACATTCCAGGCGCCACGGGCGCCCTCTTCCACATGCCACTTGGCGCGGGTACGGAACGAACCGCGCCCGGTCATATAGGCCTCGGCAATGCTTTCCTTGGAATCGACGATGATGCCGCCGGTCGGGAAATCCGGTCCCTTCACCCAGCGCATCAGCGATTTCGATTTGGCGTCGGGCTTGTCGATCAGATGCAGCGCGGCGTCGCAGAGCTCGGCGACGTTGTGCGGCGGGATCGAGGTGGCCATGCCGACCGCGATGCCCTGCGCGCCATTGGCCAACAGGTTCGGGAAACCGCCCGGCAGCACGGCCGGCTCCTTGGTCTGGCCGTCGTAATTCGGGCGCAGCTCGACCGCGTCTTCGTCGATGCCTTCGAGCAGCAGCCGCGCAACATCGGTCATGCGGGCTTCGGTATAACGATAGGCTGCCGCGCTATCGCCGTCGATATTGCCGAAATTGCCCTGGCCGTCGACCAGCGGGTAGCGCGACGAGAAATCCTGCGCGAGGCGCACCAGCGCGTCATAGATCGACTGGTCGCCATGCGGATGGAACGAGCCCATCACGTCGCCGACGATCTTGGCGGATTTCTTGAACGGTGTACCCGGATCGAGCCGCAGCAGGCGCATGCCATAGAGGATGCGGCGGTGAACCGGCTTCAAGCCGTCCCGCGCATCCGGCAGCGCCCGATGCATGATCGTTGACAGCGCATAAGCGAGATAGCGCTCCTCGAGCGCGTCCCGCAGCTGCACTTCGTGAATTTCAGCCGGCTCCGGCGGAATCAGTCTTTTTCCCATGGCGAGGGGTTAGCGCCTCCCGGCGAATCGGGCAAGAAATGAATCACGCGCCACCGATCAAGTTCCATCGATATCGGGGCGCCCTCGCCCCGGGGAGAGGCCGCCCACGTCATTTCGTCAGCCATGAGGCGATGGGATAGATGGCGGTTCCAGGCTCAGCCTGGACGCCATCTTCCCGCGGCTATTTGGATTTCTGGATGGAGGTCACGACGATCTGACCATCGACGCGACCGGCATCGAACTTCACCTTGTCGCCCACCTTGACCGATTTCAGCATCGCCGGGTCTTTCACGCGAAAGACCATGGTCATGCCCTCGTCCATATCGAGGCTCTTGATCGGACCGTGCTTCAGAGTGATCTTGCCTGCCGCTTCATCGATCTTCTTTACTTCTCCGCGCACCGCAGCGTCCTGCGCGTAACCCGCGACGCAGAACATTGAGAGCGCAACAAACGCGACAAGCGCGACAGATCCATTGGTCTTCATAGTGCAGTCCTTTGCGTGAGATTGAGCTGTTTGCATCTGAGCTGTTTGCATCGGCCTATTTCACGATGATCTTGCCGGTCATCCCCAATTCGCGATGCGTCGGGATCAGGCATGAATATTCGAACGTCCCTGCCTTCGAGAACTTCCACAGGATTTCCCCGGACTTCTTGGCAGCGAGACGCAGGCCATTGGGCTCGTCATGCTCCATATCGGGATTTTTCTTCATCGCTTCGCCGTGCTTCAGATTCTCTGCCGTGGTCGCCAGCAGGAATTCATGTGCTTCTGTCCCCGCGTTACGGATGACGAAGCGAATCTGCTCGCCGCGCTTCACCTCAATGACCGCAGGCGAATAATCCATCTCGTTCATGCTGACGACAATCTCCCGCGCCGGTTTTTTGGGATCGCCGGGTTCGCCAGCCGAATATCCTCCGTGCTTGTCGTGGGCCGCAGCAGCAGCCGAGTAAGCCATCGCGGCCAGCATGACGCCGCAACCGATGTATTTTCGAGTCTCGTTCATTTCAGTTTTCCGTGTTGATTGTTGTCTGTGATGACGATGTGCAGTCCTGGCCCTACATTCCCTTCATTTTCATGCCCTTCTTCATGTCCATCGGCTTCGATCCTTGGCCTTTGATGGTTTTGTCCTTCACGCTCGTCTGTCGTGGCACTTCGCTCTGCGGCGCCTCGATCTCATAGGCCACCGTGCCTTTCGGGAAATCGTAAGGACCCGGATCGCGGTAATCGTCGCGCGCGAGTCCGTCCCGCACCTTCATGACGCTGAACATGCCGCCCATCTCGATCGGACCGAACTGACCTGATCCCGTCATCATCGGCAGAGTGTTGTCAGGCATCGGCATCTCCATCTCGCCCATGGCACCGCCGGTGGATCCCATCACCATCGCGTCCGGCGCCAGCTTGCCGACTGCCTTCGCCAGATCCTTTTTGGAGACGCCGATCAGGTTTCTGACGTCGTGACCCATCGCATTCATGGTGTGATGCGACTTGTGGCAGTGGAACGCCCAATCGCCGGGATTGTCGGCGACAAAATCGAATGCGCGGATCGCACCCACCGGCACGTCAGTGGTGACTTCCGGCCATTGCGCGCTGTCAGGCACCCATCCGCCATCGGTACAGCTGACCGCAAACTTGTGCCCATGCAGATGGATCGGATGGTTGGTCATCGTGAGATTGCCCACCCGTATCCGCACACGGTCGCCGAGACGCACCGGCAACGGATCGATGCCGGGAAAGACGCGACTGTTCCACGCCCACATATTGAAGTCGGTCATCTCGTTGACCTTCGGCAGATAGGTACCGGGATCGATGAGATAGCTGCTCATGATGAAGACGAAATCGCGATCGACGGGCCGGAAGCTGGTGTCGCGGGGATGCACGACCATCATCCCCATCATGCCCATCGCCATCTGGACCATCTCGTCCGAATGCGGGTGATACATGAACGTGCCGCTGTGCTTCATCTCGAATTCGTAGACGAAGGTCTTGCCGGGCTTGATGTGCGGCTGGCTCAGCCCGCCGACGCCATCCATGCCACTTGGCAGGATCACACCGTGCCAATGCACGGTCGTGTGCTCCGGCAGTTTGTTGGTAACGAAGATGCGAACCTTGTCGCCTTCGACAGTTTCGATCGTCGGCCCCGGCGACTGGCCGTTGTAGCCCCAGAGATAGGCCTTCATGCCATCGGCGAATTCGCGCTCGACGGGCTCGGCGACCAGATGGAATTCCTTCCAGTCGCCATTCATACGCCACGGCAACGTCCAGCCGTTGAGCGTAACCACCGGATTGTAATCGGGTCCACTCGACGGATGCAGCGGCGGCTGCATCGTTACCTTGTCCATCATGGGCGCTTCGGGAATATTCGCGGCCTGCACGCGGCCGGTCACCGCAGCCGCACTGGCAAGCACCGTGGCTGTGCCGAGAAAGTTTCGCCGGGACAACATGGTTTTCTCCATTTCAGTGCCCTCCTCCACTGGACGCCTGCGCGGCCGTCGCGGATCTTGTTTCGGATGATGGTTCGCTGCGGCCGCCGCCATTGATCGCGGTCTGCAGTTCCGACTGCGCGAGCCAGAAATTGCGCTTGGCCTCGATGGCTGCGCGCAAAGCTGCGATGCGTTGGCGGGCCTCGGTCAACAGCGCGAATACATCGACCTGCATGCTGCTGAAGCGCAATTGCATCTCCTCCGAGATGATCTTGCGCAGCGGCAACACCTCGCGCTGGTAGTGACCGGCGATATCGTAGGTCGAGCGATAGACCCTGAAGGCATCGCGCGCTTCGGAGCGGATATTCACCGCCTTCTCGGTCAACAGGTTGAAGGCCTGATTATAGGTCTCCGCCGCCTGTCGAACTCGCACTTCACCACCGTCAAAGATCGGAATCTGAAACTGCACGTCGAAGCCGCGTTCGCGGAACGGCGGCCCCTCCGGATCCCGCGTCTTGCGGTCGATGGCGGCGACGTCGAGCAATGTCACGAACCGGCTTGCTTCGGTCAGATTGAGCGACCGGGCGAGTGCGGCCAGTTCAATGCGCGCAATCTGCAGGTCAATACGATGTGCGATGGCATCGACTTCGATCCCCGGCAGCGACAGCGGCTGACGCGGCAGACCCGGCAGCTTCTGCGGCAGCCTGATGCCGATGTCGGTGTCCCAGAGACCGAGCAGACGGATCAAGCGCTCGCGCGAACTCGTGGCCTCCTGGCGGAGCGTTGCGAGATCGGCGGTCGTCTCCGCGTAGAATACCTGCTCGCGGGCTTGATCGAGTTTGTTCAGCGACCCGGTCTCGCCCAGCTTCTGGGCGAGTTGCGCTGTGGCTTCCGCCGTCGACTTGGCGTCCGTTAGCAGGCCGACAAGTTCGTTGGCAGCGACGGCGCGGTAGTAGGTGCGTCTGACGTCCGCGGCAAGCCGCAGCGTCTCTTCTGCGGCACGCAATTGCGCCTTCTGGAATCGCTGACGGGCGATCTCGGAGCGGAACGGCAGTGTCGCCAGCGCGAGAATATCGCCGACGACCTGTCGCTCGATTTCCAACGCGCCGTTGCCGGAAATGCGCGAGATCGAGAATGTCGGATTAGGCGGCAGGCTGTCGCCGACGAGATCCGTTTCCGCAAGCGCCAATTCATTATACGCAGCCTGCAGGCCGCGATTGCTGAGCAATGCGATCTGCACCGAGCTGTCGACTGTCAATGGCCGCCGCAGCAGGGCTTTGACGGTTGCATCGGCACGTTGTGCGTCATCCGTCGTCCGGATCGCAATCACGTCCTTGTTGATGGTCCCGCTTGCTACCCCGGCGACGACGCCCATACCGCCGTCAGGCGAGAACGATGCACATCCCGCCAGCAACAGCGCCGACAGCAGCGAAATGCTGGCTGCAGACCTTGAACCGAATTGGCGCGCATGCGTGCGCGACTTGTGATGCTTATTGAACATGACGCGCCCCTACCGGCCAGATTTCGGCATAGGAGCGACACGGTCGTTCTGCTCGCGCCATGACGACGGGGCAACCGGCCGAAGGTTGCTGTAAGGAGCCACGGTGGAGCGATAGCCGACGCCAGCGACCTTGGTGCCGGGATCTGCCGGGTCGGCGCCAGCCAACGGTGCGGTCACTGGCATGCAGCCACCGAGCGACATACTGGCAGCGGTCATCGCTGCGAGGATTCCAAATCTGATATCGAATAGCTTCCCGACCACCGAACAAACGGCGGCGAGCTTCGCCCCAAGCTGCGCAAGCATGTTATCTTCCTGAAATGACGATGGATCACAGGCGCGCGTGCCCTTAACGGGCGCGGCACCGCGTCGATACGATCAGATCAGGAAATGGGAGGGCGGTAGAGCCGGGCGGGTGCGCTGTCGGTGACCGCGCGATAGCCTTCGATGACACGAAGGACCGTCGGCACCGAAGGGGTCACGATGTCAGTCAGCGGTGCCGGCAGCGCGGAGACACACATCAGGCCGCAGCATGGACCGTTCGGTGAGTGCGGGACCTTGTGCGGACCGGAAGCATCGTCGATCGCCGTCAATGCATGGTCGCCATCAGTCTGTGCGGCTGCAGAGTGTGCAGCAGATGCGTGCGCGACAGAGTGATCGTGCGCGTGACCATCCCCATGCATGTGCGCCAACGCGCTGCTGTTAACATGAACCATGCCGGTCATATGACTTTCGCCAGTCAGGCACGGCGCGACCGGGTGCTGTCCCGGCAAGGCAAGGGAGATCGTCGGCGCCAGCACGCACAACAAATAAACCAGGGCGACGAACCACCCTGCTCTCAGCCGCTGCACTCTGGTCAGACGAACCAGCATCTGGATGCGATATCTTCCCATCAACCCGTCAACGCACGGAACATAGACGCGAATCCGGCATTCGCCAATGTCGAACTTGCCTCAGGACGATGAGATTCGCGCGAGGTGCCGCGTCACCGCGTTGATGAACCCTTCGCGGGCGTCGGAATGGCCCTGCCCGCGCGGTTCCAGCACGTTGCGGAGCAGAAAGCGCCCGGTCAGGTCGAAGCCATCCTGCAGGTCGCGGTCGGAGATGCTGTTCTGGCCGTCTTCACTCTCGCGCAGGAATGACGGCAGCCGCATCAGCCGGTCGCGATACGGTTCACCCGCGGTCCGGGACACCGCGTTGCCAGATTTGGGTGACACGTAAATCAGGTCAGAGGTCACGCCGGTGGCAGCGCAATTCTCCAGATCGAGGCCGAAGCCGAGTTCGGTCAACATCGCCAGCTCAAACCGGATCACATGGAGCGCGGCTTCGCCGACATCATCGAAGTCATCCAGGATGCGCTCCAGCGTCTCGTAGATGTCTTCATGCGGATCGCGCTCAGGCAGCAACCGCGCCAGCGAGGCGAGATGGGTGATGCCGTAGACCGCATGGGACGAACCCAGCAGCGTCGCGGCACGCATCAACGTGCCTTCCATCAGGTAATAGCCGAGCTGTTCGTCCAGCCGCGCCCGCCATATCGCCTGCACGCTATTGCCGGGTTGCAGCAGCGGTCGCATCTTTGACCCCGCACCACCGCGCACCAGGCCGAGATGACGACCATGGCTACGCGTCAGCAATTCGACGATGGCACTGGATTCGCCATGCCGCCGCACGCCAAGGATGATGCCCTCGTCCGTCCATTCCATGGGGGGCAGTTTACAGGAATTCGGCAGCCGCCGCAGTAAATGCGATCAGGCCTTGAACCAGGTTTTCGCATCGCCGGTGAAAGCGCAATACAGCCCGAGCCCGGTCAGGATGCATGACACGATCTCGATCGCACTGTCGAACTGCAGTCCGTACAGGCCAAGCACCTGAAACAGCGACAATACCGAGAAGGCCAGCGACACCACCAGCACCCAGCGCGGCCAGCCCTTGCGGTGATAGGCGGCGAGCCAGACGAGCCAGACGAAGAACAACAGCATGCAAGCGGCGACCAGATTCGCCGCCATGATGGTGCTCTCGGACATCGCAAGGTCAGGCGTGCGGTCCTGGAACGCGATCGACAGCGCGTCGAGGATCAGCGACATGTAGAGCAGGACTTCGAAATAGAAGACGTTCTTCGGAAGGTTGGCGGGAGCGGTCATCTTGTCGGCTGCACTTCCATCATCGCTCCCCGATCACTCGTGAGGAAATTCGAGGCCCATTTCGCGATAACGATTGGGATCGTCGCCCCAGTTTTCGCGCACCTTCACGAACAGGAACAGATGCACGGGCGCGCCCACGATCTCGGTCAGCTCCCTGCGCGAGTCCGCACCGATCTGCTTGATCGTCGCGCCGCCCTTGCCGAGCACGATCTTGCGCTGGCTTTCGCGCTCGACGAAAATCGTCTGCTCGATCCGCACCGACTTGTCCTTGCGCTCGGTCCAGCTATCGGTCTCCACGGTCGATTGGTACGGCAGTTCCTGATGCAACTGGCGAAAGATCTTCTCGCGGGTGATTTCCGCCGCGAGATGCCGCATCGGCGCATCCGACATCTGGTCTTCGGGATAATGATACGGGCCGGCGGGAACGTCGGCTGCCAACCTGCGGCGCAGGTCGTCGACGCCGTCACCGGTCATCGCCGAGATCATGAAGGTCTCTTCGAACTTCAGCCGCTCATTGGCCATCTGCGCCAGCTTCAGCAGCTTTTCCTTGGAGACGATATCGACCTTGTTGATGACGAGGATCTTCGGGTGATTGACGCTCGCAAGCTGCGCGAAGATCGCCTCGGCCTCTTCGTTGATGCCCGCTTTGGCATCGAGCAGTACGCAAACGACGTCGGCATCATGCGCACCGCTCCATGCCGTCTTGACCATCGCCCGGTCGAGGCGCCGCTTCGGCAGGAAGATGCCGGGCGTATCGACCAGAATGATCTGGGCGTGGTTCTCGATCACGATGCCGCGGATCAGTGCGCGGGTGGTCTGCACCTTGCGCGAGACGATGGTGACTTTGGAGCCGACCAGCGCATTGACCAGCGTCGACTTGCCGACATTGGGCGCACCGATCAGCGCGACAAAGCCGCAGCGGGTCTCGGTAGGTGTCCCTGCGGACTCATGGTCTGGTTCAGCATCGTTCACGACATCATCCTTCATTGCCGCCACTGCTGACGCCTTCACGCGCAATCATCGCCTGCGCCGCGGCCTTCTCGGCGGCGCGCTTGCTGCCGCCCTCGCCTTCGGCCGGCGCAAACCCCTTCACATCCACCTCGATCTTGAAATGTGGATCGTGGTGCGGACCGGAGCGTTCGACCTCCCGATAGGCCGGTGTCGGCAGACCGCGGCCCTGGGCCCATTCCTGCAGCACCGTCTTGGGATCGCGCAACGGACGCACCGGCTTGCGCATGCGCTCGGTCCAGTTGCGCTGCACGAAGCTTTCCGCAGCCGGATAGCCGCCATCGAGGAAGATCGCGCCGATCACGGCTTCGCAGATATCGCCGAGGACCGACTTGCGCAACCGCTGACCGGCGCCGGCGCCGACCGTGCCGAGCTTAATACCCTCGAGGAGACCCAACAGCCGTGCGACGTCGGCGCATGCTTCCTTGCGGACGAGGTCGGCGAGTCGCTTCGACAACTCGCCTTCATCCGCATTCGGGAAAGCGCGAAACAACATGTCGGAGACCACGAGGCCGAGTACGTGGTCGCCGAGAAACTCGAGACGCTGGTAGCTCTCGGTCCGGCTGCGCTGCGACTTCAGGGCCGACACATGGGTGAAGGCTGTCGCCAGCAGCAGAGGATCCTTGAAGCTGTGGCCGATGCGCGTTTCGATCTCGGCTGCGGCGACCTTCGCCGCTGCGCGTGCCTTCTTCTTCCGGGCAGCAGCCGTCTCCGGCGTAGCCTCGGTCGTCGAGCTAACTTCGGCGGTCTTCGGCGCGGTCTCGATGGGATTGTTGGAGTCGTCGGTCATCGCACGATAGAGAAAATTCGATTCCAGCGTACGGCGGTCGGCCAGCGCCAGATCTGCCAAGCATGTTCGCCTTCGGCGATCGAGAAGAAGATCATTTGCGCGCGACCGACGAGATTCTCGAACGGCACATAGCCGACGGCCGACAGCACCCGGCTGTCCGTCGAATTGTCGCGGTTGTCGCCCATCATGAAGAAATTGCCAGGCGGCACGGTGTAGACATTGGTGTTGTCGTAGAAACCGTTGTCGACGCAATCGAGCGTCTCATAGGTGACGTTATTGGGCAGCGTTTCCTTCCAGCGCTTGACGCGCGCCGTTGCGTCGGAACCGCACGGATCTTCGCCGACGAAGTCGCTCATACGCTCGCGCTGCACGGGCTTCTCGTTGATGTAGAGTAGCCCCTCTTTCATCTGGACGCGGTCACCGGGCAGACCGATCACGCGCTTGATGTAGTCGGTGGAGTCGTCCTTCGGCAGACGGAACACCACGACGTCACCGCGCGACGGCTCGGAACCGAAGACGCGGCCGGAGAAGATATTCGGCGACAGCGGGATCGAATAGTGGCTGTAGCCGTAGGAATATTTCGAGACGAACAGGTAATCGCCGACCAGAAGCGTGGCCTTCATCGAGCCCGACGGGATATTGAAGGGCTGGAACAGGAAGGTCCGGATCACCAGCGCGATCAGCAGTGCGTTGATGACAACACGGATGGTCTCGCCGACGCCGCTTTCAGTCTTGGTCCCGGATGTCACACTCATCGCTTTCCCGATTCCCGCAGCGTCGCCGCGCGGCTGGTAGCGCATTTTGGGGCAAGGCGGCGTCGCGCCTCGCACGAAAAATGCATTAGATTCATATAATTACGGCAAAGTCCTGCAAATGCCATGAGCGGCGTCAGCGAGAATTGGCGTCGGTTCGGTGTCCTCGCAGGTTTAAACGGTTGTTGGTAACGGTGCAATGAACCGCCCCGAAAAGCCGCTATTTCCCGCCAGTTTGACGTGCCGGCTTGTGATCGCACCGCTTCAGGTGCGGCTCCCGGCCAGCCCTCAGGGCTTGGGCGACGGGACGGCCGAAATTATGACGAAAGCCTGCGCCAGGGGCCAATCGTCCGTGATCGACAGATCGATCTGGGCCTCGTGGCCGGGCGGTATCAGGGCCTGCAGGCGTTCCAGCGCGCCGCCGGTGAGCTTCATGGAGGGTTTGCCACCCGGCAGATTGACGACGCCCATATCCCGCCACCAGACGCCCTGACGGATGCCGGTGCCCAGCGCCTTGGACATGGCCTCCTTGGCAGCGAAACGCTTGGCATAGGTCGCGACCACCATCCTCTCGCTCTTCGCGCGGCGCTGCGCCCTCGCCCGCTCGGCCTCGGTGAAGATGCGATCGAGGAAGCGATCGCCATGGCGTTCGATCACCTTGGCAACGCGCGTAATGTCGATCAGATCGGAACCGATGCCGATGATCATGAGGCGCTCTTGGACTGCATCCGCCCGCGATCCATCGCGGCGCGCATCAGGCGCACCGTATCGGACAGACCGATGAACAGTGCCTCGCCGATCATATAGTAGCCGATGTTCAGCTCCATGATTTCGGGCAGCGCCGAAATCGTCTCGGCGGTCGCATAGTCGAGGCCATGGCCGGCATGCACTTCCAGGCCTGCGGACTTCGCCAGCCTGGCGCCGGCGGCAATGCGCTGCCACTCGTTGGCGGCCTTGGCCGTATCGCCATCGGTGATGGCATCGCACCAGGCGCCCGTGTGGAGTTCGATCACGGGGGCCTTCAGTTTGGCAGCCATTTCGATCTGCTTGGGATCAGCCGCAATGAACAGCGACACCCGAACGCCTGCCTCTGTGAAGCGTGCGATCGACGGCTCCAACGATTCACGCTGGCCGACCACGTCGAGGCCGCCCTCGGTGGTCAATTCTTCGCGCCGCTCCGGCACCAGACAGACCGCATGTGGCTTCACCGACAGCGCAATCCGCACCATGTCCGGCGTCGCCGCCATTTCGAAATTCAGCGGCTTGGAGATCTCCGCTTTCAATCGCTCCATATCGGCGTCGCGGATGTGGCGACGATCCTCACGCAAATGCGCCGTGATGCCGTCGGCACCAGCCGAAATAGCTTCCAGCGCAGCGCGGACCGGATCCGGGTGCTTGCCGCCCCGCGCGTTGCGCAGGGTCGCGACGTGATCGATGTTGACGCCGAGGCGCAGCGAGGATGATGACATGACGGAATTCCAGAAGACCTTAAGGGAAGACGCTACCCATTGACCCGCTCGACCTTGGCGACAACAGCCTTGGCGCGCAACTGATTGATGATCGCGCTGAGATGCTTGAGGTCATAGACACCAAGATCGATGGTCTGTTCGGTGAAATCGGGCGAGCGTCGATGCATGCTGATATTGTCGATATTGCCGTCATGGTCGGCAATCACCTGGGCGATCTGCGCCAAACTGCCGGGCTCGTTGACATTCTGCAAAAAGAGTCTGGCCGGGAAACGCTGCGGCGAGGATTCATCGATATCCCAGCGCACGTCGACCCAGCGCTCCGGCTCTTCCTCAAAATCCTTCAGCGCCGGTGACTGGATCGGATAGATCGTGATGCCCTCGCCCGGCGTAACGATGCCGACGATGCGGTCGCCTGGCACGGCGCCACCGTTCGGAGCGAATTTAATTGGCAGATCGGAATCGACGCCACCGATCGAGATGATCGAGGTGAAGCGTGCCGCGCCATCCGGCGTTCTGACCTTGTCCGCCGTCGACTTCTTGTTGTTGGCCGAAAAGCGGCCGATGCGCTCTTCCTTGTAGTCGGGATACATCGCACGCGCGACGTCCGCGGCGCGCAATTCGCCGCGGCCGACCGAGGCCATCACATCGTCGATAGACGTGCGCGCCAGACGCGGCAGCGCGCCCTTCAACTGGTCGTCCGAATATTCCATCTTGGCGCGCACGAACAGGCGCTCGACGATCCGGCGGCCGAGGCTGGCATATTGATCACGGACCGCTGTTCGCGTCGCACGGCGAATGGCGGCGCGCGCTTTGCCAGTGACCGCCAGGCCTTCCCACGCGGATGGCGGCGCCTGCTGTGCGGCCGAAGTCAGCACCTCGACTTCGTCGCCATTCTGCAATTCGGACGACAGCGGCGCGAATTTGCCGTTGATCTTGCAACCGACCGCACTGTTGCCAACGTCGGTATGCACGGCATAGGCGAAGTCGACGACATTGGCGTTGCGCGGCAGCGCGATCAGCTTGCCCTTCGGCGTGAAGCAGAACACCTGGTCGTGGAACAGTTCGAGCTTGGTATGCTCCAGGAATTCTTCCGGATTGGTGCTCTCCGAGAGAATGCCGATGGTATGGCGCAGCCACGAGAACGCGTTGGATTCGCGCTTGAGCATTTCGGTCGGCGAACCGATGCCATCCTTGTAGAACGCATGCGCCGCGATGCCGTATTCGGCGATGCTGTTCATGTCCTCGGTGCGGATTTGCAGTTCGACGCGCTGGTTGCCGGGGCCGATCACCGTGGTGTGGATCGAGCGATAATCGTTCTGCTTCGGCGTCGAGATGTAGTCCTTGAAGCGGCCCGGCACGACGGGCCAGGTCGTGTGCACCACGCCGAGTGCGCGGTAGCACGCCTCCATATCCTGCAGCACGACGCGGAAGCCGTAAATGTCCGACAGCTGCTCGAAGCCGACCGACTTGCGCTTCATCTTGGTCCAGATCGAAAACGGCTTCTTGCGCCGGCCAGTGACCCGCGCCGTGATGCCGTTCTTCTCCAGCTTCGTAGAGAGATGGCTCTCGATCATGTCGATGAGGTTGCGATTGCGCTCGGTCAACGAGTCCAAGCGCTGCATCACCACCAGATAGGCGTCGGGATCGAGCACCTTGAACGACAGTTCCTCAAGCTCCTCGCGCATCGCCTGCATACCCATACGGCCGGCGAGCGGCGCATAGATGTCGAGGGTCTCCTCGGCGATGCGACGGCGCGAGGCTGGCGGCATGAACTCCATCGTCCGCATATTGTGCAGACGGTCGGCGAGCTTGATCAGCAGGACCCGGACGTCGTCGGCGATCGCCAGCAGCAGCTTGCGCAGGTTCTCGGCCTGTTTGGCTTCGCGCGACACCAGTTCAAGCCGCTTCAGCTTGGTCAGGCCCTCGACCAGCGCGCCGATTTCGGCGCCGAACAGCTTGTCGATTTCGGTCCGGGTGGCCTCGGTGTCCTCGATCGTGTCGTGCAGCAGCGCCGCCACGATGGTGGCGTCGTCGAGCTTGAGGTCGGTGAGGATCGCCGCCACTTCCAGCGGATGGGAGAAATACGGGTCGCCGGAGGCCCGTGTCTGCTCGCCATGGGCGACCATGGCATAGACATAGGCGCGGTTGAGCAGATCCTCATCGGTGTTCGGGTTATAGGCCCGGACGCGGTCCACCAGATCGTATTGCCGCATCATCCGGACACGGGACGTCCGCGGCACCTTGGCCGGAATTGGCGTCTCTGCAGACAGCGCTTCAGGCGAAACTGGCGAGACCGCGGCGACCGTGTCGTTCGCAGCCTGCATCTGCCGTTTATTACGGCGCGAAGTCGCCATCCTAGCCTCGTTCGATCCGGTCAGCAGCGACCTGGATTCTTCATCTCAAGTTTGCCCCGAAACGGACTGCAAAAGCAAAGGCCCGGAAGCATGTCCGGGCCTTTGTGATGACTGATAATCAAAACGGTTAAGCAAAAAACCGTGTGTATCGCTTTACTCGTCTTCTTCGGGCTGCTCTTCCGGCGGAGCGAGGCCCTCGAGACCCTTGAGGAGCTCTTCTTCGGTCATGCGCTCGACGGCCACTTCGGTATCGTCGGCATCGACGCTGGCGCCAGCGGAACCGATCAGCGGAATCGTATCCGGCTCCGGCTCGTCGACTTCCACGAACTTCTGCAGCGAATGGACCAGTTCCTCACGAAGATCTTCCGGGGAAATGGTCTGATCAGCGATTTCGCGCAGCGAAACAACCGGATTCTTGTCGTTGTCGCGATCAATCGTAAGTTGTGAACCGGACGAGATCATTCGTGCCCGGTGTGCTGCCAGCAACACCAGGTCGAACCGGTTGTCGACCTTATCGATGCAATCTTCGACGGTTACGCGCGCCATAAAATGTCGCTCCGTTTGTTGTGGGACCGAATATGATGATTAAGTCCCGTAGGTATAGGGGCTTTGCGGCATTCGCAAGGACCAATTTGGAATTGCGCCCTTCTTGGCTTGGTTTTCTGCCGCACTATGGTACCCTCAAAAAGACCGCAGAAGCGGTGGCACCATCTGGCCAGAAGCGGATATCTCGACACCAAAAGGCTTCATTGCAAGGGCAGATGGATCGGCATATTCGGGCAGTTCCAGACCAGCTGATTGCGTGGCGTCAATAAGGCCGATCCGACGAAGAGCGGACGACAAATGTGATTCAAATGCGCAACGACGAAGTCGCGCCAAAAACGCTAACAACAACAAACCACATGAGAAAACTTGATGTCCCTCACATCTAACAAGATCGCACTCTTCATCGACGGCGCCAACCTGTACGCCACCGCCAAGACCCTCGGCTTCGACATCGACTACAAGCGCCTCCTCAAGGAATTTCAGAGCCGTGGCACCCTCGTCCGGGCCTTCTATTACACCGCCATTATCGAGGATCAGGAATACTCGTCGATTCGCCCGCTGATCGATTGGCTCGATTACAACGGCTATACGGTGGTAACCAAGGCCACCAAGGAATTCATCGATGCGTCCGGCCGACGCAAGGTGAAGGGCAATATGGACATCGAGCTCGCCGTCGATGCCATGGAACTGGCCGAACATGTCGACCAGATCGTGCTGTTCTCGGGCGATGGCGACTTCCGCTCCCTGGTCGAAGCCGTGCAGCGTCGCGGTGTCCGCGTCACCGTGGTGTCCACCATCTCGAGCCAGCCCCCCATGATCGCCGACGAGTTGCGCCGGCAGGCAGACGTGTTTACCGATCTCATGGAGCTGCAGAGCAAGCTCGGCCGCGATCCGGCAGAACGCCCTGCTCCGCGCGAACCGCGTCACCAGACGCCGCAATTCCTGCAGCGCGCGACCACCATGGCGCCACGAGGCGATGAAGATTTCGAAGACTAAGACGCAACTCAGCAGACAACAGCCGGCGGTGGTCGCAACCGCGATTTCCGCTGGCACTTCCACCGATCCCGGGCGCGATTGTCCCCTGTGCCCCCGCCTCGTCGAGTACCGGCTGGAGGTGCGCGAGCGTGACCCCGACGGCTACAACGGCCCCGTGCCGTCCTTCGGCACCTCGGATGCAGCACTGCTGATCGTGGGCCTCGCCCCCGGCGTGCAAGGCGCCAATCGTACCGGGCGTCCCTTTACCGGCGACTATGCCGGCGATCTGCTCTACGAGACCTTGCTCGATTTCGGCTTTGCCTCCGGCACCTATGAAGCACGCCCTGATGACGGGTTAGTGCTGCAGGATTGCCGGATCACCAATGCCGTGCGCTGTGTACCACCCCAGAACAAGCCGCTCCCCGTCGAGATCACCACCTGCCGGCCGTTCCTGATTGCCACGATGGACACCATGCCGCGATTGCGCGCTATCGTGCTGCTGGGCCGCGTCGCCCACGACACCATGCTGAGGACGCTCGGCATTCGCGCCGTCACGGCGCCCTTTGCGCACGGCGCCGTCCACGATGTCGGCCGCTTCAAGCTCTACGACAGCTATCACTGCTCGCGTTACAACACGAACACGCGCGTGCTGACGCCGGAGATGTTTCGTGCGGTGTTTGCGCGGGTGAAGGCGGATCTGAGTGATGCCTAACCTGTAGCCCGGACGAGCGAAGCGCTATCCGGGCTACGACCGCGACAACGCGATCAAACCGGGTTCGCCTTCATCCATTCCAGCACATCGCCCGCGTTCCGGTCCGGTGGAAACACCGGATAGAACACATGGGTGATCTTGCCGTCGTCGATGATCATGGCCATGCGCTTGATCATCGTGAGATCGGCAACCTCCATGGTCGGCAGGCTGAGTGCGTCGCTCAGCTCAAGTTGCTCGTCGGACAACACCGGAAACGGCAGATGCAGCCGCCCGGCCATTTCAGTCTGATATTCGTTGCTCTGCGTCGACAGGCCAAACACATGCTTGGCACCAGCGGCCTTCAGCTCCGCGAACAGATCCCGGAACGAACAGGTTTGCGGTGTGCAGCCACGCGCGCCCGGGATCATGTCCCAGTCATCGACCAGCCCGATTTTGCCGGGCTCGCCTGTGCGCGGATAGCCAAACACCACGGTGCGGCCGGTGAGTTCGGACAGCGTAACCGCTGTATCGTTCGTGGCGCGCAGGCTGACCGGTGGGATGGTCATGCCGGTCAGATGATTGGCGGCGCCGTCGTCTTCCGGCGCCGGAATCTTGCTCCAGTCGACTTCGAGCAGGTTGCCTTGCGTCATCTCATCCTCTTGTTTGAAAGAATGGGCGACGCCCAGCCTTATCCCCGCGCGCGCAACAGACGGCCCTTCTCGCGGCCCCAGTCGCGGTCCTTCTCGCTCGCACGTTTGTCGTGGAGCTGCTTGCCCTTGGCCAGCGCAAGCTGCAGCTTAACCCGGCCGCGTTCGTTGAAGTACATCTTCAACGGCACAAGGGTCATGCCCTGGCGTTCTACCGCACCCATCAGCTTGTTGATCTGCTTGCGATGCAGCAGCAGCTTGCGCGGCCGCTTCGGCTCGTGGTTGAAACGGTTGGCCTGCAGATATTCAGGGATGTTGCAGTTGATCAGCCAGATCTCGCCGTCCTTCGGATCGGCGTAGGATTCCGCAATGGTGCTCTTGCCGTTGCGGATCGACTTCACCTCGGTGCCTGTCAAGGCGATACCCGCCTCGACCGTGTCCTCGACGGCATAGTTGAACCGCGCCTTGCGGTTCTCGGCGATCACCTTGATCGGGCGTTCGTTCTTTTCGGCCATCGTTCAATACTTTCAGCGTGCTGACCGAATATAGGTGCCGCGAATGCCCGACCCAAGCCTTGGGCTCAGGCCTTCTTGAGCAGGTCGCGGATCTCGGTCAGCAGTTCTTCTTCACGGGTCGGCTTCGGCGGTTCAACCGGCTTGGCGGCATCGTTGCGCTTCAGCTGGTTCATGAAGCGGATCACCAAGAACAGGACAAAGGCGACAATGATGAAGTTCAGCGTCAGGGTCAGGAAGCTGCCCCAGGCCAGCACGGCGCCCTGCTTCTTGGCGTCGGCCAGATTGGTTGCCGTAACGGATTTTGAGAGACCCGTGAAGTAATTCGAGAAATCGAGACCGCCGGTGATGGCACCGATGATCGGCATGATGACGTCGGCCACCATCGACGAGACGATGGCACCGAAGGCCGCGCCGATGATCACGCCGACCGCGAGATCGACCACATTGCCCTTCATCGCGAAATCGCGAAATTCCTTCAGCATCTGCAATTCCTTTTTGTTTTCAACGAACGATAAGTACGCGCTTACAAATAGGGAGAGATGACGCAGCCAAAATCACTCAACATCCGGTTGATGCAGATACCTAGTTGATGAGGCCGGCGAAGACCATGGCGTCGCGGATCACCTTGCCGGTCGGCGGCGTCACCGTCATCAGCGGCAGACGTACCTCTTCCTTGATGCGGCCCAGCAAAGCGAGGCCGTGCTTGGCGCCGGCAAGGCCCGGCTCCTTGAAGATCGTGTCATGCAGCGGCGTCAGGCGATCCTGGACCTTGAGCGCCCCGGCATAGTCGCCCTTGAGCACCAGCGACATCAGTTCGGCACACAGCTTCGGCGCAACATTCGCCGTCACCGAAATGCAGCCATGGCCACCCGCCGCCATATAGGCCAGCGCGGTCATGTCTTCGCCGGACATCTGGATGAAATCCGGTCCCATCGCGTGACGCTGCTTGGACACACGCGCGAGATCGGCAGTGGCATCCTTCACGCCGGCGATGTTCTTCAGCTCATACAGGCGCGCCATGGTGTCCACGGACATATCGACCACCGAACGGGGCGGAATATTGTAGATGATGATCGGAATGCCGATCGCGTCGTTCACCGCCTTGAAGTGCTGATACATGCCCTCTTGCGTGGGCTTGTTGTAATACGGCGTCACCACCAGCACTGCATCGGCGCCGGCCTTCTCGGCGTGCTTCGCCAGTGCCACCGCTTCCTTGGTGGAATTGGACCCGGCGCCAGCGATCACCGGCACGCGGCCCTTGGCTTCGTCGATGCACCATTCGACGACCTTGTAGTGCTCTTCGTGGCTCAGCGTCGGGCTCTCGCCCGTGGTGCCGACCGGAACGAGGCCGTTGCTGCCCTCGGCGATCTGCCAGCTGACGAGCGCACGAAAGCCTGCCTCGTCCAGCGCGCCATCTTTGAACGGCGTGACCAGCGCGGTGTAAGACCCCCGGAAATTCGTCTTGGTGGCTGCCATGGTCTGCTCCGAACGCGATGCGGCTTTAGCCGTCTGCTTGAACCGATTGATTGAACAGCAAGTCTTATCGAGTCTATGGCTGCGGCGAAAGACCGCCCGAAGCGGTTTCAGCGCGGTTTACCGGCTGTTTGGCCGTGATTTCGCCGCCGTGGCCGGGCAGAGAGGAGCAAACGGTTACAGAAATTGACGATTTGGTCACCGTTTCAATCAAATACATCATGGGAATGCGTGCGATTGTCTGATTCGCCGCGAGGGAATGCCGTGAAGCACCTGTTCCTCACCACGACTGCGCGGCGGACGGCCTTGCAACGGACAGCCTTGGGCTCCGGTCTGGCGCTGGCGGTCGGAGTATCGGTGCTGGCCGTCGAGGCCCGGGCGGCCACCAAGGTTCCATTGCCGAAAGCGCGCCCCATTGCGCGTAGCGCCGCACAGGTCGCCACGGCCGTGGCGGCCCCGGCGAAGCCGCTCGCGCCAGATGCTGCGAGCTCGGCTTCTGTAATCCAGCCCGCCACACGCCAGCATGCGGCGATTCCCCCTGCTGCCAAGAAGCCAGTCGCCCGCGCCGCGGTGGCGGCAACAACATCCACCCCACAGGCGGATGCCGAAACGCTCGAAAGCGTCATCGAGCTGATCCGCAAGCGCAAGGGTTCGGAAGCCGCGCAGGTCGTGCAAACGATTGGCGATCCGGTGGCGCGCAAGCTCGGCGAATGGATCTATCTGCGCAGCGATGACAATGGCGCTTCGGTCGAGCGCTACCGCGCTTTCGTCGCCGCCAATCCGAGCTGGCCATCGCAGACCTTCCTGCGACGCCGCATCGAAGCGGCGCTGTGGGACGACAAGCGCGACGACTCCGCGATCCAGTCTTATTTCGAGAGCGAGAAGCCGATTTCCGCCAAGGGCAAATTCGCTCTGGCCAAGTCGCTCCTCGCGCGCGGCGACCGCGCCGGCGCGGAGCGGCTGATCCGTGATGCATGGCGCAGCGATCCGTTATCGGGCGATACCGAGAACATGGCCATCGACATGTTCGGTCCGCTGATCACACCCGGCGATCACAAGGCGCGCATGGACATGCTGCTCTATGGCAGCGATTCAGATGCCGCGGTGCGCTCTGCCAAACGCCTCGGCGGCGCGCAGATGGCTCTGGCCCGGGCGCGCATCGGCGTCACCAAGAAGGCATCGAACGCCAACGCGCTGCTCGCTGCAGTGCCGTCCGAGCTGCATAGCGACCCCGGCTACATCTTCAGCCACATTCAGCAGCTGCGCCGCGAGGAGAAATTCGGCGAAGCAGCGCGGCTGATGATTGCAGCGCCGCGCGAACCGCAGCGCCTGCACAATCTCGACGAATGGTGGATCGAGCGACGTCTCACGGCGCGCAAGTTACTCGACGTCGGCGAACATCGCTCGGCCTATCTCGTGGCACGCGATGCTGCCCTGCCGGCGCGCGACATCTACAAAACCGAGCAGGAGTTCACTGCCGGCTGGATCGCGCTGCGCTTCCTGAAAGATCCCGCGACGGCCGCACAGCACTTCGCACGCATCGGCGTCGGCAGCGTCAATCCGACAGCTCTCGCCCGCGCCGGTTACTGGCAGGGCCGTGCTGCAGAAGCCGCAGGCCGCAGCCAGGAAGCGCGTGCCGCCTATACGCGCGCAGCAGAGCAATCCACCAGCTATTACGGCCAGCTCGCACGCGCCAAGCTTGGCCTGCAGCAGCTCGACATCAGTGGTGCATTGACCGCCCGCGCGCGTGGGCTCGATCGACTGGAAATCGTCCGCGCGGTGCAACTGCTCTACGCCATCGACGAGCGCGAAGTCGCCATTCCGATCTTCGGTGATGTCGGCGAAAACGGCGATCCGGAAGCTGTGCTCGGCCTTGCCGAGCTCGCGCAACAGAACAAGGATGCCCGCGGCACATTGCTGGTCGGCAAGGCGGCGCTCAATCGCGGCCTGCCGTTCGATCACTATGCCTATCCGACAACGGGCATTCCGAGCTATCGCCCGATCGGACCTGAAGTCGAATCCGCTGTCGTCTATGCGATCGCGCGGCAGGAAAGCGCCTTCAATCCGGCCGTCGTGTCGCCAGCCCAGGCCTATGGTCTGATGCAGGTGACGCCGAGCGCGGCGCAATACGTCACCAAGCGACATGGCGGCACCTATGACCTCGCCCGCCTCAAGGGCGATTCGGTTTACAACGCTACGCTGGGCGCCGCCGAACTTGGTGGCCTGCTCGAAGACTATCGCGGCTCCTACATCATGACCTTCGCCGGTTACAACGCCGGCCGCGGTAGCGTGCGCAAATGGATCGAACGCTACGGCGATCCGCGCGATCCCAAGGTCGATCCGGTCGATTGGGTCGAGTCGATTCCGTTCTCAGAAACGCGCAACTACGTCCAGCGCATCATGGAGAACCTGCAGGTCTATCGCGCCCGCTTCGGCGGCGGCTCACGGCTGCAGATCGAGGCCGACCTGCATCGCGGTGCCAGCAGCAGCGTCGAATAGCGTCAATCAGGACAGCGCAAATACGTCGGATGGGGTAGACCGCAGACGCGTAAGCGTCGAAGCGAAACCCGTCCTGCCCCTCGGCATAGCGATCAATCACGCAAGCAAAAACCCCCGGCAGTTTCCTGCCGGGGGTCTTTGTTTCAGATAGCGATTGCCGTGAGGCAGTCGATATTAGAACGAGCGCAGGATCTGCACCGAACCGTTGTAGAGGTTCTGGTTGCTCGTGTTCAGGAGCGTGCCGGCCGGCTTGCCGGACATGCTCGTCACGGCGTAGGTGCCGTTGAGGTTCTGCTCGAGGCGGCTGTAGGTGAATTCAGCCGACAGGGTCAGGTTCTTGACGGGGGTCCAGGCAGTACGGGTACCGATCTGGGCCACGGCGAAGTCGAAGTTGCCGGTGCCGGTGAAGGTGCCAGCGCGAGATGCTGCAGCCGACGAGCTGCTGGTGCCCGGACCACCCGTGGTGAGGCCCTGGAATGCGGCGAGCATCAGAGCATTGCCGTCACCGTACGAGATGCTGCTGTAGCTGCCGAACAGCGACGTGCGCCATGCCGGGTTCCAGTAGTGCTCGTAGAAGCCAGCGACCGACCAGGCTTCGCTCTGGATGATCTGGCCATTGGTGGTGTAGACGCCATCGAGAACGTAGCCGAAGCCGATGGTGTTGCCGTCGACCTTCGCGAAACGACCGCCGCCCGAGGTATCGGTGGTGCCGCCAGCGATCGCGTACTTCGCTGCGCCCTTGGCGTAGGTTGCTTCGAGCTTCAGAGTGTCACCAGCGCCGGTGGGCAGGTTCTTGAATTCAACCGCACCGTTGACTGCGAAACCGTATTTGTCGTCAGCGTGACCGGTAGCTTCGTTCGCGCCGTAGAAGCCCGGGGTAGCAGTGTGCATCGCAGCGCCGAAGTGCAGCGTGCCCCAAGCCTGGTCGAGGCGGATGTTGCCGACGACGTCAGGAATGTGGTTGCCGCCGTAGGCATTGCCGAGGAACGTGTTCGAGGTCGTGCCGTAGAAGGCCCCCGTGAACGTGCTCGCGCCCGGTCCGGTGATGAAAGAATTGGTATTCCAGAGGCCGGCGTTGCGGTAGGCCGAAGCGTTTTCGAGCGAGATCGTCGCCGACACGCCATTACCGAACGAAGCGGTGTAGGCGATCTGCGGGATACCGGTCGTGTTGTTCGAACCAGCCATGAAGCCCGACGAGATGTAAGGCTTGTTGAGGGCCCACTGCGGATCGAACTGCGAGACGGCCTTACCGAAGGTGAAGCCGGCGAACTGGATGAAAGCGTAGTCGACTTCGGTGAAGCCGCCAGCGATCGATTCACGGTTCTGCGAGAAGTCGAACTGCATGTTCGCGTAGGTACGAACGACACCGTATTCGGTGGCGGTGCGGGTATCTGTGGTCAGGTTGATACGTTCGCGGGTGATGAAATAATCCTTGGTCCAAAGATTATTGCCACCAGCGCCACCCTGCCAGAACGGGGTATCGTAAGCTGCGGCGTTGAACGAGGTGTCCAAACGGATCGCGCCGCCGATCTTGATGCAGGTATCGGTGCCCGGGATGTAGTAGAAACCCGCGCCGTAGAGGGAGCAGATCTTCACGTATTCGACCGCTTTGGCCTTGACGGGAAGATCGGCTGCCTGAGCTCCGCCAACGGCAAGCAGAGCTGCCGTCGAGCCGAGAATAAGGCCCTTAATCGTCTTCATGTAAACCTCCAAGTTGCTTTAGGGAAGGTTCTGCAACGGGGTGGAGGCCACCCTGAAGACAAGTCCCCTTAATCCCTGACAACCCGCAAACGCTCCGAATCACAAAACCCGCCGCACGAGCGTGCCGACGAGGTTCAGGACGAACCACCTTACGGGACGACCTCGGGATGCCCCCCTCCGTCGCACCGAGACCATCTCCTAAGGTCTCTCGCTCCGCAACAATGGAACGCCTCAAAGCGGCCTCCATTCGGCCGTTTCCCAGGCTGTGTTGCTTAAATCACACGGACTCGTGAATGCGCATTCTTGGCAAGCAATTGTTTCAACATAAGAATTTCTAGCGCCGCATTTCAGGGCACCGACCCATCCCGTAACGAGCAGAAACACATTCCCACCCGCATTCGATGTATCTGGCCGACTTTCCTGGCCCATCAGCCGAATCGTTTCACATCTGCCAGAGAATTCCGGCAAGTGCGGAACGGCGGATGGCCATCGATAAACGGCCCCGGGGGCCTATTTCCCTGCGGCAAATGCACGACAAGCGGGCGCGCCATCTGAAGATTATAAAGGCACATCCACATCTGACGTGTCCGATTTCTGCGAACATGCGCTACAGACTGCGATCTGGCGCTTGCGGCTCGCGACGGTGTCGGGCATATGCAGCAATGATGGAGCTGTGGCCGAGTGGCTGAAGGCACCGCTTTGCTAAAGCGGCATACCTCTCAAGGGTATCGAGGGTTCGAATCCCTCCGGCTCCGCCATTATTTTAATCAAGCACCTGATATCATTAAGAAAAGCGCATCCATGGGCTCCCTGCCCCAACCTGTGCCCCAAAAGATAACGGTGACAGGTCTTGTGGGAGAGCCGCACTATGAAGTGCCCGTTTTGCACGATCAATTTTCACGATAATTGGATCGAAGCTCCCGTTAGCCGAAACGGAAGACATTTATTGGTGCCGGGAGGCAACGAAAACCAAAGGTGGACACTCCGATCCGCTATTTGACCCGGTGCCGACTGCGGCAAGGTGACCATTGAACTATCTATACGCGATGCGCTGTCCAGCATCTACGCCATGCCATGGCGGCGTATCGTTCCAATCGGTGCAAATCGCGGACCTGTACCGGGCGTCGTTCCAAAACCAATCGCCGCTGACTATGTCGAGGCATGCAACGTACTACCGATTAGTCCGAAGGCATCGGCCGCCCTCTCTCGGCGGTGTCTGCAAAACATGATGCACGATCACGGCTACAAAGATCGAGATCTCGCGCGAGAGATCGATCTGCTACTCAAAGAGACCGATCCATTGAAGGCGTTCCCCCGGAAGCTGCGGCAGACAGTCGATGCGATCCGCAACTTCGGGAATTTCAGTGCTCATCCCATCGACGACAAGACGACGCTCCAGATCATCGACGTAGATCCACACGAGGCGGAATGGTGCCTCGAAACGATCGAAGAAATGTTCGATCATTTTTATGTCGGTCCCGCAGAAGCAGCAGCGAAGGAAGCTGGTCTTGATGCAAAGCTAAAAGCCGGCGGCAAGCCTCCCTCAAAGTAGGAAAACCCGCCGGGTCGCTCCGGCGAGTCTCTACCTGCTAGCGGTACTCAAACTCTCCGCTTAAGCGAATGATGCCCGGCAATCCCCAAAGAAGGATTCCGGACGCCTCTCCGCCATCACCTTCCACGACAGCATGCACACCCTCGCAGGACGACACTCGCGGTCGCCGCCGAGTCGTCACATCCTGGATGACGGACCTACCAGGTCTGGTTCCGCGAATTGTCTCCAACGCCATAGCCGTAGCCGGGATGCGATACCCCGCCTGCCCCGCCGACATAGCTGCCCCCGCCAACATAGCTGCCATAGGCATCACGCGGAGATGTGCGCCTCACCTGCCGGTTCTTGCGTGCCGCACTGATATCGGTGGATGTGACAGCAGCGGGCGCGCTGATCGATTGCGGATATGCGGGCGCCGATGCAGCAACTGCAGGCTGGGCTGCGCCAACGGCAATAACCACCAGACTCGCAACGCCGCTGGCGCGGATGATCGATGGGAGCGTGAGTTTCTTCGTCGACATGGCATTGTCCTTTTTGTTGCGCGGCCTCTCGGCCTCGTTGCAAGCGACGAGACAGACATTGGGGCGCACATGCCCGTTACAACCGTGATGCTCGTAACAAGGCCGTGACGTGGCTACGGTACATTTGGAAACATGCGAGGGAGTGCGCGATATGAAATGGGCCGCCGTGATGGCCGTCGCGATGGCGATCTCATCTGCCGCCTCGGGGCAGACCCTCAAGCTGATGGATCTCAAGGAGGTCGATCCGGCGCTGCTCAGGGATATCTACGGGACCTGGGAACTCCAGGACGCCAAGGGCAGGAAACGCTGCCGCGTGGTTTTGAAGAGCGAAAGCACCATCGGCGGCTCACAGATCGACGTGGCCAAGGACTGCGCCAGGACTTTCCCCGTCATGGACGAAATCGCGGCGTGGCGGCTCTATGAGGGTTGGACGATTGGCTTTGCCGACGCGACCCGCAAACTGCGCATCCAGTTCTCGACGCCGGACAACCGCTACGTGGCGGAGCCGGAGACCGACGGCATCTTCACCATCGTCAAGAAGTAGCGGCTCATCACCCTGCCCCGGCGGGCATCGCGCCTGCCGAACCACCGCGAAAACACGCAGTCGGCTTAGTGAACCGTCGACAACCAGGCGCGGGCATCGCGCTGCGCGGCAGCGATCTCGACATCCGACATCATCTCGGCGACTTCGCGGCGCATCGGGATGGCGTCGACCCGGCCCTTGAGGGCAGCGAGGTTGAACCACTTGTGCGCGGCGACGAGGTCAACGATCCCCGAGCGACCCGACGCCCAGTACAGACCGCGCTCGAACAGCACGTCCTGGATGGCGGTCTCTGCGATCGGTATCGCAGCTTCAAAATCAATCTGCCCCTGAAACATCGGTCATTCCTTTTTTTGCTTTTGCCGCCCCCAACCGAGCGCGGCTCCTGTCCGTTATCTGATGCAATCCCAACCGCCGTTTGCCGGCTTGTTGGGATCAATATGACCGATCAAATTTGAAGAGCAGTTTAAGTATCGGGATGAACGAAATCTGAAGAGCCGAAGCCTGAATCGGCCCGTACGCGGCCAAAAACCCAGCATTTATGCGGGTTTTCTGCATTTTCGCGGAATTTGGTTTACCCTGCTGTTTTGGGATGCCGTAACCATCTCGGCAGCGTCGGCAACCAGGGATATTAAAAGGGCCTGCTCCGCGCATGCGACGACGCCAATGCGAGATACGTCACAGCGAGCAGATCAAAAGCTATTCGGGATCGGGACATTCAAAGCGCCGGGGATGAACCGCACCGGCAAAAACGAGGGCGTCGGCAACACGTCAGGATCATATCTCATGTGGCCGGAGCCACCGATGAAACTGCGGACCAATGATCCGCACCGAATAAAGAACGCCAATCACGGAATGACCGGCTTCTTTGCCGGACCGGTTCGCGGGAAGAGCAAGCTCTGCCCCGGAGTGACGGTCCAGCCGTTTGACCTGATGTCTCGCCGACACCCTCTTTCGTCGACCAGAGTTGCGATCAATATCCGCTTCGAGAAGCAAATTGTCGTCGAGGCTCTCGTGACGTCGCCGGCGTTGCCACCGGCGTCGATCGTGGCAGAAGAAGTTACTTCTTCTTGGCGACCTTCTTGGTCTTCTTCGCGGTCTTCTTCACAGCGCTCTTCGCTGCCTTCTTGACGGTCTTCTTGACTGCCTTCTTCGTAGCTTTCTTGGCCATGTTGCCCTCCATAAAGAGATGACTTGATCGCTGCGTGCACTCGGGAATCGAAATGCACTTCATCCCGAATACACCAACGATTTCAAAAGAACAGTCTCCCGCTTAAGGAAGTGTTGATGAGCACAACGCGCCACTTCCCCCACGGGCTCAGTCACAACTTGAAATCCGGCACGCGAGGCGACGCGAGAAACGCCCGAAAACGCTGCGTCCATAAATGTCAAGATTGCAGAAAGTGCTTATTTTTTCCGTGCGCCCGCAATTCGTACTATCAAACAACTACACAAACTTCTGCCGTCCCCAAGCGTGAGTCGGGGCACTGAAAACAGCTGCCGCGGACTCTGAGTCGGGATTTTTGGCAATGAAAATATTTTTCGGGAAAACGCGTTCGCGACTTATCGGTGCTGGCCACAACCGCACTTTTTGTCGACTGACGGCACGCCGATTCGCGATCTGATCCCGCGCTCGTGACCCTTTATCGCGTAGGTTACGACGCGCCAACGAGGTTCGCCAAAACGAAAACGGCGCCGCTTGAGGCGGCGCCGCGGTCATCGCAAGGCCGTCGTCAGATACCGAGCTTGCTCTTGAGGAGGTCGTTGACGACCTGCGGATTGGCCTTGCCGCCCGAGGACTTCATCACCTGGCCGACGAACCAGCCCATCAGAGCCGGCTTGGCCTGCGCCTGTGCGACCTTGTCGGGATTGGCTGCGATGATGTCGTCGACCACCTTCTCGATCGCGCCGGTGTCCGTCACCTGCTTCATGCCGCGCTCTTCGACGAGCGCGCGCGGGTCACCGCCTTCCGTCCAGACGATTTCGAACAGGTCCTTGGCGATCTTGCCGGAGATCACGCCTGCCCCGATCAGGTCGATGATGGCAGCCATCTGTGCCGCCGACACCGGCGACGACGCAATGTCCTGGCCTTCCTTGTTGAGGCGCCCGAACAGTTCATTGATCACCCAGTTGGCGGCGAGCTTGCCGTCGCGTGCTTTGTCGGCAAGCCCGGCGAGCGTCGTCTCGAAGAACTCAGCACTCTCGCGCTCGGCCACCAGCACGGCGGCGTCATAGGCCGACAGGCCGAACGCGCTGATGAACCGCGCCTTCTTCTCGTCCGGCAGTTCCGGCAGCTCGGCTTTCAGCGCGGCGACATAGTCCTCGCTGAATTCCAGCGGCAGCAGGTCGGGATCCGGGAAATAGCGGTAGTCATGCGCCTCTTCTTTGGAGCGCATCGAGCGGGTCTCGCCCTTGTTGGGGTCGTAGAGCCGCGTCTCCTGATCGATCACCCCGCCATCCTCGAGAATTCCGATCTGGCGGCGCGCCTCATAGTCGATGGCCTGGCCGATGAAACGGATCGAGTTGACGTTCTTGATCTCGCAGCGGGTTCCCAGGGGATCGCCCAGCTTGCGGACCGAGACGTTGCAGTCGGCGCGCAGGTTGCCTTTCTCCATGTCGCCGTCGCAGGTGCCGAGATAGCGCAGGATGGTGCGGAGCTTCGACACATAGGCCTGGGCCTGTTCGCTGGAGCGCATGTCTGGCTTGGAGACGATCTCCATCAGCGCGACGCCCGAGCGGTTGAGATCGACCGAGGTACTGGACGGATTGCGGTCGTGCACCAGCTTGCCGGCGTCCTGTTCGAGATGCAGGCGCTCGATGCCGACGATGGCGGTCTCGCCATCGGCCAATTCGATCGTGACCTCGCCCTCGCCGACGATCGGCGACTTGTACTGGCTGATCTGGTAGCCCTGCGGCAGGTCCGGATAGAAATAATTCTTGCGGTCGAAGGTCGAGCGCCGGTTGATCTGTGCGTTCAGGCCAAGCCCGGTGCGCACCGCCTGCTTGACGCATTCCTCGTTGATGACCGGCAGCATGCCCGGCATGGCCGCATCGACCAGCGACACATGGCTATTCGGCGCACCTCCGAACTCCGTGGACGAGCCGGAGAACAGCTTGGCGTGAGAATTGACCTGGGCGTGGATCTCCAGACCGATGACCATTTCCCAGTCGCCGGTGGCGCCCTTGATGAGCTTCGAAGGTTTGACAGGTGCGTTCATGGAGCGGTTTCTACCGCGACCGCGGGCGCGGGAAAACCCCCAGTGAGGCTTTCCAGCGTCGCTTCCAGGGCATTTGCCCCCTATCCGATCAGATGCCCGAAGCGAAAGCCCTGAACACGGAGCTGGCACGCAACGTCTCGCGGCCGGCCAGGATCAAGTCATCGACCTGTCCCTGCGGCAGCTGGAAACGCGTCGGAACTGCTTCGAGCACTGCGGCACGCGCCGGATCTAGCTGATCGAACCCAAGCCGGCCGACGAAGAGCTGCAGATCGGTACAGCGCCAGCCGGGCCGCGCGCCATAGCGGGCTCGCTCTGCCGCCGACAAGCCGCAGCGCCACTTGATCAGCGACGATTGCCAGTCCTTCATGGTTCGGTCGAATGCGGTGTAGCTGGAGCCGATGCTGGCATCCATAGTGGTGTCCACCGCAGCCTTGATCAGATCGACGCCTTCAGGCCCTTCCACCGTATTGATCCAGTTGCCGGAGAGACCGACTTTGGAATCCACCACCATAAATATCCCGCGGCGCAGCCGGACCGCCTGCTGCGGTGTCATCGGGCCATAGGGTGTCTCGGAGGATTCGCGCACGATGGTCAGCGCAGAGACGCCATAGTTGTCGACCAGCCCGCCATCCATCAGCTTGATGTAGGGCACCGCGCCGTCGCGGTAACGCATCACTGCCTTGGAATAGGCACTCAACATCGGCGACGCATTGCGGTTCGCGGCTGCGCGCGCGACCCAAGGCGGCAGCGGCTCGTTGCATGTGCCGGGGAAGGCCTGCACCACGGCCGGCGCAAAGGCGAGCGGCACCGCGGCCGACGCAGCCACGGCGCCCGACAGCGGATACTTGCTGAGATCGCTGCAGATCGCGGCGAAGGCCGTGTTGTCGAACACGAACGGCACGCGGTTATAGATGTCCGAGGCGTTGATCCAGACCCGTGGCGAACCGCTATTTCGCAGGCTGCCAAAAGTCGCATTGTGGAACAGGTTGGCGTCGAGCCAACTGGTGAAGCCCTTGGAGTCATTGATGCCGCCGCCCAAGGCACGGCCGATAGTACCTAGCGACAACTGCGTCGTCAGTCCGGCCTCGGCATTCTGCAGCAGGAAGCGCTCGCGGAAATCAGACAGCGCCGCGCGCTTCTTCAATCCGTAATAGGCCGCCGTGACCGAACCGCCAGAAACGCCGGACAGAAAATCGATGCGCTCCAGCATGGTGTCGGATGCACCGCGCATGCGGATGCTGCCCAGTTCTTCCAGGACACCGAACGAAAACGCCGCAGCGCGCGTGCCACCGCCTGAGAACGAAAAACCGATCAGCAGGTCGTCCTGCTCGGCAGCATCCTTGAAAACGGCGTCGAGATTGGGATCGAGGGAGGCGCCGGCCAGCGGCACGTTGGCGGGAAGGTTGTAGACCGACGTACAGCCCAGCAGCAGCGCACAGGTCGTGACCACGACACCGATCGAACGCAACGCACTCATCACTTCTCTACCGATCCCACAAGACGGCCGCACCAAACGGCACGGACCGTGTCCGGACGGTCCCCAATCCGGAATCTCAATCAGATATTACCGTAAAGCGTTGCAATTCGATGCAAACTGACGATCCGGCACCAATCGCGCCAGCAACGTGGCTAATGAATGGTGAAACAAGGTGCGCGCCAAATGGCGCAGCGCCAATCCTCAGTTCAGCTGCGTGCCTGGCGCGGCATCAAATACCAGCGTGAACCAGCTGCCCTGCCCGCGAATGCTCTCGGCGTTGAACTTCACGTTCGGCGCATTCTCTTTGAGCGTCTGCAGGATCAGCGCGCCGAGCTTGCGCGGCGACGGCCAGTCCTGGCCTTCGCCAAGGCCGATGCCGTCATCGGCGACAACCACCGTGACGTGGCCGCCTTCCAGCTTGCAGATCAGCTTGATCTGACCGCCGGCACGGCCGATGAAGGCGTATTTCAGCGCATTGGTCAGCATCTCATTGACCAGCAGTCCCGCCGGCATCGCGATATTGATCGACATCGGGCAATAGCCGACCTGCAGATCGAGCGTGATATCCGCCGTCGCGCTGGCAGCCATCACCGCATTGGCGATGTCCGATAGATACTGTCCGAGATCGATCTCGGGCGTCGCATTCTCGTCGGACAGCGTCCGGTACAGCACCGTCAGCGCATCGATCCGGCTCGCCAGCCGGCCGAGCGCAACAGCCTCGCCTTCCACGGCCGAGCGGGCTTCGAGCCGCACCAGCGCCGTGATGAGTTGCAGATTGTTCTTCACCCGATGCTGCAGCTCGCGCATCAGCATGTCGCGATCGCGTATCTGGTTCTCGAATTGCTCGATCTGCGCACGCTCGCGGCCACCGACATCGACCAGCGCGGCGATCCGGAAATTCTCGACGCCGTCGTCACTCTCGATCACCGAGGCATAGGCCTGAACGATCACCAGCCGATCGACCGGCACCGACGGCCGGAAAACACCGATGAAGTCCTCGCCATCGCGGATCGCTTCGCCCAGCGTCTGGCTCTGGTTGTCTTCGTTGAGAAAGCCGTCGAGACAGGTCCAGCTCTGGCCTTCGACATCGGCAGGCGCCATTGTCATCAGTTGCTCGAAGGCCTTGTTGATATAGACAACCTGCTGATCGCTGCCCAATCCGCGCGAGATGGCGAGCGCAACGGGAACATGATCCAGCAGATGCTTGTAGCGATCATTCTCGATCGCCTGCGCAAGCTTCGGGGAACCCAGAATCTGATCGACCTGTTGGGAAGGCGGAAGCCCGTCGTCGGTGCTCATGCACGGTCCATGCTCATGGGCAAACCATGGCCAAGTGCACCGCAAAACGCAATGTCAAACGCGCAACACTTCACGCGGATGATGATGTCAGGCCCACCACTTGGGCGGCGTGAAACGCCCCGATGCCTGCTCAATGGTTTCGCCGAGCGAGAACAGCGTCTCCTCATCGAACGGACGGCCGATCAGCTGCAATCCGAGCGGCAATCCCTGCGCATCCTTGCCGGCGGGAACCGCTATACCCGGCAGGCCGGCCATGTTCACCGTCACCGTGAAGATGTCGTTGAGATACATCTCGATCGGATCGGCGCCACCCTTCTCGCCGATGCCGAAGGCCGCCGACGGCGTCGCCGGCGTCAGGATCGCATGGATGCCCTTGGCAAAGCACTCCTCGAAGTCGCGCTTGATCAGCGTGCGCACCTTCTGCGCGCGCAGATAATAGGCGTCGTAATAGCCGGCGGAGAGCACATAGGTCCCGATCATCACGCGGCGGCGCACTTCCGCGCCAAAGCCTTCAGCGCGGGTATTCTCATACATGTCACTGATGCTGCGGCCGGGCACGCGCAGGCCGTAGCGCACACCGTCATAGCGCGCGAGGTTCGACGAGGCTTCGGCGGGCGCCACGATGTAATAGGCCGGCAGCGCGTATTTAGTGTGCGGCAACGACACGTCGACGAGTTCGGCACCGGCGGCCTTGAGCTGCGCAGCGCCTTCCGACCAAAGCTTTTCGATCTCGGCCGGCATGCCGTCGATGCGATATTCCTTGGGAATGCCGATCTTCATACCCTTCACGGACTTGCCGATCGCCGCCTCGTAGTCCGGCACGTCGCGATCCACGGACGTCGAGTCCTTCGGATCGTAGCCGGCCATCGAGCGCATCAGGATCGCGGTATCGCGCACGGTGCGCGCGATCGGCCCGGCCTGGTCGAGCGAGGACGCGAAAGCGACCGTGCCCCAGCGCGAGCAGCGGCCATAGGTCGGCTTCATACCGACGATGCCGGCGAACGCCGCGGGCTGGCGGATCGAGCCGCCGGTGTCGGTCGCGGTGGCACCAAGACAGAGTCCTGCGGCAACGGCCGAAGCCGAACCGCCGGACGAGCCGCCAGGCACCAGATTGACGTCGGAGCCGTCGCGCCGCCACGGATTGATCACCGGACCGAAGAACGAAGTCTCGTTCGCCGAGCCCATGGCGAATTCATCATTGTTGAGCTTGCCGAGCATAACCGCACCGTCACGCCACAGCTGTGCGGTCACGGTCGACTCGTAAGGCGGCACGAAATTGCCAAGGATTTTCGAACACGCGGTTGTGCGCACGCCCTTGGTCGCGAACAGATCCTTGATCCCGAGCGGGACGCCGCCAAGCCAGCCGCCCTCGCCCTTGGCGAGTCTCGCGTCGGCCGCCTGCGCCATGGCGCGCGCCTGATCCGGCGTCTCCAGCACATAGGCGTTCAGCACGCGTGCGGCTTCCATCGCCTTGAGATGCGCATCGGTCAGTTCGACTGACGTGAAGGATTTGGTCCCAAGGCCGTCACGCGCCTCGGCGAGTGTCAGCGACGTCAGATCTGTCATCTATTTATTGACCGGGCTGCAAAAGAAGGGAGAGAGCGTCTTGTCGTTTTCAGGTGCATCTTTTTTGAAAGAGCTGCGGCGGAGCTTGTCGTCAGTCTGCTGTGCGGCCTGAACCTTGTCGAGGATGGCATCCATGGCCGCGTCGACGTCCTTGACCTTCCCCTGACGCTCCATCTCGTCGAGGTAGTCCATATAGAGCTGATAGGACTTTTCATCGTCGCAAAGCAGGCACATGGCGGTTTCCGTCCAAACGGTTCTTGCTCGATTACTCGACGACCTTCGGCACCAGGAAGAAGTGATCCTCCGACTCCGGCGCATTCGCCGTCACCGCATCGACGATCTCGCCGTCATTGACCACGTCGGCGCGCTTCTTCATCTCCATGGGCATCACCGAGGTCATCGGCTCGACGCCGTCGACATTCACTTCCTGCAACTGCTCGACAAAGGCCAGCATCGCGTTCAGCTCGCCCTGCAGATGGGGAACTTCAGCGTCTGTGACCGCGATCCGCGCAAGATGCGCGATACGGCGAACGGTGGCAGCATCGACGGACATTATATAGGGCCTCAGGCGAAATCTGCCCGCCGTATAGCAGACGGAGGTTTCGCGCCGCAACCGGTGGACGCCTCCGCCTGTTTGACGCCCTAGCCCCGCAATTCGGCCATCCGCGCCAATGCCGCCGCCGCCAGCGACCGCGTCAGCTCTGCCGCAGGCCGTTCGCTGCCCATTCCGACCGACTGTCCGGCCCAGAGATTGGTAAAATCGGCCCGACCGAGCTTCTCGGCGGCGGCTTTCAGAGGCCCCAGCGCGGTCGCCGAATGCGGGAACGCCGGCGCATCGGGCGATACCGGCCCGACCTCGCGCATCACACGGTTGATGACGCCGCGGGCCGGACGGCCGGTCATGACATTGGTGATGACGGTGGAAGCATCCGACGCCCCGGCCAGGGCTGCACGGCCCGGTCCGCTCACCTTGGATTCCGGTGTACGCAGATAGGCGGTGCCAATCTGCACACCGGCCGCGCCGAGCGCAAAGGCTGCCGCGATGCCACGCCCATCGGCGATACCGCCCGCCGCGATCACCGGCACCTTCACCGCATCCACCACCTGCGGCAACAGCGCGAACAGGCCGGGCTGCGTGGCGATATCCTCGGTCAGGAACATGCCGCGATGACCGCCGGCCTCCGCCCCCTGCGCAATGACCGCGTCGACGCCGCGCTCTTCGAGCCAGACGGCTTCCTTGACGATGGTCGCAGAGGCAATGACCCGACAGCCGGCTGCCTTGATGCGCTTCAAGAGCGCCGGGTCCGGCAGGCCGAAGTGAAAGCTGACCACTTCGGGCTTCAGCTCTTCCACCAGCGCGCACATCGCCTCATCGAACGGCGCGCGGTTGGCCGCATTGATGTCTGCATTCGGATCGAGCCCGAGTTCGGTGTAATAGGACGACAGCCGCTTGCGCCAGTTGGCCTCGCGTGCCGGATCGGCGTCCACCGCCGTATGGCAGAAGTAATTCATGTTGACCGGCGCGGAGACGCGCTGGCGCACGATATTGATCTGCTCACGGGCTTTCTCCGGCGAGATCATTGCGCACGGCAACGAGGCCAGCGCGCCGCCCTCCGCTGCGCCGATCATGATGTCGGCATCCTGCACACCGGCCATCGGCGCCTGCACGATGGGAAATTCGGTGCCGAAAAGGTCGATCAGTCGGCGGTCGGGCCACATGGGGGATCTCCGGATTCTTGCGGCAATGCCTCTGAATCCAGCGGCAAAGCAGTGACGATCTTGAGACGAACGTGAGGAAATGGCACGCGCATCATTGCCGAGCCTTGCTCAGGCTAACACGGCCGCACCCGCGTGAGCTATGCGGTTGCGCGGGGGATGAGCATCCACCTGCGCAGCGCCACGCCGGCCCAGATCGCCTCCACCAGCCCGAACGGCCAGGCGCCCTGCAGGAAGCCATAGAGCGATCCGAGCCCGCAGGCGCCGGCAAAGGCCAACGTGAACCACGGACTGCGTGCCTCCAGCGCGTAGCAGACCAGCATGGCGCTGACGGCGAACAGTCCAAACAGGCTGAGAGCGTCCATAGATCGAGCTCGTGACGTAAGACGCAGAAACGCGGGAACGATGCTACCTTGCCGCAAATCACCACCGATGTGAAACGCGACCGATGACCGCTGCCATTCCCGAACTCATCACGCCCAGACTGATCCTGCGCCCACTCGTGCTGGGTGACTCCGATGCCGTGCAAAGGCTTTTCCCGCGAATAGAGGTGGTGCGTTTCCTGGCCAGCCGCGTGCCATGGCCCTACCCGGCTGATGGCGCCTTCACTTTCCTGCGCGATGTCGTGCTGCCAAGCATGGAGGCTGGCACCGAATGGCACTGGTCGATCCGCCTGAAGACCGCACCGGATCAGCTGATCGGTATGATCAATGTCAGGGACAGCAGTGACGATAACCGCGGCTTCTGGCTCGATCCCGCCTGGCACGGACAAGGCCTGATGACCGAGGCCAGCGACGCCGTCACCGATTACTGGTTCGACACCCTGCAGCGGCCCGTGTTGCGTGTCATCAAGGCCATCGCCAATACTGCTTCGCGCCGGATTTCGGAAACATCCGGCATGCGCGTGATCGCCACCGAGGATCGCGACTACGTCTCCGGCCGTTGGCCCTCGGAAATCTGGGAAATGACCGCCGAGGAATGGCGCAGCCGCCGTCCGCCCCGATAATTGCGGCGCAGCGTTTGATCTGATGGCTCCGCGTGTTATGCGGGACCATGCCTGCTGTGATCCTCCCCCTCGTCGAAGCCGCCGCATATCTGCCCGCCCGCGGCGCACTGATCGGTCTCGATCTCGGCACCAAGACCATTGGTGTCGCGGTGTCCGATCCCGATCGCCGTCTCGCGACCGGCATTGAGACTGTCGAACGAACTGCTTTCAAGGCCGATGCCGCACGCCTCATCAAGCTTGCCGCTGAGCGAAATATCTGCGGCTTCGTCCTTGGTCTTCCCATCAATATGGACGGCAGCGAGGGACCGCGCGCGCAATCGACCCGCGCCTTCGCCCGCAACTTCTCGAAACTGACTGAATTGCCAATCGCCTTCTGGGACGAGCGGCTCTCCACATCTGCGGTCGAGCGCGAACTGATCGCCAATGATGTCAGCCGCGCCAAACGCGCCAAGGTCATCGACGAACATGCCGCGATCTTCATTCTTCAGGGCGCGCTAGATCGCCTCGCCGCCTTGCTGCGCACGCCGGATATTCGCTGACCCCATGCTGACGGTATTTGCCGCTCTCGTCCCGGTCTTCCTGCTCATCGTGCTCGGCTACGCGCTGCGGCGCCTGCTGCTGAAACAGAACATCGAATGGGTCGGGCTGGAACAGCTCGTCTATTACGTCCTGTTCCCCGCCCTGCTCATCGACACACTGGCGCGCGCCAATCTGGCGTCGGTGCCCATCGCAGGTGTCGGCGGTGCCTTGTTGCTCTCCGTCATCCTGATGTCTGCGCTATGTCTGGCGCTGCGTCCGTTGCTGGCGCGGGCCATCGGCCTCGATGGGCCGGCATTTACGTCACTATTTCAGGGCGCCACGCGTTGGCAGACCTTCGTGGCACTATCGGTCGCTGGCAATCTGTGGGGCGATCTCGGCATCACGCTGGCCTCCGTCGCCATGGTGGCGATGATCCCGCTGCTGAATATTCTGGCGGTCTGGGTGCTGGCGCATTACGCCTCGCCGCAGCGGATGGCGTGGCCAGCGCTGCTGCTGACCATCGCCAAGAACCCGCTGATCTGGGCCTGCGTGATCGGCCTCGCGATCAACCTGGCCGGATTGCCCGTGCCGCGCCCCGCACACGAATTCCTCGATGCGCTCGGGCGCTGCTCTCTGGCGATGGGCCTGCTCATTGTCGGCGCAGGTCTTCAACTCGAAGGCCTGCACAGACCCGGCATGGCTGCAGCACTGACGGTCGTCTTGAAACTGGCCGTGATGCCGCTGATCGCCATGGGCCTCGGCATCGCCTTCGGCCTGTCCGGCGCCAATCTCGCGGTGGTCGTCTGCTGCGCGTCGGTGCCGTCGGCGTCGAACGGCTATATTCTGGCGCGGCAGATGGGCGGCGACGCGCCCCTCCTGGCGCAGATCCTGACCATTCAGACCACGCTGGCGGTCCTGACCATGCCCGTCTTCATTGCGCTGGCGGAATAGGTTTTTCTTTTTTTGAGCATGATCTTGCCCGAAAACCGGTTCCCACTTTTCGGGATCATGCTCTAGGGCGATATCACACCGTTCGCGATGAGCAGCGTCTGAACAGTCGCCGCCAGATTGTTGAGGCCATGCAGAAAGATCGTCAGCCATGTCGAGTGGCTGCGATAGCGCATATAGCCGAACAGCAGGCCGATGGTGAAAATCTCGACGAAAAAGAACCAATCGTACTGCAGATGCATCGCCGTCCAGACCAGCGATGATGCCACGATGGCGCCAAACGGCCGCAAGAACGATTCCGACCAGCCGCGATAGAGGAAGCCTCGCGCGAAGAACTCTTCGGTCATCGGCGCGCCGACGCAGAACGCGATCACGAGCAGCCACAGCGCGCCGTCGGCGCGGGCCGACTTCAACACTTCCAGCATGAAAGTCGGCGCGGAGTCGCGCCCCATGCCTTTTGCGACCAGCTCCCAGGCGCCGACCAGCGCGATCAGCGCCACCGTGCCGATGACATAGTTTTTCCAGGACGTGCCGCGTAGCCCCAGATAGTCCGCAAAGGATTGCCGCGCCATGCGCGTCGCCAGCCACAGCGCCAGACACACGGCCGGAAGCCCCATGAGAACGGACGCGGCGATGGTCGTACCGCTGCTCATCGCCTTGATCAGCAGCGCCGCATCGAGTGGCGCATCCTTGATCAGGAGGTAATAGGCGACGACGGTCAACTGACCGACGAACATCGCTGCAAAAGCGAACAGCCCCCAGAGGCTGGTGCCCCAGAATTTCCAGACACGCGGCGGCTTTGTCGCGGGTGGCAGATCCGAGGGTGCGACGGGAGCGATCGGCGTCTCCAGTGCACTCACTGCGGCAACGCCCGCTCGAGCAGTCCCCGACCCTGAGCTTCGGTCAATTCAGCGGTGCCGTAGATCGTACTGCGCGCACCATCGAGGCGTGTCCGCGCAAACAGTTCGGCATGGGGCGGATGCACCATGTTCAGTGCGGCGCAGGCCGCCAGCAATGCCAGCGATTCCACTGCTTGCCGCGCTACACGCTCGCTATCGGGCCGCAGCAAGGTGCGAATGATAAAGGCCGCAGTGTCGGCCGCGCCGGGCAGTCCGCGCGTCTCCAGCATCAGATCCTGCAGCACCGCGGTCGATGCGTCGCCTTCGCGCGACAGCGCCCGTAGCACATCGAGGCACATCACATTGCCGGAGCCTTCCCAGATCGCATTGACCGGCGCCTCACGATAGTGCCGCGCCAGAATGCCCTCCTCGACATAGCCGTTGCCGCCCATGCATTCCATGGCCTCGTAAAGGAAGCCCGGCGCCGATTTGCAGACCCAGTACTTCACCACCGGCGTGAGGAAACGCATATACGCCGCCTCGGACGTATCCTCCGCCGCCAGGTCGAAGGAGCGACACAGCCGCATCACCAGCGCCGTCGATGCCTCCACATGCAGCGCCATATCGGCGAGCACGCTTTGCATCATCGGCTGGTCGGCAAGATGTTTCTGGAACACGCTGCGATGCCTGGCGTGATGCAGCGCATGAGCCAGACCCGAGCGCATCAATCCGGCCGATGCTGTGGCGCAATCCTGCCGCGTCAGCTGCACCATCTGGATGATGGTGCGGATGCCCTTGCCCTCGTCGCCGACGCGCAGTGCATAGGCGTCGTTGAATTCGACTTCCGACGAGGCGTTGGAGCGATTGCCGAGCTTGTCCTTCAGACGCTGGAAATTCAGCGCGTTGAGCGAGCCATCGGGCCGGAATCGCGGCATGAAGAAACAGCTGAGGCCATCTTCGGCTTGCGCCAGCACCAGAAACGCGTCGCACATCGGTGCCGACATGAACCATTTGTGGCCGCTGATGCGATACGCATCGCCGTCGCGCACCGCGCGCGTCATGTTGCTGCGCACATCCGTGCCGCCCTGCCGCTCGGTCATGCCCATGCCCAGCGTCATGCCACGCTTGGCCGACCATGGCGCAAAGCTCGGATCGTAATCGCGGCTGGCGATGACCGGCATCACCCGCGCCAACACATCCGGCTGCATCGCCAGCGCGCCGACGGCAGCCCGTGTCATGGTGATAGGGCATAGATGTCCGGTCTCGACCTGCGCGGCCATGTAGAATTTTGCGGCGCGCGCCACTTCGGACGCGCCTCGCGCGGACTTGCCGTCACGCGTCCATGTCGAATTGTGAATTCCCGCTGCAACGCTCTGTGCCATCAGCTCGTGATAGGCTGGATGAAACTCAATCTCGTCGCGCCGGTTACCGCGTGCATCGAAAGTCCGCAGCTTCGGCGTATTCTCGTTGGCCAGCCGCGCGCGCTGCGCCATCTCGGCCGATCCCCAGAGCTGACCGAATTCGGCGTGGTCGACATAGGCGAACGAGCCCTCATTCATCGCAACGGCTTCCACGAGCGGCCGGTCCAGCTCGAACAGATTGACGTCCTCGAAGGGAGGCGACTGGTTGAGCACCGCATGAATGGCAGAGGTAGCGTCGGTCATGAATCAGTTCCGGCTGGAGGCGGTATTGCGAATCATTTTACGCCGGATCGGGCGGGATTTCACGGGGCTATCTTGCCTGCCGTGCAATCGGGAAATCGTAGGCGCGCGCACCTGTGCCCGGCAGCGAGAAGTGCCACCATTCCTTGGAATAATTCACAAAGCCCTGCCTGCCCATCGCAGTCACCAGGAGATCGCGCCAGCGCCGCTGCGCGGGTGAGATCGCGCGCGATCCGGTATGCGCCTTGGCATCGGAGCAATCGTAACCCGTGCCCATGTCAACGCTGCCCTCGGGCGCGCGCTGTGCTTCCGGCGCGATGCAGCTGGCATAGGCCTTGTTCGGATCGAATGTCGGCGACGCCGGCGCGCGCAGATCGACCAGCGTCAGATCGAGCGCCGCGCCGGTGGAGTGGCCCGAGCGCTCGGCGATGTAGCCGAGCCTGAACAGATCGGCTTTACTGAAGGCTGGATTATAGCGCTTCTGCGCCGGCGTCTCGTTGCCATCGCGCGCCCACGCCACCATGTCGCGCGACGCCCGCGCCGGCCGATAGCAATCCAGCATTTTCAGCGACAGGTTTTGCGCCATCAACTCGCGCTGCACCTTCTGCAGCGCGAGGCCGACTAGGCGCTTCACCACGCATTCCGCGCTATCATAGCCGCTGAGCTTGCGGCCGACGAAATTGTTGACGCCGGCATAGCGGATGTCCTGCCGGATCGAGGGATCGATATCCCTAAGGAACACGAAATCGTCAGGCAGGTTTTGCGCCTGCGCAGGCTGGGCGCTCCACGCCAGCCAGAGCCCCGCCGAGACCACCCTCAACAGTCGATTTGGAGAACGTCTCATCAGCAGGCTCGCGATCCAAACGGGCGACTTTACGGCGATTTATACCCATCATCTTTACCCTGCCACCGGACTGACCGGGGGATAACCGAAAAGCGGACGAATCGCGCTTGCTCCGCTTTTCAACTCTGCCTATAGCTTTCGTTTTAATGACCCAAGCCACGAAATCCTCTTTCGTCCTCGGACACCGGCATTTGCTGGGCATCGAGGGCCTTTCCGCCGCGGATATCACCGGCCTCCTCGACCTGTCCGAGGAATATGTCGAGCTGAACCGCCAGGTCGACAAGAAGCGTTCCTCGCTGCGCGGTCGCACCCAGATCAATCTGTTTTTTGAGAATTCGACGCGCACCCAGTCGTCGTTCGAACTGGCCGGCAAGCGGCTCGGCGCCGACGTCATGAACATGTCGGTGTCATCGTCCTCGATCAAAAAGGGCGAGACGCTGATCGACACCGCGATGACGCTGAACGCGATGCATCCCGACATTCTCGTGATGCGCCATCATGCCTCCGGCGCGGTCGAACTGCTGGCGCGCAAGGTCGACGGCTCCGTCATCAATGCCGGCGACGGCGCCCATGAACATCCGACACAAGCTCTGCTCGACGCATTGACCATCCGTCGCAACAAGGGCCGCCTCGAAGGTCTCGTGATCGCGATCTGCGGCGACGTGCTGCATTCGCGGGTCGCCCGCTCCAACATTCTCTTGCTCAACACGATGGGCGCACGCGTCCGCGTGGTCGCGCCCTCCACGCTGCTGCCACCGGGCATCGAGCGCATGGGCGTCGAGGTCGCGCGCGACATGCGCGAGGGCCTCAACGGCGCCGACATCGTGATGATGCTGCGGCTGCAGCGCGAGCGCATGAACGGCTCCTTCGTGCCTTCGTCCGCCGAATATTTCCAGTATTTCGGCCTCGACCAGAAGAAGCTCGCTTACGCCAAGCCCGATGCGCTGGTGATGCATCCCGGCCCGATGAACCGCGGTGTCGAGATCGACTCCCTCGTCGCGGACGGCGCGCAGTCGCTGATCCGCGAACAGGTCGAGATGGGCGTAGCGGTCCGCATGGCCGTGCTCGAAGCGCTCGCGCGCAACCTGCCGAACGCGTGATGCCCATGCTGACAGATCGCCGCCCTATCCTCCTCGCCAATGCGCACCTGATCGATCCATCCAGCGATCTCGACGGCGTCGGTGACGTCCTGATCGCCGACGGCGTGATCCGCGATGCCCGCCGTGGCATCGGCGCGGCCGGTGTGCCTGAAGGCACCGACATCATCAATTGCGTCGGCAAGGTCGTGGCCCCCGGCCTCGTCGACATGCGCGCTTTCGTCGGCGAGCCCGGCGCCAGCCACCGCGAGACTTTCGCCTCTGCCAGCCGTGCAGCCGCAGCTGGCGGCATCACCACCATCATCTGCCAGCCGGATACCTCGCCGACCATCGACAATTCCGCCACAGTCGACTTCGTGCTGCGGCGCGCCCGCGACACCGCCATCGTCAACATCCATCCGATGGCCGCCCTGACCAAGGGCCTCGAAGGCCATGAGATGACCGAGATCGGGCTGCTGAAAGCGGCCGGCGCCGTCGCTTTCACAGATGCCGACAAGAGCATCACCAACGCGCAAATCATGCGCCGTGCGCTGACCTATGCGCGCGATTTCGACGCGCTGATCGTGCATTACACCGAGGATCCCGACCTCGTCGGCGAAGGCGTGATGAATGAAGGCGAGCGCGCGTCACGGCTCGGCCTGATGGGCATTCCCAATGCCGCCGAAGCCATCATGCTGGAGCGCGACATGCGTCTCGTCGCCCTCACCGGCGGGCGCTACCATGCGGCCTCACTGACCTGCATCGAATCCATCGAGATCCTGAAGCGTGCCCGCGACGCCGGCTTGCGTGTCAGCGCCTCCGCGTCGATCAATCACCTGACGTTGAACGAAAACGACATCGGGCCCTATCGCTCCTATCTCAAATTGTCGCCGCCGCTCCGCACCGAAGAGAACCGCCGCGCGCTGGTCGAGGCCGTCGCGTCAGGATTAATCGACGTCATCATGTCCGACCACAATCCGCAGGATGTCGAGACCAAGCGGCTGCCATTCGCCGAAGCCGCGCCGGGTGCCATCGGCCTCGAAACAATGCTGTCGGCGGGATTGCGGCTGATCCACAATGGCGAGCTCACCTTCACCCAGTTGATCCGTGCGATGTCGACACGCCCGGCCGAACTGCTGGGCCTGCCCGGCGGCACGCTGCGCCCCGGCGCTGTCGCCGACATCATTGTCATTGACGCCGATGTACCGTGGGTGCTGGATCCCGCGGACCTGAAATCGCAATGCAAGAATACTCCATTCGACGAAGCCCGCTTCACGGGGCGCGTCGCACGCACTATTGTTGGCGGACGCACCGTTTACGAGCACGTCTGACGCGGAGCACGCGTTTAAAGGCACCGAAAGCGGAGCGCGTCTGAGAGCACGAAAATGCGAAGCGCGTCTTAGAATAGAGGTCCAATGATCGTTCTCTACATATTCGCCGCCGCGCTCGGTTATTTCCTCGGCTCGGTTCCGTTCGGGCTGGTGCTGACCAAGCTCGCCGGCACGCAGGACATCCGCACCATCGGCTCGGGCAATATCGGCGCCACCAACGTGCTGCGCACCGGCCGCAAGGGCCTCGCAGCGGCGACGCTGCTGCTTGACGCCCTCAAGGGCACCGTCGCCGTGATCATCGCCGGCAGCGTCGGTGGTCCAATGCCGGCCATGATCGCCGGTCTCTTCGCGTTCCTGGGCCACCTCTTCCCGGTCTGGCTCGGCTTCAAGGGCGGCAAGGGTGTCGCCGTCTATATCGGCATCATGTTCGGCCTGTACTGGCCTGCCGCCATCGTGTTCTGCCTTGCCTGGCTCGCCTGCGCCTTCACCTCGCGCTACTCGTCATTCTCCGCGCTGACCGCCAGCGCCATCACGCCGATCTTCCTGTGGTGGGCCAAGGCACCGCAACTCGCCGTGCTGGCCACCGCGTTGACGCTGCTGCTGTGGTTCATGCACCGCGAGAACATCAAGCGATTGCTGAACGGCACCGAAGGCAAGATCGGCGCGAAGTAGTAGTTGCAGCATTAAAACATCAGAATCCACGGCCAAGATCTCCCGGCGCGGCGCCACTTCCCACCAGACAAGTCTGCAAAGGCTCCACGCGTGCTTCATCTACACAGATCAAGCAGGCCGAACCTACCCGCTGTCGTATTCCTGCACGCAATCGGAACCAGCGGCTGGATGTGGCAGGAGCAGATCGAGCAGTTGACGGATTTCGATTGTCTCATCCCCGATCTGCCGGGCCATGGGCACAGCCATGACGTCAGGTGGCGCTCGTTCGAGCAGACCGCCGATCTCGTCGCGGAGATCATCCGCAAAAATGTACCGTCGGGGCGCGCGCATGTCGTCGGTCTCTCGCTCGGCGCCTATGTCGGGCTGACGCTTCTGGCGCGGCATCCCAGTGTCGTCGAGCGGGCCGTGTTGAGCGGGATCAACGTGTTGCCGCTCCCCAACAGATGGCTGATCGACGCCGCCGCCTATGCGATTGCGCCGCTGATCAAAACCCGGCTGTTTGCGCGCCTCAACGCGCGGGCACTGAACATTCCAGCGGATCGGTTCGAGGCCTATCGCCGATCGCTTCAGCCGTTGTCTATCCGAGACTTCATCGGAGCAAGCCACGACGCCAGCGCGTTTTCACTTCCCGCGAACGCGGCAGCAATTCAAACGCCGACGCTGCTCGCCGCGGGCGAACACGAACACCCCTTGATCCTCGCTTCAATGGCGCGGCTGCGCCAGGTGCTGCCGAATTCGCAAGCGCGGCTGGCCAAGGGCGTCGGCCATGCCTGGAATGGTGAACGACCTGACTTGTTCGCCGCCACCGTCAAGGCATGGTGCGCGCAGCGCGAACTTCCCGACGAACTAATGAATTTGACGATGCAGTAGCCGAAGAAACAAGCGGCATTCTGATCACGCCACGCGAGGACATTAAGACACCCGCGCACCCTGCTTCGCGTCGAGATCGAACTCCCAGATCTCGACGCCGCGGCTGATCAGGTGGCCGTTGTTCTTGATATAGTGTGAGATCAGACTCACCTTCGAATGCGGGTGAAGATGTTTGAGCACGAACAAAATCTTCCGATAGTCGCGCGGCGCCGCACCGAACAGCAGCATGGCTTCGTTCATGCCGCGGATCTTGGCGCTCGGCCGATTGCCGGACACTGTCCAGGTGTAGGACTTGCACTCCACCAGGACGCGCGGGCTGGCGCTGCCGAGATCGAAGCGCTTGTTCTTCTGCAGCCGGTGGCCGACGGGTACGACGAAATTGCGCGCAAGCTGCACGCCCTCGGAATGAAAGAAGATCTGCGCCGCTTCCTCGAACTCACGCCCAACGGCGGCGTTGCTCGATGCGCCGATCCGCTGGAAGTTGTTCACGTCCCAAAGCATTGCCATCACTGAACACAAGCCATCAGGGCTCACCCCTACTCTCGCACCTTAAGTACGAATGTCAATTGAATGCATCCTTAAGTTGATGGATGCTCTCCAACGGGGGGAGCGTGGCTTGGACAGCATCTCACAGGGCAGCACACAGCTTACGGACGCTCAGCGGCTCGATTGGTTGCGGCTGATCCGCAGCGACAATGTGGGGCCGCGTACTTTTCGATCGCTGATCAACCATTTCGGCAGCGCACGCGCCGCGCTGGAGCGGCTGCCCGATCTGGCGCGCCGCGGCGGCGCTGCCCGCGCCGGCCGGATCTGCAGCGCCGACGACGCACAGCGTGAACTCGACCTCGGACGCAAGATGGATGTCGCGCTTGTCGCGCCCGGTGAGCCCGGCTACCCGCCGCGATTGGCGGGGATCGACGATGCACCGCCGCTGCTCGGCATCCGCGGCAAAGTGGATGCGCTGATGCGGCCGATGATCGCCATCGTCGGCTCGCGCAATGCGTCCGGCGCAGGACTGAAGTTCGCCGAGAGACTGGCGCGCGATCTCGGCGACGCAGGCTTCGTGATCGTGTCGGGCCTCGCACGTGGCATCGATCAGGCCGCGCATCGCACCAGCACCACCAGCGGGACGGTCGCTGTGCTGGCTGGCGGTCATGACAAAATCTATCCGCCCGAACACGAGGGCCTGCTGTTCGCCCTGGTGGACAACGGCGGCGCGATTTCCGAGATGCCGCTCGGCCATGTCCCACGTGCTCGCGATTTCCCGCGTCGCAATCGCCTGATCTCGGGTGCAGCGCTCGGCGTCGTCGTGATCGAAGCGGCGCATCGCTCGGGCTCGCTGATCACCGCGCGGATGGCCGCCGAACAGGGCCGCGAAGTGTTTGCCGTGCCGGGCTCGCCGCTCGATCCCCGCGCCGCCGGCACCAACGACCTCATCAAGCAAGGCGCGGCGCTGGTCACCGAAGCATCCGACGTCATCAATGCGGTCGCGCCGATCATGGAGCGGCCGATCGAATTGCCGAGCCGTGAACCTGATGACGTCACGTCATTCGATGAACCAGACAGCAGCGACCGCGCACGCGTGATCGCATTGCTCGGTCCAAGCCCGGTAGGCATCGACGATCTTATCCGCCTCGCCGGCACGTCGGCCCCCACGGTCCGCATTGTGCTGCTGGAGCTCGAGCTTGCCGGACGGCTGGAGCGTCATGGCGGAGGGTTGGTGTCGATGATCTGAGGACTCAGTCCTGCGAATTGCGCCCGTCGAAGTTTTTTCGTGCGGTGTCGATATCGGGCAGATGTTGCTGCGCCCATTCGCCGAGCTTTATGACCGGATCGCTCAGGCCTCGGCCGAGATCCGTGAGTTCATAGTCCACACGCGGGGGCACGGTCGGAAACACGGTACGCGTCACCAGACCGTCGCGTTCAAGCCCGCGCAAGGTCAGGGTCAGCATCCGCTGCGAGATGCCGCCGACCATCCGTTTCAACTCGTTGAAGCGCCGTGGACCGTCGCCGAGCAGCATGATCACCAGCACGCTCCATTTGTCGCCGACCCGCGCCAACACCGAGGCAACGCCGCGACAGTCGCTCTCCTGATGCGGAATCGCCGGCAAAGCAGGCACCTTTTTGTGCTCGGGTTTCAAAATTGTGCCTTCTTGTGCGGTTTCGGCCAGTCACTCATGTAGCGTCAGTTACAAACCAATACCATGAGGTGACCACATGAAACTGCTCCATATCGATTCCAGCGTTCTCGGCCCCCACTCCGTCAGCCGGCAGGTTTCCGCCGCCATTACCGACCGGCTGGCCAAGGCCAATCCCGGCCTTGAGACCACCTATCGCGATCTCACCACCACGCCGCTGGCGCATCTGTCCGGCTCCCATCTCGCCGTCGCGCAGGGCGCAGCGCCCGATGCGGCGCTTCAGCCCGATCTCGCCGCCGGTAGTGCCGTGCTGGAGGAGTTTCTTGCTGCCGATATCGTGGTGATCGGCGCACCAATGTACAACTTCACCATTCCGAGCCAGCTCAAGGCGTGGATTGATCGCATCCTCGTCGCCGGCAAGACATTCAAATACGGCGACAAGGGTGCCGAAGGCCTCGCGGGCAGCAAGCGCGTCATCGTCGCCATTTCACGCGGCGGCTTCTACGGCGCGGACATGCCGACGGCTGCCGGCGAACATCTCGAAACCTATCTGCGCTGGGTGTTCGGCTTCATCGGCGTCACCAATCTCGAATTCATCGCCGCCGACGGCATCATGATGGGACCGGAGCTACGCGAGAAAGCCGTTGCCGGTGCCTTGCAGGCAGCGACAGATCTGCACGCGGCTTAACTAACGCGTCGTTCCGGGGCGCGTCTTCAGCGCAGCTGAATGCGCGAACCTCAGCCACTCCAATTGGAGTGGCGAGGAACCTCGAAATGAGATTCACATATCGAGATCCCGGGTTCATGCCGTCCGCTGCGCGTTCGGCCTGCCCCGGGATGACGATGCGCGTTGCGATCATTCAGCTACGATAGGCCGGTGCACCTGCCGGGGCCGATGTCACGCCGCCATCGACGAAAATCTCGGCGCCCTGGATGTTCGATGCATCATCCGACGCGAGAAACAGCACGGTCTTCGCAACTTCTTCCGGCTTGCCGAAACGCCCGAGCGGAATGGTCTGCGACAGGCGCTTCTCGAATGCGTTGAAAGCTTCCGGCGTCGGCGCAACACGGTCCCAGATCGGCGTCGCGGTCGCGCCCGGCGAGACCACGTTTACGCGGATGTTGCGCGGCGACAGTTCGGACGCCATCACGCGGGCCATCGCGCGCACGCCGGCCTTGCTCGCGGCATAGGCAGCATAGCCGGGATTTCCGAGCACGGAGATCACCGAACCGTTGAGAATGATGGACGCGCCATCGTTGAGATGCGCGGCTGCCGCCTGCACGGTGAAGAACACGGCGGTGATGTTGGTCTTCAAGACGGACTCGAACACATCGAGCGCGGTGCCACCCACTGGCGTATGCGCGCTGATGCCTGCATTGGCGAATACGATGTCGAGCTTGCCGAATTTCTCGACAGCTTTGGCCACGGCATTCTCGGTGGCAGCAATGTCAGTCGCATCAGCCACGATGCCGATCGCATTCGGGCCGAGTTCGGCCACCGCCGCGTCGAGCCTCGCCTTGTCGCGACCAGTGATGGCCACCTTGGCGCCCTCAGCGACGAAGAGCTTCGCCGTGGTCAGTCCAATACCGCTATTGCCGCCCGTGATGAGCGCCGTCTTGTTCGCCAAACGCATGGTGATCTCCTGATGATCAAGTGGTTGCTTTTTAAAACCACATTGCCATTTAGGGCGGATGGTTTCATAATGCAACCACATGTCCGCTAATCACTGCATTTCTTTTTCCCGCCGCTGGAAAGTCGCATGGCCAAACGCACCAGTCTCAAGGACTCCACCTGCCCCGTCGCCCGCTCCATGGAGGTGATCGGCGACTGCTGGACGATGATGATCATCCGCGACGCCATGCTGGGCGCCCGGCGCTTCGGCGAATTCCAGAAGAGTCTCGGACTGGCGAAGAACATTCTCGCCGTCAGGCTGAAAGCCCTCGTGGAGGACGGCATCCTGAAACTGGAGCCGGCAGCCGACGGCAGCGCCTATCAGGACTATGTCCTGACCCCGAAAGGCCAGGCGGTTCATCCAATCATGGTGGCGCTGCGCCAGTGGGGCGAGGATTATGCGTTCAAGCCCGGCGAACCGACGACCATCATGGTCGATCGCAAGCGTGGCAAGCAGATCAAGAAGCTGGAACTGCATGCGGCCGACGGCAGGCTGCTCGGCTATGGCGACACCACGATTGTGCCCTCAACGGCCTGACGGCTTGCGCAAGTCACACAGCCGCAGGATCTCCTCGGTTTCGAGATGCGCCATGTCGAGCAGGTAAGCGAGCATGTCGTGGCGATGGCGGCGCGCCATCCGCGACAGATCGCGGACCGCACTCTTTATATAAAGAGCCGCCTCCTCGGGCCCGCCATCGCCCTGCGCCTGATCGTCCGGAATGGGCGGTGTCATAGGCATTCCCTACCCGGGCAGTCCGGGCGAAATCAGCACCAACGAAGCATCAAATCATACCCCCAATGGTTGCATTTTACAACCCTTGGTAAGTGATTGGGAACCAACAGGCGTGGCCATCAACAACTCACGATTTGACACGAGACCCCTTCGCACCCATGTTCGCCGCGAAACGGCTGGCGCGACTCTCGCAGACCCAAGCCGGATTCCCCCTGTAAGTTATTGGAATCACATGAATCTCGTCATTGTCGAGTCGCCTTCAAAGGCCAAGACGATCAACAAGTATCTGGGCAAGGACTATGAGGTCCTGGCGTCGTTCGGCCATGTCCGCGACCTTCCCGCCAAGAACGGATCGGTCGATCCCGACGCCAATTTCCAGATGATCTGGGAGATCGACCCCAAGGCCGCCAGCCGGCTGAACGACATCGCCAAGGCCGTCAAAGGCGCCGACAAGCTCATTCTCGCGACCGACCCTGATCGCGAAGGCGAAGCGATCTCCTGGCACGTGCTCGAAGTCCTCAAGCAGAAGCGCGCCCTGAAGGACCAGAAAATCGAACGCGTGGTGTTCAACGCGATCACCAAGCAGGCCGTCACCGACGCGATGAAGAACCCACGCGAGATCGATGGCGCACTGGTCGACGCCTATATGGCGCGCCGTGCACTCGATTATCTGGTGGGCTTTACGCTTTCTCCTGTGCTGTGGCGCAAGCTGCCCGGCGCCCGCTCCGCCGGCCGCGTGCAATCGGTCGCGCTGCGCCTGGTCTGCGACCGCGAGCAGGAAATCGAGAAGTTCATCCCGCGCGAATACTGGTCGCTGGTGACCACGCTGGCGACGCCGCGCGGCGAGAGTTTCGAAGCCCGCCTGGTCGGCGCTGACGGCAAGAAGATCCAGCGTCTCGATATCGGCACCGGCGCCGAAGCCGAGGACTTCAAGAAGGCCATCGAAGCCGCCAACTTCATGGTCTCCACGGTCGACGCAAAACCCGCGCGCCGCAATCCGCAAGCGCCGTTCACGACCTCGACGCTGCAGCAGGAAGCCAGCCGCAAGCTCGGCTTCGCGCCGGCGCACACCATGCGCATTGCGCAGCGTCTCTATGAAGGCATCGACATCGGCGGCGAAACCACCGGTCTCATCACCTATATGCGAACCGACGGCGTGCAGATCGACCCCTCCGCCATCACTCAGGCTCGCTCTGTCATCGGCGAAGACTACGGCAAGCAATATGTGCCGGACGCCGCGCGGCAATATACGAGCAAGGCCAAGAACGCGCAGGAAGCGCACGAAGCGATCCGTCCGACCGATATGTCGCGTCGCCCGGCGAGCCTGCGCGGCCGTCTCGATAGCGATCAGTCGCGGCTCTATGAATTGATCTGGATGCGCACCATCGCCAGCCAGATGGAATCCGCCGAGATGGAGCGCACCACCGTCGATATCGCTGCCAAGGCAGGTTCGCGCCTGCTCGAATTGCGCGCCACCGGTCAGGTCGTGAAGTTCGATGGTTTCCTTGCGGTCTATCAGGAAGGCAAGGACGACGACGCCGAGGATGAAGATTCACGCCGCCTGCCCGCCATGAGCGAAGGTGAAGCGCTGAAGAAAGAGAACCTCGCGGTTACCCAGCATTTCACCGAACCGCCACCGCGCTTCTCGGAAGCCTCGCTGGTCAAGCGCATGGAAGAGCTCGGCATCGGCCGTCCCTCGACCTATGCATCGATCCTGCAGGTGCTGAAGGATCGCGGCTACGTTCGTCTCGAAAAGAAGCGCCTGTACGGCGAGGACAAGGGCCGCGTCGTCGTCGCCTTCCTCGAAAACTTCTTCGCCAAATATGTGGAATACGATTTCACCGCAGCGCTGGAAGAGAACCTCGACAGGATCTCCAACAACGAGATTTCCTGGCAGCAGGTGCTCAAGGATTTCTGGACCGACTTCATCGGCGCCGTGAACGAGATCAAGGATCTGCGCGTGGCGCAGGTGCTGGATGCGCTCGACGAGATGCTCGGCCCGCACATCTACGCCCCGCGCGAAGACGGCGGCGATCCGCGCCAGTGCCCGACCTGCGGCACCGGTCGTCTCAATCTGAAGGCCGGCAAGTTCGGCGCCTTCGTCGGCTGCACGAATTATCCGGAATGCCGCTACACGCGTCCGCTCGCCGCCGATAGCGGTGCCAACGCCGATCGCGTGCTCGGCCCCGATCCGGTGTCAGGTCTCGAAGTCGCGGTGAAGGCCGGGCGTTTCGGGCCCTATATCCAGCTTGGCGACGCCAAGGATTACGAAGAAGGCGAGAAGCCGAAGCGCGCCGGCATTCCGAAGAACACGTCGCCCAGCGATGTCGAACTCGATCTGGCACTCAAGCTCCTGTCGCTGCCGCGCGAGATCGGCAAGCACCCGGAGACCGGCGAGCCGATCACCGCAGGCCTCGGCCGTTTCGGGCCGTTCGTGAAACATGAGAAGACCTATGCCAGCCTCGACGCCGGCGACGAGGTGTTCGATATCGGCCTCAACCGCGCGGTCACGCTGATCGCCGAGAAAATCGCCAAGGGCCCATCAGGCCGTCGTTTCGGCGCCGATCCCGGCAAGCCGCTCGGCGACCATCCGACCCTCGGCGGCGTCGCCGTGAAGGGCGGGCGTTACGGCGCCTATGTCACCGCGGGCGGCGTCAATGCAACGATCCCGAGCGACAAGACCCAGGAAACGATCACGCTCGAAGAGGCCATCGCGCTGATCGACGAGCGTGTGGCCAAGGGCGGCATCAAGCCGAAGCGCGGCGCCAAGAAAGCACCGGCGAAGAAGGCCGTCGCCAAGAAGGCCGACGCGGCCGAGAAGAAGCCGGCGGCCAAGAAGGCCGTTGCGAAGAAAGCCGCAGCTAAACCCAAGGCTGAAACGGCTGCCGCCAGCAAGGCGCGCGCGCCGGTGAAGGCGAAGACATCGCCTGCCAAGAAGAAGGCCGCGAAAACGGTCGCGAAGAAAAGCGCTGGCTAGAACGGACAATTGTGAACAAGAAACGTGACAGCAGCTTTCCAACCAGGGATGCCATCGTCGCGTTCGTTCGCGCGTATCCCGGCAAGATCGGCACCCGCGAGATCGCGCGTGAATTCGGACTGAAGAACGCCGCCCGTGTCGAGCTCAAGCGCATACTGCGCGAACTCGCCGACGAAGGCGCCATCGCCAAAAAGGGCCGCAGCGTGCGCGAGCCCGCAGCGCTGCCACCCACCGTGCTCGTCGACATCACCTCCAGGGATGCCGATGGCGAGTTGATCGCCACGCCCGTCGAATGGGACGAGGCAGACGGCGTCGTACCGAAAATTCGCATTCATACGCCGCGCCGTCCCCTGCCCGGCACCGCGGCAGGTGTTGGTGACCGCGCATTGTTGCGCATCGAGAAGATCGAGAACGATGGCGAATTAGCCAGCTATCAGGGCCGCGTCGTTCGGGTGCTCGAAGGTGCCCGCACGCGCCTGCTCGGCATATATCGCGCGCTGCCGAATGGCGGCGGACGATTGATCCCGGTCGACAAGAAACAGGCCGGGCGCGAACTCAACATCGCGGCATCCGATGCCAACGGCGCCGAGGATGGCGATCTCGTCAGTGTGGATCTCATTCGCACGCGTGGCTATGGCCTCGGCTCCGGCAAGGTGAAGGAACGGCTCGGTTCGCTCTCCTCCGAGAAAGCGGTCAGCCTGATCGCGATCCACTCGCACGATATCCCGCAGGCGTTCTCCCGCGATGCGCTGAAGGAAGCGGAAGCCGCGCAGCCTGCGACATTGCAGGGGCGTGAAGACTGGCGCGACGTGCCGCTGGTCACCATCGATCCACCAGACGCCAAGGATCATGACGACGCCGTCTATGCCGAACTCGATCCCGATCCGCACAATGCAGGTGGATACATCGTCACCGTCGCCATCGCCGATGTCGCTTTCTATGTGCGTCCCGGCTCTGCGCTGGATCGCGACGCACTGATCCGTGGCAACTCCGTCTATTTCCCCGACCGCGTCGTGCCGATGCTGCCGGAGCGCATCTCCAACGACCTGTGTTCGCTGGTGCCGGGCGAACCGCGCGGCGCCCTCGCCGTGCGCATGGTGATATCAGTCGATGGCCGCAAGAAGTCGCACACGTTCCATCGCATCCTGATGCGCTCGGCGGCCAAGCTGAATTACGCACAGGCGCAGGCCGCCATCGATGGCCATCCCGACGATACTACCGGCCCGTTGCTCGAACCGATCCTGAAGCCGCTCTATGCGGCCTATGCGCAGGTCAAGCTCGCGCGCGACGAACGCGATCCGCTCGACCTCGATATCCCCGAGCGAAAAATCCTGCTGAAGAAGGACGGTATCGTCGATCGCGTCATCGTACCGGAGCGGCTCGACGCGCATAAGCTCATCGAAGAGTTCATGATCCTGGCCAACGTCGCCGCAGCCGAAACGCTTGAAAAGAAGGCTCTGCCGCTTATCTATCGGGTACATGATGAGCCTTCGGTGGAGAAGGTTCACAACCTGCAGGAATTCCTCAAGACCCTCGACATGCCGTTCGCCAAAGCGGGCGCATTGCGGCCATCGGTATTCAACCGGGTGCTGTCACAGGTCAAAGGTCAGGATTCCGAACCGCTGGTGAATGAAGTGGTTTTGCGCTCGCAAGYCCAGGCGGAATATGCCGCCGAGAATTACGGACATTTCGGTCTGAACCTGCGCCGCTACGCGCATTTTACTTCGCCTATCAGGCGATACGCAGATCTGATCGTGCATCGCGCACTGATCCGTGCGCTCGGGCTTGGCGAAGGCGCACTGCCCGAGACCGAAACCGTGGAAACGCTGAGCGAAATCTCGGCGCAGATTTCGGCCACCGAACGCCGGGCCATGAAGGCCGAGCGCGAGACGTCCGACCGGCTGATCGCGCACTTTTTGGCCGACAAGATCGGCGCCACCTTCCGGGGCCGGATCTCCGGTGTCACCAGGGCTGGACTCTTTGTCCGATTGACCGAGACCGGCGCCGATGGCCTGATCCCGATCCGCACGTTGGGCACCGAATACTTCAACTATGACGAAGCTCGCCACGCCCTCGTCGGTACACGCAGTGGTGCCATGCATCGGTTGGGCGACGTCGTCGATGTCCGTCTGGTCGAGGCAGCCCCCGTTGCAGGTGCCTTGCGGTTCGAAATGCTCTCCGAGGGCAATACCGCCCCACGGAACCGCCGACGCGAACATGCCCGCAGCAATGACGCTGCAGACCGGCCGCGTCATCCGGGTGCCAAGCCTTCTGGTGCGACGAAGTTCAAATCGTCGAAGAAGCTCAAGGCGCCCAAGAAGGCCAAACCCGGTCGCAACGCGCGGCAGGCGGCCAAAGCTGACAAGGCTCGCGCCGGTGGTAACCCCGGCAAGCCGAAAAAGGGGTAACGTCATGATGACATTGACCACACCGAAGATCTGGAGCGCGACGCTGGATTCCTCCGCCAAACGCAATGTGTGGACCGCGATGAAGCGCGGCTTCGCCTGCCGCTGCCCGAACTGCGGCGAAGGCAAGATGTTTCGCGCCTTCCTGAAGACCGCCGATCACTGCGACAAGTGCGGACAGGATTTCTCTGCACACCGCGCCGATGATCTTCCCGCCTATCTCGTGATCGTCATCGTCGGTCACATCGTCGTGCCGATCGCATTGTGGATCGAGACCAACTACTCGCCATCGGTCGCGCTGCAACTTGCGATCTACCTGCCGATCACGCTGATCGCGTCGCTGTTGCTGCTGCAACCGGTCAAGGGCGCCGTGGTGGGATTGCAGTGGGCATTCCGCATGCATGGATTTGGCGACGGCCCGGCTGACTGATACGTTCTCCGTCCCCTTGAACAGCACGTAATAAGAAGAATTTCAGGAGACGGAATGAGCGACGCAGTCGAGATCGGCAAGGAAGCCGACCACCATCCCTATAAGCGTCCGCGCGACGCTGCGACCCTGATGCTGGTCGATCGCTCTGGCCCGATTCCGAAAGTGCTTGTGGGCAAGCGTCACGACAAGGTCGTGTTCATGCCAGGCAAGTTCGTGTTCCCCGGCGGCAGTGTCGACACCACGGACAACAAGATTCCGGTGGCTGCACCTTTGCCGCCGGAGCTTGAAGCCAACCTGATGAAAGGCAGCCCGAAGACGCCGCCGTCGCGCGCGCGTTCGCTCGCTGTCGCCGCGATCCGCGAAGCCTGCGAAGAAACCGGCCTCTGCCTCGGCCGCAAGGTTGATGGCGCGACCAGGAAGCTCCCCGGCGTATGGGAGGCTTTTAGCGATGCAGGTCTCCTGCCCGATCCCTCAGGCCTGTTTCTGATTGCGCGCGCCATCACACCACCCGGCCGTATCAAGCGCTTCGATACACGTTTCTTCACAGCGGATGCATCGTCGATCGCGCATCGCGTCGAGGGCGTCGTGCATGCCGATGCCGAATTGGTGGAACTGGTCTGGGTCGAACTCGGCTCCGCACATCTCGCCGACGCGCACGCAATGACGAAGAACGTGCTCAATCAATTGCAGCAGCGTCTCGCCACCGGCCCGCTCCGTCACGACGCGCCGCTGCCCTTCTTCCATTGGTACAGCGGCAAGATGCAACTCGACATGCTGCCCAGCGAAAGCTGAGTTAATCAAGTAACGGGTCTCGCTTTTCGATCTATTCTAATTCTAACTGTTTCCGTAGTGGGATAACTGGTGAGGCACGGTAAGCTACCGTTGTCTTGCTCACAGGAATTCCCAGTTATGGGACAGATGAATTGGACGCCGCAGGTCGAGTCTTCGACATTTACGCGCGCGTCACTGGAATATCGCCGCAAGGCGTCGGCACTCAGCCAGCGCGCCAGCGTGGAAGCTGACCCACGCAAAATTCGTGCATTGCTACAACTCGCCATCTCGTGGATTCAGGTTGCTGAAAACGAAGAGCTGATGGCGAGCGAGTATCGCGCCAGCGCACACATGCACAGTTTCTGACACGAGAAGACGCCGCATCCGCGGCGCCTTCCTGCTCTGCCAAGCCCATCGTCAGATCTGAGCGAGACCACCGTCGACGAACAATTCTGCGCCGGCGACGAAGCTGGAATCGTCCGATGCCAGGAACAGAACCGCCTTCGCGACTTCGTCCGCGGTACCGAGACGGCCGAGCGGCACGATGGTCTTGAGGTAGCCCTTCACATCGTCATTGGCGAAGACGTCGAGGCCGGGGGTCTGGATCGGTCCGGGGCTGACGACATTCACGCGAATTTTGCGCGCCTTGAGGTCCGAGGTCCAGCTGCGCGCGAACGAGCGGATCGCTGCCTTGGTGGCGTTGTAGACGCTGAAGGACTCCATGCCCTTCGATCCCGACACCGAGCCGGTGAGAACCACCGAGGCGCCGTCGGAGAGCAGCGGCAATGCCTGCTGCACCGTGAACAAAACGCCCTTCACATTGATGTCGAACATCTTGTCATAGACGTCTTCGGTGATCTGGCCGAACGCGCTCAATTCATAGCCGCCGGCATTGGCGAACAGCACGTCGATCTTGCCCTTGGCAGCCTTCACCGTATCGAACAAATGCGCGAGATCGGCGAGCTTGGCAGCGTCCGCCTGTACGCCGACGGCCTTCGGTCCGAGCTGCTTCACGGCGGCATCGAGCTCGGCCTGGCGGCGGCCGGTGATGAACACGGTGGCGCCTTCGTCGATAAAACGCTGCGCGGCGGCCAGACCGATGCCGGCGCTGCCACCGGTGACGACTGCGATTTTGCCTTCGAGTTTACGGGTCATGATGCTCTCCATTTGATCTGGGGCGGCGCCATCGCCGTCCGACATGGAGAACATCGTCCATTCGCCCGTTGGCGGTTATGGGCTTGTTCGGATATTATTTATCCGTATTTTGGATGAATGACCGATACAGTCGCCCTTTTCCAGGCTTTCATCCGCGTCGTCGAAGCGGGCTCATTCACCCGTGTGGCTGAGGAGCAGAATTCCAGCCAGCCGACCGTCAGCCGCCAGGTGGCAACGCTGGAAGACCATCTCGGCACCCGGTTGTTCACCCGCACCACGCGCAAGCTGACGCTCACCGATGACGGCCGCAGCTTCTACGAACGCGCCAAACTGGCGCTGGAAGCCGTTGCCGAGGCCGAGGGTGCCGTGGGACGCCGCCGGGCCAGACCATCAGGCACGTTGCAACTGGCCCTCCCGGTGGTGTTCGGACGGCTGCGGGTGATCCCCCATCTGAAGGGCTTTCTGGCGCGTTACCCCGACGTCAGTGTCGACCTCGTGATGAGTGACGGCTTCAGCGATCTGGTCGAGGACGGCATCGATCTCGCGATCCGCTCCGGCGTCGTGACCGACCCGAATCTGATCGCCCGAAAGATCGGCGTGACGCGCCGCATCCTGGTGGCGTCGCCGTCCTATCTGCGCGGCAAGACGCTGCCCGCGCATCCGAACGATCTCATCGGGCATGGTTGCATCCCCTATACGCGCTTCACCGGCGGCGTGACCTGGCGCTTCGAAAGTCCGGACGGCCCGATCGCTATCGAAGCCACGGGACCGGTGCGCACCCAGAGTTCGGAAGGTATTCGCGAAGCCGTGATGTCCGGCCTCGGTATCGGGTTTGTGCCGATCTGGCATTTCAGGGATGAGATCGAGACCGGTCGTCTCATTGTGTTGCTCGAAGCTTTCGAACCGAAACCGGTGCCGATCAGCGCGGTCTATCCCTCGCGCCGCTTCGTGCCGCAAAAGACCCGCGCCATGATCGACTACCTGGAAACGCAATTCGCGATGGACCCAACGCTGAATCCGAAGAAGGGGTGAGCTCCGTCCTCATGGTGAGGAGGCGCTACTTTAGCGCCATCTCGAACCATGAGCTCCCGTCTCCATCCTTCGAGACGCGGCGAAGACGCCGCTCCTCAGGATGAGGTTCTGCGGATAATCCCGAAATCGCAATAATCTTCTCGTGAGCAGCATCTACCTGCGCGCGCTGGCGTCCCTATCTGTTCCCGACCAGCATCACGGGGAATTCCAGATGGCGAAGCGTCAGTTGAAGCTCGGGGCCTTCATGCGCCCGATCAGCATCCACACCGGCGCATGGCGCTATCCCGGCGCTCAGCCTGACGCCAACTTCAACTTTCCCTTCCTCAAACAGATGATCCGCAAGCTCGAGGCCGGCAAGTTCGACGCCTTCTTCATGGCCGATCATCTTGCCGTGCTGAATATGCCCGTCGAGGCGCTGAAGCGCAGCCACACGGTGACATCGTTCGAGCCGTTCACGCTGCTGTCAGCGCTGGCCGCCGTCACCGACAATATCGGCCTCGTCGCCACCGGCTCCACCACCTTTGACGCGCCCTATCACGTCGCCCGCCGCTTCGCCTCGCTGGACCATATCTCGGGCGGCCGCGCCGGCTGGAATATCGTCACCACATCCAATCCCGACGCAGCGCTGAACTTCGGCCTTGATGATCACATGGAGCATGCCGAGCGCTACAAGCGCGCGCGTGAATTCTATGACGTGGTCACCGGCCTGTGGGATTCCTTCGCTGATGACGCCTTCATCCGCGACGTCGAGAGCGGCATCTTCATGGACCCCGACAAGATGCATGTGCTCGATCACAAGGGCCCACATCTCTCGGTGCGCGGCCCACTGAACATCGCCAGGCCCGTGCAGGGCTGGCCGGTGATCGTGCAGGCCGGCGCATCCGAAGACGGTAAGCAGCTTGCCGCCGAAACCGCAGAAGCCGTGTTCACCGGCGGCGGCGCCATCGGCGATGCGCAGAAGCTCTATGCGGACATCAAGGGCCGCATGGAGAAGCTCGGCCGCAATCGCGATCATCTCAAGATCCTGCCCGGCGCCTTCGTGGTGGTCGGCGACAGCGTCGAGGAAGCTAAAGAGAAACGCGCGCTGCTCGACAGCAAGGTGCATTACGCCAATGCCATCGCCTCGCTTTCGATCAATCTCGGCACCGATGCTTCCGGCTTCGATCCCGATGGCCCACTGCCCGAGAGCCCGGAGACCAATGCCAGCAAGAGCGGCCGCGAGCGCGTCATCGCCCTCGCCCGGCGCGAGAACCTGACCGTGCGCCAGCTTGCCCAGCGCCTCGGCGGCTATGGCGGCTCCGCCTTCGTGGGCACGCCCCAGACCATCGCCGACGAGATGCAGGAATGGCTGGAAACCGAGGCCTCAGATGGCTTCAACATCATGTTCCCCTATCTGCCGGAGGGGCTGAACGACTTCGTCGACCGGGTGATCCCGGAACTCCAGAAGCGCGGGATTTTCCGCACGGAGTATGAAGGCCGGACGCTCCGCGAGAATTTGGGGCTACCGCGGCCCAAAAACCGCTTCTTTCCGGGTTAAGACCCGCAAATCCCCGGATTTACCGCCCCAGAAAACCTTGACTTTGGGGCGTTCGGGGCTAGGTTGCGCCCCAACACGGCCAGTTCTCTGGCTGTCACCCGATTCCCGACATTCAGAGGTTCTGCCATGGCCAAAGCGGTCACCATCAAGGTCAAGCTCGTTTCCACCGCGGACACCGGCTTCTACTACACCGCCAAGAAGAATTCGCGCACCATGACCGACAAGATGGTCAAGAAGAAGTACGATCCGGTCGCGCGCAAGCACGTCGAATTCAAGGAAGCCAAGATCAAGTAAGCGCTGATTACAGCTGCTGACGGATTTTGAACGGGGCCCTTATCGGGCCCCGTTTTCTTTTGACCTCTCCCGCGCAACGCGCGGGGCGAGGTTAAGTAAGAAGCCGAGCTCAATCGTTTCAATTTTAGCGATGCGTGCAGTATCGTGTTTACCCTGCCACAACTATGGCGGGCATGAAGCCTGCGATTGAAACGGTATTCACGTCATTTCGTGCGACAAGTCGGTATCATTCGACGCAATTGATTTGCATCGGGAGCGACCCTTGTCTTTTCGCGACACAGACACGACGGCTGGCCAGCTCACCTCCGCCGTGTCCATGGCAGGCATCGCCGTCCGCTACGCATTCTATTTCTTCGGAATGATCGTTTTCGGGATCATCGCCCTCGCCTTGATCTGGCAGTGGCACAACCGAACCCGCATCATCGATGACAAGCCCGCTTTCAGGATTGCAGACGGGAGTATCGCCAGACTTCCCGTGAGCACCGACATCGTTTCGCGCGCATCGAAGGCGCGGATCGACATCCTGCGCTATGGTACGCTGCAAAATCGCACGACGGACTTGGCGCTGGCGATCACATTCCCGAGCCGTGGCAGCGGAATGACGTCGCCGGGCATGGGTGTGCTGAGCAACGGCTTGCTCACTGATCTCAATTTCCGGACGCTCGCCGGGCATTTCGATCTCGAGACGCGCTACGGTCCCTACCATGCCGTTGAAATGCGCATCGAGGCCGATGGTCGCTGGAAACAGTGCCTAGCCTTCAGCTCACGCTTCGACACGAACGTGGTATTTGTCGCCGGCTGGACCTGCGATGCGACGGGCACCAAGCCCGGCGCCGATGCCCTTGCCTGCGCACTCGACAAGCTGGTGATCGACAAGGAATTGCCGACCAAGGAAGCCGACGCCTATCTGCGGGAACGCATGACACGGCCGGCGTTCTGTTCGTCCCGGCAGGTCTCACAGACCTTCGATACGGGATCGCGCCCGATCTCGCCGCCGTCCCGATGGTCGCAGCCGTCAGCGCGAACGCGGCTCTGATAGTAACTCAGGCGGCCGCAGCAACCACGCGGTTGCGGCCATCATGCTTGGCGCGATACAGCGCCACGTCGGCACGCTTGAGCACGTCGGCGACGGGCTCGCCTTTCTTCTCCAGCGTCGACAACCCGATCGAGATCGTGACCTCGATGCGCTTGTTGCCCTTGTCGATGGAGAACGGCTCGCCGGCGATCGAGCGGCGCAGACGTTCGGCGACCATGCTGGCCACATGCATGTCGGTTTCCGGCATGACGATGACGAATTCCTCGCCGCCGTAGCGACAGGCCAGATCGATGCCACGGATCGACTTGCGAATGCGCACGGCGAATTCGCGCAGCACGTCGTCACCGCAATCATGGCCATGATTGTCATTGATCGACTTGAAGAAGTCGATATCGAGCATCATCAGCGCCAGCGGCTTGCCGCGGGTGGCCGCCTGCTCTGCCAGCGTTTCCAGATGGCTTTCCATGTAGCGACGGTTGTGCAGTCCGGTGAGCCCGTCGGTGATCGCAGCTTCGATGGAGTGCTGAACGTTGTCGCGCAGATGATCGGTGTAACGGCGACGGCGGACCTGCGTGCGGGCGCGGGCCAGCAGCTCGTTCTTGTCCACCGGGCGCATCAGGTAGTCGTTGACGCCGATCTCGAGACCACGCAACAGCCGCGGATTGTTATCAGCATCAGCAATCGCGAGAATCGGAATCTGCCGCGTGCGCTCCAGCGAGCGCGCCTGGCTGCACAGCCGCAATCCGTCGTAATTCTCGAGGCTCAGCGAGACAATGAGCAGATCGTAATTGCCCTCGGCGGCATGAAACAGCGCCTCGGTCGGATTGGGTTCGACATCGACGGTGTGTTCGGCCGACAGGACAGGTGCCAGCCGCTCATAGGATGACGGACGATCGTCAACCAGCAGGATGCGTCCACCCACACCCAGATCAGACACGGCGCTGCGCTCAGGCGCCTGCACGCCGATTTCCAGCGAGGTGATGGCGCGCATGCGCAGCTCATCGGTCATCATCTTCAGACGCGTCAGCGAGCGCACGCGCGCCACCAGCACGGCATCGGCGACGGGCTTGGTAAGAAAGTCGTCGGCGCCGGCTTCCAGACCGCGCACGCGATCCGACGGTGAATCCAGCGCGGTGACCATCACCACCGGAATGAAATGCGTCTTCGGATTGGCTTTCAGGCGACGGCAGACTTCGAAGCCGTCCATGTCGGGCATCATGACGTCGAGCAGGATCAGATCGCATTCGGAACGCGCGCAGACTTCCAGCGCCTGTGCGCCGTTGGACGCGGTGATGACGTCGAAATACTCCGCCGAGAGACGGGCTTCCAGAAGCTTCACGTTGGCGGGGATGTCATCGACGACAAGAATACGCGCTGACATAGGGAACTCCCTAACCGATGAACCGACGCACGGTTTCGATAAATTTTCCGACCGAAATGGGCTTTGACAAATAGGCTTCGCAGCCGCCTTCGCGGATACGTTCTTCGTCGCCCTTCATGGCGAAGGCTGTGACGGCGACGACGGGGATCATGCTGATCGCAGGATCCTTCTTGATCCAGCCGGTCACTTCGAGACCGGAGACCTGCGGTAGCTGAATATCCATGAGGATGAGATCGGGGCGGAGCGAGCGGACAAGATCGAGCGCTTCATAGCCATTGCTCGTGCCGACAGTCTGATAGCCATGGGCTTCCAGCAGGTCACGGAAGAGCTTCATGTTGAGCTCGTTGTCCTCCACGATCAGGACGGTTTTTGCCATCCCGCCCTCCAATCCAGAACACGAGCGTTCTTGTTTCGCTGGGCATGATTGCCCTGCGTCACCGGCCAATGTGATGTTCGAAGCGAACTTCCAAATTCACTTCGGCCACCCCGCCGAAGTGCCCGTGTACCGCGCGTATCCCTGCAACTGGAATCGCCCCGGTGACTCGGGCATGATGACTTAAAATAGAGACGATAAGTTACGGAAAGGCAAACACGCGTGATGAAAAAACCCCAGCGCCACCCCAGCGAAGTTGCTGAAATCGTTGCGATTCAGGCGCTGTCCTTCGTTGCCGGCGACCCCGAGCGGCTGGGCCTGTTCCTGTCCGAGAGCGGAATCGGTCCGGAGACCCTCCGCTCGGCTGCAAAGGATCCACAGTTCCTCGTCAGCGTGCTCGATTTCGTGCTGCGCGACGACGAGACCGTGAAGGCGTTTTCGGCGTCGTCGCAACTGGACCCGACCACCATCGCCGCCGCACGGCAGGCGCTCGATCCCCGCGGGCAGGACTTTACGTGAGCCCCTCTCCGGCAGAGCTGAGCGGACCGCGCTGCTTCTGCCGGGATTGCCTTGTCGATCTGGATGCACGCGTCAAGCGCTGCACGTCATGCGGGTCGCCGCGCCTGGTGCGACACCACGCGCTGCCGTCCCTGACGCTGGCACATATCGACTGCGATGCGTTCTACGCCACCGTTGAGAAGCGCGACAATCCCGACATCGTCGATCGGCCCGTCATCATCGGCGGCGGCAAGCGCGGCGTGGTGTCCGCCGCCTGCTACATCGCGCGCACCTATGGCGTGCGCTCGGCGATGCCGATGTTCAAGGCGCTCGATCTCTGCCCCGACGCCGTCGTGGTGCGGCCCGACATGGCGAAATATGTCCGCGTCGGCCGCGAGGTCCGCCATGCCATGCAGGCGTTGACGCCACTGGTCGAACCATTGTCGATCGACGAAGCCTTTCTCGATCTCTCAGGCACGCAGCGCGTCCACGGCATGATCCCCGCCAAGGTGCTGGCGAAATTCGCGGCCGACATCGAACGAACTGTCGGCATCACGGTTTCGGTCGGCCTGTCGGTCAACAAATTCCTCGCCAAGATTGCCAGCGACCTCGACAAGCCGCGCGGCTTCGCCACGCTCGATCAGGAAGACGCTGTGGCCATGCTCGCGGATCGGCCCGTCAGCTTCATCTACGGCGTCGGCCCGGCGACCGCGGAGAAACTCTCGCAGCGCGGCTTTCGCAAGATCAGCGATCTACAGCGCGCCGATGAGACCGACCTGATGAAACAGTTCGGCGGCGAAGGCCGCAGGCTGTGGCGCCTCGCCCGCGGCATCGACGATCGCCTTGTCGTCGCCGATCGCGGCGCCAAGACGATTTCCAACGAAACGACGTTCAACGAGGACATCCGCGACTACGCCACGCTGGAAAAGATTCTGTGGCGACTGTCGGAGAAGGTTTCATCGCGTCTCAAGAGCAGCGAATTGTCCGGCACAACGGTGACGCTGAAACTCAAGACCGCGGATTTCCGCCAGCGCACCCGCTCGCAGTCGATCCAGTCGCCGACGCAGATGGCCGCGCGCATCTTCGATATCAGCCGCGAGATGCTGGCAAAGGAAATCGACGGCACCGCCTTCCGCCTGATCGGCACTGGTGTCAGCGCGCTCAAGCCCGGCAACGAGGCCGGCGACGACAACATGCTCGACCGCCGCTCGTCGCATGCCGAGCGGGCGATGGACGATCTCAGAAAGAAGTTCGGCAGCGCCGCGGTGATCCGCGGCATCGCCTATGACGGGCCCGAGAAGCCAAGGACATAATCCCCATAGGGATTGCGAACTTGTGATGTGCCCGGGCTTCCCACGCTGTGGTGGCCGTGAGATGGTCGAATATGGATCTTCGTCGGCTCCTGAAACTCTTTCTGGCGATCTTCGTGACCATCGGCCTCTCGGTGGCGCCAATGGTGACTCCGGCGGCTGCCAACGGGCCGTCGGCCACGATGACCGACATGTCGGCGATGTCTGGAGACATGCCCTGCTGCCCATCCGAACAGAAGAGTAAGGATTGCCAGGACTGTCCACTTCTCGCGATTTGTGTGTTGAAGACCGCCCAGGCGGGGCCCTCCCTGGCGCCACCCATGACGGTTCGCCACGCCGTCCGAACCTACCACTCGGTGCTGAATGACGCGCTGACTGATGGCGTCAACCGCCCCCCTCCAGACCACCCTCCTCGCACTTCGATCTGAGCGGCGCTGAGCGCCGTCGCTGCCGCTTGCCTCCTGGCGCGCGGATAACGCATGCCGTTCGCGGCACATCAGATTCAATCGAGGATACCAAACCATGAAAACGTCTAACTCCCCGCGCGCCTTCCGGGCTGCGTTGCTCGCTGTCGCTTTGGGCAGCGCAAGCACGGCTGCACTGGCTGACATCAAGGACTACACGTTCGAGCTCGTCGATCAGTCCGTTCAGGCCGGACCCGACAAGATCATCACCGTCCGCCTGATGAACACCAAGACTGGCAAGCCCGTGCCGGATGCCGTCATTTTTGCAACCCGTCTCGACATGGCTCCTGACGGCATGCAGGAGATGGCCACCAAGGTCACGCCAGTATCGGGGACCGAGCCCGGCACCTACAAGTTCAAGGCCACTTTCGGAATGGCCGGTCGCTGGCAGCTTTCTCTGGGCGCCAAGGTGCAGGGAGAAACCGGCTCCGTCGAGAACAAGCTCGTCATCACGGCGCAGAAATGAACCGCGCCGTTCTAGCTGGCACCGCCGCCGCGTTCATCGCGGCGGCCGGAGGCGGATTCATCATCGCACAGCGACCGCCGGCGCGCGCCTTCGCCCTAGTCACCCCCGCCGATGCGCAGGAAGCCGGCGCGCCTATCTACTATCAAGATCCGGATGGAAAGCCGGCTTACTCGCTGACGCCGAAGAGAACGGCGTCAGGTCGCGACTACCGCGCCGTGCCCGCCGGAGCCGACGTCAGCTTCGAAGACCCCACGGAGACCATGCCGATGTCGGAGCCAACGTCCGCTGGCACCGACACGAGCCGCAAGATCAAGTATTACCGCAATCCGATGGGACTGCCGGACACGTCGCTGACGCCGAAGAAGGATTCCATGGGGATGGATTACATCCCGGTCTTCGACGGCGACGATTCCGACGATGGATCAGTCAAGCTCTCACCGGGCAAGATACAGCGCACGGGCGTGAAGTCCGAGCCAGCCACCAAGCGCGTGATCCGGACGACGATCCGCGCACCCGGTACGATCCAGCTCGACGAGCGGCGCATCTCCGTGATCTCGATGCGCGCGGAAAGCTGGGTGCAGAAGGTTGCAGATGTCACCACCGGCACGAAGGTCCGCAGCGGGCAGCCCTTGATGGATATCTACAGCCCCGCGATCTCGTCCGCTGCGGCGGAATACGTCGCCACCATCACGTCGAAGACGACGGGCGGCGATGGACTGTATGGGCGTGGGTCGCGTCAACGGATCATGAATCTCGACGTTCCGGACACGGTGATTGCCGAGATCGAGAAGAGCCGCATCGTCCCGATCTCCATCGCGTGGGCCGCACCGCGGGACGGCATCGTTCTCGAGCGCAACGCCATCGAAGGGATGCGGGCGCAACCCGGCGACATCCTCTTTCGTATCGCCGACACGTCGCTGGTCTGGGCGATGGTCGATGTCGCGGAGCGCGATCTTGGAGCCATCGCCGTCGGACAGCCGGTGAATGTCCGGACGCGTAGCCTCTCCGGCAGGCAGTTTGCAGGCAAGGTCAACGTGATCTACCCGCAGGTCAATCGCGAGACCCGGACGACACGCGTCCGTATCGAACTCACAAACGCCGATCTCGCTCTGCTACCGGACATGTATATCGACGCTTCGATCGAGACCGGAAGTGCGGATCCGGTCGTGTCCGTCCCGGAGAGCGCTGTGATCGACACCGGCACCCGGCAATCGGTGTTCATCGACAAAGGACAGGGTCGCTTCGAACCGCGCGGCGTCGGACTCGGCCGTCGCGGCGGCGGCTACGTCGAAATCCGCGAGGGAGTCGCAGACGGCGAACCAGTCGTCATTTCGGCCAATTTCCTGATCGATGCAGAAAGCAATCTGAAGGCCGCGTTGAAGGGCTTTTCCGACGCGAGGAGCCCACAATGATCGCCCGCATCATCGCATGGTCGGCGCGTAATCTGCTGCTGGTGTTGTTCGGCACAGGATTCGCCGCAGCCGCGGGCATCTACGCGCTGGCGCATCTGCCGCTCGACGCCATCCCGGATCTCTCCGACACGCAGGTCATCGTCTATACCGAGTACCCCGGCCAGGCGCCGCAGGTGATCGAGGATCAGGTCACCTATCCGTTGACGACGGCAATGCTCACGGTGCCGAAGTCGAAAGTGGTGCGCGGGTTCTCGTTCTTCGGCGTGTCGTTCGTCTATGTCATCTTCGAAGACGGGACCGACATCTACTGGGCCCGGTCGCGCGTTCTCGAATTCCTGAACGGAGCCACGTCCCGCCTGCCCGCCGGCGTCACACCGACGATGGGCCCCGACGCCACTGGCGTCGGCTGGGTCTACCAGTACGCGATCATGTCCAGGGAATTGAACCTTGCTGACACACGGGCAATCCAGGACTGGAATCTGAAGTTTGCGCTCGCCAAAGCCGAAGGCGTCGCCGAAGTCGCCAGCGTCGGTGGCTTCGTCAAGCAATATAACGTCGTGCTCGATCCGCTTCGGATGCGCGACCTCGGCATCACCATGCAGAAGATGCGCGATGCCATACGCGCCAGCAACGCCGATGTTGGCGGTCGCACGGTGGAGTTGTCCGAATTCGAATACGTCATCCGCGGCAAGGGCTATCTGAAGTCGATCAACGACCTCGGCAATGTCGTGCTCAAGACGAACAACGGCACGCCGGTCCTGCTGCGCGACGTCGCGCGGATCGAACTCGGTCCCGACGAGCGGCGCGGCATTACCGAACTGAACGGCGAGGGCGAAGTCGCCAGCGGCATCGTGCTGCAGCGTTTCGGCGTCAACGCGCTCGACGTCATCGAGAACGTCAAGAAGCGCTTCAAGGAGATCGCCGGCAGTCTGCCGAAGTCCGTCGAGATCGTTCCGGTCTACGATCGCTCGAACCTGATCAACGCCGCCATCGCCACGCTCAAGCACACATTGCTGGAGGAAAGCGTTGTCGTCGCACTCGTCTGCATTTTGTTCTTGCTGCATGTTCGCAGTGCGCTGGTCGCGATCCTGATGCTGCCGGTCGGTGTGCTGATGGCGTTCGGCGCCATGAAGCTGCTCGGTCTTGGCTCCAACATCATGAGTCTCGGCGGCATCGCGATCGCCATCGGCGCCATGGTCGACGCCGCCATCGTCATGATCGAGAACGCCCACAAGCATCTCGAACGCGCGGATCCCGGCAAGTCGCGCGTCGAGGTTCTGATCGAGGCAGCCTCCGAAGTCGGCCCGGCACTGTTCTTCAGCCTGTTGATCATCACCGTGTCGTTCATGCCAATCTTCACGCTGGAATCGCAGGAAGGACGGCTGTTCAGTCCTCTGGCGTTCACCAAGACGTTTGCGATGGCAGCCGCCGCCATCCTGTCGGTGACACTGGTCCCGGCCCTGATGATCATCTTCGTTCGCGGCCGGATCGTTCCGGAACACAAGAATCCGATCAACCGCTTTCTGATCTGGGTCTACCGGCCTGTCATCACCGTTGTGATGCGCGCGAAGACGCTGGTCGTCCTGCTCGCAGTCGCCGTTCTCGCGGCCAGTATCTGGCCGGCACGTCAGCTCGGGACCGAGTTCATGCCCAGTCTGAACGAAGGCACGCTCATGTATATGCCGACGACGCTTCCGGGCATCTCCGTCACCAAGGCCGGAGAACTGCTGCAGATGCAGGACAGGATCATTCGATCGTTTCCGGAGGTGGCTTCGGTCTACGGCAAGGCGGGGCGCGCTGCCACGGCGACTGATCCGGCGCCCTCCGAAATGTTCGAGACAATCATCAACCTCAAACCGAAGGAAGAGTGGCGATCCGGTCTCACGGTCGATGGACTGATCGCCGAGATGGACAAGGCGCTGCAGTTTCCGGGCGTGTCGAATGCCTGGACCATGCCGATCAAGGCCCGCATCGACATGCTGTCGACGGGCATCCGCACGCCCATCGGCGTGAAGGTGATCGGCACCGACCTCGTCGAGATCGACCGGCTTGCCAGGCAGATCGAGCAGGTACTCAAGGCGGTGCCGGGCACGTCGTCGGCCTATGCCGAGCGCGGCATCGGCGGCTACTACCTCGATGTGACACCGGATCGAGAGGCATTGGCGCGCTACGGCATCCTGATCCAGGACGTTCAGGACGTGATCGGAACCGCGCTCGGCGGCCAGACGGTGACAACGACCGTGGAAGGCCGGCAACGCTTCACCGTCAACATGCGGTACCCCCGCGACCTCAGAGACAGCCCGCAGGCCATCGCCAGCGACGTGCTGGTGCCGATGCCCGGAGGTGGCGCGGTCGCGCTCGGCGAAGTGGCCAGGATTGCGCTGGCGAGAGGGCCGACGTCGATCCGGACGGAGAACGGACAGCTGGCCACCTACATCTATGTCGACATCCGCGACCGGGACCTCGGCGGCTACGTGGCCGAAGCACAGCGCGCGGTCCAGGCGAGCATTCAATTTCCGCCCGGCTACTACGTGATGTGGAGCGGCCAGTACGAATATCTCGAACGTGCGACGGCGCGCCTGAAGATCGTCGTGCCGGTGACGCTGTTGATCATCTTCCTGCTGCTGTACCTGAACTTCCGGTCGATCACCGAAACGATGATCGTCATGCTGTCGCTGCCGTTCGCGCTGGTCGGCGGCCTTTGGCTGATGTGGTGGCTCGGTTTCAACCTGTCGGTTGCAGTCGTCGTCGGTTTCATTGCGCTGGCCGGCGTTGCCGCCGAGACCGGCGTGGTGATGCTGATCTATTTGAATCAGGCATTGACCGCGATCCAGGCGCGACGGGACATTGAAGGACGGCCGCTGACGCGCAACGACCTGTACGATGCGATCATGGAGGGTGCGGTCGAACGCGTCCGCCCCAAAATGATGACGGTGGTCGCCATCATGGCGGGCCTGCTGCCGATCATGTGGAGCACCGGCACAGGCTCGGAGATCATGCAGCGCATCGCGGTGCCGATGATCGGCGGCATGATCTCGTCGACGCTGCTGACGCTGATTGTGATCCCCGCGATCTATGCCATCGTTAAGGGCTATCGGCTGCCTCAGGCCGGCTTGATCTCGGCAGAAGACATAGTGCCCGTGACCAGATAGCCGGGAGCTTGGAGCGACGTATTCAGACTCAGCCGAACACGTCCTGCACCACGCCGTCCTTGATCACGTCCACACCATCGAGTGTGATTGTGGTCTTGAAGATCGGCAGATCGAAATGCCCCGCGGTGTAGCGGCCCGCAAATTCGTTGGCGCCGGTGGAGAACAGGAAATTGCCGGCCACTGCGCGGATCTCCGTGCCGTTGGTGTCGCGTTGATCATACATCTGCAGCGCCTCGTAACGCGCATTGGGATTCATGCCCCAGCCGACATGCGACACGGCGTAAGCTTCACGATCGCCCCAGGCGGCGAGATAGCGCTTCATCATCTCGGCATCGGCGCCCTCGCCCGTGAGTTCGGTGAGATAGTCGTCCTTGAACAGCATCTTCACCGGCGAGGTCAGATAGCGCTTGAAGGTCAGGTTGATATCGCCTGCATCCATCACCACCGTGCCGTTGATGGTCTTGCTCTTCGGAAAGCTCACCACGATGCCGCCCGGCCAATGCGCCAGCGTGCCCGGCTTGTCGGTCCAGCCCCAGACGCCGACGGTGGCCGCGCCTTCCATGTTGACGTCGAGGTCGGTGCCCGCCTTCGAGGTCACCTTCATGTGCTTCGTGCCGCGCAGCATCTTCGCCGCCGCGCGCACGCGCTTCTCGAGCGCCGAGTCCGGCACCATGCGCTCGAGCGCTTCCGGATGCTCGTTGGAAATCACCAGAATGCGCGCGCCGGCCTTCAGGATCTCCGGTGTTTCCATCGCATGCATCAGGCCTTCGATGGTGCAGTCGACGACGAAGCCGGCCTGCTGCAGCGCTGATACAACCGGCCCGAGTTGCTGGATCGCTTCGGACGCGCCGGTGGAGCGGATAGGCACGACCTGCTTGTTGCGCGGCGTCGGCACCACGACATGGAACGGCCGCGCGCCCATGCGGAGCAATGCCAATTCGGCAATGTGAACATTCAGCGCGCGCGATTGCGTCTCGGAGAGGATGGCGGCAGTGTCGCCGGGCTTGACCGCGCAGCGTTCGAAGATCTCGCAGAATGCGTCGATCCATTTCGCCTCGATGCGATCCGCCAGCATGCCGTTTCTCCGTGTTTTAAAGCGATTATGGTTGGATGATAGGCGCGGTCATGTTATATGAAAAGGAATATTTTTAATCTTGAAGGACAATCCGGCGCTGTATTTTGGGCAGTCGCGGGTGTCGCGGAGCGGCGAATTCCATGGCGTTTGACAAGACGGCGCAGGACAAGGTCGCGGATAACAAGCTCCCGGACAAGGCGCAGGCGGTCAACCCCGCCACCTTTCGTCAGGCGCTGGGCCAGTTTCCGACCGGCGTCACCGTTGTCACCGCCACCAATGGCGACCATCCCGTCGGCATGACCGCGAATTCCTTCTCATCTGTGTCGCTCGATCCGCCGCTGGTGCTGTGGAGCGTCGCCAAATCTTCGCCCAGCCACGATCCCTTCGTCGAAGCCGACGCTTTCGCTATTCATTTTCTCGGTGCCGATCACGGCGAGCTCGCGATGCGTTTCGGCCGTCGCGGCTCCGACAAGTTTGCTGATATCGCCCATGCGCCGGGCATCAGCGGCGCACCGCTGATCGAAGGCCTCGCACCGATCTTCGAATGCAAGACCTGGGCGCGCTATCCCGGCGGCGACCACACGATCCTGGTCGGTGAAGTCGTGCACTTCGTCGAGCGCAATCACGACCCCCTCGTCTTCCACTCCGGACAACTGCGCCGCATCGACAAGGCACAGCCACGTGCGCCGGCCCTGGCCAGCAACAGTTTTGCGCGCAGCTACCTGTCCTATCTGCTAGCGCGCGCCAGCTTCAACGTCTCCAGTTCGTTTCACGCGCGGCTGAAAGAATGGGACCTCACCGTGCCGGAATGGCGTGTGCTGGCCTGCCTCGCCGATGTCGAGGGCCTGTCAGTCGGCGAACTCGCCGCAATGGCTTTGATGAAGCAGCCGGGCCTGACGAAAGTGCTCGACCGCATGGAGCGCGACGATCTGCTCAAGCGCAAGAGCACCTCGAACGATCGGCGCCGCGTGACGCTCTACCTGACCGCAAAGGGCCGCGCGCGCGTCAAGCCGGTGCAGAAGGCTGCGCTCGAACATGAGGCGGAACTGCTGAAGCGCTTCAACGACGACGAGCGCGCGACGATCAAATACACGCTGGATCTCCTGATCGACAGCGGTATGTCGGACGCGACGAGCGAGTAGTAGAAGCTACGCCCTCTCGGCCGTCATTGCGAGGAGCGAAGCGACGCGGCAATCCAGAAAGCCACAAGCGAAGGAAGAACTGGATTGCTTCGTCGCAAAGGCTCCTCGCAATGACGGCTGATAGAGGGGCGCGAAACGAAAATGGCCGGGGCAAGCCCGGCCATGACGTAGTCACTGATGCAGCTCGCCGTTACTTGATCGGCGCGACGACCTTGCCCTTCAGCTCGGAAACGTCGAGCTTCTTCGGCAGCATTCCGGACTCGACATAGGTGTCGAGCATCTTCTGGATCGCATCGAAATTCGGCGCGGCGCCGGGGTCGCGTGCGAAGTCGTTATCCTTCAACAGGTAGGTTTCCAGCACCGGGATCGGCGCCTTCATCACTTCATTGACGACCTTCAGCGTTTCATCGCGGTTGGCCAACGCCTTCTGCATGCCCAGCGTCAGATCGCGCACATACATCCTGGCCAGTTCCGGATTTTTCTCGATGAAGTCGGCACGGCAGGCTTCGAGAATATGCACGATGCCGTCCTGCTGCTGCGACAGCGAGAACAGCTTGCGGGTGCCGCCCTTGGCTTCCATGCGCGCGGCGAAAGGCTGGTTCATCACGGCGGAATCGACGCGGCCCGAACGCAGTGCTTCTTCCGAGAGCGCGAAACCGACTTCAACCAGCTTGACGTCCTTGGCGGGATCGAGACCGGCCTGCTTCAGCAGGATCGCCATCGGGCCATAGATGCCGGAGCCCAGCGTGTTGATCGACATCGTCTTCCCCTTGAGGTCGGCGATGGTCTTGATCGGCGAGTCGTCCTTTACCGCCCAATAGACCGAAAAGCTGCCCGGCTTTTCGAACACGTGCTGCGCAACGATCGAAGCCTTGAGGTTGCCGCTCTGCACGCCCTGCGCGAGCGCCAGCACCGATTGCGTCGCGCAGTCCAGCGCGCCGGCCGCGAGTGCCTGCGTCATCGGCGCGGTGCCCTGAAACTGCACCCACTCGATATTGTATTTCTTGCCGAGATCCGCGAATTCCTGCGGACGCTTCATCATCCAGTATTTGGATTCTTCGGCCGGGATGGTCCAGCCAACCTTGATGGTTTGTTGGGCAAATGCCGAGCCACTGCTCAGCAACGCTCCGAGTGCCAGAGCCGCCACAACACCACGCTTCGATGCGATCCGCTTCATCCTGAATTCCTCTGTTTTCAGCGATCCGGCCGCAGTCAGAAACGAATGCAATTCTCTTGCCGAAGCGCTCCCCACTCACAATTGTTTCATGCTTCAAATGATCGCGCAATATGCCTCGCTATGGGCTATATTGAAGCAGACTGGTTGAACTGCCAGCCCGGGAATTGATTCACCATGAGCAATGACTCCTTCTTCTCCGACCTCCTCGCATCCATCTCGGAACGCGGACGCACTCTGCTGCGGCTCGGTCCCGCATCTGTCGATCCTAAACAGAACGCATCGGATTTGATCGAACTCTGTACGGAGCTGTTGTCAGGACGCGGCGAAGCGTCCGGCACGGTCCTCGCGCGCGGCGTGCTCGATCGCTACAAGAGTCTCGACGAGGCCGGCCGCCTCACCTTCTTCGAGAACCTCGCACAGAATTACGGTCCCGATCGTGACAAGCTTGAAAAGGCCATCGAAGCATGGCGTGCCAAGCCGACCGGTGACGTCTCTGGCGAATTGCATTTCGCATCCGAGCCGCAGCGACAGGAACTGTTTCGCCGGCTGAACCGCGCGCCGAACGCGACCAGCGAACTCGTGAAGATGCGTGAAGATCTTCTCGATCTGAAGAATGGTAACAAAGACCTCAACGCCGTCGATCGCGACGTCGTTCATCTCTTGGCATCGTGGTTCAACAGGGGATTTCTGGTGCTGCGCAAGATCGACTGGTCCACGCCCGCCAATGTGCTCGAAAAAGTCATCAAATATGAAGCGGTGCATGAGATCCACGACTGGGACGATCTGCGCCGCCGCATCGATCCCGTGGATCGCCGCTGCTATGCATTCTTCCACCCTGCGCTTGTCGATGAACCGCTGATCTTCGTCGAAGTTGCGCTCACCGAAACCATTCCGGGCGCCATCGCGCCGCTGCTCGCGGTCGATCGCCAGTCGGTGCCGATCGAGCGCGCACGCACCGCCGTGTTCTATTCGATCTCCAACTGCCAGCGCGGCCTCGGCGGTATTTCCTTCGGCAACTTCCTGATCAAGCAGGTGGTCGAGGAACTGCGCCGCGAATTGCCGAAGCTCGACACGTTCGTGACGCTGTCGCCAGTGCCGGGTTTCATGAAGTGGCTCAAGAAGGCCGATGACCTCAACCTGTCCAATGAGGATCAGGCGCTGGTCGACATGCTCGCCGATCCGCTATGGGTCAACGACACCGCGCTGACGGCGCAGCTCAAGCCCGTGATGGAGCAGCTCGCTGCGCATTACTTCCTGAAGGCCAAGAGCCCGCGCGGCGGCCCGATCGATTCCGTCGCCCGTTTCCATCTCGGCAACGGCGCACGGCTGGAGCGCATCGACTGGCTCGGCGACACGTCAGCCAAGGGCCTGCGCGAGTCCGCCAGCCTGATGGTGAACTATCTGTATCGTCTCGACGATATCGAGAAGAACCACGAAGCCTATGCCGACCATTACGAGATCGCGGCATCGAGCGCGGTGAAGAAGCTGCTGAAGAGTGAAAGCGGCGGTGGCCTGCGTTTGCTGGACAGCATGCGGCTGTCGAGAGCGGAGTGACGAACTTCACCTCTCCCCGCTTGCGGGGAGAGGTCGACTGAAACGCGCGAAGCGCGTGGAAGTCGGGTGAGGGGGACTCTCCACCTGCTCAGCTCTCGGAGAGTCCCCCTCACCCGTCGCGGACTTCGTCCGCGCCACCCTCTCCCCGCAAGCGGGGCGAGGGGCATCCCTCACTTACAAGGCTTGCTGTCCTTCACATTGAACTTGCTCATGGCGCCGCCGATGACGAAGTCATTGTAGTCCAGCATCAGCGACCGCGAGACGCCGTTCTCATAGAGTTCAAACGACATCGCATAGACCGGTGTCTGCTCGCCGCCGTCGGAGGATTTGGCCGATTTGTCGTAATAGCTGACGGTGACCGGCCAGCGCGTCAGCTTTTTCATCCCGTCATCGCCCGTCGAAGGATCGGGTTCGCTCACCTTGCGATCCCCAGGGATCGCCTGCCCGATCACCGTGAGCGTGCTGTAGACTTTCTCGCCGGTATCCGACCCGTCATAGACATTCAGTTCCAGCACCGACTTGCCGTCGCGTGCAGCGGCAATGATGCGGTGGATCTGTTCGGTCGGAAATACGGTGGAACCCTCCAGCGTGAAGGTCTTCGCTACCGGCTGCTTCAGCTTGACGGTGACGTGATCGCCCTCGCGCTCCGCCATGCCGTCGACGGCGCTGGCATCACCGTCATTCATGCGGGTGTCGATCTTGAAGCGATAGCTCTTGCCGTCGCCGGCTTCCCAGCTGGTGGAGCGCAGATCGCTCAGCGTGGTCTTGTCCTCGCCGCTGTTGAGCTCCGAGACCTGACGGAAATCCGACGTGTAGCCTTCGCAGGCGCTGCCGGTAAAGTTATAGAGGATGCGGCCGCTGGCGCTGTTGACGCTGGCATTGCCGCGCGACTTCAACAGCTTCAGCTCATACAGCGCCTGATGCGCGACGAACGGCGTGCCCGCAGCAGGCGGAGCCGCGAATGCCGACACCGGCGCTACGAAGGTCGCAATGGTCAGTGCCAGCGAAGCAGCCTGGAGGCGCGAAACGGAGGAAATGCGGCGCATGGGTTTTCCCTGGATTCTGGAACTATAACAATAGAGAGCGTCCTATTGCGTCGCAACTACGGCCACGTCGGATTCGCACTGCGGAAATGCCATATTCTGCAGCGAATCTTGCCAAATCCGCACAGTTGCGGCGGCGACCCGGTGTCGCCCGATCGTCACTTGCGCGGCGACGCGGTATGGGTGAAACAGACAGTGCCTGAACCCTTTGGGGACTTTTGTTCAGGCACATCATCAATTGTTTGGGGAATCACGATGGCAGGAACGGTCGAGCAGAAACTTGCGGATCTGGGGGTCAAACTTCACGAGCCGGTGAGCCCGGTGGCGAATTATGTCGGCTTCGTCCGCACGGGCAATCTGCTGTTCGTCTCCGGCCAGATCTGCATGGGCGCCGACGGCCAGCTGATCGCCAAGGGCAAGCTCGGCGCTGGCGTCACCCTCGAACAGGGCGTCAATGCGGCGCGCGGCTGCGCCATCAACATCCTGGCCCAGGTCAAGGCTGCGCTCGGCGATCTCGACAAGGTGGCCCGAGTCGTCCGTCTCGGCGGCTTCGTCAATTCGACGCCGGATTTCATTGACGCGCCGAAAATCATCAATGGCGCATCGGACCTGATGGTCGCCGCCTTCGGCGACAAGGGCCGGCACTCCCGCGCCGCTGTCGGCGTCGCCTCGCTGCCCGCCGATTGCGCGGTCGAGATCGACGCCGTGTTCGAAGTCATCTAGCTTTTCGTTTTGACGCGTTTTCTTCACGCGAACCGGTATCCACTTCGCTTGAAAACGCTCTGATTCAGGACAATCCCGATGCGCGCACCTGACTGGCTTATCGCCCGGCCGGTCGCGCATCGTGGCCTGCACGATCGCACCCGCGGCATTATCGAGAACATGCCCGGCGCCATGCACGCCGCCATATCAGGCAACTTCAGCATCGAGACCGATGTGCAGCTCACCGCCGACGGCGAGGCGATGGTGCATCATGACGATGAACTCGGCCGCCTGACCGAGGGCTCCGGTCCTCTGCTCACGAAGACCTCCACCGAACTCAAGCAAATAGCCTTCAAGGACACGCCCGAGCGCATGATGTCGCTCGGCGATCTGCTTGCACTGATCGACGGCCGCGTCGGACTCGTGATCGAGATCAAGAGCCATTTCGATGGCGACCGCAAACTGGTCACCCGCGTCGCCGAGATTCTGAAAATCTATCGCGGGCCGGTTGCCTGGATGTCGTTCGATCCCGATCAGGTTCTCGCGATGCGCGAGATCGCCCCCGAGATCCCGCGCGGCATCACCGCCCAGCGCACCTATGACGACGGCGAGTGGCTGACACTGACGCCAGCCCAGCGCGACGGCATGCGCCATCTCCGCCATGCCTTCCGCACCCGGCCGCATTTCGTCTCCTACTGGGTCAAGGAACTGCCAGCCCCGGCGCCCTGGATCGCCCGCAACCTGTTCGGCTGCGCGCTCCTGACCTGGACCGTGCGCACGCCGGAACAGCGCGCCATCACCGCCCGCTATGCCGACCAGATGACGTTCGAGGGCTTCGTGCCATAGCCACAAGCGCGTAGGATGGGTAGAGCGCAGCGAAACCCATCGCTTTCCCAGCGAGTGATGGGTTTCGCTCCGGCGCGATGCGCCTCCGCTCTACCCATCCTACGCGCCCGGACGTTACCCTTGAACTGTCCGGCGCGATGCACAATCTTAGGAGCGGTCACCGCGACGGTTGATCGCATATGACCGGTTCAAGTGATTGATGACGTCATCGGATATTACGCTCGAAGCAGTGGCGTCCATCAGCCAGATTCCGGCCACGGACTGGGATGCCTGTGCCACCGGCCATGCCGATCTCGGTGGCATTGAGAGCCTCGATACGCTGGCCCCGGCAGCCAACGGTTGCGCCTCAAAAGCCAATTACAACCCGTTCGTGTCCCATGCCTTTTTCACGGCCGTCGAGAAGTCGAATTCGGCCTGCGCCCGCACCGGCTGGGGACCGCGCCATCTGATCGCCAAGAGTGATGGCCGTATCGTCGGTGTCGTGCCCTGTTATCTGAAATCGCACTCGCAGGGCGAATACGTGTTTGACCGCGGCTGGGCCGATGCCTATGAGCGCGCCGGCGGGCAATATTACCCGAAGCTGCAGGCCTCGGTTCCGTTCACGCCCGCCACCGGCCCGCGCCTGCTGATCCGCGACGGCGTCGATGTGGAACGCGTCGGCGCGGCGCTGGCCGGCGGCCTCGTCGGTCTCTGCGAGGCCACCGATGCATCGTCTGTCCATGTCACTTTCGCGCGCGAGAGCGAATGGCAATTTCTCGCCGCACGCGGCTTCCTGCAGCGGACCGACCAGCAGTTTCATTTCCGCAATGATGGCTACGCCACCTTTGACGATTTCCTGGCAACGCTGAATTCGCGCCATCGCAAGGCGATCAAGCGCGAGCGCCGCGATGCGCTGGCCAATGGCATCACCATCCACCCCCTCACCGGCAGCGAGATCACCGAGGATGCGTGGGACGCGTTCTTCGCCTTCTACATGGAGACCGGCTCGCGCAAATGGGGACGCCCCTATCTCACGCGTGAGTTCTATGCGCTGATCGCCGAGAGCATGAGCGACAATGTCGCGCTGATCATGGCCAGGCGCGACGGCAAGTGGATCGCCGGCGCCATCAACTTCATTGGTTCGGACACACTGTTCGGCCGCCACTGGGGCGCCATCGAGCATCACCCGTTCCTGCATTTCGAGGTCTGCTACTATCAGGCCATCGACTTCGCCATTCGCCGCGGGTTGAAGACCGTTGAGGCCGGTGCCCAGGGCGAACACAAGATCGCACGGGGCTATCTGCCGCAGACCACCTATTCGGCGCATTACATTGCCGATCGCGGACTGCGTCAGGCCGTCGGCGAATATCTTCAGCGCGAGCGCGAATATGTCGCGGAGGCTGTCCGCGAATTGACCGAGGCCGGCCCGTTCAGGAAGGGCGACGAGCAGGATTAAGCCGTCTTGACCGGCTCCCCTCTGGCGGCGACAGTCGCCAAAATTTGCGCCGAAATTTCCCGGAGGATTCCATGACCGCGTATGACCCGAACAACATCTTCGCCAAGATCCTGCGCGGCGAATTCCCCTGCTACAAGGTCTATGAGAACGACCACGTTCTGGCCTTCCTGGACATCATGCCGCGCTCCCCCGGCCATACGCTGGTGATCCCCAAGGCGCCCGCGCGCAATATCTTCGACATCACACCGGACGACTATGCCCATGTCATCCGCGCCGCCCACAAGATCGCCGCCGCCTGCAAACAGGCCTTCAAGGCCGACGGCATGACCGTCGCACAGTATTCGGAAGCCGCCGGCGGCCAGGTAGTGTTTCACCTGCACATGCACGTGATGCCGCGCCACGACAATGTCGGCCTGCTGCCGCCGGCGTCGCGCAAGGAAGACCCGAAGGTGCTGGAAGACAACGCAACGAAACTGATCGCGGCACTGGCGGCGGTTGGGTAGATCGTCGCCTGTCTTACCTCGCCCCGCTTGCGGGGAGAGGTCGAAGCCTGAGCGATAGCGAAGGCTTCGGGTGAGGGGGAGCCAGTGTTTCACTCACTGGCTC
>NZ_JBFUJU010000017.1:0-101051 GCF_056401215.1 Tardiphaga sp. P4_G1
CGTCAAGGTCGGCGAGGAAATCGAAATCGTCGGTATCCGCGCCACGCAGAAGACGATCTGCACCGGCGTTGAAATGTTCCGCAAGCTGCTCGATCAGGGTCAGGCCGGCGACAACATCGGCGCGCTGCTGCGCGGCACCAAGCGTGAAGACGTCGAGCGCGGCCAGGTGCTGTGCAAGCCGGGTTCGGTGAAGCCGCACACCAAGTTCAAGGCCGAGGCTTACATTCTGACCAAGGAAGAGGGTGGCCGTCACACGCCGTTCTTCACCAACTACCGTCCGCAGTTCTACTTCCGCACCACCGACGTGACCGGTGTGGTGCATCTGCCGGAAGGCACCGAAATGGTGATGCCGGGCGACAACATCGCCATGGAAGTGCACCTGATCGTGCCGATCGCGATGGAAGAGAAGCTGCGCTTCGCCATCCGTGAAGGCGGCCGCACGGTTGGAGCCGGAGTGGTTGCATCGATCATTGAATGATCGACGCAACAACTCCGAAAGGTCCAACCTAAAGAAAATGAGCCCAAGTGCGGTATACCGCACTTGGCTGCGGTGCAGGCGTCGTCGCTAGCATCATCGAGTAATCGATACAGGCGGCGGGCAGGGGACAGTTCCCTTGCCCGCCGTTTTGATTCCGGCGGGATTTGATTTCGGAGGGGGCGCTTCGCCTCTTGCAAATCAGGCGTCGCATATGCTTCAAACGGCGCGGAAATGACGGTGCGCCGTTTTCCTGTAGGGGTGTAGCTCAGTTGGTAGAGTACCGGTCTCCAAAACCGGTTGTCGTAGGTTCGAGCCCTACCGCCCCTGCCATTTTAAGCCTTTGAAATATCGATATATTTTAGCCTAAGCGCGCCTTTCAGGCGGGTCTCCGACTGCCGCTTAGCTGAACTGCCGCTTTTGCGGCGCTGCCACCACGCGGTCGCGGCCGGTATCCTTGGCTCTGTAGAGCGCAAGGTCGGCGCGCGCCAAAATGTCTTCCGGCGTATCGTTGGGCCTGATGGCGCTGATCCCGGCGGATATCGTCAGAGTCAAATCCTGCGCAATCGCTGACCAGTTCAGTTCCGTGATCAGGCCGCGCAATCGATCGAGCGTCTGGATCGCAAGATCAATGTCGGTGTCCGGCAGGATCAGCAGAAACTCCTCGCCGCCCTGACGGCCGAACCTGTCGATGGTGCGGATATTGGCGAAGACAGAGATGGCGAAGGCGCGCAGCACTTCATCGCCCACCGGATGTCCGAAGTGATCATTGATCTTCTTGAAGTGATCGAGGTCGATGATCGCGATGCAGCAGGTTGTGGCGTTGCGCTGGGCCTTGGCGATCTCGTCGTTCAGGCACTTCATGATGTAGCGCCGGTTCAATGCGCCGGTGAGCTCGTCGAGTTGCGCCAGTTCCTCGATCCGCACATTGGCAGCCGCGAGGTCGTTGCTGCGACGATACAGCAGTTCGCGCATCGAGCTGCCGTAGAGGCCGGCGCTGGCACAGCGGCCGAGCGCACTGACGAAACAGGCCAGCGCCAGAGCGCGCTCGGTCGCGGTGGCCATGGGAATGCCGATCGGCTTGTCGGTCATCAGGAAAAGTAGTGCGAGGCCCAGCGTTGCGGTCGACCAGACGATGCCGGTCTGGCGCGCACTCATGCGGAGTGCGGCGAAGCCGAGCACGACGAAAATGATGGAGATGAAGTAGAAGCCGATCTGCGGCACGAGATAGATCGCGCCGATCTGGACGATGATGCTGACGATGGAGAGGGGGACCGTGAGGTAGGGGTCCTTGAAACGGTCGTTGACCTGGATTTCCGAGAGATAGGCAGCAATGCCGACCACAGCGAGCCTGATGGCCAGATACACGACCCCCGTCGCCACGGTGGTCACGCCGATCATGGCGTACAGCAGCAGGATCGCGGCATCGATCAGATAGCTCGACGCCTGCGCGATATAGGCGGTTCGCCGCCGCGCGATCCGCAATGCCGAATCCTTGCGGAGGTCCCTCGTGGAGGCGTCGGTTCCCTCGGACAGGGTGGTGATGCTGGTCATTCGCTGATGCCCGTCGCATTGCCGATCAAACAAGCAATCTGCCGATCAAAACATTTAGGTCTGCTAATACATCCACTTACTGGAGTACCTGGGTAGCTTCTCGCGTTTTAGTCTGGCCGCGGGGTTAATGGAATCTGACGATCCGCGGGGCAATTTGCTCAATAGGCTGATGGCCATGTCCGACATCGGCTTTGCCAATCATGCGCGATCGTGCTGCTCCCCGCGTTTGCGTTTCTGCGTCCCTGCGGCGTGCGGTCGCGGCGATGAACCTGGCTTGCCGCGGGCGCGACACACCCGTTGGGAATTTCAGCCGGAAGTCGAGAATGAAATTACTTGTGACGTTCGTCGTGGGGGCCACGACGTTACTGGTGTCGTCCTTTGGACATTTGTCATTGAGTCATGGCGCTCATGCCGCCGACCTGCTCTGGCAGGTGGAAAGTCCATTTCGCTTCTTCAAGAATGCAGCATCCTTCGCGATGTATGAGCGCGGCTATCCTGCTGCGCGCAACGAGATGGTGCTGCCGCCCGCCGATGTGGTGTGGCGCACCGAGCGGCGGCTGAACGATCCCGATTGCCGCGACATGAGCAGCCCGACCAGTTGCGCCGACACCGCGCGGGCGCGCTACGATCGCTCGCGTCTCGGCTGGGCGTCGCAGACCATCGACGCCGTCTGCTACGACAGCCGGCAAGGCCGCTATCTCGCGAGTTGCGACCGGCGTTATTCGTGGGGCACGGCCAAGGAAGATTACGTGCTGCCGGATGCGCATACGGTGCTGATCCGGCTGTCGCCCGAGCGCATTGCCGAAGCTGGCGCATATGATTGCGTCTGGAGCTGGACGCCGCGGCGGCCGGGCAGCAGGACCGAGTCCACAACGCAATCCTGCGCGACGCCGCTCAAGATCACGCGCCTGCCTTATGCCGTCGATCGCAACCTGTCCGGTGCATCGGTCCAGGTCAAATTGCCCGACGGTCGAATGTTGAACGACCCGCAGGTCGTCGTCGAGGATCTGTTCATCGTGGCGCTCGGCGATTCCTTTGCCTCGGGCGAAAGCAATCCGGACGTTCCGGTGACATTCAGCGCCGTCCGCGAGATGGTCTACGATCCCACCCTGATGCGCGAGGAGATGGCGACGCGCAGCACCGCCAAGTCGCTGCAGAAACTGACCCCCGCTGCACCGGTGGGAAGTTTCGACTACAAGAACCTGCCGCGGCGCAAGCTCGCCGACGAGGAGCAGGAGCTTTATTTCCCGCTCGCATCGGCGCAGTTCGACAAGGCGTTCAATGCCGCCAATCCGCGCTGGCTCAGCCCCGATTGCCACCGCTCGCAATACGGCTATCCGTTTCGCGTCGGGCTGCAACTCAGTTTGGAAAATCCGCACCGGTCGATCACGCTGGTCAGCCTGGCCTGTACCGGCTCCGAGGTGACCGAAGGTCTGTTCCTCGAGAAGAAGGCGCGTGAGGGCGCGGGCAACGCGATGGTGCGTTCGCAGCTCGATCAACTCGCCGATCTGATCTGCAAAAGCCCCGCGGGCCGCACGCAGCGTGCGACCTACAATCTGCCGACCTATGCCAGCGGCAGCGTGCAGGTCGCCAATATGCCGGTGACAAAATCCTGGTGTGCGCCGAATGAGCGCAAGCGTCCGATCGACACACTGCTGCTGTCGATCGGCGGCAACGATGTCGGCTTCTCGCCGCTGATGGTCTATGCGATGACCGAATCCGCCGGCGATCTCGCACCGATCGCGAACCTGCTCGGCAAGCAGATCCGGTTCTCGCCGCAAGTTTCGCGCGCTTACATGGAGCAGCTCGACGAGCGCATGGTGGCGCTCCGCGATGCCTTGCGCGACGGCTTTGGCGTGGCGCCCGCGAAGGTGTTGCAGACGGCTTACGAGCCGATCCAGTTCGACGAGACAGGAGCCTTGTGCGGCGCGCAGCMGACGCTCGGCCTCGACGTCCACAAGAAGCTGGTGCTGTCGCGCGAACGGCTGGCCGAGACGGTCAACTTTCTGAACGATTTCTTCGCCCGGACCGCCTGCATCACCAACGGGCGGGGCGGGGGCTGCCCGGCGCTGGCCACCGGCGCTGGAACCGGCTTCCAGCTCATCACCGATCACCAGAGCGAATTCGCCAAACGCGGGCTCTGCGCGCGCGATCCGAAGCGGCCGCAGGCAGACGGCGAGGCGATGGCGATGCCGCGGCGCTGGATCGGCAAGGAAGACTTCACGCCCTATTCGCCGGCGGCCTATCTGCCCTATGCGTCGCGCTGGCGCCTGTTCCGGACCCCGAATGACGCGTTTCTGACCGCAAACGTCCATTCGCCGGGCTTTACCCAGTTCGACATCCTGCAGCCGGTCTATGCGGCCATGTATAGCGGCGCGGTGCACCCGACCGCGGAGGGCCACGCCATCGTCGCCGATCATGTCGTCCGGCACGTCCGTGCGGCGGTCGGCAAACCGTCGCCGGGGGTGGGCGGACGCTGATCCAGGTGGTATCTGGTGGCGGGAAGGGTTCCCACCCGTCCGGCCCGGATACCTTGACCTTTGGTCCGGTCCGAAGTAGGAAGCTGCACTCGCTGTCGGCCCGGTGACCGGATATCCGACGCGGCAAATCCCCGAACGAACGAGCCCGCTTGGCGGCTCATCCTTGAATAAAGGGTTGGGCGCAAGAGGGCTGTTCGGATTCTGAAACCAATTCAATCGTCTCACGACGGATGCGGATCACATAACGATGGCGTTCAGCCCGTTCAAATTCCTGCAGGAAGTGCGCACCGAGACCAACAAGGTCACGTGGCCCTCGCGACGCGAGACGACCATCACGACCATCATGGTTTTCGTCATGGTGGCGCTGTCGTCGATCTTCTTTTTTGCGGCGGATCAGGTCATCCGCTACCTCGTCGCCTTTTTGCTCACGATGCACTGACGGAACAGAATTATGAGCATGCGCTGGTACATCGTTCACGCCTATTCGAATTTCGAAAAGAAGGTGATGGAGTCGATCAAGGAACAGGCCAAGCAGCGTGGCCTGGAAGACCTGTTCGAACAGATTCTGGTTCCGGTCGAGAAGGTCACCGAAATACGTCGCGGTCGCAAGATGGACGCCGAGCGCAAGTTCTTCCCGGGCTACGTGCTGGTGAAGATGCAGCTCACCGACGAAGCGTTTCATCTGATCAAGAATACCCCGAAGGTCACGGGCTTCCTCGGCGCGGAAAACAAGCCGATGCCGATTTCGGAAGCTGAAGCCATGCGCATTCTGCACCAGGTGCAGGAAGGCGTGGAGCGCCCGAAGGCGTCGGTGTCGTTCGAGATCGGCGAGAACGTGAAGGTGGCCGATGGTCCGTTCGCGTCGTTCTCCGGCGTCGTCGAGGAAATCGACGAGGCACGCTCGCGCGTGAAGGTCGCAGTGTCGATCTTCGGCCGCGCCACGCCGGTCGAACTGGAATTCGGTCAGGTCGAAAAGGTCTGATCGCAATAGCGCGAGGTTCGCCTCGCGTTTCTAAGGCCGTGGGAGGAAGAGGGCGGTTGCCAACCGCTTGTCGACCGAACCACGAAACCTGAAACAGCCGGTCGATGACCGGCACAACAGGAGTGACACATGGCAAAGAAAGTGACCGGATACCTGAAGCTTCAGGTGCCGGCCGGTGCGGCGAACCCTTCGCCCCCGATCGGTCCCGCGCTTGGTCAGCGCGGTTTGAACATCATGGAATTCTGCAAAGCGTTCAATGCGCAGACGCAGAAGGAAGAAAAGAACACCCCAATCCCGGTGGTGATCACGATCTACGCCGATCGTTCGTTCACCTTCGCCCTCAAGACCCCCCCGATGTCCTTCTTCATCAAGAAGGCCGCCAAGCTCACCTCCGGCTCCAAGCTGCCGGGTCGTGACAAGGCCGGCGCGGTGACCAAAGCGCAGGTGCGCGAGATCGCCGAAGCGAAGATGAAGGATCTGAATTGCGACACCATTGAATCGGCCATGAAGATGGTTGAGGGCTCTGCCCGTTCGATGGGTGTCGAGGTCGCGGGGTAAACGGTCATGGCAATTGGAAAACGTTTGAAGAAGGCCCGTGAGGGCATCGACCGCGAGAAGCTCTATCCGGTCGCCGAGGCCATCAAGATGGTCAAGGAACGCGCCAAGTCGAAGTTCGATGAGACCATCGAAATTTCGCTGAATCTCGGCGTCGATCCGCGTCACGCCGACCAGATGGTCCGTGGCGTCGTCACCCTGCCGAACGGCACCGGCCGTACGCTCCGCGTCGGCGTGTTCGCCCGTGGCCCGAAGGCTGAAGAAGCCAAGGCTGCCGGTGCAGACGTCGTCGGTGCAGAAGACCTGTTCGAGAAGGTCCAGGCCGGTCAGATCGATTTCGATCGCTGTATCGCAACCCCCGACATGATGCCGCTGGTCGGTCGCCTTGGTAAGGTGCTCGGTCCGCGCGGCATGATGCCGAACCCGAAGATCGGCACCGTGACCATGGACGTCACTGGCGCAGTCAAGGGTGCCAAAGGCGGTTCGGTCGAGTTCCGCGTCGAGAAGGCCGGCATCGTGCAGGCTGGTATCGGCAAGGCATCTTTCTCGGAAGAGAAGCTCGTCGAAAACATCAAGGCTCTGGTCGATGCCGTCTCCAAGGCGAAGCCGGCTGGCGCGAAGGGCACCTATCTGCAGCGCGTTGCCGTGTCCTCGACCATGGGCCCCGGCGTCAAGGTTGAGACGGGCACCGTGCTCGGCTAAGCCGGAACAAGGCTTGCAAGAAACCAGGGCGGAATCGGGCAACCGGTTCCGCCCTTTCTTTTGTCTTCAGCGTTTTGACCCAGCAGGAATGTCACGATGGCCGAGAAGGTTCTGATCTATTCGCGTTTCCCGAAGTCCCAGATGGTGCGCATCGGCGAGCACTTCGACCTACTAGACGCTGCAGGCAAGCCACCGCTGCAGACCTTTTCCGCTGACCAACTGAAAGACGTGCGCGCGCTGATCACCGCGGGCGGTCAGGTGCTCAAGGCAGACGTGATGGACATGATGCCGGCGCTCGGCGCCATCATCTGCTACGGCACCGGCTATGACGGCGTCGACTTCAAGGCCGCAGCCGAACGCAAGATCGTGGTCGGCAACAGCCCCGGCGCAAATGCGGCCTCGGTCGCGGATCTTGCACTGACGCTGATGCTCGCGGTGACGCGACGTCTGCTGCCCGCGGATCAGTATCTGCGCGAGGGTGGTTGGTCGTCGGCAAAGCCGTCGCCGCTGATGTCGCCGCAGCCCGGCAATCCCGGCCGCAGAGTGGGCGTCTATGGCATGGGCGAGATCGGCCGCAAGATCGCATCGCGCGTCGCGGCCTTCGAATGCGATGTCGCCTATCACAGCCGCAGCAAGCATGATGTGCCGTATCGCTATGAGCCAAGCCTCGAAGCGCTGGTCGAATGGTGCGACGTGCTGATGATCGCCGTGCGGGCAGGGGCCGATACCAACCGCATCATCGATGCCGCGATGCTGAAGAAGCTCGGCGCCAATGGCGTGGTCGTGAACATCTCGCGCGGCTCGGTGATCGATCAGGCTGCGCTGACAGCGGCGCTGACGGACAAGATCATCGCCGGCGCTGGCCTCGACGTGTTCGAGAAGGAGCCCCACGCGCCCGACGCACTCACGGCTTTGCCGAATGTTGTGCTGACGCCGCATATCGGTGGTCACACACTCGACTCGCACACGGCGATGCAGGACTGCGTCATTGCCAATCTCGACGCGTTTTACGCGGGCAAGGGGCTGCCCTACGCGGTGGCGGTCTAGGGCAGCTATTCGGTGATCTGGAAACTGGTGAACAGGTCAACCACGCTCTGAGGCGCGTTGTCGTTGAAGAACAGCTTCAGATTCCGGTCGGTCTCCGCGGCAACAGACGCGCTGCGGGGAAAGAGGTCGGTTTCATAAGCGATAAGCGCGGCTTCGACGTCTTCCGGATTGGCGGCAAGTGCCCGTCCGAGCTCGGCGCCGTCATACATTGCGAGATTGGCGCCTTCGCCGGCGAATGGTGACATCAGGTGCGCCGCATCGCCGAGCAGCGTCACGCCGGCTACGCGATCCCATCGGTGTTCGATCGGCAGCGCATAGATCGGGCGAAGCACAGGGGCGGCCTCGCTGTCGGCGATCAGGGCTGTCAGTTCCGGAGCCCAGTCGTCGAATTCTGCGGCGATGCGGGCGAGGGCATTCGTCCGGTCGGAGAAATCGATGCGGGCAACCCAGTCCTCCGGCTTGTTCAGGGCCACGTAGCCTTGCAGTGTTCCATCGGCGTGTCGGTGCGCAAAGATTCCCTGGCCCGGCGCAATCGCCATCAGTGTGCCGCCGCCAACCGCTTCCGCGCTGGCCCTGTGACGGGTGTCGGCGTCGAAAAGAAACGTCTCGATGAATGACGTGCCGACATAGGCCGGTTTCTCCCCGGAGAGGAGCGGGCGAACACGTGACCAGGCGCCGTCGGCACCGATGAGGAGATCGGTCGATACCGTTGAGCCATGGGAGAAAGTCAGTGCGTGCCGCCCGCCGCCGAGCGGAGACGCCGCTGCAAGTTTGTGTCCCCAGCGGATCGTGTCGGCAGGAAGGGAATCGAGCAGAATCTGGCGAAGCTCTCCTCGATCCACCTCAGGTCGACCGCCATTGCCCATGTCGGGCCTGTCAAACAGCAGCTTGCCGTCCTTATCGCGTATCCGCTTGGCATCTGCACCGACGATGATGATGTCGCGGAAAGCTTCGAACAATCCCGCCGCCTTGAGTGCGAGCTGCCCGTTATATTCGTGAATATCGAGCAGGCCTCCTTGTGCCCGCGAGTCGGCCGAAGCTTCAGCTTCATAGATCGTCGCAGCGATACCGTGAACATGGAGCACGCGGGCAAGCGTCAGCCCGCCGAGCCCCGCGCCGACAATCGCCACATGAGTATTCATCTCGCCACCCTCGCAGTCGCAGGCTGTCCCGGGACATTCCCCAAGACCTAGAATGGAACGTCATTCCATTCTATTGGAACGTCGTTCCATTTATGTCAAGGTGGGGACATGGCCAAGAAAACTCGCAGCAGCCCACGACGCGAAGACGCGCTCTCCCGGGATCGCATCATCGAAGCGTCGATCGCGATCCTGGACGGCAGCGGGGAAGATGGTCTGACATTCCGCGCCCTGTCAGAGCGGCTCGCCACTGGTCCCGGGGCTATTTATTGGCACGTGCCCAACAAGGGCGAGCTGCTGACCGCCGCCTGCGACGCCATCATCGCGCGCACGCTGAAAGGGCCTCCGGTAGGCGCGACGCCTCAGGCCGTCATTCGCACCCTCGCGCTGGACATGTTCGACGCGATCGACGCGCATCCATGGGTTGGGTCGGCGCTCACACGCGCTCCCGGGCAGTTGCCCATGGTGCGAATACTTGAATGCATCGGCCGGCAGGTGAGCGCCCTTGGCGTACCTGACGAGGAACAGTGGGCGACGGTGGGTGCATTGCTGAACTACATCCTTGGCGTCGGTGCGCAGAACGCGGCCAATGGGCAGCTCGGCCAAACGCGAGGAATCGACAGGTCTGACTTTCTAGACGCGGTCGCAACCACCTGGTCTCAACTCGATCCGGACGCGTATGCATTCACCCGCAGCATGGCGGCACATTTGCGGGGCCACGATGACCGCAACGACTTTCTCGCCGGAATCGATCTCATCCTGAGCGGCATCGAAGCGTCGCGGCGCCTCTGACAAGCTGGCGACTGGTCTGCAGGGCCGTTTCGCAAGAACCAATTTCGTTCCCGCGCGGTACAAAAATAATTGAATGGGTTATTCCGCAATGCGGATGTAGATGTCGGCTGTTTAGAACAACTCGAATGTAGGCGTACATTCGACGACATAGGACATCAGCGATGGCTGCGTTCACTCTCAAGATCAACGGTCAGGCCCGTCAGGTCGACGTCGATCCCAACACACCTCTGCTCTGGGCAATTCGAGATGGGGCCGGTCTCACCGGCACCAAATATGGCTGCGGGGTCGCGCAATGCGGTGCTTGCACGGTCTATGTGGACGGCCAGACCGTCCGCTCGTGTTCAATGCCCGTCTCGGCCATCGGCACCAGCGAAATCACCACCATTGAAGGGCTCGCCTCCAAGGAAGCCAAGGCGGTGCAGGCTGCCTGGGTCGCGCTGGACGTGCCGCAATGTGGCTACTGTCAATCCGGCCAGGTGATGAGCGCCACCGCGCTGCTTAGCGTCAATCCGACTCCCACCGACAACGATATCGATCTGGCGATGAACGGCAACATCTGCCGCTGCGCCACCTATGTTCGCATCCGCGCCGCCATTCATGGCGCCGCCAAATCTCTGGAGGGTTGAGCCATGACCGTTCATGACACCAAACTCTCCCGTCGTACGCTGCTCAAGGGCAGCGCTGGCCTCGTGCTCGGCGCTTACGTTGCCCGTGCCGACAAGTTGTTCGCGCAGGCGGCGGCAAAGCCGTCAGTCAATATCGCGCCGAACACCTTCCTGATCATCAAGCCCGACAGCACCGTCACGGTGCTGTGCAAGGGCATCGAATTCGGGCAAGGACCGTTCACCGGCATGGCGACTTTGGTCGCCGAAGAACTCGACGCGGACTGGGCGCAGATGCGTGCCGATCACGCGCCGTCAAATCCGCAGCTGTACAAGAATCTGGCGTTCGGCATGCAGGGCACCGGTGGCTCGACCGCCATCGCCAATTCCTACATTCAGATGCGACAGGTCGGCGCCGCCGCGCGCCAGATGCTGGTCGCGGCTGCTGCCGATGCGTGGCAGGTGCCGGCAGGCGAGATCACTGTCGATAATGGTGTGATCAAGCATGCGTCAGGCCATGAAGGTCGCTTCGGCGAGTTCGCCGACAAAGCGATGGCCATGCCGGTGCCGGCTGATCCGAAGCTGAAGGACCCGTCGCAGTTCAGGTTGATCGGCAAGGAAGGCGTCGTGAAACGCCTCGACAGCGCCGACAAGACCAATGGCAAGGCCTTCTACACGCTCGATATCAACGAACCGGACATGCTCACGGTGGTCGTGGCGCGTTCGCCAAAATTCGGCGGCAAGGTCGCATCCTTCGATGCGACGGCTGCGAAAGCCGTGGCTGGTGTCGTCGACGTCAAACAGGTGTCGAACGGCGTCGCTGTCTATGCCAAGGGTTTCTGGCCCGCGAAGATGGGCCGCGACGCGCTGAAGATCACCTGGGATGACAGCAAGGCGGAGAAGCGTGGCAGTGCCGAACTGCTGCAGCAATTCCGTGGGCTGTCGAAGACGGCCGGCAAACTCGTCAAGGCCGAGGGCAAGTTCGAAGAGTCTATGGCCAAAGGTGGCCGCGTGATCGAGGTTGAATACGTCTTCCCGTATCTGGCCCATGCCGCGATGGAACCGCTCAACGCCTATCTGAAATGGGACGGCGACACCGCCTATGCGCGCTATGGCTGCCAGTTTCCGACGCCGGACCATATGGCGATCTCCAAGGTGCTCGGGCTGCCGATCGAGAAGGTGAAGATCGACGTTCTTCTGGCCGGCGGCAGCTTCGGCCGCCGCGCACAGCAGAGCACGCATCAGGCCATCGAGCTCGCCGAAGTCGCGAAAGCGATCGGACCGGGCAAGCCGGTCAAGCTGGTGTGGACGCGCGAGGACGATATGCGCGGTGGCTATTATCGGCCGTATTGCATCCACCGCATGCGCGGTGCGGTGCGCGACGGCAAGATCGAAGCCTGGAGCGACACCATCGTCAGTCAGTCGATCATGAAGGGCTCCTTCTTCGAGTCCATGATGTTCAAGGACGGCCTCGACCCGACGTCCTATGAAGGCTCGAACGAAATCCCGTACGACGTCGAGAACTTCCGCTGCGACATGCATCAGGTCGATGTCGGCGTGCCCGTGTTGTGGTGGCGCTCGGTGGGCCACACCCACACCGGTTATGTCGTCGAAGCCTTTGTCGATGAACTGCTCGAGGCCGCCGGCAAGGATCCGATCGAAGGTCGGCTTGAACTCCTGAGCAAGAAGCCGCGCCACGCAGGGGCTCTCAAGGCCGTCGCTGAACTCGCCGACTGGAAGAACTACAAGGTGCCGGCAGGCCGCGCGCGCGGCGTTGCGGTGGTCGAGAGCTTCAACACCTTCGTCGCGCAGGTCGTCGAACTGTCCATGACCGACGACGGTCCGAAGGTGCACAAGGTGTGGTGCGCGGTGGATTGCGGCGTCGCCGTGAACCCCGACATCATCCGCGCGCAGATGGAAGGTGGCATCGGCTTCGGCCTCGGTCACATCCTCTATGCGGAACAGACGCTGGATGCCGGCGCGCCGGTGTCCGGCAATTTCGACACCTATCGTTCGCTGCGCATCAACGAGATGCCGGAGATCGAAGTGGTCATCGTGAAATCGACCGAGAAGCCATCAGGCGTCGGCGAACCCGGCGTGCCTCCGCTCGGGCCTGCCGTTGCCAACGCGCTGGCGAAACTCGGAGTGGGAAGACCGCGGCAGTTGCCGATCGTACCTGGAGCCTCAGCATGAGCTTGTTTAAGAACTCGATGTTGGCGCTGGTCGCCGGCGGCCTCGCGGCGGGTCTCCTCGCATTCGCGGAGCCGAGCTTCCAGGAGGCCGATGCAGCGGTCAGCAATCCGACCAAGCTGCAGTCGGTCTCGGCCTTCGCCAAGATCAAGAACAAGAACGAGCGTGCGGTGGCGCTGTTTACGGAGGCCGGCAAGGTCATCCAGTCGCCGCGCTGCATGAACTGCCATCCTGCGACCGAGCGTCCGACCCAGACCGACCGCATGCGGCCGCATATTCCGCTGGTCGTGCGCGGCGAGGGCGGTGTCGGCGCGGCCGGTGGTCTCGCTTGCGCCACCTGCCACCACGAGAACAACTTCGATGCCGCCAACGTCCCGGGCAATCCGAAGTGGGCGCTGGCGCCCATCGAGATGGCCTGGCAGGGCAAGACGCTTGGCCAGATCTGCACCCAGATCAAGGACAAGGAGCGCAATGGCGGCAAGGACATGGCCGCGCTTGTGAAGCACATGGCCGAAGACGAGTTGGTCGGCTGGGGCTGGCATCCCGGTGGCAACCGGACCCCGGCGCCGGGTACCCAGAAGCAGTTCGGTGAGCTGATCAAGGCCTGGGCCGATGCGGGAGCGGCCTGCCCGAAGGGGTAATGCAATCAAAAGTGGAGCCGGTTCAGCCGGTTCCACTTTTGCGCTCTGAGCGCCCTAACGGCTCCCCTGCAGAAAAGATGCCACATCGGCATTTCGCGCTTGGCAACACGAAAAAGACTCGTTAAACAACCGTTTCCGGGCGTGCTGGCTGGTAGCTGGCGCGTCTGTGTTCGCACTCCGACAACCCACATCGCAGGAGACTTTTCCTTTCAGGCTGTCCATACGGATCGCTCGACGGGGATGGGACGCGCGACGCGGATTTGAGGAAGGCGGGCAGGGGTCACCAATAGGCCGGATGATGGCTTATCGATGATCCTGAATCCTGTCCGAGACTGCTGGCGCCTTAGATAAACGCAAGTTTCATCAACGGCTTAATCGTAAAACTTGATGCAGCCAGCATAGACGGGTGAAGACTGGATTTCGCCGATGTCGTTTTGTGCGACATGACGCGTATTTGGTTCGAACCTCGACACCCCGCGCCAATACTGGTTCGCCAGGACGGTTCGGGAGGGCAGGCTATCATATCGTCTCGCCCGACGTGTCTTTAGGCCATGTGTTTTAACGAGCATGGGTCTCGAGGTCAGGTTCAGGTGGGACGGTGGGTGTAACCCGGCGGTCCTATCTCGATAGAGGCCGCCAACCGGAGAGAGCTTGCTGTGGAAAGAGCGGCTAAAAAGGACGCGGTCGACGCGCTGAACGGGGTCTTCAAGACCACCAGCGTTGCGGTCGTCGCCCATTATTCCGGCCTCACCGTTGCCCAGATGCAGAACCTGCGTTCGCAGATGAAGCTGGCTGGCGCCTCGGTGAAGGTCTCGAAGAACCGTCTCGCCAAAATTGCTCTTGAAGGCACGGATGTTGCTGCCATCGGTTCCCTGTTGAAGGGCCCGACTGTGATCGCCACTTCGGACGATCCGGTAGCTGCACCGAAGGTTGCCGTCGAATTTGCCAAGGCGAACGAGAAGTTCGTCATCCTTGGTGGCTCGATGGGTAAAACCGTCCTGAACGTCGACAGCGTTAAGGCCTTGGCCGCGCTGCCCTCGCTCGACGAACTGCGCGCGAAGATCCTCGGCCTCCTTGTGGCGCCGGCGACCAAGATCGCTCAGCTCTCGACAGCTCCCGCGGCGAAGCTCGCGCGTGTTGTTCAGGCTTATGCCTCAAAGAGCGAAGCGGCCTGACGCCCTTCGCATTCAAACCCTGGTTCGAACCAAATACGCTTAAGGAAATAGACAATGGCTGACCTACAGAAAATCGTTGACGATCTCTCGAGCCTGACCGTGCTCGAAGCTGCCGACCTCGCCAAGATGCTCGAAGAGAAGTGGGGCGTTTCGGCTGCTGCTGCTGTTGCAGTTGCTGGTCCGGCTGCTGGCGGCGGCGGTGCTGCTGCTGCTGAAGAAAAGACCGAGTTCACTGTCGTTCTGGCTTCGGCCGGCGACAAGAAGATCGAAGTCATCAAGGAAGTCCGTGCGATCACGGGTCTTGGCCTCAAGGAAGCCAAGGACCTGGTCGAAGGCGCTCCGAAGCCCGTCAAGGAAGGCGTTGCCAAGGACGAAGCCGAGAAGATCAAGGGTCAGCTCGAGAAGGCTGGCGCGAAGGTCGAACTCAAGTAAGACCCTTTATGGGTTCCATCTGGAGGGCGGCCATTTGGTCGCCCTCTGGGCCGGAACCCGATGGACTACACAGGAATGTGTGGGGATGCGCTGGGAACCACCCTCGAATCTCCATGATTGCCATCCCATATCGGGACGGCAGCACGAAAAACACGGTCTGACAGCGGAAACGGCGACGTTTCCGGTTAAGCCGTTGGGAGATGGGCAATTTTCGGGCTTTTCGGTCCGTAGCTAGACGGTTTGGACGGGCGAGATGCAGTCGGGCATCGCGCACGTCGTTTTGCGTTCTGCGATTCAAATGCTCGGGAGAGGGATTTTGTTCCTCACATTGGGCGTCGAATTCGGAACGTTCTTGGAAATTCAACCCGGAGGCGATGGCAGTCGCGCTCTGGAAGGTTCGCCCCTTTCGGGCGACGCAATGAGAGGCCACGATGGGTCAGCAGACGTTCACAGGTCGCAAGCGCGTTCGCAAGTTCTTCGGTCATATTAAAGAAGTCGCAGAGATGCCGAACCTCATCGAGGTTCAGAAGGCGTCCTACGACCAGTTCCTGATGGTCGATGAGCCGACCGGCGGTCGCCTCGACGAAGGTCTGCAGGCTGTTTTCCGTTCGGTGTTTCCAATCTCGGATTTTTCGGGCACCTCGATGCTGGAATTCGTGCGCTACGAATTCGAGCCACCGAAATATGACGTCGATGAGTGCCGCCAGCGCGGCATGACCTATGCTGCGCCGCTGAAGGTGACGCTGCGTCTGATCGTGTTCGATATCGACGAAGAAACCGGCGCCAAGTCCGTCAAGGACATCAAGGAGCAGGACGTCTACATGGGCGACATCCCGCTCATGACCATGAACGGCACCTTCGTCGTCAACGGCACCGAGCGCGTCATCGTCTCGCAGATGCATCGTTCGCCGGGCGTGTTCTTTGACCACGACAAGGGCAAGACCCATTCGTCGGGCAAGCTGCTGTTCGCTGCCCGCGTGATCCCGTATCGCGGTTCCTGGCTGGACATCGAGTTCGACGCCAAGGACATCGTGTTCGCGCGTATCGACCGTCGCCGCAAGATTCCGGTGACGTCGCTGATGTTTGCGCTGGGTCTGGACGGCGAGGAAATCCTCTCGACGTTCTACAAGAAGATCCAGTTCAAGAAGATCAAGGAAGGCTGGCGCGTTCCGTTCGACGCCACCCGTTTCCGTGGCTATTCCACCGTCAACGACCTGATCGATGCCGACACCGGCAAGGTCGTGCTCGAAGCCGGCAAGAAGCTCACCGTGCGCGCTGCCCGCCAGCTCGCCGAGAAGGGCCTCAAGGCGCTGCGTCTGACCGACGAAGAGTTGGTCGGCAACTATCTCGCCGAGGACCTCGTCAACGTGAAGACCGGTGAAATCTACGCCGAAGCCGGCGAAGAGATCACCGAGAAGTCGCTGAAGGCGCTGAACGAGGAGGGCTACAAGGAACTCCCGCTGCTCGACATCGACCACGTCAATATCGGTGCCTATATCCGCAACACGCTCTCGGCAGACAAGAACCTGACGCGTGAAGACGCGCTGTTCGACATCTATCGCGTGATGCGTCCGGGCGAGCCGCCGACGCTCGAATCCGCGCAGAACATGTTCCAGTCGCTGTTCTTCGACTCGGAGCGTTACGATCTCTCGGCCGTGGGCCGCGTGAAGATGAACATGCGCCTCGAACTCGACGCGCCGGACACTCATCGCACGCTGCGCAAGGAAGACATCCTGGCCGTCATCAAGACGCTGGTGGACCTGCGCGACGGCAAGGGCGAAATCGACGACATCGACCATCTCGGCAACCGCCGTGTGCGTTCGGTCGGCGAGCTGATGGAAAATCAGTATCGCGTCGGCCTGCTGCGCATGGAGCGCGCCATCAAGGAACGCATGTCGTCCGTCGACATCGACACCGTGATGCCGCAGGACCTGATCAACGCGAAGCCCGCGGCTGCCGCGGTGCGCGAGTTCTTCGGTTCGTCGCAGCTATCGCAGTTCATGGACCAGACCAACCCGCTCTCGGAAATCACCCACAAGCGCCGTCTCTCGGCGCTTGGACCGGGCGGTCTGACCCGCGAGCGTGCCGGCTTCGAAGTCCGCGACGTGCATCCGACCCACTACGGCCGTATCTGCCCGATTGAGACGCCGGAAGGCCCGAACATCGGTCTGATCAACTCGCTCGCCACCTTCGCGCGCGTCAACAAGTACGGCTTCGTCGAGACCCCTTACCGCAAGGTCAAGGACGGTCGCGTCACCGATGAGGTCGTGTACTTGTCGGCGATGGAAGAGGGCCGCTACTCGGTCGCGCAGGCGAACGTGTCGCTCGACGCCAAGGGCAAGTTCACCGAAGACATGATCATCTGCCGTCACGCCGGCGACGTGTTGCCGCTGCCGGCCGACAAGGTCGACTACATGGACGTGTCGCCGAAGCAGCTCGTTTCGGTCGCTGCGGCGCTGATCCCGTTCCTCGAGAACGACGACGCCAACCGCGCGCTGATGGGCTCGAACATGCAGCGTCAGGCCGTGCCTCTGGTGCGCGCCGAAGCGCCGTTCGTCGGTACCGGCATGGAAGCCGTCGTGGCCCGCGACTCCGGTGCTGCGATCGCTGCCCGCCGTTCGGGTGTCATCGACCAGATCGACGCAACCCGCGTGGTTATCCGCGCGACCGAAGATCTCGATCCGACCAAGTCGGGCGTCGATATCTATCGTCTGATGAAGTACCAGCGTTCGAACCAGTCGACCTGTATCAACCAGCGTCCGCTGGTGAAGGTTGGCGACATCATTCGCAAGGGCGACATCATTGCCGACGGTCCGTCGACCGATCTCGGTGAACTCGCACTCGGCCGTAACGTGCTCGTCGCGTTCATGCCGTGGAATGGCTACAACTTCGAAGACTCGATCCTCCTCTCGGAGCGGATCGTGAAGGAAGACGTCTTCACCTCGATCCACATCGAGGAATTCGAAGTGATGGCCCGCGACACCAAGCTCGGCCCTGAGGAAATCACCCGCGACATTCCGAACGTGTCGGAAGAAGCGCTGAAGAACCTCGACGAAGCCGGCATCGTCTATATCGGCGCTGAAGTCCGCGCCGGTGACATCCTGGTCGGCAAGATCACGCCGAAGGGCGAAAGCCCGATGACGCCGGAAGAAAAGCTTCTGCGCGCCATCTTCGGTGAGAAGGCGTCGGACGTTCGCGACACCTCGCTCCGCGTGCCTCCGGGCGTGCAGGGCACGATCGTCGAAGTCCGCGTGTTCAACCGGCACGGCGTCGACAAGGACGAACGTGCTCTGGCGATCGAGCGGGAAGAAATCGAACGTCTCGCCAAGGACCGTGACGACGAACAGGCCATCCTGGATCGTAACGTCTACGGCCGTCTGGCTGATCTTCTGGAGAACAAGGTCGGCATCGCCGGTCCGAAGGGCTTCAAGAAGGACGGCAAGATCACGCGCGCTGTGCTCGACGAAAATCCGCGGTCGCAGTGGTGGATGTTCGCCACCGCGAACGACAAGCTGATGACCGAAATCGAAGCGATGCGGAAGCAGTACGACGAATCGAAGAAGGGCCTTGAACAGCGCTTCCTCGACAAGGTCGAGAAGCTGCAGCGTGGCGACGAACTGCCGCCAGGCGTGATGAAGATGGTCAAGGTCTTCGTCGCGGTGAAGCGCAAGATCCAGCCCGGCGACAAGATGGCCGGACGTCACGGCAACAAGGGCGTGGTGTCGAAGATCGTTCCGATCGAAGACATGCCGTTCCTTGAAGACGGTACGCATGCGGACATCGTGCTGAACCCGCTCGGCGTGCCGTCGCGCATGAACGTCGGTCAGATCTTGGAGACGCATCTTGGCTGGGCCTGCGCAGGCATGGGCAAGAAGATCGGTCAGACCATCGACGCCTACTACCAGAAGCAGGATCTGAAGCCGCTGCGCGACACCCTGAAGAAGGTTTACGGCGAAGACGAAGTCATCAAGTCGCTGAACGACACCGAGCTGCTTGAACTGGCGCGTAACCTGAAGCCCGGCGTGCCGATTGCGACGCCGGTGTTCGACGGTGCGAAGGAAGCCGACATCGAAGAGATGTTGAAGATGGCTGGCTTCGACGCATCCGGTCAGTCCACCGTCTATGACGGCCGGACCGGCGACCAGTTCGATCGCAAGGTGACCGTGGGCTACATCTACATGCTCAAGCTTCACCATCTCGTGGACGACAAGATCCACGCGCGTTCGATCGGTCCGTACTCGCTCGTCACGCAGCAGCCGCTGGGTGGTAAGGCGCAGTTCGGCGGCCAGCGCTTCGGTGAAATGGAAGTGTGGGCGCTCGAGGCTTATGGCGCGGCGTACACGCTCCAGGAAATGCTGACGGTGAAGTCGGACGACGTCGCAGGCCGTACCAAGGTCTACGAGGCGATCGTGCGCGGCGACGACACGTTCGAGGCCGGTATCCCGGAATCGTTCAACGTGCTGGTCAAGGAAATGCGCTCGCTCGGCCTCAACGTCGACCTGCACAATTCCAAGCTGCCGGGGCCGACCTCCGAAGCTGCCGAGTAAGAACAAGCGTTACGCCCGGCCTGATGGCCGGGCGTCCGCACCCAGCCGGGACGTGGGGCAGGGTGTGTGGCTCTAAAGAATTTCGAATTTGCTGCTGATGGCGATCGGCACGCGAGGAGAAGACGATGAACCAAGAAATTATGAATCTCTTCAATCCGACGACTCCGGCTCAGGTCTTCGACCAGATCCGGATCTCGATTGCGTCCCCGGAGAAGATTCTGTCGTGGTCCTACGGCGAGATCAAGAAGCCGGAAACCATCAATTACCGTACCTTCAAGCCCGAGCGCGACGGCCTGTTCTGCGCCCGTATCTTCGGGCCGATCAAGGATTACGAGTGCTTATGCGGCAAGTACAAGCGCATGAAGTACAAGGGCATCATCTGCGAGAAGTGCTCGGTCGAAGTGACCTTGTCGCGCGTCAGACGCGAGCGCATGGGTCATATCGAACTGGCCGCTCCGGTTGCGCACATCTGGTTCCTGAAGTCGCTGCCGTCGCGCATCGGCCAGTTGCTGGACATGACGCTCAAGGATCTCGAGCGCATCCTGTATTTCGAATACTACGTCGTTCTCGAGCCGGGTCTCACCGCGCTCAAGGACCGTCAGCTGCTGTCTGAAGAAGAATATCTGAAGGCGCAGGACGAATACGGCCAGGACTCGTTCACCGCGATGATCGGTGCCGAGGCGATCCGTGAACTGTTGAAGGGTCTGGAGCTTGAGAAGCTCGACGAGCAGCTGCGCGTCGAGATGAAGGAGACCGAATCCGACATCAAGCACAAGAAGCTCGCCAAGCGCCTGAAGATCGTCGAGGCCTTCCGCTATTCCGGCAACAAGCCGGAATGGATGATCCTCACGGTGGTGCCGGTGATCCCGCCGGATCTGCGTCCGCTGGTGCCGCTCGATGGCGGCCGCTTCGCGACGTCGGATCTGAACGATCTGTATCGCCGCGTCATCAACCGTAACAACCGCTTGAAGCGTCTGATGGAGCTCCGCGCGCCGGACATCATCATCCGCAACGAAAAGCGCATGCTGCAGGAGGCCGTCGACGCACTGTTCGACAACGGCCGCCGTGGCCGTGTCATCACCGGCGCCAACAAGCGTCCGCTGAAGTCGCTGGCCGACATGCTGAAGGGCAAGCAGGGTCGTTTCCGTCAGAACCTGCTCGGCAAGCGCGTCGACTATTCGGGCCGTTCGGTCATCGTCGTCGGTCCGGAACTGCGTCTGCATCAGTGCGGCCTGCCGAAGAAGATGGCGCTCGAACTGTTCAAGCCGTTCATCTATTCGCGTCTCGACGCCAAGGGTCTGTCCACCACGGTGAAGCAGGCGAAGAAGCTCGTTGAAAAAGAACGTCCCGAGGTCTGGGACATTCTCGACGAGGTCATTCGCGAGCATCCCGTACTGCTGAACCGCGCGCCGACGCTGCATCGTCTGGGCATCCAGGCGTTCGAGCCGGTGTTGATCGAAGGCAAGGCGATCCAGCTGCATCCGCTGGTCTGTTCGGCCTTCAACGCCGACTTCGACGGTGACCAGATGGCCGTGCACGTTCCGCTGTCGCTCGAAGCGCAGCTGGAAGCGCGCGTCCTGATGATGTCGACCAACAACATCCTGCATCCCGCGAACGGTCAGCCAATCATCGTGCCGTCGCAGGACATCGTGCTGGGTCTGTACTACCTGTCGACCATGCGTGCGGGTCTCCCGGGCGAAAACAAGCTGTATCGTGAGATGGCGGAGATCGAGCATGCGCTGCATGCGAAGGTCATCCACCTCCACACCAAGATCAAATACAGCTGGTCCGGTCTCGACGCGGACGGCAAGCCGGTCACGCGCATGGTGGAAACCACTGCCGGTCGTGCGATGCTCGGTCAGGTTCTGCCGAAGTCGCCGAAGATGCCCTTCGACGTCATCAACAAGCTGATGACCAAGAAGGAAATCTCGGGCGTCATCGATCAGGTCTATCGTCACTGCGGTCAGAAAGAGACCGTGATCTTCTGCGATCGCATCATGGCGCTCGGCTTCTACAACGCGTTCAAGGCCGGCATCTCGTTCGGCAAGGACGACATGGTCGTGCCGGGTTCGAAGTGGAAGATCGTCGACGCCACCCGTGCGTTCGCGAAGGACTTCGAACAGCAGTACAATGACGGTCTGATCACCCACGGTGAGAAGTACAACAAGGTCGTCGACGCCTGGTCGAAGGCGGGTGAAGAAGTCGCCAAGGAGATGATGAAAGAAATCTCCTCGGTGAAGAGGAATGCGGCGGGTGAAGAAGCCCAGATCAACTCGATCTACATGATGGCGCATTCCGGTGCCCGTGGTTCGCCGGCCCAGATGCGTCAGCTCGGTGGTATGCGCGGCCTGATGGCCAAGCCGTCGGGCGAGATCATCGAAACGCCGATCATCTCGAACTTCAAGGAAGGTCTGTCGGTTCTCGAATACTTCAACTCGACCCACGGCGCTCGTAAGGGCCTCGCGGACACCGCGTTGAAGACCGCGAACTCGGGCTACCTGACCCGTCGTCTCGTCGACGTGGCGCAGGACTGCATCATCACGCAGACCGATTGCGGCACCAATCTCGGCATCAAGATGCGCGCCATCATCGACTCCGGTTCGGTGGTCGCATCGCTGGCGTCGCGTATCCTCGGTCGTTCGGCCTGCGAAGACATTCGCGATCCCGCGACCAACAAGGTGCTGATCAAGCGCAACACGCTGATGGAAGAGAAGGACGTCGATCTGCTCCAGCAGGCCGGCATCCAGGAAGTGAAGATCCGTTCGGCCCTCACTTGCGAACTGGTCAACGGCATCTGCGGCACCTGCTACGGCCGCGATCTGGCCCGCGGCACGCCCGTCAACCACGGTGAGGCCGTCGGCGTCATCGCGGCGCAGTCGATCGGCGAGCCCGGCACGCAGCTGACGATGCGTACGTTCCACATCGGCGGCGCGGCGCAGCTCAACGAGCAGTCGGTGATCGAGTCGAACTTCGACGGCAAGATCACGATCAAGAACGAGAACATCGCCAAGAACGGCGAAGGCCACATGGTTGCAATGGTGCGCAACATGGTCATCGCCATCTCTGACGCCGATGGCACCGAGCGTGCGACGTATCGTATCCAGTACGGTGCTCGCGTTCACGTGGCCAACGGCGACATGATCAAGCGTGGCCAGCGTATCGCGGAATGGGATCCGTATTCCCGTCCGCTGCTGACCGAAGTCGACGGCACGATCGGGTTTGAAGACCTGATCGACGGCCAGTCGATTACGGAAACGCTCGACGAGTCGACCGGTATCGCCAAGCGCGTCGTTACCGACTGGCGTTCGTCGCGTGGCGGTGCGGATCTGCGTCCGGCCATCGTCATCAAGGGCAAGGACGGCAAGGTCCTCAAGCTCGCACGTGGCGGCGACGCCCGTTACATGCTGTCGCCCGACGCCATTCTGTCGGTCGACGTCGATGCCAAGGTGACCTCGGGCGACATTCTTGCCCGTGTCTCGATGGAAAGCGCGAAGACGCGTGACATCACCGGCGGTCTGCCGCGGGTGGCCGAACTGTTCGAGGCGCGCAAGCCGAAGGACGCGGCGATCATCGCGGAAATCGGCGGCACCATCCGCTTTGGACGCGACTACAAGAACAAGCGTCGCATCTCGATCGAGCCGCTCGACAAGAACGAGGAGACCCGCGAGTACCTCATTCCGAAGGGCAAGCAGATCCATCTGCAGGACGGCGACATCGTCGAAAAGGGCGATTACATCGTCGAAGGCAATCCGGCGCCGCACGACATTCTGGCGATCAAGGGCATCGAGGAACTCGCTGCCTATCTGGTCAACGAAATCCAGGAAGTTTACCGGTTGCAGGGCGTGCTCATCAACGACAAGCACATCGAAGTGATTGTCCGTCAGATGCTGCAGAAGGTCGAGATCACCGATCAGGGCGAGACCGACATGATCTCGGGCGAGCAGATCGACAAGATCGAGTTCGACGCGCTGAATCTGAAGGCGAAGGAAGAAGGCAAGAAGATCGCGACCGGAAACCCTGTGCTGCTGGGCATCACCAAGGCCAGCTTGCAGACCCGTTCGTTCTTCTCGGCAGCGTCGTTCCAGGAGACCACGCGCGTGCTCACCGAAGCTGCCGTCAACGGCAAGGTGGACCCGCTCGAAGGCCTCAAGGAAAACGTCATTGTCGGCCGCCTGATCCCAGCCGGTACCGGCGCCTCGATGGCGAAGATCCGCGAAGTCGCAATGAAGCGCGACAAGATGATCCTCGACGAGCGCGAGAAGCAGGCGGCGATCGTGCCGTCGGCTCCGGAGCCCGAGCCGCTGATGCTGCCGTCGGCCGAGTAATCGGGCCGGGCAGACTTAAGAAACGAAAGGGCCGGCGCAAGCTGGCTCTTTCTCGTTTGGATCTGTTCATTCGGTTGGCAACGGAGAGCGGTCAGATGACATGCGATATTCGGCCGGCTCAAGTCGGCGATGCAGCAGGTATCAGCCGCGTCATCATCCGCGCGCTGCGCGAAACCAATGCGAAGGATTACACGCCCGATATCATCGCGCGGGTTGAACTCAGTTTTAGCCCCGCGGCTGTCGAACGATTGATCGACCAGCGCGAGGTGTTCGTTGCCGAGATGGACAATCGTGTTGTCGGCACGGCGAGCCTGGATGGGCAGGCCCTGCGGACCATGTTCGTCTTGCCGGACGTGCAAGGGCGCGGCATCGGCCGTTTGCTGGTGCAACGGATCGAGAGGGTCGCCCGCGAACGACAGCTTGCGATTTTGACGGTTCCGGCGACGGTCACCGCAGAGGCTTTTTACGCGAGACTGGGCTTCACGGCCGTTCGCGAGGCCTATCACGGTGAGGAGCGGACCATCGTCATGGAGCGTGTCTTGTCGCCGACCAACTGACCTGCCACTGCAGATCACATCAATGCCATGGAAAAGGCCGGCGAAAGCCGGCCTTTTTCGCGTGTGACGTGTATTGCAGCGCACTACATGCTTTTGTTCATCTTTCCTTCAGCTGAAAAATGTTTTCACTTGGAGGGGGTTAGCGCGAGTCGACGGGGTCGACGGGCCAGCCTTGCAGCGTCAGCGGATTCCGCTTTGGCTGGGAATACGTTACATCGACCGTTGCCGGATATTGCCGCCGGCAAACACGACGCGTGAAAGAAACCTATGCTTGATCTTGCAATTGTTGGTGGTGGTCCAGGCGGCCTGATGAGCGCCTGGTATCTCAAGAAGAAGCTCGGCGATCTCTGTCGTGTCACCATCTACGAGGCGTCCGACCGCGTCGGCGGCAAGATTCTCACGCGCAAATTCGATACAGCGCCAGCCATGTACGAAGCTGGCGTTGCGGAAATCTACGATTACTCGATGACAGGGCCGGATCCGCTGCGCGAGCTGATCCAGCATTTCGGCCTGCAAACCATTCCGATGGATGCCGAGCAGGTGCAGCTGGACGGCGAGCTGCTCAACGACGTGCCGGGCATGCGCAAGAAATACGGCGCCAAGACCGCAGCCGCCATCGAGGCTTTCCGCAAGAAGTGCGCGAGCATGGTGTCGCCGATCGAATATTACGAAGGCGTCGGTTCGCACGACAACGAACACCCTTGGGCATGGATAAATGCCGAGGAGCTGCTCGACAAGGAAGTCAGCGATCCCATTGCCAAGCGCTTCCTGAAGGTGATGGCGCGCTCCGACATCGCGACCGAGACGCACAACACCAACGGCCTCAATGCGCTGAAGAACTTCGTGATGGATGTCGATGGCTATATCGGCCTCTATTCGATCCAGAACGGCAACGAGCAGCTGATCTCCTGCCTGCAGTCGGAAGTCGATGCCGACATCCGGCTGAATCACCGTGTGCTCAAGGTCGGCAAGACCGAGCAGGGCCGCTATCAGCTCGACATGATGAATGGCAAGGGGCCGGACACCCGCGATTTCGATCTCGTGGTGATGTGCCTGCCGCATTCGTGGCTGGCGACCATGCGCTGGGACGGCGAGCAGCTGCGCAAGTCGATGGTCAAGCATGTCGCTTACTTCGACCGCCCGGCGCATTATCTGCGCATTTCGCTGCTGTTCGATACGCCGTTCTGGGGCGAGCAGATTCCCGGTGCCTGGTTCATGTCGGAAGCCTTCGGCGGCTGCTGTGTCTATAACGAGGGCGCGCGCCACGATGTCGGCAAGCATGGCGTACTGAACTGGCTGGTGCCAGGCTCCGACGCGCTGGCCTTTGCCAACCTCACAGATGATGAGTTGATCGATGCCGCGCTGAAGTCGTTGCCGGCCTCGTTTGGCGATGCGCGTGCGCATCTGCTGGAAGGCAAGATCCATCGCTGGCTGTCGTCGGTCAACGCGATCCCCGGCGGCATGCCGGTGCGCGACGTCATGACCAATCACCGGCCGGAGCCGAAGGATCATCCGGGGCTCGTCGTGGTCGGCGATTATCTGTTCGACTCCACGCTGAACGGTCTGCTCGACTCCTCCGATGCCGCCACCGACATCATCCTCACCGAGATGATGCGCCTGCGCCGTGCGCAGGGTCAGAATGGCACGACGATCTCCGACAAGATCGATCGCGACTATTTCCAGAACTATCGCGGTGTCGGTCCTTATAGCGAGGTCTGGAGCCAGTTCACCGATCCGGCGTATCTGACAAATCTCATCAAAATCGTCTGGGGCCGCGCCAAGGGCTACAAGCTGCTGGTCGCGGGCTCGGCATCAGGCGAACTGGTCGGCGCGCTGCGTGCCAGGGGGATCGACGCCTGGGGTGTCGAGAACAACAAGGCGATCCACGCCAGGACGCCAAAGGCGCTGCAGAAGTTCAACAAACTCGGATCGATCACCGATCTGCCCTTCAAGGCCGGGCAGTTCGATTTCGTATTCGAGACCAGCCTGTGTCACGTGAGCGACAAGCAGGTGGTGACGGCCGTGCAGGAGCTCAACCGCGTCGTGAAGACCGGCCTCGTGTTCGGCTCGGTCACGTCCGACATGGCGCCGGCGGTGATCGATCGCTATGACCTGCTGCGCGGCGTCAAGAAGCTCGGCACCTGGTGGGAATGGTCGGAACTGTTCTTCGGCAACGGCTTCGACCTGTCGATGCATCGCCGCGACTGCACCGAGGCGGTGTGGGAAGCGACACTGGCCGCCGGCAAGGGGCCGGGCCACTGGTATGCCGACGCGGACAGCCTGCGTTACTCGTTCTTCGACAAGGTCGATGCCGAGGATTGATCTTTGGCGTCGGCCTTCGGTTGCTTTGCCGAGGACATTCTGATCGCATAGGATCATTGCCGTGGCTGTCCGGGCCGCTTCATTGATTCTTGCGGTCGAAGGACCGTGCAGCAACGGTTCGTTCCATGGCGTCGAAGCCACCTCCCAAGCCTCCATCTGACGACAAGAACGCGGCCGAGCCGGCCACGCCGCTCGATGACAAGTTTGCGCTCCCGGTTGGCGCCGCCGCTGCTTCGGTTCCCAGCACGAAACCGCCGGCTGTCGAGAAGACGGCAAAAGCCAAGCCTGCCGTCGATGATGACGACGAGGATGAAGACGACGAGCTCGATGACGATGATGACGAGGAACTCGTCGTCTTCACCGCGCGCGAGGCCGCCGGCGCATTCGGAACGGTCTATCGTTTCACGCGGCCATTGCTCGGCAAGTACCGCAAGCTGCTTGGCTTCGTTGGCTTCGGCGTTCTGGTCGAGACGCTGTTCAACGTCATCATGCCGCTCAGCCTCAAATATCTGATCGACGACGCGCTCGGCGAGGAAGATTTCGACGCGCTGTTCAAGATCCTGTCGGTGCTGGCCGTCGCCGGCATTGTCACGTCGATCGTTGCGATCTGGTATGAGCGTTGGGACGCCAAACTGGCAGCCTCGATCATCGCGGACGTCCGCTCGCGCCTGTTCGATCACGTGCAGGATCTGCCGTCGGCCTATTTCGCCCGCACCAAGCGCGGTGAGATACTGTCCCGCTTCTCGATCGATCTGTCGTCTTTCGAGACGGCCATCAAGAGTTTCGCCAACAGCGCATTGCTGCCGTTCCTCGAACTGATCGCCGGCATCGGGCTGATGCTGTATCTGAACTGGCAGCTGGCCGCGGTCGCGCTATTGATTTTCCCGATCACACTGATCGGCCCGCGCATTCTGACGCCGAAGGCCGTGCAGGCCAATTACGACCAGAAGCTCAGCGAAGCTTCAGTGCTCGGCATGGTGCAGGAAAACATCGCGGCACAGGCGGTGATCAAGGCCTTCAGCCTGCAGCGGCGTACCATGGGCTGGTTCCGGCTGCGCAATAACGAAACGCGGGACAGGATCGCGGCGGCGACCTTCCTGTCGACCATGGTCGAGCGCTCGGTCACCGTCTCGGTATTGCTGTTGCATTTGGTGGTGCTGGCGATCGGCGCCTATCTCGCCACCAAGGGGCAGATCACGGTTGGTACGTTCGTTACGTTTGAAAGCGCGTTCTGGGAGGTGTCCTACAACATCGCCCATGTGATGCACTTTATCCCGGTGTCGATCCAGGCAGCGGCCGCCGTGCGGCACATGGAGGAGATGCTCGACGAGCCCACCCGCGGTGCCGACAAGCCCGGCTCACCGGAGCTGCCGCGCATTGTCAACGACATCACGTTCGATCGCGTCTCGTTCAAGTATGAGAACAGCCAGCAGCTGGTGCTGGACAATCTCAGCCTCAAGATCAATGTCGGTAAGACCGTCGCCATTGTCGGTCCGTCCGGTTCCGGCAAGAGCACGTTGCTGAACCTGATCCTGCGGCTCTATATGCCGGACGAGGGCAGGGTGACCATTGACGGCGTCGATATCCGCAAGATCACGCGCGAGTCCCTGCGCGGACACATGGCCGTGGTGTTCCAGGAGAACATGCTGTTCAACATGTCGATCCGCGAGAACATCCGGCTCGGCAAGGAAGGCGCCACCGACGAGGAAGTCGAGCAGGCGGCGCGCAAGGCCGAGATCCATCGCTACATCATGAGCCTGCCGGACAAATACGATACCCAGGTCGGCGAGCGCGGCGATACGCTCTCCGGCGGCCAACGCCAGCGCATTGCGATCGCGCGGGCCGTGGTCCGCAATCCGTCGGTGCTTCTGCTGGATGAGGCGACATCCGCCCTCGACCAGACAACCGAGGCGGCGCTCAACAAGACGCTGTTCAAACTCGCCAAGGGCCGCACCCTGATTTCGTCGACGCACCGGCTGGCCGCCGTGGTGGATATGGACGAAATCATCGTCATCAACGGCGGCAAGGCGATCGAGCGCGGCTCGCACAAGGAGCTGCTGGCGCTGAACGGTACCTACCGCCAGCTCTGGGACGACCAGCGGCACAGGTCGTCTGCCAACGACGATGATGATGACGAGGATGACGACGACGAGTGAGCGCATCTGAAGATGTGTGAGTCGATCATCCCGCCGTTCGCAGCAAGCCCGCAGCGAGCTGGCGGAAAGCCTCGACAGCTTTCGTAAGGACCGCGTGGGGATCGTCGGCGGCAGCGATCCAGAGGGCGGCGTTGAGCGCCGCGCCATTGATCAGACGGGCCGCCGCTTCGGCATCGACAGGCTTGACCGTTCCATCGTCGATCAGTCGCTGGATCGCTTGTGTTGTCGTGCGTAGGCACGCGGTCTGGTTGGGCCATTGCGAGGGATCGCCGAGTACGGCGGGACCGTCCAGCAACATGATGCGCTGGATCTCCGGCTCGAGGGACATTTCGATATAGGCGACGCCCTCGTTGAGAAACCCGTCCCATGCGGTGTCCGCCTGGCCGCGGGCAGCGCGCATGCGCGCCAACATCTCCGCATCGATCTGATCGATGACGGCCTGCAGCAAACCCTTCTTGTCGCCGAAGTTGTGATAGAGCGCGCCGCGCGTCAGGCCGGCTTCGGCGGTCAGATCGTCCATCGACGCGGCCGCATAGCCTTTGGCGGCGAAAGCCGTCCGGGCCGCCCGGATGAGCTTGGCCCGGGTTTCCTCCACCATTTCTGCACGCCGTTTCGCGACCACTGTCATCTCCGCAAAGTAACATACGCGCTGTATGCGTATTGACATACGAAGCGTATGTCCGATTATGCTGACATACGGGGCGTATATAATCTCTGAACAAGGACTGACACCATGACCAAACGCGACGCGATTTTCCCGGCCGGCCGGCAGGCGCTTTACGAGATCAACCGGTATTCGGCGGCGATACGATCGGGCGACCTCCTGTTTGTCTCCGGCCAGGTTGGCAGCCGGGAAGACGGGTCGCCGGAACCGGCTTTCGAAAAGCAGGTCCAGCTGGCATTCGATAACCTTGCGGCCGTGCTGAAGGCTGCAGGTTGCACATTCGACGACGTGGTCGACGTCACCACCTTCCACACCGACCCGGCCACCCAGTTCGCGGCGGTCAATGCCGTCCGATTGGCCGTGATCGGTGAACCGCCTTACCCGAACTGGACCGCGGTCGGGGTCAACTGGCTCGCGGGCTTCGATTTCGAGATCAAGGTCATCGCACGCCTCCCTGCATCCGCCTGATTGGCTGACCGTGGGCGTCGAATGAGCGGCGGCGTACCGCTCCACTCGACGCTCCGGTAACATTTGCTCCTGATCGGCGCTGCCCGGTGTGCCGATTCGGGACGCGATACGGCTTGCGTCGGATGCGAGTCGGCGGGGCAGGGCGCAAAAATTCCGCAACCCAGGCGATTCTCTTTCATCAAACTGCAACGAATCCGAGTCGCGGATTCTTTCGTGGATGACATGGCGGGCGTCGAAATCGCGTATGTTCTGTCATGATCCACATGCTAGAAGATGCAGTGCGAGAAGCGTTTCTTTCATCGCGCTTTGTTGTTGACTTGGGTATCCCCTGCGGATACAACCCGGCCATTCAACGACAGGCGGTGAGCTTCGCCAGTGTCGGAACGGATCACCCGGTCGGCTTTTCGGAGCTAATCGGGCACCAACCTCGACCAAGAAGCTCAAACGCTGTCGCTATATCAAGGCAATGCCAAAACGACGTTTGTCTCCTGAGAGACTTCTCTCTTGAGATTAAATTCGAATGCATGACCTCGGTGCAGACCTAAAGACGCAAGTCTGGCGGTCATGATCGCGGTCCTCTGTGGCGTTAAGCGCTTTCCGTTCAGCAATGAATGGTTGGCGTGATTTCGTTTTGCGTGAAGCTTTTCACGTGATGCGAACCGTGGGGCAGGTTGCTCCGATGTGATTTTGAGGAAGCCGTTACGGCTTCGAGCGAACTAAAGGGTGAAGGCTGACATGCCGACGATCAACCAGCTGATCGCTACTCCGCGCGCAATTCAGAAGTCGCGCAAGAAGGTTCCTGCGCTGCAGCAGTCGCCGCAGAAGCGCGGCGTTTGCACGCGCGTCTACACGACGACTCCGAAGAAGCCGAACTCGGCGCTTCGTAAGGTTGCCAAGGTGCGTCTGACCAATGGCTTCGAAGTCATCGGTTACATTCCGGGTGAAGGTCATAACCTTCAGGAGCACTCCGTGGTCATGATCCGCGGCGGTCGCGTCAAGGATTTGCCCGGCGTGCGTTACCACATTCTCCGCGGCGTGCTGGATACCCAGGGCGTCAAGAACCGTAAGCAGCGTCGTTCGAAGTACGGCGCGAAGCGTCCGAAGTAAGCCGGGGTCTGATCGATGTCTCGTCGCCATTCTGCTGAAAAGCGTGAAGTTAACCCGGATCCGAAGTTCGGGAACGTCATCGTCACCAAGTTCATGAATTCGATCATGTATGACGGCAAGAAGTCTGCCGCCGAAACCATCGTTTACGGTGCTTTCGAAATGATCGAAGCGAAGACCAAGCAGGGTCCGCTCGGCGTGTTCGAGCAGGCTCTGGAAAATGTGATGCCGACGATCGAAGTTCGTTCGCGTCGCGTCGGTGGCGCCACCTATCAGGTGCCGGTTGAAGTCCGCAGCATTCGGCGCCAGGCGCTGGGCATTCGCTGGCTGATCACCGCTGCGCGCGCTCGCAACGAGAAGACCATGACCGAGCGTCTCTCGGCTGAGCTGCTCGATGCGTCGAACAACCGTGGTAACGCCGTGAAGAAGCGGGAAGACGTGCACAAGATGGCGGAAGCCAATCGCGCATTCTCGCATTATCGCTGGTAACGGCGAAACTCGGAATTTAAGGAACATCCCATGCCTCGCGTACATGCCATTGAGGACTACCGTAACTTCGGTATCATGGCGCATATCGATGCCGGTAAGACGACAACGACCGAGCGCATCCTCTATTACACCGGCAAGAGCCACAAAATCGGCGAAGTGCACGAAGGTGCCGCGACGATGGATTGGATGGAGCAGGAGCAGGAGCGTGGCATCACCATCACGTCCGCCGCTACCACTGCATTCTGGAACGGCCATCGCCTGAACATCATCGATACCCCCGGCCACGTCGACTTCACGATTGAAGTCGAGCGTTCGCTGCGCGTGCTCGATGGCGCTGTATGCGTTCTCGACTCCAACCAGGGCGTCGAGCCGCAGACCGAAACCGTCTGGCGTCAGGGCGACAAGTACAAGGTTCCGCGGATCGTTTTCGCGAACAAGATGGATAAGACCGGCGCTGACTTCTACAAGTGCCTGCAGGACATCATCGACCGTCTCGGCGCAAAGCCCGTTGCGATCCAGCTGCCGATCGGCGCTGAGAACGATTTCGTCGGCATGGTCGATCTGGTGATCATGAAGGCCTATATCTGGAACAATGAGGCCCTCGGCGCGAAGTACGAGACCGTCGACATTCCGGCTGACCTGGTCGAGAAGGCCAAGGAATATCGCGAGAAGCTGCTCGAAGCCGCCGTCGAACTCGACGATGAGGCGATGACTGCTTACCTCGACGGCACCGAGCCGGACGAAGCGACCCTCAAGCGTCTGATCCGTAAGGCCGTGCTGACTGGCGCGTTCTACCCGGTTCTCTGCGGCTCGGCCTTCAAGAACAAGGGCGTGCAGCCTTTGCTCGACGCGGTTGTCGATTATCTGCCGTCGCCGGTTGACGTTCCTGCCATCAAGGGCACGGACGAAGACGGCAACGAGATCCTCCGCAAGGCGGACGACAAGGAGCCGCTGGCTCTGCTCGCATTCAAGATCATGGACGATCCGTTCGTCGGCACCATCACGTTCTGCCGCATCTATTCGGGTGTTCTGCAGAGCGGCACCGGTGTCGTGAACTCGACCCGTGAGAAGAAAGAACGTATCGGCCGCATGCTGCTGATGCATGCGAACAACCGCGAAGACATCAAGGAAGCCTTTGCCGGCGACATCGTCGCTCTGGCTGGCCTCAAGGAAGCCCGCACCGGTGACACGCTTTGCGATCCGGACAAGCAGGTCATTCTCGAGCGTATGGAATTCCCGGAGCCGGTGATCGAAATCGCGATCGAGCCGAAGTCCAAGGCCGACCAGGAAAAGCTGGGCGTCGCTCTGGCGAAGCTCGCTGCGGAAGATCCGTCATTCCGCGTGTCGACCGACCACGAGTCCGGCCAGACCATCCTGAAGGGCATGGGCGAACTCCATCTCGACATCAAGGTCGACATTCTGCGCCGTACCTACAAGGTCGACGCGAATATCGGCGCACCGCAGGTGGCGTTCCGTGAGAAGATCACGAAGCGCGCTGAAGTCGACTACACCCACAAGAAGCAGACCGGTGGTACCGGCCAGTTCGCCCGCGTCAAGTTCGTGGTCGAGCCGGGCGAGCCGGGTTCGGGCTTCGTGTTCGAATCCAAGGTCGTCGGTGGTTCGGTTCCGAAGGAATACATCCCCGGCGTCGAAAAGGGTCTCAACAGCGTCATGACCTCGGGCGTGGTCGCGGGCTTCCCCGTGGTCGACGTTCATGTCCAGCTGGTTGACGGCGCCTATCACGACGTCGACTCGTCGGCACTGGCCTTCGAAATTGCTTCGCGCGCGGCACTCCGCGACGCGCTGCAGAAGGGCAAGTCCGTTTTGCTCGAGCCGATCATGAAGGTCGAATGCGTGACCCCGGAAGACTACACCGGTTCGGTCATCGGCGACTTGAACTCGCGGCGCGGTCAGATCCAGGGTCAGGACATGCGCGGCAACGCCAACGTCATCAACGCGATGGTGCCGCTCATGAACATGTTCGGTTACGTGAACACGCTGCGCTCGATGAGCCAGGGTCGTGCAACGTTCTCGATGTCATTCGATCACTACGCGGAAGCGCCGGCCAATGTGTCGGCAGAAGTCCAGAAGAAGTTTGCCTGATTGTCGTTAGCGACAGTTGACGACTAAACGGAGAGAGTCATGGCCAAAGCAAAATTTGAACGTAACAAGCCGCACTGCAATATTGGTACGATCGGTCACGTTGACCACGGCAAGACGTCGCTGACGGCGGCGATCACGAAGGTGCTGGCAGAGACGGGCGGTGCCACGTTCACCGCTTACGACCAGATCGACAAGGCGCCCGAGGAAAAGGCCCGCGGCATCACCATTTCGACGGCTCACGTCGAATACGAGACCGCCAACCGCCACTATGCGCACGTCGATTGCCCCGGCCACGCCGACTATGTGAAGAACATGATCACCGGCGCCGCGCAGATGGACGGTGGCATCCTGGTCGTGTCGGCYGCYGACGGCCCGATGCCGCAGACCCGCGAGCACATCCTGCTCGCCCGCCAGGTCGGCGTKCCCGCGTTGGTCGTGTTCCTGAACAAGTGCGACATGGTCGACGATCCGGARCTGCTCGARCTSGTSGARATGGAAGTSCGYGAAYTGCTCTCGAAGTACGACTTCCCGGGCGAYGACATTCCGATCATCAAGGGTTCGGCGCTSGCCGCTCTCGAAAACTCGGACCAGAARCTCGGTCACGACGCGATCCTCGAATTGATGAAGAACGTCGACAGCTACATCCCGCAGCCGGAGCGTCCGGTTGACCAGCCGTTCCTGATGCCGGTGGAAGACGTGTTCTCGATCTCGGGCCGTGGTACGGTCGTGACCGGCCGCGTCGAGCGCGGCATCGTCAAGGTCGGCGAGGAAATCGAAATCGTCGGTATCCGCGCCACGCAGAAGACGATCTGCACCGGCGTTGAAATGTTCCGCAAGCTGCTCGATCAGGGTCAGGCCGGCGACAACATCGGCGCGCTGCTGCGCGGCACCAAGCGTGAAGACGTCGAGCGCGGCCAGGTGCTGTGCAAGCCGGGTTCGGTGAAGCCGCACACCAAGTTCAAGGCCGAGGCTTACATCCTCACCAAGGAAGAGGGTGGCCGTCACACGCCGTTCTTCACCAACTACCGTCCGCAGTTCTACTTCCGCACCACCGACGTGACCGGTGTTGTGCATCTGCCGGAAGGCACCGAAATGGTGATGCCGGGCGACAACATCGCGATGGAAGTGCACCTGATCGTGCCGATCGCGATGGAAGAGAAGCTGCGCTTCGCCATCCGTGAAGGCGGCCGCACCGTCGGTGCAGGCGTCGTCGCTAGCATCATCGAGTAAGGACGCGAACAGGAAGTCGTGAGTAGCGGGTCTCGCTACTCGCTACTCGCAACAACCATTCGCTTTCAAAGAAAGACACGGCAATGAACGGCCAGAATATCCGCATTCGTCTCAAGGCGTTCGATCATCGCATCCTCGATGCATCGACCCGTGAGATCGTAAGCACCGCGAAGCGCACGGGTGCACAGGTCCGTGGACCCATCCCGCTGCCGACGCGCATCGAGAAGTTCACGGTCAACCGTTCGCCGCACGTCGACAAGAAGAGCCGCGAGCAGTTCGAGATGCGCACTCATAAGCGTCTTCTCGATATCGTCGATCCGACCCCGCAGACAGTCGATGCTTTGATGAAGCTCGACCTGGCCGCCGGTGTCGACGTCGAGATCAAGCTCTAAGTATTTAGGTCCCGTCCGGTCAAACGGACAGAAAGAACAGGAAGCACGCCGATGCGCTCCGGAGTGATCGCACAAAAGGTCGGGATGACCCGGGTCTTCACAGACGCCGGTGAACATATCCCTGTGACCGTGCTCAAGCTGGGTAACTGCCAGGTGGTTGGCCACCTCACCAGCGAGAAGAACGGTTACGTCGCGCTGCAGCTCGGATCGGGCTCGCGCAAGACCGTGTATTTGCCCAAGGCTGAACGCGGCCAGTTCGCGGTCGCCAAGGTTGAACCCAAGCGGAAGGTCGCGGAATTCCGCGTGTCGGAAGACGCGCTGATCCCGGTCGGCGCCGAGATTCAGGCAGACCACTTCGTGGTTGGCCAGTTCGTCGACGTCACCGGCACCTCGGTCGGTAAGGGCTTCGCCGGTGGTATGAAGCGCTGGAATTTCGGCGGTCTTCGCGCCACGCACGGTGTGTCGGTTTCGCATCGTTCGATCGGTTCGACCGGTGGTCGTCAGGATCCCGGCAAGACCTTCAAGAACAAGAAGATGCCCGGTCATATGGGTGTCGATCGTATCACCACGCTCAACCTGCGCGTCGTGCAGCTTGATGTCGAGCGCGGCCTGATCCTCGTCGAAGGTGCCGTTCCCGGCTCCAAGGGCGGCTGGATTTCGGTTCGCGATGCGGTGAAGAAGGCTCTGCCGAAGGACGCGCCGAAGCCCGGCAAGTTCAAGCTGGCAGGAGAGGGTGCTGCAACCGTTGAAGCACCTGCGGCCGAGCAGGAAGGAGCGTGAGATGAAACTGAACGTCACCACGCTTGAGGGCAAGGACGCCGGCTCGATCGAGCTGTCGGATGCCATCTTCGGTCTCGATCCGCGCGCCGACATCATCCAGCGTTGCGTCAACTGGCAGCTCGCAAAGCGCCAGTCGGGCAACCACAAGGCTAAGGGCCGCGCCGAAATCTGGCGCACCGGCAAGAAGATGTACAAGCAGAAGGGCACCGGCGGTGCTCGTCACGGTTCGGCTCGCGTTCCGCAGTTCCGCGGCGGTGGTCGTGCCTTCGGTCCGGTCGTTCGCTCCCACGCGTTCGATCTGCCGAAGAAGGTCCGTGCACTCGCGCTGAAGCATGCTCTGTCGGCGAAGGCCAAGGACGGCGGCTTGATCGTGATCGAGAACGCCAACCTGGAAGCCGCCAAGACCAAGGCTCTGCTCGGTCACTTCACGGGTCTCGGCCTGACCAACGCGCTGATCATCGATGGCGCCGAGGTTCATGTCGGTTTCGCTCAGGCGGCCCGTAACATTCCGAACATTGACGTGCTGCCGATCCAGGGCATCAACGTCTATGACATTCTGCGTCGTCAGAAGCTGGTTCTGACCAAGGCGGCGCTTGATGCGTTGGAGGCGCGCTTCAAATGAAGAATATCGACCCGCGCCATTACGACGTGATCGTCGCCCCTGTGGTGACGGAAAAGGCCACTGTCGCTTCTGAATTCAACAAGGTTGTTTTCAAGGTCGACGGCAAGGCCACCAAGCCGCAGATCAAGGAAGCCGTCGAAAAGCTGTTCGACGTCAAGGTAAAGAGCGTGAACACGCTGGTTCGCAAGGGCAAGACGAAGATCTTCCGTGGCAACCTCGGTTCACAGTCGAACGTCAAGCGTGCGATCGTGACCCTCGAAGAGGGCCACCGCATCGACGTTACGACCGGACTGTAAGGGCGATCAACGATGGCACTTAAGACATTCAACCCAACGACACCCGGCCAGCGTCAGCTGGTCATGGTGGATCGTTCCGCGCTGTACAAGGGCAAGCCTGTCAAGGCTCTGACCGAAGGCAAGCACTCGGCTGGCGGTCGTAACAACACCGGTCGCATCACGGTGCGCTTCCGTGGCGGTGGCCACAAGAAGTCCTATCGTATCGTCGACTTCAAGCGTTCCAAGGTCGACGTTCCGGCCGTGGTCGAGCGTCTGGAATACGATCCGAACCGCACCGCGTTTATCGCGCTGATCAAGTACACCGATGGCGAGCAGGCTTATATCCTGGCGCCGCAGCGTCTGGCCGTTGGCGATACCGTCATCGCCGGCAGCTATGTCGACGTGAAGCCGGGCAATGTCATGCCGCTCGGCAACATGCCGATCGGCACGATCATCCACAACGTCGAGATGAAGATAGGGAAGGGCGGCCAGATCGCTCGTTCCGCTGGCACCTATGCCCAGCTCGTCGGTCGTGACCATGATTACGTGATCATCCGTCTGAATTCGGGCGAACAGCGCCTGGTTCATGGTCGTTGCACCGCCACCATCGGCGCTGTGTCGAACCCGGATCACATGAACATCTCGATCGGCAAGGCCGGTCGTACCCGCTGGCTCGGCTGGCGTCCGCATAACCGCGGCGTCGTCATGAACCCGATCGACCATCCGCACGGTGGTGGTGAAGGTCGTACCTCGGGTGGTCGTCACCCGGTTACGCCCTGGGGCAAGCCGACCAAGGGCAAGAAGACCCGGTCGAACAAGTCGACCAACAAGTTCATTCTCATCAGCCGCCACAAGCGGAAGAAGTAAGGATCGCCGGACATGGTTCGTTCAGTCTGGAAAGGCCCGTTCGTCGAGGGTTCGCTGCTCAAGAAGGCAGATGCCGCTCGTTCGTCTGGTCGTCATGATGTGATCAAGATCTGGAGCCGTCGCTCGACGATCTTGCCGCAGTTCGTGGGTCTCACCTTCGGCGTTTACAACGGCCAGAAGCATGTACCTGTCGCTGTGAACGAGGAAATGGTTGGTCACAAGTTCGGCGAGTTCTCGCCGACCCGTACCTTCCATGGCCACGCCGGCGACAAGAAAGCCAAGAAGGGCTGAGGACTAAGTCATGAGCAAGCCAAAGCGCGAACGGAGCCTCCCGGATAACGAGGCCAAGGCGATCGCCCGCATGTTGCGCGTGAGCCCGCAGAAGCTGAACCTGGTTGCGCAGATGATCCGCGGCCGCAAGGCTTCGGCTGCACTCGCCGACCTGCAGTTCTCGCGCAAGCGGATCGCGGTCGACGTGAAGAAGTGCCTGGAATCGGCGATCGCTAACGCCGAGAACAACCATGACCTCGACGTTGACGCACTGATCGTCTCCGAGGCGCATGTCGGCAAGGGCATCGTGATGAAGCGTTTCAGTCCGCGCGGCCGTGGCCGTTCGGGCCGTATCTTTAAACCGTTTGCGCAGCTGACGATTGTCGTTCGTCAGGTCGAAGCAGAAGCAGCAGCGTAAGCAGGCGCAGGAGAATAAGATGGGTCAGAAGATCAATCCAATCGGTCTGCGTCTTGGCATCAACCGTACGTGGGATTCACGTTGGTATGCCGGCAAGAACGAATACGGCAAGTTGTTGCACGAAGACGTCAAGATCCGCGAGATCCTGCATAAGGAGCTCAAGCAGGCTGCCGTCGCCAAGATCATCATCGAGCGCCCGCACAAGAAGTGCCGCGTGACCATTCAGTCGGCTCGTCCGGGTGTTGTCATCGGCAAGAAGGGCGCTGACATCGACAAGCTTCGCAAGAAGGTTGCCGACATCACATCGTCGGACGTGGTGATCAACATCGTCGAAATCCGCAAGCCGGAGCTCGATGCGACCCTGGTCGCCGAGTCGATCGCGCAGCAGCTCGAGCGCCGCGTTGCGTTCCGCCGTGCGATGAAGCGGGCAGTGCAGTCGGCCATGCGTCTGGGCGCCGAAGGCATTCGTATCAACTGCTCGGGTCGCCTGGGCGGTGCGGAAATCGCGCGTATGGAATGGTATCGCGAAGGTCGCGTGCCGCTTCACACGCTGCGTGCGGATATCGATTACGGCGTAGCCACCGCGTTCACGACGTTCGGCACCTGCGGCGTCAAGGTCTGGATCTTCAAGGGCGAAATCCTCGAGCACGATCCGATGGCTCAGGACAAGCGCATGGCCGAGGGTGACAATTCCCGGCCGCGTCGCGACGCTGCTTGAGCGTTTAATTAGAAGGTTTGAGGGCGTAAGCCATGATGCAACCAAAGAAGACCAAGTTCCGGAAGGCGCATAAGGGCCGGATCCACGGCGTTGCGACTTCGGGCGCCACGCTGGCTTTCGGTCAGTTCGGCCTGAAGGCAATGGCGCCGGAACGTCTGACCGCGCGTCAGATCGAAGCTGCCCGTCGCGCGCTGACCCGTCACATGAAGCGTGCCGGCCGCGTCTGGATCCGGGTGTTCCCGGATCTCCCGGTTTCTAAGAAGCCCGCTGAAGTCCGAATGGGCTCCGGCAAGGGTACCCCGGAACTGTGGGTTGCGCGCGTCAAGCCAGGCCGAGTGATCTTCGAGATCGACGGTGTCACCACGCAGATTGCCAAGGAAGCGATGACCCTCGCTGCCGCCAAGCTGCCGATCAAGACGCGTTTCGTTACGCGCATTGCGGAGTAGAGCCATGGCCGAAATGAAAACCAGCGATATCCGCGCAATGAGCCCCGATCAGATGGACGACGCCGTCCTCAATCTGAAGAAGGAGCGTTTCAACCTGCGCTTCCAGCGCGCCACCGGGCAGCTGGAAAACACCTCTCGCCTTCGTGAGGCGCGTCGTGATATTGCACGAATCAAGACCATCGCCGCGCAGAAGCGCGACGGTAAGTCGAAGTAAGGGGCCGAACATGCCGAAACGTACTCTGCAGGGCGTGGTCGTCAGCGACAAGCAAGCCAAGACGGTTGTTGTTCGCGTTGACCGTCGCTTTACGCACCCGATCTACAAGAAGACCATTCGCCGTTCGAAAAACTACCATGCCCACGACGAGAACAACGAGTTCAAGCCGGGCGACATGGTGTGGATCGAAGAGAGCAAGCCGATGTCGAAGCTGAAGCACTGGACGGTTGTCCGGGGCGAACAGAAGAAGACTGCCTAAAAATCGCGCATTAGCGCATAAACAGAGGACGAGGTGCATCAATGATTCAGATGCAGACCAACCTCGACGTGGCCGATAATTCAGGCGCACGCCGTGTCATGTGCATTAAGGTGATTGGTGGATCCAAGCGCCGTTATGCATCCGTTGGCGACGTAATTGTCGTATCGATCAAGGAAGCCATCCCACGCGGGAAGGTGAAGAAGGGCGACGTCATGAAGGCGGTCGTCGTGCGCGTCCGCAAGGACATTCGCCGCCCGGATGGCTCTGTCATCCGCTTCGATCGCAACGCTGCCGTGCTGATCAACAATCAGTCCGAGCCGATCGGTACCCGTATCTTCGGGCCCGTGCCGCGTGAGCTGCGCGCCAAGAACCACATGAAGATCATCTCGCTTGCGCCGGAGGTGCTGTAATGGCTGCCAAAATTCGCAAGGGTGACAAGGTCATCGTGCTGAACGGTCGCGACAAGGGCCGTACCGGCGAAGTGTTTGAAGTGCGCCCGACCGAGGGCAAGGCGCTGGTTCGCGGCGTCAACCTGGTCAAGCGTCACCAGAAGCAGACCCAGGCACAGGAAGGCGGCATCATCTCGAAAGAGGCGCCGATCCAACTGTCCAACATCGCGATCGTCGGCAAGGACGGCAAGCCGACTCGCGTTGGTTTCAAGATCCAGGCTGATGGCACCAAGGTGCGCATCGCCAAGCGTTCGGGAGCAGAGATCGATGTCTGAGACCGTCTACATTCCGCGCCTGCGCGTCGAATATGATAAGTCCATTCGTGCCAAGCTGACTGAACAGTTCGGCTACGAAAATGTCATGCAGGTTCCGCGCCTCGACAAGATCGTCCTGAACATGGGCGTTGGCGAAGCTGTGAACGACCGCAAGAAGGCCGAAACCGCTGCCAGCGACCTGTCGCTGATCGCCGGTCAGAAGGCCATCGTGACCTATTCGCGCGTTGCTATCGCGACCTTCAAGCTGCGTGAAAACCAGCCGATCGGCGCCAAGGTGACTCTCCGCAAGACGAAGATGTACGAGTTCATTGATCGTCTGGTGAACGTCGCTCTGCCGCGCGTGCGAGATTTCCGTGGCCTGAACGCCAAGAGCTTCGACGGCCGTGGCAACTACTCGCTCGGTCTCAAAGAGCACATCATTTTCCCGGAAATCGATTTCGACAAGGCCGGGGATACGCCGCTGGGCATGGACATCACGGTGTGCACCACTGCGCGCACCGACGACGAGGCCCGCGCTTTGTTGACCGCTTTCAATTTCCCGTTCCGGCAGTGAGTAGCTGAAAAGCTTCTCAAACGCGGTAACCCAGGAGCCAAGCATGGCAAAGAAGAGTTCGATCGAGAAGAACAACCGTCGGAAGAAGATGTCCGCGAACGCTGCGCCGAAGCGCGCGCGTCTCAAGGCCATCATCGCCGACAAGACCAAGCCGATGGAAGAGCGGTTCGCCGCAACGCTGAAGCTCGCCGAGCTTCCGCGCAATTCATCGCCCGTTCGGATCATGAACCGTTGCGAAATCACCGGTCGTCCGCATTCGGTCTATCGTATCAACAAGCTCAGCCGTATCGCGCTGCGTGAACTCGGCTCGAAGGGCCTGGTTCCCGGGCTCGTGAAGTCCAGCTGGTAAGGGGGGCGGAACATGTCGACCCACGATCCAATCAGCGATCTCATCACCCGTATCCGCAATGCGCAGATGCGTACCAAGTCCAAGGTTTCGACCCCGGGCTCCAAGATGCGCGCCAACGTGCTCGAAGTGCTGAAGAACGAAGGCTACATCCGTGGCTTCGCCAGCGTCGAGCATTCGTCGGGCCGTTCGGAACTCGAGATTGAACTCAAGTATTTCGATGGCGAACCGGTCATCCGCGAAATCGAGCGTGTTTCGAAGCCAGGACGTCGCGTTTACGTCTCGGTGAAGAACCTGCCGCGCGTGAAGAACGGCCTCGGTATCTCCGTTTTGTCGACGCCCAAGGGAATTATGGCCGACCACGACGCGCGCGACGCGAATGTGGGCGGTGAAGTTCTCTTCACGGTGTTCTGAGGAAGGATCAGTCATGTCACGAGTTGGCAAGAAGCCAGTGGCGGTGACCGCGGGAGTTACCGCGTCCGTCGAAGGCCAGACCGTCAAGATGAAGGGCCCCAAGGGCGCTCTTCAGTTCGTCGTGCACGACGACGTGGTGGTGAAGATGGAAGAGGGCGCAATCAAGGTTGCTCCTCGCGTCGAAACCAATCGCGCCCGTGCACTGTACGGTACCGCTCGCGCGCAGATCGCGAATCTGCTCGAAGGCGTTACCAAGGGTTTCGAGAAGAAGCTCGAGATCACCGGCGTCGGTTATCGTGCGGCCCTGCAGGGCAAGAACCTGCAGCTGGCGCTCGGTTACAGCCACGATGTCGTCTACGCGATCCCGGAAGGCATCACCATCACGGTGCCGAAGCCGACCGAGATCAACGTCGCCGGCAACGACTCGCAGCGCGTCGGTCAGGTAGCCGCGGAGATCCGCAGCTATCGTCCGCCGGAGCCCTATAAGGGCAAGGGCGTACGTTATTCCGACGAGTTTATCTTCCGCAAGGAAGGCAAGAAGAAGTAACGGAGCCGGTCATGTCGAAACTCAAGATTACGAATGCCCGGCGCAAGCAACGCGTGCGGCTCTCGCTCCGCCGGACTGCCAATGGCCGTCCGCGCCTGTCGATCTTCCGTTCGTCGAAGCACATCTACGCGCAGGTCATCGACGACCTGAAGGGCGAGACGCTCGCTTCCGCGTCGTCGCTGGAGAAGGCGATGCGCGAAACCGGCAAGACCGGTGCGGACGTCGATGCGGCGCAGGCTGTCGGCAAGCTGCTGGCAGAGCGCGCGGTCAAGAATGGCGTCAAGGAAGTGGTGTTCGACCGTGGTCAGTATCTGTACCACGGCCGCGTCAAGGCGCTGGCAGATGCGGCTCGCGAAGGCGGGCTCAGCTTCTAAGCGATTTCACTTTCGTTGATTTGCAAGTTGCAGATTTGAACGGACACAGGGTTAGAAGCGAAAGCTTCGCAAGGATTGGAAAACACCATGGCAGGTGAACGCGAACGCGGCGGACGCGACCGGGGCCCCCGGGAAGAGCGTGATAGTGAGTTCGTCGACAAGCTCGTCCACATCAATCGTGTGGCGAAGGTCGTCAAGGGCGGTAAGCGCTTCGGCTTTGCGGCTCTGGTCGTCATTGGCGATCAGAAAGGCAGGGTCGGGTTCGGTCACGGTAAGGCCCGTGAAGTTCCGGAAGCAATCCGCAAGGCAACCGAGTCGGCCAAGCGCAACCTGACGCGCGTCGCTCTGCGCGAAGGTCGCACGCTGCATCACGACATCGCTGGCCGTCATGGCGCGGGTCGCGTGTATCTGCGTGCTGCTCCGGCTGGTACCGGCATCATCGCCGGCGGTCCGATGCGCGCTGTGTTCGAAACGCTGGGTATCCAGGACGTGGTGGCCAAGTCGATCGGTTCGTCGAATCCCTACAACATGGTTCGCGCCACTTTCGACGCGCTGAAGCATCAGGATTCGCCGCGTTCGGTTGCTGCTCGCCGCAACATCAAGGTGTCCACCCTGCAGTCGCGCCGCGTTGGCGGTGACGCCGAGCTGGTTGCCGAATAACAGGCATGATTCGGAAAAGTGGATCTCCGCTTTTCTGATGAGGATCATGCCCTCTAAAAAGACTTTTTGGAGTTATCACGATGGCCAAGGCCGCAAAGATGATCAAGGTCGAGCAGGTCGCCAGCGCAATTCGCCGGCACCACTCGCAGCGTTCTACGCTGATCGGCCTCAAGCTCAACAAGATCGGTCGCGTCAGCGAATTGCAGGACACTCCTGAAGTTCGCGGCATGATCACCAAAGTGCAGCACCTCGTCCGCGTGGTCGAGGATAAGTAAGTTCACGTCGTCTCACTGCGGCCGCCAGGTTGCCGCAGGGATGACACTGTTGACCTTCGAGGTCCGGATCTGCCGGTAAGCCTCGGGAAGACAGGGCGAAACAGGGAAAAGAACGATGAAGCTCAGCGATATCGCCGATAACGCCGGCTCCCGTAAGAAGCGTATGCGCGTCGGCCGTGGCATCGGCTCCGGCAAGGGCAAGACCGCGGGTCGCGGCGGCAAGGGCCAGACCGCGCGTTCAGGCGTCCGCATCAAGGGCTTCGAGGGCGGCCAGATGCCGTTGCATCGTCGTCTGCCGAAGCGCGGCTTCAACAACATCTTCCGTCTCGATTACGCCGAGATCAACCTGGACCGTCTCCAGGACGCGATCGATGCGAAGACCATCGACATCAAGGCCGTGATCAACGCTGAATCGCTGGTGAAGGCTGGCGTTCTGCGCCGCTCGAAGGCCGGTGTGCGTGTTCTCGGCCGTGGCGAGATCAAGGCCAAGATCAACATCGAAGTGCACGGCGCCACCAAGACGGCGATCGAAGCCATCGAGAAGGCCGGCGGTTCGGTGAAGATCATCGCGCCGAAGAAGGCCGACGGCGAAGCTGCGTAACATCTGCGGCATCGCCTGCGTCTGTGGGCGGCCTTGCGTGATGTGGCAGTAGATTTTATCAATGCCGAGCACCAAATAATGTCCGGCCTCCGCTGCATGCCCCGCTCTTTCGGGGCATGATGGCGAAAGGGGCGCGGGAGAAAGCCAAACATGGTCTCTGCAGCAGAGCAATTAGCAGCAAACCTCAACTTTTCGGCCCTCGGCAAGGCCGATGAACTGAAGAAGCGCATCTGGTTCACACTGGGTGCGCTGCTTGTTTATCGGCTCGGCACCTATATTCCGCTACCCGGCATCGATCCGGCCGCGTGGGAACAGGTGTTCAAGCAGCAGGCCGGCGGCATCCTCGGCATGTTCAACATGTTCGCGGGCGGCGGCATCAACCGCATGGCGATTTTTGCGCTGAACATCATGCCGTATATTTCGGCATCGATTATCATTCAGCTGCTGACCACCGTGTCGCCCCAGCTCGAAGCTCTCAAGAAAGAGGGCGAGGCGGGCCGCAAGACGCTGAACCAGTATACCCGTTACCTGACTGTCATCCTCGCTGCATTCCAGTCCTATGCCATTGCGGCGGGTCTGCAGGGCGCCGGCAATGTCGTCAGCGAGCCCGGCATGTTCTTCCTGATCTCGACCTCGGTCACGCTGACCGGCGGCACGATGTTCCTGATGTGGCTGGGTGAGCAGATCACCTCGCGCGGCATTGGTAACGGCATCTCGCTGATCATTCTGGCCGGCATCGTGGCGGAGCTCCCGTCGGCGATCGCCAATATGCTCGAACTGGGTCGTCAGGGCGCACTGTCGACCGGTCTGATCCTGGTCGTCATCGTGATGGCCGTGGTCGTGATCGCCTTCATCGTGTTCATGGAGCGCGCCCAGCGCCGCCTGCTGATCCAGTATCCGAAGCGCCAGGTCGGCAACAAGATGTTCGAGGGCCAGTCCTCGCATCTGCCGCTGAAGCTCAACACTTCGGGCGTGATCCCGCCGATCTTCGCGTCATCGCTGCTGTTGCTGCCAGCGACCATCGCGAGCTTCAACGCGGGGAAGGGGCCGGAATGGTTCCAGTGGCTGACCACGCAGCTCAGCCATGGTCGTCCGCTGTTCCTGATCATGTATGTATCGTTGATCGTGTTCTTCGCGTTCTTCTACACGGCGATCGTGTTCAACCCGACCGAGACTGCCGACAATCTGAAGAAGCATGGCGGCTTCATCCCAGGCATTCGCCCGGGTGAGCGGACCGCGGAATACATCGACTATGTGCTCTCGCGCATCACTGTGCTCGGCGCTGCCTATCTCGCCGTGGTCTGCTTGATCCCCGAGATCCTGATTTCCTACGCCTCGGTGCCGTTCTACTTCGGCGGCACGTCGCTGCTGATCGTGGTCAGTGTCACCATGGATACTGTGGCGCAGGTGCAAGGCTATCTGCTGGCGCACCAGTATGAAGGTTTGATCCGCAAGTCGAAGCTGAGGGGCCGGCGCAAATGAGGTTGATTCTTCTCGGGCCGCCGGGGGCGGGCAAGGGAACTCAGGCACATCGTCTTGTCGAACGTCACAACATCGTTCAGCTGTCCACCGGTGACATGCTGCGTGCTGCCGTGGCTGCCGAGACCGAAGTTGGCCTCAAGGCCAAGGACATCATGGCCGCTGGCGGCCTGGTGCCCGATGATATTGTGATCGGGATCATCTCGGATCGCATCGAGCTGCCGGATGCCGCCAATGGCTTCATCCTCGACGGCTTCCCGCGCACCGTGCCGCAGGCTGAAGCGCTGGATGCACTGCTGAAGTCCAAGGGGCTTCATCTCGATGCTGCCGTTGAACTCCGCGTCAACGAGAGTGCGCTGTTGCAGCGTGTCGAAGCCCGTGTCGCGCAGATGATGGAGCGCGGCGAGACCGTGCGCATCGATGATACGCCGGAAGTGCTGTCGAAGCGTTTGGCGAGCTACCGCACCTCGACCGAGCCGCTGGTGCATTATTATTCGGAGAAGCGGAAGCTGGTGACCATCGATGGCATGATGACCATCGAAGAGGTGACGGCTGAGATCAACCGCGTGCTGGCAGCGATTCTCGCGGCCGATGAGTCGGCGAAGAAGCCGGCCCGCAAGCCCGCCAAGAAGGCTGCTGCCGCCAAGCGTGGATCTGCTCCGGCCAAGAAAGCGGCCAAATCGGCCAAAAAAGCTGCGAAGGCAGTCAAGAAGGCTAAGAAGGCACCGGTAAAGGCCGCCAAGAAGGCAAAGGCGGCCAAGAAAGCCGTGAAGAAGACTGTCAAGAAAACGGTCAAAAAGGCGGTAAAAGCAGCCAAAAAGGCTGTAAATTCGGCTTCGAAGGCCAAAACCAGCAAGTCGGCCAAAAAGCCAGCCAAGAAGGCCGGTAAATTGGCCAAGAAAGCCGGCAAAAAGCGCGTCAAACGCTAGAGCAGGTTGACGAAACGAAGTCGAATACTTTAATAAGGCCCTCATCCAGTCGGAAGATTCCAACGATGCCGGGCCCCACTGAAATCCAGGGGACGGGCGTCGTGTTCGCGTTTGTGAATACCCGCCCGACAAATGATGATAATGCCGGTTCGTGATGGACTGGTGACAGGAGAGAAGTTGTGGCCCGTATCGCCGGTGTAAACATCCCGACCAACAAGCGCGTGCTGATCGCGCTGCAGTACATTCATGGCATCGGCCAGAAGAACGCCGCCGATATCATCGAGAAGGTGAAGATCACTCCGGAACGCCGCGTCAATCAGCTCAGCGACGCGGAAGTTCTGCAGATCCGCGAAGTCATCGACCGCGACTATCTGGTCGAGGGCGATCTTCGTCGCGAGACGGGCATGAACATCAAGCGTCTGATGGACCTCGGCTGCTATCGCGGTCTGCGTCATCGTCGCGGTCTGCCGGTTCGTGGCCAGCGCACGCATACCAATGCGCGCACCCGCAAGGGTCCGGCCAAGTCGATCGCCGGCAAGAAGAAGTAAGCTTTCGAATACGAGTTTGCGGAAGCGGATGATCATCCGCTTCTGCAATTATTTTTGGTGTAGCCGCTGGCATTACGGCGGCGTTGAGATCCTCAGAAAGGTTAGAGATGGCAAAGGAAGCCGGACGTATTCGTCGCCGCGAGCGCAAGAACATTGCATCGGGCATCGCGCACGTGAATTCGTCGTTCAACAACACGACCATCACCATCACCGACGCGCAGGGCAACACGATTGCCTGGTCGTCGGCTGGCACGATGGGCTTCAAGGGTTCGCGCAAGTCGACCCCGTATGCAGCGCAGGTTGCTGCTGAAGACGTGTCGAAGAAGGCGCAGGAACACGGTATGCGCACGCTGGAAGTCGAAGTAGGCGGTCCGGGTTCGGGTCGTGAATCGGCTCTCCGCGCTCTGCAGGCCGCGGGCTTCACGGTTACCTCGATCCGCGACGTGACCTCGATCCCGCACAACGGTTGCCGCCCGCGCAAGCGTCGGCGCGTTTGATACTTTTTGATCGCGGGTGGCTCGGCTGCCCGCGATCGCTTTTGCGATGCGACTTACGCGGACTGATCCGCGATCTCCAACGCCAGTGAGTTTGATGGCATGGGTGACACAGTGACGATCCAGAAAAATTGGCAAGAACTTATCCGGCCGAACAAGCTGCAGGTAACCCCTGGCAGCGATCCAACCCGTTTTGCGACCCTGGTCGCCGAACCGCTCGAGCGCGGTTTCGGCCAGACCCTCGGTAACGCACTCCGCCGCATCCTGCTGTCCTCGCTGCAGGGCGCTGCCGTGCAGTCGGTGCACATTGACGGCGTGCTGCATGAATTCTCCTCGATTGCCGGCGTGCGTGAAGACGTCACCGACATCGTGCTGAACGTGAAGGACATCTCGATCAAGATGCTGGGCGAAGGCCCGAAGCGCATGGTCGTGAAGAAGCAGGGCCCGGGCGTCGTGACCGCCGGCGACATTCAGACTGTCGGCGACGTGACCGTTCTCAATCCCGACCTGCAGATCTGCACCCTCGACGAGGGCGCCGAGATCCGTATGGAATTCACCGTTGCCGGCGGCAAGGGCTACGTCGCTGCCGAACATAACCGTCCGGAAGACGCGCCAATCGGCCTGATCCCGATCGACAGCCTGTACTCGCCGGTTCGCAAGGTGTCGTACAAGGTCGAGAACACCCGTGAGGGCCAGATCCTCGATTACGACAAGCTGACGATGACCATCGAGACCAACGGCGCGCTGACGCCGGATGACGCGGTCGCTTACGCTGCGCGCATTCTGCAGGACCAGCTCAACGTGTTCGTGAACTTCGAAGAGCCCCGCAAGGAAGTTGCTCAGGAAGTCATTCCGGATCTCGCTTTCAATCCGGCTTTCCTCAAGAAGGTCGACGAACTCGAGCTCTCGGTGCGTTCGGCAAACTGCCTGAAGAACGACAACATCGTTTACATCGGCGACCTCGTTCAGAAGTCGGAAGCAGAAATGCTCCGCACTCCGAACTTCGGCCGCAAGTCGCTGAACGAAATCAAGGAAGTGCTCGCCCAGATGGGTCTGCACCTCGGCATGGAAGTGCCCGGTTGGCCGCCGGAAAATATCGACGAGTTGGCCAAGCGCTTCGAAGATCACTACTGAGCATCACGAGCGGCGTGGCCGGGGTCTAACCCGGCCATGGCGTTATGGGCGAACGCAGGCAGCCCACCTGCAACATGATGTCCGACGAACCGTCGCGGCAAACTGAGATATAAGGAATATTCCAATGCGTCACGGCAAGGTTCATCGCAAGCTCAACCGCACCGCAGAACATCGCAGGGCGATGTTCGCCAACATGTGCGCGTCGCTGATCAAGCACGAGCAGATCATCACCACGCTTCCGAAGGCCAAGGAGCTCCGCCCGATCGTGGAGAAGCTCGTCACCCTCGGCAAGAAGGGCGGCCTCCACATGCGTCGCCAGGCCATCAGCGAGATGAAGGACCAGGATCAGGTCCGCAAGCTGTTCGACGTGCTGGCCAAGCGCTACGCTGATCGTCAGGGCGGTTACACCCGCATCATCAAGGCCGGCTTCCGCTACGGCGACAACGCTCCGATGGCTCTGATCGAATTCGTCGATCGCGACGAAGACGCCAAGGGCAAGGATTCGGGTCCGGTGCAGGGCTCGGCCGAAGCGGCGTAAGCCACGTCACATCAGAATTTCGGAAAAGCGGCGCCTTGTGCGCCGCTTTTTTGTTGTGCTTTCGTCTTTTGGATGCAGTTGCATCTTTCAATCCGCGTTCCGATATCAGCTCCGTCATTCAAACGGGAGTACGCATATGAAGATCGATCTGACGGGCAAGACAGCACTCGTGACGGGCTCAACCTCGGGCATTGGTCACGCCATTGCCAAGGGCCTGGCCGCCACTGGCGCTCAGGTTGTTGTGAATGGCCGCAGTCAGGGCAAGGTGGACGCGGCAATCGCCGCGATCACCAAGGCCGTGCCCGGGGCCAGGGTGACAGGCGTTGCTGCCGACGTGTCGACAGCGGAGGGCTGCAACGCGCTTGCGTCGGCACTTCCCGAGGTCGATATCCTCATCAACAATGCCGGCATCTTCGAGCCCAAGGGTTTCTTCGACATTCCCGACGAGGACTGGACGCGCTTCTTCGAGGTCAACGTGATGTCGGGCATCCGGCTGTCGCGCGCCTACATGCAGGGCATGCTGAAGCGCAACTGGGGCCGTATCGTTTTCATCTCGTCGGAGTCCGGACTGAACATTCCGGGCGAGATGATCCACTACGGGATGACGAAGACAGCGCAGCTCGCGATCTCGCGTGGCCTCGCGGAGCTCACCAAGGGCACGGCTGTGACGGTCAATTCCGTGCTGCCCGGACCGACCATGTCGGAAGGCGTGGAGACCTTCGTCAAGGATCTCGCCAAACAGAATGGACAATCGGTCGAAGAGGCTGCTTCCAACTTCGTCAAGCAGCATCGTTCGACGTCGCTGATCCAGCGTTTTGCGACCGTCGAGGAGATCGCGAACATGGTCGTCTATGTCTCGTCGAAGGAGGCATCGGTGACCAACGGTGCAGCGTTGCGTGCCGAGGGCGGGATCGTCCAGACCATCGCATAAGCGTACGCCCCGCAAAGATAAAAAGGCGGCGCCGAAGCGCCGCCTTTATTCGTTGAGGACGTCATGCCGCGAGACCGCGGAGACGATGCGTGCGCTTAGAAGGCCACCTGAGTGCGCATCGCGAAGGCGTCATAGTCGGCACCGGTGTTCACGTTGCTGTTGACGGCGAACTTGTCGACGGTGCCGTGGATCCAGTTGAACATGAAGCGCATGTTCTGGTTCACGTACCAATTCACGCCGACCGTGGTGTTCTTCAGTTCACCGCCGCGAATGACGCCGTCATTCAGGCTGGCATAGCTGTAGCGCACCGCCAGTTCCCACGCACCCAGATCGCCGGTTGCGAAGTTGACCGGGCGAGCCGGGTTGATGCCGCCGAAGGCACCGGCCGATGTGTTGTACTTGTGCTGTTCGCCGGTGATGACGTAGCTGGCCTGGCCGTAACCGCCATTGAAGCTCAGGTCGGACAGACCGTTGCTGCGCTGGATGTTGTAGTCGAAGTATTCGCCCGATGCCATGAAGCTGCCGAACTTGACGGCGGCTTCACCGCTCAGCACACGGGCATTGTTCACGAAGTTCATGGTGCCGGTGTTAAGCAATGCGTTGGTCGCCGGATCGACGCGAACTTCGATGCGATCGGACATGCCGAGTGTGTTGTTGGTCACTCCACCGGTCTGGGCGAGATACAGCGCGTCGAAACCGACGAGGACTGTGCCGACTTCGTTGTTGATCGGCAGACCGACGGCGCGGAAGGTGGCGCCGAGCGGCTGCGGCTGGCTGTGATTGACGTTGAGGCCGGTCGTCGGACCGGTCACGTAAGCGCCGACCCAGTATTGATCGCCGAATACCTGACCACCGAACGCGGCGCGGTTGTCGCCTGCCGCGAGGCTGGTCGCGAGAACCTGCGAAGCTGCGCGTTCCATGAACATGATGTTGTTCGAGCTGGTCGCTTCGTCCAGCGTATAAGGGACGTCGATGTAACCGCCCTGGATCAACAGGCCCTTGACGCCCTTATAGGCGACATAGGCGTTGTTGAGCGTGACATCGCCATCGGTGGTACCGCCGGCATCGACAATCACGCCGTATTCCCAATCCTTGTTGAAGGTGCCGATCAGGCCGAGGCGGGCACGACGGGCGTTGATGCCGTCATTCACGCTCTGCGGGCTGGTGCCGGCGGACTTTGGCGAGAACGAATAGGCGGCAGTGTCGAGGTGCAGACGGCCGGTGATGGCGATGCAGTTCAGACCGTCGTCGGTGCAGAAGGTCGGACGGTTGCCGGGCATCGTCAGGTTCGCGTTGATGAAGGGCACAGCCTTCTTGTGCATGGCAGCGTTGGCATTCGCAAAGTTCTGCTTGACCGTTTCCGTCTGCTTTTGCGTGGTGTTGGCCTGCTTCTGAACGTTATCGAGCTTCTTTTCCAGCGCGCGGAGCTGCGCTTTCAATACGGCGATCTCGTCATTCGATGACTGCGCATGTGCCGGGCCTGCGGCCAGCGCGCCGATCACGCCGAGCGTGCCCAGGATTTTGTGTGTCGTGAAAGACATGGAGTACCCCTGTAGAAGACAAAATCCGACACGCCCCGCGAATTGCTCCGCAGGTGATGGACGCGTATGGATCTGTGTTTGTGATCTTGCGAAAGAGAACGTCCGGAGGCTCTCGCCAGGGGCGTTCTCATTTTACAAGCGAGCTACCGTTGAGCTCGCGGGCAAACTAGGCAAGCTTTGCGACAGTTCTGTAAAACCCGCATCGCATTGTGGTGAACGACACCACGGTGTCGCTTTTCGATCACAAGCGATTTAGATAATTAGCTATCTAAATTAGCTATTATGCGATAAGAGCGCATCCATGGATGCGCTCTGTTGTCGTAGGTGTCTCCAAACGGGAATTTCGCGGGTAGCAGTTTCGTGATCACCAGCCTTCAAGCACGATCTTGCCGTGCGACTTGCCGGATTCGAGCAGCGCATGCGCGCGCTTGAGATTCGCGGCGTTGATGGTGCCGAAGGTTTTGTCGAGCGTCGTGCGTAGCACGCCCTTGTCGATGAGATCCGCGACATCGTTGAGGACGTAATGCTGCGCGATCATGTCGGGCGTCTGGAATGACGATCGCGTGAACATGGATTCCCAGTGCACCGAGACGGCCTTGCCTTTGAACGCGGACATGTTGAATTCAACGGGATCGTCGATCAGTCCGAGCTTGCCCTGCGGTGCGATCAGATCGGCAAGTGCTTTGTAGTGTTGTTCCGTCCCCGTGAGGCTGGCGATGAGGGCGACGGGCGGCAGTTTCAATGCGTCGATCTGCTCCTTCAGCGGCTTGCTGTGATCGATCACCGCATGTGCGCCGAGATCCTGGCACCACTTGATCGTTTCCGGCCGCGACGCCGTTGCCACAACCGTGAGCCCGGTGAGGCGGCGTGCAAGCTGGATGAGAATGGAACCGACACCCCCGGCGCCACCCATGATGAGCAGCGTGCGTGGATCGTGGCTCTTGCCAGACGCGACGCCGAGCCGATCAAAAAGCAGTTCCCAGGCGGTGATCGCGGTGAGCGGCAACGCCGCAGACTGTGCGAAGGAAAGCGAAGAGGGCTTGCGGCCGACAATGCGCTCATCGACCAGATGGAACTCTGCATTGGTGCCCTGGCGCTGGATCGAGCCGGCATAGAACACCTCGTCGCCCGGCTTGAACATCGTCACATCGGGGCCGACAGCATCGACGACGCCGGCAGCGTCATAACCGAGGATCTTGGTTTCGCCGGTCGGCGGCGCCGCGCGCTTGCGCACCTTGAAATCGACGGGATTGGCCGAGATCGCCTTCACCGATACGCGGATGTCGCGACCGGTCGGTTCTGGCTTCGGAGCCTCGAAATCGACCAGCGCGTCAGCGGCGTCGATCGGGAGGGATTTGGTGTAGCCGACTGCCTTCATTGGGTGCGCTCCATAGCTCCTAGCGGGAATGTCCCGAAGAGGTGTCCCGAGGCGACAATAATTGCAAGTACTGTCATTTCAGGGATATAGTCACCGAATGGATACTATTGGATATTTGCGATGAAACGGCGTGATTTCGGCAACGGGCCGGGCTGTCCGGTCGAGGTGACGCTCGATCTGATCGACGGTAAATGGAAGGGCGTGATCCTGTATCATCTGCAGCAGAGGCGGCTGCGTTTCGGCGAGCTGCGCAAGCTGATGCCGCGGATCACCCAGCGCATGCTGACCAAACAGCTGCGCGCGCTCGAGGAGGATGGGCTGATCGTCCGGACGGTCTATGCCGAGGTCCCGCCGCGGGTCGAATATGCACTGTCGGAAACCGGGCTCGGATTGCGCCCGGTCATCGATGCCCTCAAGGCGTGGGGTGATGCGCACAAGATGCGTCAGAAGTCGGTCGCGGCCGTAGTGCCCCAGCCGCGCAAAAAAGCGCCGTTGGAGAAGGATGCGCCGGCGGACGCAAGCTAGTTCCCGCCCTTCTATTGCCCCGCTCAGCAGCCTATATTCGCCGCGATTTCCTCAAAGAGGCCCCGATGATCCCATTTTTCCGCAACGCTGCGACCGCTTCCGCTCTGTGCGCCATTGTCCTGTCGTCCGCACTCGCGCCGGCTGTTGCACAAGATCGCCGGGTCCCGACATCGCCGACGGAAATGAAGCTGTCCTATGCGCCGATCGTGCAGCGGGTGCAGCCGGCCGTGGTCAATGTCTATGCGGCCAAGACGGTGCAGAACCGCAATCCGCTGCTGGACGATCCGGTGTTCCGCCGCTTCTTCGGCGGCCAGGGCATGCAGCCGGAACAGATGCAGCGCTCACTCGGTTCGGGCGTGATGGTCGACGCATCGGGCCTCGTCGTTACGAACAACCACGTCATCGAAGGCGCCGACCAAGTGAAGGTGTCGCTGGCGGACAAGCGCGAGTTCGAGGCCGAGATCGTGCTCAAGGACAGCCGCACTGATCTGGCGGTGCTGCGCATCAAGGACAGCAAGGAGAAATTCCCGACGCTGGATTTCTCGAACTCGGATGACTTGCTGGTCGGTGACGTTGTCCTCGCCATCGGCAATCCGTTCGGCGTTGGCCAGACCGTGACCCACGGTATCGTGTCGGCGCTTGCGCGCACCCAGGTCGGCATCACCGACTATCAGTTCTTCATCCAGACCGATGCTGCGATCAATCCCGGCAATTCCGGTGGCGCGCTGGTGGACATGACCGGCAAGCTGGTTGGTGTGAACACCGCGATCTTCTCGCGCTCCGGCGGCTCGCAGGGTATCGGTTTTGCGATCCCGGCCAACATGGTCCGCGTCGTCGTGGCCTCCGCCAAGAGCGGCGGCAAGGCCGTGAAGCGTCCGTGGCTCGGCGCGCGGCTGCAGAACATCACGCCTGAGATCGCCGAGACGCTCGGCCTGAAGACGCCTTCGGGTGCGCTGGTCGTCAATGTCACCGCGAACAGCCCGGCTGCAAAGGCCGGTCTCAAGGTCTCCGATCTCGTGACTGCCATCGATGGCCAGGCCATCGAGGATCCGAACGCGTTCGAATATCGCTTCGCGACGCGTCCGCTCGGCGGCACTGCGCAGCTCGATGCACAACGCAGCGGCAAGCCGGTGAAGCTGACCGTTGCGCTCGAAGCTGCGCCCGACACCGGCCGCGATGAGATCACGCTGACGGCGCGTTCGCCATTCCAGGGCGCCAAGGTCGCCAATATCTCGCCGGCCGTTGCCGACGAGTTGCGGCTGGATTCCAGCACCGAAGGCGTCGTCATTACGGAGCTGACCGACTCGGCCACTGCGGCTGGCGTCGGCTTCCAGAAGGGCGATCTCATCATCGCGGTCAACGGCACCAAGATCGGCAAGACCAGCGATCTCGACAAGGTGACGCGCGACGGCGCACGGCTGTGGCGCATCGTGGTGGTGCGCGGCGGTCAGCAGATCAACGTTACACTCGGCGGATGAGCCCGAAACAACCCACGCCTTCTGCAAACCTGTTTGCCGCAGCCGGGCTGGAGCAGGACGCGCCGCGTCCGCTCCCGGAGCGGCTGCGGCCGCGCGTGCTGTCCGACGTGGTCGGGCAGGATCACATCCTCGGGCCCGATGGTGCGCTGACGCGCATGCTGGAAACCCGCACGCTGGGTTCGCTGGTGTTCTGGGGGCCGCCCGGCACCGGCAAGACCACCGTTGCGCGCCTGCTGGCCGATGCCACTGAGTTGCAGTTCGAGCAGATTTCGGCGGTGTTCTCCGGTGTTGCCGATCTGAAGAAAGTGTTCGAAGCCGCGCGTGCTCGCCGCGAGATGGGCAAGGGCACGCTGCTGTTCGTCGACGAGGTGCATCGCTTTAACAAGGCGCAGCAGGATTCATTCTTGCCGGTGATGGAAGATGGTACCGTGGTGCTCGTCGGCGCCACTACCGAGAACCCGTCCTTCGAACTCAACGCCGCTCTGTTGTCGCGCGCGCGCGTACTGGTATTTCAGTCGCTGGATGCTGCGGCGATCGGGAAACTGTTTGCACATGCGGAGAAGGTCGAAGGCCGTGCATTGCCGCTCGATGCCGAGGCGCGCGCCGTGCTGGTGCGCATGGCCGATGGCGATGGCCGCGCCGCGCTGACTTTGGTGGAAGAAGTATGGCGCGCTGCGCGGACCAATGAAGTGTTCAACGCCGCGCAACTGCAGGACATCCTGCAGCGCCGAGCGCCGATCTACGACAAGTCGGCCGATGGCCATTACAATCTGATCTCTGCATTGCATAAATCGGTGCGCGGCAGCGATCCGGATGCGGCGCTGTACTATCTGTGCCGCATGCTCGATGCCGGGGAGGACCCGCTGTTTCTGGCGCGCCGCGTGGTGCGGATGGCCGTGGAGGACATCGGTCTTGCCGATCCGCAGGCGCTGGTGATCTGCAACGCAGCCAAGGACGCCTATGATTTTCTTGGCCATCCCGAAGGCGAACTCGCCATCGCGCAGGCCGTGATCTACATCGCCACCGCGCCGAAATCGAATGCCGCCTATATGGCCTACAAGGCCGCGATGCGGACCGCGAAAGAGGGCGGCTCGCTGCTGCCTCCGAAACACATCCTGAACTCGCCGACCAAGCTGATGAAGTCCGAAGGCTATGGCGACGGGTACCAATACGACCACGACACGCCCGAAGCTTTCTCCGGCCAAGACTATTTCCCGGAAGCCTTGGGGCGGCAGACCTTCTATGATCCGCCAGAGCGCGGGTTCGAACGTGAGATTCGCAAGCGGCTGGATTACTGGACCAGACTGAGGAACGAGAGACAATCATGAGCCGTCGCGACAAGAAGCCTCTCGCCAAGCGTGGTCCCGGTGGTGAGCGCAGCAAGGCGCCGCGGAAGGGTGCGGCCCCGAAGGGCGCTACCTCCAAAGCCGCCCCGTCGAAGGGCGAGCGGCCGTCATTCGGCAAGGCTGGCCGCGTGAGCAGCGATCGCCCGATGAGTGCGCGTCCGCCACGTGCGCGTGCCAGTGAACGCTCGGAGTGGGCCGAGCGGCCGGAACGTGCCGAGCGATCCGAACGCCCTCAGCGTGCCGAACGAAGCGAGCGCTTCGATGCGCCGCAGCGGTCCGAGCGTCCGGCCGGCAAGCGTCCGCCAAGCGCGCGTCCTTCCGGTTCGCGTCCGGGCGGTAAGGCCGCGCCGCGTTATGGCAACGCGCCGCTGCGTGAGCCGCGGAAGCCCGCGCCTTATCTCGATGAAGAACCGGTGAAGCCGGAAGTTGCGCTAGCGCCGCTGCCCACCGCTGTGCAGAACGTCATCGTCACGCCTGACGAGAACGGCATGCGCGTCGATCGCTTTCTCGAAGCGCATTTCCCTGGTCTGTCGTTCTCCCATATCCAGCGCATTGTCCGTAAAGGCGAGCTACGCGTGAACGGCAAGCGCGCCGACAGCAAGGATCGGCTGGAAGAGGGACAGACCGTCCGTATTCCGCCGCTGAAGCTCGATGCGCCGAAGGTCGTCGGTGAACTCTCCGAGGCTGCCAACAAGACTCTACAGGCGCTCAAGGAGATGACGATCTACGAGGACGCCGACGTCATGGTGCTGAACAAGCCGGCTGGTCTTGCGGTGCAGGGCGGCTCGGGCATGACGCGGCACGTCGACATGATGCTGGAGGTGATGCGCGACGCCAAGGGACAGAAGCCGCGCCTGGTGCACCGTCTCGACCGTGAAACGTCGGGCTGCCTGCTGATCGCCAAAACGCGGTTTGCTGCGACCAAGCTCACCGGCGCGTTCCGCGAACGCTCTGCGCGAAAAATCTACTGGGCGCTGGTTGCCGGCGTGCCGAAGCCGAAGCAGGGCCGCATCTCGACCTACCTGGCGAAGGAAGAAAACGAAGAAGACACCATCATGCGCGTCGCCAAGCATGGCGACGAAGGCGCGAGCCACGCGGTGACATATTATGCAGTGGTGGAAACCTCGGCGCAGAAACTCGCATGGGTGTCGCTGAAGCCTGTGACCGGGCGTACGCATCAGTTGCGCGCGCATATGGCGCATATCGGCCACGCGATCGTCGGCGACCCGAAATATTTCAACATCGAGAACTGGCAATTGCCGGGCGGCATTCAGAAGCGTTTGCATCTGCTGGCGCGCCGCATTGTGATCCCGCATCCGCGTGGCGGCGTGATCGACGCGACGGCGCCGCTGCCGCCGCATATGCTGCAATCGTGGAATCTGCTCGGTCTCGAACACGACCGGTTCGATCCGATCGAGAACGCACCGGAAGAGTAGGGCGTTGTCGGGCTCCGACAACATCACAGGCGCGACGTCGGCAAGCGTCGATGTGCCCGATTTCGACGCCGCGTTTCGCGCGCGTCTGCATGATCTGTTCGTGTGGCGCCGCGATATCAGGCGCTTCAAGTCCGATCCACTGCCTGCGGGCTTTCTCGATCGCCTGCTCGATACCGCGTGCCTCGCGCCTTCGGTGGGCCTGAGCCAGCCATGGCGCTTTGTCATCGTCGACGATGCGTCACGTCGTCAGGCGGTGCTGGAGAATTTCAGCGCCTGCAATGCCGAGGCGTTGAGCGCCTATACCGGCGAACTCGCGCAGAGCTATGCGACGCTCAAGCTCGCCGGTCTGCGCGAAGCGCCATGCCACCTCGCGGTATTTGCAGACCACGCGACGGATGTCGGCCACGGCCTTGGCCGTCGCACCATGCCGGAGATGGCGGACTATTCGGTGGTGACGGCGATCGCAACCATGTGGCTCGCCGCGCGCGCCGAAGGCATCGGCATGGGCTGGGTCTCGATCCTCGATCCTGCTGCAATTGCCGCGACACTCGATATACCCCGTGACTGGCGGTTGATCGGCTATTTCTGCATCGGTTATCCGGAGATCGACGACGATCGGCCGGAACTCGAGCGCGCCGGATGGGAACGCCGTCATTCGGCAGCGGATCACATTGTCCGGCGCTGACACTTGATGTGATGCGGGATCGTGACAACATGAGACGAATGAGACATCGCTCCATCCCATTCGCTCTGTTGGTCGCCGTTGCGGCGGCGCTCTCTGCTGCGCCTGCGGTCGCGCAGGTGATCGGTGTGCCCGGCAACCCGGCGCTGATTACGCCGCTGCCACCCGCGCCACCACCGCCGCGGATCGAGGTGCCCGTCGTGCCGCAACTCGGCGATCTGCCACGACAACAGAATGTGCCGCAGGCGCGGCGCTCCTTCAGTGATCGCATCACCGACTGCCTTCAGGACGGGGCCGCTGCGGGTCTCGGCCCGAATGATCGTGCGACCTATTCGCGGGCCTGCGCCAATCGTTGATACGAGCGATTTGGTCTCGCGTGGCGCCCGTCTGTCGCGTAAATTGACGGCTGGCGAACAGGAATTGAGACCCTCGATGCGTGAATTGTTTGACGAAGTGTACGGCCAGTCGCAGCTCGATCCGCAAGAGGCGGTGCGACGGTCGACGCGAGGTCCACAGCGCAAGCGTTTCTACAAGACCGTTGGGATGAGCGAGACGCCGGATGGCTTTGCCATCATGCTCGACGACAAGACCGTACGCACGCCATCGCGCTATCCGCTGGTGGTGCCGACATCAGCCATTGCCGAGGTCATGGTTGCGGAATGGGATGCGCAGCAGGATGTCATCGACCCCACGAGCATGCCGGTGACGCGCCTGGCCAATAGCGTGATCGATGCGATCCGCGACGAGGCGCAGACCGAGGCAGTGGCTGACGATATCGCAAAATACTTCAGCACCGATCTGCTGTTCTATCGCGCCGGCTATCCCGAGGCGCTTATCGCGCGCGAGGCTGCGGCATGGGACCCTGTCTTGTTCTGGGCTGCCGATGATCTCGGCGCGCATTTCATCCTGGCTGAGGGCATCGTGCATGTCAGCCAGCCCGAACAGGCCGTTGCATCTGCCCGCGCGGCGCTGCCGAGCGATCCATGGGCGATCGCCGCGCTGCATCTGGTGACGACGATCACCGGCTCGGCATTGCTCGCGCTGGCACTGCTCCATGGCCATCTGAATGCCGATCAGGTCTGGACCGCCGCCTTTGTCGACGAGGACTGGAATATCGAGAAGTGGGGCCTCGACGAGGAGGTCGCAGCGCGACGGGCGGCGCGGCAGGTGGATTTCAAGGCTGCCGTGCTGGTACTGAAGGCGGTCGCACCGTCAGCGGGTTAATTGGAAGTTAACGACCGTTAACTAGCGTAGCTGCACCATTGTCCGGTGCCGCTCACCATGCCGACTCCCGTCAACTCGATCTTACCGGTTGTCTCCGCGCAGGGCGTGGCGAGCGAAGTCGCGTTTCAGCCCGGCAGCGTGATTGCCGGCCGCGTGCTCTCGGTCTCGCCAGACAATCAGGTCCGTATCGCCATCGGGCACAGCACGATCGACGTGCAATCGCAGGTGCCGTTGCAGGCCGGGCAGGTGCTGCAATTCGCAGTGTCGAAGACCGACAACGGCAATGTCCAGCTTGCCATCGTCACCCCGCAGAATACAGGTGCGGGGCAGGCGGGCGGTACGTCCTCCGGCGACGTGACCCTCGCGCCAGACCTGCCAATCGATCTCGCCAATGCCATCGCGACCTCCAAGATCCAGCTGACATCGCTGGAAGCGCAGGCCGTCTCCACTGCTACGCAAAGCGCCGTGACGCAGCAAGCGAGCCTGGCCACGCTGTTTGCCAATCTCGGTGCCGCCACCTCGCTGAAGGGGCTGCCGCAGCAGTTGCAGCAGGCGGTCGCGCAGGTACTGGCGCAACGTCCGCCGCTCGACGCCCAGCTCACCGGCGAGGAAGTCAAATCGGCGTTCCAGAATTCCGGCCTGTTTCTGGAATCATCGCTGGCCAAGGGATCGCTGCCGCAAGGCGGGCTGCCCGATATGAAGGCGGCATTGATCGTGTTGCGCCAGGCGTTGGCGACGACGCTCGCCACCGCGAGTCCGCCCCAGAGCACAACGCCAGCGACGGCGAATGCAGCGACGCCGGAGCAGCCAGCATCGACATTGGCAAACGCGCTCCCCAATGTCGCGGCGCAGGTTACCGCACAGCAGGCGCAAGCCGCTGCGGCGACAGCAGCCATGTTGCCCAAGGCCAGCATCAAGAACGATCCGCTGCAGCAGGCTGGACTTCTCGCTGCAGATGAGCCCGGACTCGATGTTGTGGCTCAAAGCGCGCCGGCCGTGGCAAAGGCCCTCGAAGCGGCTGCACAACTGACGGCGAACCGGGCCGCGTTCAACTTGCTTCGCGACGCGCTGCAGACGGCTCCCAAGGGCATGGGTAGTGCGGCATCGCTGGTGTTCGACGACAGCATGATGATGGATCTGCTGCCCGCTACGAAGGCGCCAGCGGGCCAGCCGGGTGTCGAAACGAACATCGCGCGCAACACCCTGCCGCCGCCGCCGTTGCGCGGCGGGTTGCCGACGGCACAGCCGATGGCTTTGCCGACACTCCCGGCAAATGCGCCGCTGGGCACCACCGTGCATCATCTGCTCGCGGATACCGATGCGGCGCTGGCGCGCCAGACCCTGCTGCAGGTGGCATCCTTGCCGGATCGTGCGGACGGTCTTGCAGCGCCGCGGCTCGATCAGGCATCGCCGCGCTGGAGTTTTGAAATTCCGTTTGCTGTACCGAACGGCACCGCCATGGCGCAGTTCGAGATTTCGCGTGATGGCGGCAATGGCAGCGAGGCTGAAGCGGCCAAGCAAGTCTGGCGTGCGCGCTTTTCACTCGATGTCGAGCCCGCCGGCCCGGTTCATGCGCTGGTCTCGCTGACCGGCGACAAGACGTCGGTGCGGATGTGGGCCGAGCGTCCGGCGACAGCGCTGCAATTGCAGGCCGGTACGGCGCAGCTCAATCAGGCGCTGATCCGCGCCAATCTGCAGCCGGGCGACATCGTGGTCCGCGAGGGTGCACCGATGCAGCCCGCGCCGGCATCGGCGGGGCATTTTCTGGATCGCGCGCTATGATCGTGCAGCCCAAAAGATCGCTCGCCGTCGCGCTGCATTACGACAAGACCGGCGCGCCTGTTGTCACCGCGAAAGGCAAGGGCGCGATCGGTGAGAAGATCATCGAGGTCGCCAAGGCCCACGATATTCCCATCGAGGAAAATGAAGTACTCGCCGGCGCACTCTCGAATGTCGAAATCGGTGATGAGATTCCAGCCGAGCTCTACAAGGCTGTCGCGGAAGTGCTGGTCTTCGTGCTCAGGCTGTCGGGCCGCGCACACTAGCCTCGTCATTCGGCCGCGATACATGTCAGATCGTTGAACTGTTCTGCGCTGACCTTTCGAGGCTGGTGATCTCGCATCCGCGAGCTATCAACCCTCAGTCCGCCCGGCATGAATGTAGATTTGTTGCAGCGCATTTCCTATCGCGCACAAGCTGATGCTTGCCAAGTTCCAGCTTTGTGCAACTATGAAACTCGGGAGAGGCTAGTGCTCGCCTGACGCTGTTGGAATGGGGGATCACGTGAGTGAGACGCTGCATCCGAACGCTCCGCATCATCTGCCTGGCTTCATTACCGCTCCCGGCGAGACTGACACGCTCATGGTTGTGGTCGGAATCGTTCTGATCGGCTCCATCATGATGGTCGGCAATCTGTATCTGCGCCTGCACAGCATGCCGGAGCGCATGGCGCACAAGTCGCAGAAGCTGCAGTTTGAAATCGTGGCCGTGTTGGGCCTGATCGCGTTGTTCACCCACAACCATCTGTTCTGGATAATCGGGCTGTTGCTGGCGATGATCGATTTGCCGGATTTCAGCACGCCATTGCGCAGTATCGCAGGATCGGTGCGGAAGATTGCCGACGGCGATGCTACCAGCGACACCGTTGAGCCGACCGGTGAAGCGCCGTCGCTCCCAATCACGGCGGAAACATCGAGTCGTCCCGGGGAAGCCGGAGGGCACGGTCATGCTTGAGCTTCTCCTCTGCTCGCTGCTGACGGTTTTTCCGGACTATCTCTATCGTCGCTATGGACAAGGCAAGCGCCTGGGGCGGGAGATCACGTTCTATTCGGTGTGGTTCGAACTCAGGTGGGGAATCACGGCCTGCGTGATGCTGACCGTCGCTCTGATCACGGTGATCTTCTATTTTCATCCATCGACGACAAGTGCGACCTTGTTCTATCGGACCGTGCCGATCCTGCCCGAGGTCAATGGACGGGTGGCGGAGGTGCACGTTCAGTTCAGCGCGCCGGTCAGGAAGGGCGATGTGATATTTCGTCTCGATAACGCCAAGCAGGAAGCGTCGATGGAGACCGCGCGGCGCAAGATTGCCGAGGTCGATGCGGCCATGCTGGCGGCGCAGGCCGATATTCTGAAGGCCGAAGGACAAGCGCAGGAGGCCAAGGGTTCCTATCAGCAGACCTCGGACGAACTCGATACCAAGCGCGAGCTGCAGAAGCGCAATCCCGGCATGGTGCCGCAACGCGACATCGAAAAACTCGAGGTGCTGCTGACCGGCCGCCAGGGGGCGCTTGATGCGGCCATGGCCGCGCGACAATCCGCGATGACGCGTATCTCCGCGCTGCTGCCGGCGGAGAAGGCCAGCGCGCAGGCTGCACTCGCGGAGGCGCAAGTCGATCTCGACAAGACGTTCATTCGCGCAGGCGTGGACGGGCGCGTCGAGCAGTTCACGCTACGTGTTGGCGATGTCGTCAATCCCGTCATGCGATCGGCAGGCATTCTCATTCCCGAGAATGCGGGCCGCGTGCTCTCGGCAGGATTCGGGCAGATTGAAGCGCAGGTGATGAAGGTGGGCATGGTTGCCGAGGCGGCCTGTATTTCGAAGCCGTGGACCGTCATCCCGATGGTGGTGACCGGCGTCCAGAATTATATCGCGGCTGGCCAGTTTCGCGGCGGCGAGCAGTTGGTGGAAGCGCAGCAAGTCCGCGCGCCGGGCACCATCCTCACATTCCTGGAGCCAATCTATCAGGGCGGTCTCGACGGCGTGACGCCCGGCAGTAGCTGTATCGTCAATGCCTATACCAGCAATCATGACGCCATCGCCGCGAAGGGGATCGGTTCTTTCAAGTGGCTGGCGCTTCATGCCGTCGATGCCGTTGGGGTCGTCCACGCGATGTTGCTGCGGATCCAGGCGTTGTTGCTTCCTGTCAAGACGCTGGTGATGAGCGGTCACTGAGCTCCGCGCGGTCTGCGGGGCGAGGCGATCGTTCTGGGACGCTCCGGAACTGGCGCTGTCATGCCCGTTGAACTAGCCTTCGTGAACAAGAAAAAAGCTCACGGAGGAAATCATGAAGTCCCCATCGCTCTGGATGTTGTCCATCGGACTGTCGTCGCTCGCGCTTGCAGCGGCCAGCGGCTGGTTCGCCGCCACGATGTTTGCCCAGCCTGCCACCAGCAAGGAGCCGCGTTTTCCGCAGCTCACCATGGATCAGCTCGACGCCAGGCAGAAGCCGCTCGGCGAGCAGGTGATGAAGGTCTCAAGCGTGGGGCTCGCCGGTCCCTATAATCCGATGATGCGCAGCCCGGTGCTCGGGCAAAAGCTGTTCGATCTGTTCGCGTATCTGCGCTGGGACACGTCCGTTCCCGTCAAGCTCAACGAATTCGCGATCATCATCATCGGGCGGCAATGGCGCTCGCAGGTCGAGTGGTTCGCGCATGCGCCGCTGGCGCAGAAGGCGGGGCTGTCGCCCGATATCATCGCCGATCTCAAGGCCAACAAGCGGCCCGCGAACATGGCCGAGGATGAGGCGACGGTCTACGACTTCGTCACCGAGCTCACGACCACGCACAAGGTCTCCGACGAGACCTTCACCCGCGCCAAGAAGATCTTTAACGATCAGCAGATCGTCGATCTCACGGCCGTGGCCGGCAATTATGTGATGGTGGCGATGTTACTGGCGATGGCCGAGGAGAGCACACCGCCCGGCAAGGAGGCGCCGTTCAAGCCCGGCGAGCCGTGAGGCCGCGCGTCAGGCAGCCTTGATCGGGTTGCCGGTTGTCGGGTTTTCCGCCGTGGCCGGTGCGGTCGCATCCTTGCCGATGCGGCCGAGATGGGTGAAGCGGAAACCGGCGTCGTATTTGAGGCCGTAGCCGAGCGCGCGGTCGAAGCCGATATGGGCGAACCAGACCAATGCGATTGAACCGGCGATAGGCTCGGCGGTGGCGATACCGGCGAGCGCGAGCAGCAGCGGCGCGATGGTCGCGTGCACCAGATTATAGACCCCTGCGCCGATCCGCGGGCCGGCCAGATAGGCCAGCATGCTGAGGTCCGGGACGAAGAAAAACAGGGCATAGATCTGCCAGGGCGCGCCCGAGATCCAGTAGAACAGCGTCATTCCGACAAACAGCGCCGCGCCTTCCCAGCGCAGCAGGTCACGCACGCCACCCGTGGCTGCGCCACTGTTTTCATTGATCACGATATTGGTCATCCGGCGCTCTCCCTTGTCTGATCCGGATATAGGCAGGATCGCCGCCGGCGCCATGCGATTTTGGGGGATTCAACCCTTCCTGATGGGCGTTTCCACCGCTCAAAACCCCATGCTAGAACCTCGCCCAAACCCCGCGGCCGCCGCGGGCGATAACACGTGACATTGACGGGCTGGAGCACATGAAAGACATCCTGGACACCCTCGAAGCGCGTCGTGCAGGCGCCAAACTGGGCGGCGGCGAGACGCGCATCGAGTCGCAGCACAGCAAGGGCAAGCTGACCGCCCGCGAGCGCATTGAGCTTTTGCTCGACAAGGGGTCGTTCGAGGAATTCGACATGTTCGTCGAACACCGCTCCGTGGAATTTGGCATGGAGAAGTCCAAGATTCCCGGCGACGGCGTCGTCACCGGCTGGGGCACCGTGAACGGCCGCAAGACCTTCGTCTTCGCCAAGGATTTCACCGTGTTCGGTGGCTCGCTCTCCGAGACCCACGCGCTCAAGATCACCAAGCTGCAGGACATGGCGATGAAGGCGCGGGCGCCGATCATCGGCCTCTATGACGCCGGTGGCGCGCGCATCCAGGAAGGCGTCGCGGCGCTCGCGGGTTACTCCTACGTGTTCCGCCGCAACGTCCAGGCCTCCGGCGTGATCCCGCAGATCTCCGTCATCATGGGACCCTGCGCCGGCGGCGACGTCTATTCGCCGGCGATGACCGACTTCATCTTCATGGTGAAGAACACCAGCTACATGTTTGTCACCGGCCCCGACGTTGTGAAGACCGTCACCAACGAGGTCGTCACCGCCGAAGAACTCGGCGGCGCCAGCGTGCATGCCACGAAATCCTCGATCGCCGACGGTGCCTTCGAGAACGACGTCGAGACGCTACTGCAGATGCGCCGGCTGATCGACTTCCTGCCGGCTAACAACACCGAAGGCGTGCCGGAATGGCCGAGCTTCGACGACATCGAGCGCACCGATCTGTCGCTCGACACGCTGATCCCCGACAATCCGAACAAGCCCTATGACATGAAGGAGCTGATCCTGAAGGTCGTGGACGAGGGCGACTTCTTCGAGATCGCGGAAACCTTCGCCAAGAACATCGTCACAGGTTTTGGCCGCATCGCCGGCAAGACGGTGGGCTTCGTCGCCAACCAGCCGATGGTGCTGGCCGGCGTGCTCGACAGTGACGCCTCGCGCAAGGCCGCGCGCTTCGTGCGCTTCTGCGACGCCTTCAACATTCCGATCGTCACTTTCGTCGACGTGCCGGGCTTCCTGCCGGGCACCGCGCAGGAATATGGCGGCCTCATCAAGCACGGCGCCAAGCTGTTGTTCGCCTACAGCCAGTGCACCGTGCCTTTGGTCACCGTGATCACCCGCAAGGCCTATGGCGGTGCCTTCGACGTGATGGCCTCGAAGGAAATCGGTGCCGACATGAACTATGCCTGGCCGACGGCACAGATCGCCGTCATGGGCGCCAAGGGCGCCGTGGAAATCATCTTCCGTCAGGATATCGGCGACGCCGACAAGATCGCCGCGCGCACCAAGGAATATGAAGACCGCTTCCTGTCACCCTTCGTCGCCGCCGAGCGCGGTTATATCGACGACGTGATCATGCCGCACTCCACCCGCAAGCGCATCGCCCGCGCGCTGGCGATGCTGAAGGACAAGCATTTGGAAGTGCCGATGAAGAAGCACGACAATATGCCGTTGTGACGTTTTTTTGATTAGCGAATCTATTTCGCTATTTTAAATTGATTCTGTTCTGTCACACTCCTCCTGCGCGTTTGGCAACGGGGGAGTGCAGAGGGTGGCAGGCAAGCAACAGCGGCGAATAGTTTTCTTTCTAGGTGCTGGCGCATCGCTTGGAGCTGGAGCTAGTGCTCCAGTTCAAGGCGGCGGTTTTGTTAGCATTCCAACCCAGGCAACGTTCTGGGAGACGTTTTTACGTTTCTGCAAAAGTTCGAGTAATCGAAAGAAGATCGAAGCGTTTTTGTTTCGATATTTTCTGGGATACCATAAGGTTCCAAGCCGTGCGGCACCTGCCCAACGTCGGAGGCTATTGCAGCCGATCGATGTGGAAGAGGTGTTTACGTTTCTATCTGAACGAAACAATGCGCCAGCGGTCTCTTCGCAATTTCAGGCCTATACACAAGAAGTATGGGAAGCCTTGCTCGAAGAAGTCGGAGCCGTTTTTGCTCGGTTCGAACCTAACTCTCGCACCCGCGCGGTCTATAGAAGTCTTCGGTCGAGTCACGTAAGGACGCGCGATACTATCGTTTCATTCAACTACGATACTATATTCGAGAGGTCTCAACCTAGTAGTAAAGATTGGTACTACGGTGGTGTCGATGACGATCATAGGCCGCTCTCGTTGAGAATATTGAAGCCGCATGGTTCGATAAACTGGGAGGAGATAGATGGACGTGTGTATGCCGAAAACAAGCAGCCCGTTAGTCGGCCAATTATTGTTGCTCCCACGCATCTTAAGTTTGTTGGCACGAGTGCGATTGGCGATGGCCTAAAACCGCTGCCCGGTTATTTGAACCAATCCAAGCAGATTGCCGCAGTCTGGACTCTGATGGAGAAGGAGATGAAAGAAGCGAAGGCGTGGGTGTTTATTGGCTATTCATTCCCGCCATCAGATTTATACTTTTCATCGGTTCTCCGCTCTACGCTGGCAACTCGAGCGGATCAGCCTCTTGTCGCAGTTGTAAACCCAGATTCGATGGCAATCAGCCAAAGGCTTCAGGCTCGTTTTTCGATCCCGCGAGCTAGAATAAAGACATACTCAGACCTACAGACATTCAATCAGATCAATAGACAACAGTTGCTTATATTGAACACGTAAAAGGACGAGCAATAACGACGCGGTCGGCGGGCGCTACTAGCTGTGCTGGGTCTAATAGATGGTGTCTCATGATTGTAACGCGCATTCGCATTGCCAGTCTCGTCGCAACGCTAGCCATCTTCGGCGGTAACTGTCGGATTGCTCTTGCCGACGAAACCGTCACCATCGGTGGCTCCCGCGCCGTGCTCATCAAGCCCGCACCGCCGCGCGCGAGCGTGATCCTGATGCCGGGCGGCAGTGGGGCGATCAGTCCGGGCGAGCACGGTGAGATCAACGGGCTGAAAGGCAACCAACTGGTGCGCACGCGCAGCGCCTATGCCGCGCGTGGGCTTGCGGTGCTGGTGATGGATGCCGGCACCGATCTCTCCAGTGCCGTGCAATACATGGCCGCGATCAAGCGTCCGGTGACGGTGGTGGCCACCAGCCGTGGGACGCAACGTGCCGCCGAGGGGATCGCGCGTGGTGCGCGACCGGATGCGCTGGTGCTGACCTCGGGCTTTCTCAGTGCGGAATCGGGTAGTGGCAGCAATGTGATGTCGATTATCGGCTCGCCCTCGGCATTGCCGCGCACGCTGGTCATCCATCATCGCAATGACGGCTGCAAGTTTACCGCGCCGGCCGGCGTCGATCCGTTCGTGAAATGGTCGGCCGGGCGCGCCCGCGTGGCGTGGCTGAGCGGCGGACGCAACGAAGGCGATCCGTGCGAGGCGCGGGGATATCATGGTTTCAACGGTCTCGATGGTCAGGTCGTCGGACTGGCCGCGGGCTTTCGATAACGGAGAGATGCCGAATGTGTGAGTTCCCGCGCACATTCAGTTTCCATTCATGCCACTGGTCCGATCCTGATGCCCTCACGGATATCAGGAGGGATCGCGATGGAACGCCGTCATTTTCTGAAGATCGCCTTCGGCTTTGCCGCGGGTGTCGGCTTGGCCGCTCAGGCCATCACGCAGGCTCAGGCCGCGCCGCTGCTGCCGGCCAATCCGCTCGATAACCACAAACCGGACACAGAACCTCAAGCCGCGGTGGCGTCGCAGGACGACGTCGATCGTCTCCAGCCTGAGCAAGTCCAGTGGCGTCGCCGCGGCTGGCGGCGTCGCCGGTTCTGGGGTTATCGCCGCCGGCATTGGGGTTGGCGTCGCCGTTATCGGGTCCGTCGTCGTTACTGGCGCCGCCGGTACTGGTAGGGCAAGCCCGTTTGTGCTGACGCTCAGTCTCTCCAGGGCGTCAGCGGTTTGGTCTGGCCGGGTTCAATGCCGCTCAGGTGGCGACGCACGTTGTCATAGCTGCGATCGCCGGGGGCAAAGGTCTGCGAGCCGTCAGCCGGCTTGCCGTCCACCGTGCGGGTGAAATGCAGCACCAGGCTGTCATCGGCATTCATGGTGGCGCTGCCGTAATAGGGCATCGACAGCCGCGCGTCCTCCGCCATGGCCGCGCCAGCCATGAGCAGAATGGGGAGGGTGAGAAACAGACGGGTCATGACACCTCCTGCTGTGAGGTTGTGATGGAGGCTCAGGAAGATGGCGGGGATTTGTCCGCCGCCGGTCACCGCATGCACGGATTTGTGTTACAGGTCGCCGTCATCCGCTACCGACGAGTCCCATGCCCCATACCGAAGCCCTGCTATTTCCGCTCGCCATGATCGCGCTCGTCGCCGAGGCGATGACGGCTGCGCTGGCGGCCGGGCGGCGCAAGATGGACTGGCTTGGCGTTGCCATGCTCGGCTGCATCACGGCGCTCGGCGGCGGCTCGGTGCGCGACATGCTGCTCGGGCACTATCCGCTGTGGTGGGTGAAAAGCCCTTATCTGCTGTTGCTGACCGGCGGCGCGGCGCTGCTGACCATCGGGCTCGCACGGGTCGTTCATCGCTTTCACGCGCTATTTCTGGTGCTCGATGCCATCGGCCTCGTGGTCTTCACCATCATGGGCTGCAACATCGCGCTCGCCATGGATCAGCCGCTGCTGATCGTGGTCGTGGCTGGAATGATCACCGGCTGCGTCGGCGGCGTGCTCCGCGACGTGCTGTGCAACGACGTGCCGCTGCTGTTTCGCGCCGAACTCTATGCGAGCGTCTCGATCGTCACGGGGCTTCTCTATATCGGCGGCATCAAATACGGCTTCAGCCCCGATCTCGTCACGCTGGTTGCCGCCGTGACCGGTTTGGTATTCCGCCTGCTCGCAATCCGGCTGAAGCTGGAAATGCCGAAATTTATCTATGACAGCGACGCCAAATAGCGTGCTGCGTCAGCGCAGCCCCATGCAACTCGCATAGAACGTCGTCGTGGCCGGCCAATCGGAAAAGACACCGCGCACGCCGACATCCTTCGCCAGCACGTCCAGCACCGTCAGCGTGTCGCCCTCGCGGTCGATGGCGGGTTTGACCGAGCGATGGAAGAAACCGCCGCCATTGGCCAGCGGTCCGTCGCGCTCGAGCGACCAGGTGATCAGGTCGAGCCCGGCGTCGCGCGCTGCCTTAGCATAAGGGGAGGGCACGATCTGACCGCTGCCATCAAGCGTCAGCAGCATGTAGATCGGAGGCGCGAGGATCTTTACGCCGGTGGCTTTCAGCTCCGGCATCGACGGTTTCCACGTGTCCGGTCGCATGTGATCGAAACCCGGTGTTTCATAGCGGCCGTCGAGATAAACTGCCTGCGCGCTGAAGTCCGGTGCGGTGCGGATCCAGAACTTGATGTCGTTGAGATCGAAGCTCTGGGCAAATACGTCGCCAGGCGGAATGCCGGCGGCGCGATATTCGTCGAGCATCTGGGTCGCGTATTTCTCCTGACTATAATCGCCGTCGAACGGCATCGGCACTTCCGGCGCCTTCAGCTCCGGCGTGAATTTGGCGCCGAGGCTCTTGATCAGCGCGATGCTCTCCGCGTGGGTCATCAGCGTGCCCGAGCTGGCATAAAGGTCGGTGCGCCAGCGCAGTGTGCCGTTCTGATAATCCGCAACGGTGGTCGCTGACGTGTTGGCGGCATCCATCTTCGCCGTCAGCGTCCTGAACTCCGCCAAGGTGATGTCGCTGGTGCAGCATTTCGCCGATGCCTTCTTGCCGGTTGCGGGATCGGCAGGGCTGAAAGATTGTGTGCATTTATTGGCCAGCGCCGGCACCGAGAGAATATTGGTTGTCGTGTGCAGGTCGCATTGCGAATGCCGGCAGACGAGCTGGCGGTCCTTGGTGAAGGTCACGTCGCATTCGATTACGCCGGCACCCATGCGTGCGGCGGCCAGATAGGACTCGCGGCTGTGCTCGGGGAATTGCAGCGGCGCGCCGCGATGGGCGATGGAAAAATCGCTCTTGCGAAATGGTCCGGCGCAGGTGCTCAGCTCTGCCTTTAGCGGGCCGTCTTTCATCTTGTCGACGAGATAGAATGGCCGCGGGCCGAGCTGCGGCTCGGGCAGTGCGATGGTGTCGGCCTGTGCGAGAGCGGGCTGTGCGAGGCCAAGCAGCGCGGCCAGAATGAGATGACGCAAAGCGCTCGGCATGACGATCTCCAGTGTAATCAGACTCCATTCTGTCATCTCTATGTGACGGCTTCTGCAACCAATCCAGTTTGCAATAAAAAACCCCGCCATTGGGCGGGGTTTTCTTCGTCAGGATTGTGCAGCGATCACCAGCGGCGGATGCAGCGGCCGTAGGGATTGCGGAAGAAGCCGGGGGGGCAGTAACCCGGGCCGCGCGGCGGCGGACCACGGAACATCGGGCGGCAACCGCCATAGGGACCGCGGGCATAGCCGGGGCCGCAGCCCTGAGCGACCTGGATTACGCCAGCCGTCTCGACTGCGCTGAGCGGCGCCAGTGGCATTGCATTGGCGGCACCAAGGCCTCCGACGCTGACGGCGAACAGAGCCGCAGCAAAGATCGTCTTCATTCGTGTTCTCCCTCGATGGTGCCGCGATGCGGCGCAGAGAATAATGATGGCATCGCATCACCCGCTGCAGGACTCTTACGGGGCAAGAAAATTGCTGGGGATCAACGCTGCACAGCACGATTAAGCCGATTCGATCTGAATACAGCATGAATGTTTCGGGATATGCGCGTAGCAGGGCGCGGCAGTTGCTACTTCGCCGCGAGGAAGCCCAGCATCAATTCGTTGAATTTGGCCGGTGCATCGAGAAACACGATATGGCCCGCGTCCGGCAGCACCTCGGCCTTCGCGTTCGGCATCTTCGCCGCCAGCGCCTTGGCCAGATCGGCGTTCTGACCCATCTTCGGCCGCAACGCCTCCGGCGCATTCGGCTTGCCCGGTGCGTTATGATCGTCGGCGCCCATGATGAACAGGGTCGGCAGCGCGATCAGCGGAATTTCGTGGACCACGGGTTCGCGATAGATCATCTGCGCCGAACTGACGAAGGCGCGCAGCCAGCGCGGATATTCCGGCGACCCCTTGATGTTGAAACGCGCGTCGATAAAGGGCGTTACCTGGTCGGGCTGCATTTTCAGTGAATAGTTCACCTCGAGCTGTTTGCGGTAACCTTCCGCCGTCAGCTTGTCTTCGTTCTCCAAGATCTTCTCGGTTGGTGTCGGTGGCACATAGAGCCGATAGTCCTCAAGCCCGATCGGTGCCGCGAGCAGCAGGTGATCGATACGATCGGGATAAGCGCGGGCAATGCGCACGCTCAACATGCCGCCCAGCGAATGCGCGACGATGTCGAATTTCGCGATCCCGAGGTGATCCATCAGCGCAACAGTGTTGCGGGCAAGGTTGTCGAAATGCAGATCGCCTGATGGCTTCGATGATTTGCCGAAGCCGATCTGGTCGGGGACCACGACGCGGTAACCTGCATCGTTCAACGTGCCGATCACCGGCGCCCAGTAGCTCGATGGAAAATTGCGGCCGTGCAGTAGCACCACGGTTCGGCCGTTCGGCTTGGTCGATGGCACGTCCATATAGGCCATGCGCAGCTGCTCGCCGTCATTGACCAGCGGCAGCATGTTGACGGGGTAGGGGTAAGGGAAGCCTTCGAGGCCTATGCCGTAAGGCTCGCGCGCCGCAGGAGGCTCGGCCGCCTGCGATGAGGTGAACGGCAGGGTTGCAATCAGCGCAGCGAGCAGCAGGCGGTTCATCGAGAAAGCTCCGGCAGAATGAAGGTCCGGCGCGGTTTCGGGCTGCATTGCGGCGAAGGTAAGCCGGCGTCTTCACGTTTTCCGGATGGCGTCGCCGGTGGTGCCGAACAATGCCTCGAAGCGCTTCTCGCCGCTCCGGGTGAAATGCACCACACGGCTGCCGGGCGACGGGTCTCTTGCCGCCCATTTCATCGTTGTGAACGACGTCATGATGGCGGCGCCAAGTGTCCCGGCCAGATGATGGCGCCGCTCGCTCCAGTCGAGGCAGGCCTTGCAGACCGGCCGGCGCGGATGCGTCAGCGTCGCCGGATCGATCCTCAATTCTTTAGCGACGAACCGGCTGCCCTGGGTCGTGAGTTCGATGACCCGCTCGGTCTGTCGGATCAATCTCTGTGCCCGCATACTGTCGAGCATCTGCACGCCAAGATCGCCGGCGAGATGATCGTAGCAAATCCGTGCGCGGCGCAATGCGGGTTCTTTCGGCCCGGTTCGAACGCGGAGATGACCCGCGCGGGCTGCCAGGCCAGCTAGACCTTCCAGCACACCGGCGACATCGGGGCCGGTGAGGCGATAATAGCGATGGCGCCCTTGTTTTTCCGGCTCGATCAGGCCACCGGCTTCGAGCTTGGAGAGGTGTGAGCTCGCGGTCGGCGCCGTAATCCCGGCTTCCTGGGCGAGCTCACTCGCGGTCAGCGCACGGCCTGTCATCAGCGCCGTCAGCATATTGGCGCGTGCAGGGTCGCCAACAAGTGCGGCGACCATGGCGATGTCCGGACCTGCTTTCATACTTCAACGCTAATCAAAGTATTGCGGTCGAGCAAGCGGCTATATCCAGGCATCTGCAGAGGGAGCCGCCATGACGATCACTGTCTTCATTCGCTATCAGATCGATCCGTTCAAACGCACATTGTTCGAGGCCTATGCCAAGCGCTGGCTGACGATTATTCCCAAATGCGGTGGCGATCTGCAGGGCTATTGGATGCCGCATGAAGGAACGAACAACATCGCATTCGGCCTGATCTCGTTTCCAAGTCTCGCGGCCTATGAGGCCTACCGCGCCAGACTGCGCACTGACGCTGACGGCGTCGCGAATTTCGCGTCGGCCGAGGAGCACCAGTTCATCCTGGCGGAAGAGCGCACATTCCTGCGCCAGGTGACCGCATAGTCCATGCGCGACAAGGCCGCGGGCATTGCTGTCCGCAGCTTTGTCTGCCCGTCGCGCCGTTACTTCGGCGCGCCGCCCTTCGAGCTGTCGATCTCGGTGCCGGTCGGAGCCGATTGAGGGGCCTGCGGTCGCGCAGATGCCGCACCGGTGGTGACACCGGGCTGATTGTTGGTCGGCGTCACGTCACGTACGCCGGGTGCCACTGGCGGCTTCGAATAGGAATCCGCGACGTTGTTGGTTGGCGCCGGCGCCTTTGGCGTGCTGTCCTGCGTCGCCGGGGCGGATTGGGATGCGGTCTTCGTCGCGTCGCCCGGATTCATCGATGTATTGTTCAGGCCGTAGAATACGGCGCCGAGCAAGACAACAATACCAAGTGCATAAATGGCCATGCGGCTACCGCTGGCTGGCCCTTCCGCGAGTTCGGGATCGGCCTGCAGCTCATTGTCGAGCCGCGCAGGATTGCGGATGTCATCGGCGGGATTTGGACGATACGGATCATTGGGATTGGGAATGTTCGCCATGTCGTGTCCTCCTGTGCGGCCAGACAACCGTCAGATGAGGTGCATGTTCCAGAGATTGTGCCATTCCAGAGCCTCATCCTATGTGGCAATGCAGCGTGATCGGGGCTGCTCATCAGATGTTAAGGCCTGGCTGCGACGCTGAGGCGATTATTGATTCGCAGAAGCGCGTGGCAGCCCGAATGTTCGATACGATTATCCTCCTGACGGGTCCTGCTGAGCACTCGGTCTTTACAACTTTGCTCCGTGGTCACAATCCGGCCCTCACGGTGCTTCCTGTTTTCACAGCTGAAGATCTGGCGGCGATCGAGCCCGACTGGCTGCGCCGGGCGCGGATGATTTCGTTCACCACTGGTGTGATCGTCCCCGGCGCGGTGCTCGATCAGCTTGGCTTTGGCGCCTACAATTTCCATCCCGGCCCGCCGCAATATCCCGGCTGGGCCCCGGCGCATTTTGCGCTCTACGATCACGCGACCGACTTCGGCTGCACGGTCCATCGCATGATTGCACGTGTCGATGCCGGACCGATCGTGGATGTCGAGGCGTTTCCAATTCCGGCGGATATCAGTGTCGCGGGTCTGGAAGAGATTGCCTATACGAAGCTGGTGCAGACTTTCTGGCGGATGGCACGCGTCCTGGCCACACAGCCGGACCCGCTGATCGAGCGGGCGCTGCGCTGGGGCACCACGCGTCACACGCGTAAGGCCTATGAGCAGATCTGCGATATCCCGGTAAGCATCGAGAAAGACGAACTGCAGCATCGGGTCAAAGTCTTCGGCACCGACCATTTCGGCATCGTGCCGACCATCGGTCTGCACGGCTTCCAGTTTCGGGTCGTCGTGCCCGAGACTGAAAGCGCTATTGCGGACGAAGCTGCCGAAGCCTAGCGGTTAGCCGCGAAGCTCTGGTGCTGCGCGGGCGGCGTCGCTGACGTGTGCGTCTTGGACACCTTGCCGTTGAATTCATAGAGCAGGAAGCTCAGCACCACGAGTAGCCCCACGCCGATGATGGCCTTGGTCGGCTTGTGATCATGCTCTTCGCCGCAATCCGGATGATAAGAACCGTCATTCGTCGACGCCATATCGCTGCCGGCGAGTTCAGGCTGCGACGTCCAGGTATTCAGCTTCTGATCCATTCCGTCCTCCATGCCTGATGTTGTCAGGGTGACCGGACAGCAATGGCCCGTAAAGGCCGATGTTCCGTTTCGGGGGCGCTATTAGCGGGATGCTGCCTTGCTGAGAGGCAGCGTTTCGAAATATTTCTGAAAAAGCTTTGGAACCCATCGCTCCCCGACACGTTTCAACATCTCACCGGTATAGGTGACACGTTAGGGGCAGTTTCGGAATGAGTGGCGATAACGGCCGGTTTGCAACCGGCGTACCGGGTCTCGATGCGATCCTGGGCGGGGGCGTTTTCGACGGCGGCATCTACATCATTCAGGGCGCCCCGGGCGCCGGAAAGACGATTCTGGGCAACCAGATCTGTTTCGCGCAGGCCGCGCAGGGGCGGAACGCGCTTTACATCACACTGCTTGCCGAGAGCCACGCCCGTATGATCGGACACATGCGGCGGATGACCTTCTTCGATGAAGCAGCGATTCCCGACCGCATGTCGTATGTTGGCGCCTTCAAGACGCTGGAAGACGACGGGCTGCGCGGACTGCTGGACGTGGTCCGCCGCGAGGTTCGCACGCGCAAGGCCAGCATCCTCGTGCTCGATGGTCTCATCACCGTGCACGAAAAGGCGCGCTCCGAGCTTGAGCTGAAGAAGTTCATCCACGAATTGCAGACCCAGGCCGCCTTCAGCAACTGCACCATGTTCCTTCTGACCAGCGCCTTCGATGCCGATGCGCATCCGCCTGAGCATACGATGGTGGACGGTCTCATCGAGCTGCAGTCGGCACTGCATGGCCGCCGCGCCGAGCGGTCACTTCAGGTCCACAAGCTGCGTGGCACCTGGTTCATGGGCGGCAAGCACTCCTATCGCATCACCGAGAATGGACACGCCATCTATCCGCGTATCGAGGCGCTGCTGGAGACACCCAGCGTCTGGGACAGCGCCGACGGTCCCATGGTGTCCGTCGGCATTGGCGGCGTGGACAAGATGCTCGGCGGCGGCGTCGATACGCATTCGGTGACAGTGGTGCTCGGGCCTTCCGGGTCGGGCAAAACCACGGCCGGTCTTCAGTTCCTGACCGGCGGTCCCGCCAATGAACCGGCGATGCTGTTCGGGTTTCACGAGAATCCGATGGCGCTGCGGATCAAGGCCGACAGCCTCAAGCTGCCGCTGAAATCGCGGGCCGACAAGGTCACGCTGATGTGGCGCCCGCAGACAGAAGCGGTGCTCGACGAGGTCGCAACCGAGCTGCTCTCGACCATCAGGCAGAACGGCGTGCGCCGTCTGGTGATCGATGGCATCGAAGGCTTCTCGAAGCTCACCGACGAAAAGGAGCGCATCGGTTCTTTTTTGTCGGCGCTGTGCAACGAGTTGCGCGCACTCGGTGTTACCACGCTGGCAACCGCAGAAACGGACCACGCTGGCATGACACCCGGGCAGCCGCTCAAGGGCGTCAACCAGACGGGTCTCTCCGCGGTTGCCGAGAACATCATCGCGCTGCATCTCGCAGCCCTGCGCTCGGAAAACCATCGTCTGATGACCATTCTGAAATCGCGTGACCGCCGGACCGATATGCGCATGCGCCGCTTTGAAATTCTCGACGGCGGCATCGTTCTCGATGCCGATTTCCAGAGCGCGGAGCGCATCCTCAGGGACATTTCTAGTCAGGGACCTGCACCAACTCCATCGACGGATCTTAAGTTGACTGGAGAATAGTGGTGCGAACTGTCCTGATTGTCGAGGACGAATGGGCGATCGCCGACTGGCTCGAAGTCCTGTTGAGCGAATATGCCTTCAATGTCCTCGTAGCTGGCAACGGCCGTGAGGCGCTCGACATTCTGCATCGGGACACGCCCGATCTCGTGCTAACCGATTTCATGATGCCGTTCCTCGACGGCGCCGGCCTGATCGCAGCGATGGGGCAGGACGAGCGGCTGAGCGGAATTCCGGTGGTCGTCATGACCTCGTTGCTGGAGCATGTCGTGCGCGACCGGGCAGGGCGTTTTCGCGCCTATCTGCGCAAGCCGTTTCGCGAGGCCGATCTGATGAAGATCATCAGTGAGATATTCCCGGGCGAGGCCTGAGCCTCCTTGGGCAGTTTGTGCTGCATCGCACTGCAGCGTGAAGCCGTTACGTCCTTGCGCCAAAGGCCTTTGCGGCGACACAACGTGACAAGCCTACCGGCCGCATTCATCACGAAATTGCGTTCTTTGGACGCGGGGCTCCATTGCCCAGAATTGTGGTGCGTCCCGTTCAAAATCCAACATAGACTGTTTCTAAGGGAGTCGAACGACCCCAGATAATAGGCGCGAGCAGGCCGGGCGACAGCTCAGAGGCCGCAGTGACGAGGGTGGGAATGGGAATTAATCAAGGCGCGATCAGTCTCGATCAGAAATACACCCAGGGCTCCGGCCACATCTTCCTGACCGGCATTCAGGCGCTGGTGCGACTGCCGATGGCGCAGGTCCGCAGGGACCGCGCGGCGGGTCTGAACACCGCAGCCTTTGTGACCGGCTATCGCGGCTCGCCGCTCGGCGGCTACGACCAGCAGCTCGTGGCCGCGCGGAAACATCTCGATCAATACGGCGTCAAATTCCAGCCCGGCGTCAATGAGGACCTCGCAGCCACCGCGATCTGGGGCACCCAGCAGCTCAATCTCTCGCCCGGCGCCGAATATGATGGCGTGGTCGGCATCTGGTACGGCAAGGGCCCTGGCGTCGATCGCTGCGGCGACGTCTTCCGCCACGGCAATGCCGCCGGCTCCGCGAAATTCGGTGGCGTCCTCTGTCTCGCCGGCGACGACCACGGCGCCAAGTCCTCGACCGTTCCGCATCAGTCCGACCATGCCTTCATCTCGGCGCTGATGCCCTATCTCTACCCGTCGTCGATCCACGAGATGATCGAGATGGGTCTGCTCGGTATCGCGATGTCGCGCTATTCCGGCTGCTGGGTTGGCATGAAGGTGATCACCGAAACCGTGGAGACCACGGCGGAGATCAACCTCAATGACGAGATGACGCCGTTCAATATTCCCACCGATTTCGAACTACCGCCGGATGGTCTGAACCTGCGCTGGCCGGACGACCGCTATGTGCAGGATCGCCGCTTGCAGGACTACAAGGGCTTCGCGGCGATTGCCTTTGCCCGCGCCAACAACATCAACCGTGTCACCATGGACTCGCCAAATGCGCGCTTCGGCATCATGGCCTCCGGCAAGAGCTATGAGGACGTGCGCCAGGCACTGCGCGAGCTCGGCATTACCGAAGAGGTGGCCGCGAAGATTGGTCTGCGGCTGTACAAGATCGGCATGCCGTGGCCGCTGGAGCCGGAAGGCGTGCGCAAGTTCGCGGTGGGTCTCGATGAGATCTTTATCGTCGAAGAGCGCCGCGAGATCGTCGAGAACCAGGTCAAGCAGGAGCTGTTCAACTGGCGCGACGATGTGCGGCCACGCATCGTCGGCAAGATGGATTCCCACGATCATCGCTTCCTGCCATTCGCCGAAGAACTGAGCGTCGCCAAGGTTGCGACCTCGCTGGTGGATCGCCTGCTGGCGATGGAGATCGATCCGGAGATCGCGGCACTGCTGCGCGCCAAGGCCGACTGGTTTCATGGACGCGAAGCCTCGCAGGTGCAGAACGTCGTGCCGATCACGCGCACGCCGTATTTCTGTTCGGGCTGTCCGCACAATACTTCCACCAAGGTCCCGGAGGGCTCGCGCGCGCTGGCCGGCATCGGCTGTCATTTCATGACGCTGTGGATGGATCGCTCCACCGAGACCTTCACCCATATGGGCGGCGAGGGCGTGCCATGGACCGGCATTGCGCCGTTCACCAAGGAGAAGCATATCTTCGCCAATCTCGGCGATGGCACATACTTCCATTCCGGTTCGCTGGCGATCCGCCAGTCGATCGCCTCCAAGGCCAACATCACCTACAAGATCCTCTACAACGATGCCGTGGCGATGACCGGTGGTCAGCACCATGACGGTGACCTGTCGCCGCAGAAGATCACGTTCCAGCTCCACAGCGAGGGCATCCGCGAGATCTATCTCGTGTCGGAGAATCCCGATGCCTATCCCGCCAGCACCATCGCGCCGGGCGTGAAGCTGGCGCATCGCGACGAACTCGACAAGGTCATGAAGGCCTGCCGCGAAGTGCCGGGCTGCTCGGCCATCGTGTTCGTGCAGACCTGCGCGGCCGAGAAGCGTCGCCGCCGCAAGAAGGGCATTCTGGAAGACCCGCAGCGCCGCGTGCTCATCAACCCGGCAGTCTGCGAAGGCTGCGGCGATTGCTCGGTGCAGTCGAACTGCATTTCGGTGGAGCCGCTGGAGACCGCACTAGGTCGCAAGCGCACCATCAATCAGTCGTCCTGCAACAAGGACTATTCGTGCCTCAAGGGCTTTTGCCCGTCCTTCGTCACCGTCGATGGCGGCAAGCTGAAGCGCAAGGCGCCCGTCGAACTCGGCGCCATCGGTGCATTGCCGGAGCCCGCCACGCGACCGACGCTCGACAAGCCCTATAATGTCGCCGTCGGCGGCGTCGGTGGCACCGGCGTGCTGACCATTGGTGCACTACTTGGCATGGCCGCGCATATCGAGGGCAAAGCCTCGATGATCCTCGACATGTCTGGGCTTGCGCAGAAGGGCGGTGCGGTGCTCAGCCATGTGCGTCTCGCCAACGACACCGGCGACGTCACCTGCTCGCGCATCGTTACCGGCACGGCGGATGTCCTGATCGCGGCCGATGAAGTGGTGGCCATCGCCAAGGACACGATCTCGCTCTGCGAGAGCTCGCGCACCTATGGCATCGTCAACACCCATCTCATTCCGATCGCGGATTTCGTGCGCAACCGCGATTTCAATTTCCAGTCCCGCAAGGTCAACAACGTGCTGGAAATGTCGCTGCGCAAGGAATCGACATTCCTCGATTTCACCAAGGCGGCCGAAGCGCTGCTTGGCGATTCCATCGCCACCAACATGATGATGATGGGCTTTGCCTATCAGCAGGGGCTGCTGCCGCTGCAGGCAGCGTCCATCGAGCAGGCCATCGAGCTCAATGGCGTCTCGATCAAGATGAACATGCTGGCGTTCCAGCTTGGCCGTCTTGCCGCCGCCGATCCGGCACGGCTCGCCAGTATGCTCAAGGGCGCCGATGAGACCATCGCGCCAAAGACGCTGGATGAGATGAGCCTCGACGAGATCGTCGCTCATCGCAGCGGATTGCTGACGGACTATCAGAACAGCAAGCTCGCTGAGCGCTATCAGGCGATGGTCGATCTGGTCCGTGAGGCCGCCATGCGTGGTGGCTATGACGATGAACTGCCGCGTGCGGTGGCGATCAACTATGCCAAGCTGCTCGCCTACAAGGACGAATACGAGGTCGCGCGGCTCTATACCGACGGCAAGTTTGAGAAGCAGCTGCGCGATCAGTTCGAGGGTGACATCAAGATCAGCTTCAATCTCGCGCCGCCGATGCTGCCGGGTACGGATGCGTCGGGGCGCCCGAAGAAGCGCGCCTTCGGCGCCTGGATGCTGCCGCTGTTTCGCATTCTGGCGAAGCTGCGCACCTTGCGCGGCACGCCGCTGGATGTGTTCGGCTACAGCGCCGACCGCAGACTGGAGCGCGATCTGATTGCGGGGTACGAGAAGGACGTCGCGACGGTGTTGAACCTGCTGTCGCCGCTCACGGTGGATACGGCCGTGCAGCTCCTCTCGTTGCCGGACAGCATTCGTGGCTACGGCCCGGTGAAGGAAGCCTCGGTGCAGGCCGCGAAGGTGCGTTACGCCGAACTCGCCAAGGACCTCGTCAATCCGCCGCCGGCGCCGCGCCAGATCGCAGCGGAGTAGGGCTTTCTTTTCTCTCCCCCAAGCGTGGCGCAGCGGCGCGCGGTGGGGAGGGCGCCCCACGTGAGGGCGTCGCTCGTGGCACCCCCACCCCGGCCTCCACTTCGTCGATGCTGCGCATCGCCTCGTTCGGCCGACCCTCCCCGCAAGGGGGAGGGGTTCCACAAACGCCTGCGCGCCGTTGCAGATGTGAATGTCAAACAGCCACTGCTCTTCAGACATGCGTCATCACCCCCATTATTTGCGGCGCGGGGGCGCCGTCGTCGCTTGCATTCCCACCCTCTTGTGAGAGGGCGTGCGGAACGCCAGGTGCCCGATGCACCCTTGGGCCTGATGCGAATGCGGTCTTCCGCAATTGAGAGTGCATCAGGACTTTCGGAGGCGCCGAGCAAGTGCCCGACGTTCCGCCTGCGGTGTTTTTTCGGTTGCTTGCACTTTGCCTCGACGAACGCTCCGATCGCGAATTAAAGTCTCAAGGCGATGGGAAGGGAGCCTCAAGCGAATAGGCCGAACGCGTTTCGATTTGGTCGTCCGTCACACTGTCCAGGGGTCTTTCCATCCGAAGGCCGGCCGTCTCCTTGCCAGTGGCAGTGCTGGCGCAGATCCGTCCTGCCCGAAGACAGACGTTCCCCCATGAACCACGTGACGCCGCATCTCCGGCGTCCACCGCATCCTGCCCCGCGAACGTGACGATCGCGATCGCCCCTCTCGGTGGGGCAGGACGGAGGGGAATATAATCAAGTTAGGGATGTTGTCAATGAGAGATAGGAAAAAATGTTTAGACACTGTCTTGCCGCCCCAAAACTGTCATTCCGGGGCGCGGCCGGCACTTGCCGGACGCGAACCCGGAATCTCAGCATGGGAGTCTCCAATCGTGCCAAACACATCGAGATTCCGGGTTCGCATTGCAGCGGCTTCGCCGCTTTCATGCGCCCCGGAATGACGAGCGTGGATCGAGCTTCCCCACCACTCCAAGTGGAGTGGCTGAGGTTCGCGCTCTGCCGGCTTCGCCGGCGACATGCGCCCCGGAATGACGAGTCAGGACGAAAGCCTCACACCCCGATATTGTCGATCAGCCGCGTCTTGCCGATTCTCGCGGCCACCAGCAGGCGCACCGGGCCATCCTTCATCGAACTGACCGGCGCCAGTGACTCCGCATGGCGCGCTTCGAAGTAGTCGAGTGCGAAGCCTGCCGCGGTGATCATCGCGGCGCCACCGGCCATGGCGGCTTCAAGGTCATCGCCCGCCTTCAGGCGCTTGGCGGTTTCTTTCATCGCGCGATACAGCACCGGCGCCGTGGCGCGGTCTTCCGGCGAGAGATAGACGTTGCGCGACGACATCGCGAGACCGTCGCGCTCGCGCACCGTGGTTGCGCCGGTCACCTTGACGCCGAGATCGAGATCCCGCGCCATGCGCGTCACGACCTTGAGTTGCTGGTAGTCCTTCTCGCCGAAGAACGCCATGTCCGGTCGCACCTGCGTGAACAGCTTGCCGACGACAGTGGCGACGCCGCCGAAGAAATGCGGGCGGAAGCGATCTTCGAGGTCGGCGGTGGCCGGGCCTCCGGTCGTGATCTTCGTTGCGAAGCCTTCCGGATACATCACCTTGGCGTCGGGATTCCAGATCAGGTCGACGCCGGCTTCGGTGAGTTTGGCGACGTCGCTTTTCCAGGTGCGCGGATAGGAGCCGAAGTCCTCGGTCGGCGCGAATTGCGTTGGATTGACGAAAATCGACACCACGACCTTGCTGGTGCGGCGCTGAGCGAGGCGCACCAGGGAGACGTGGCCGTCATGCAGCGCTCCCATGGTCGGCACCAGGCCGATGGTCGCCTTGCGTGCCCGGAGACCTTCGAGCGCCTTGCGGAGGGCGGGCAGGGTGCGGACGACGATCGGGGTGCGGGGCATTGCGGCTCGTTCTTGTTGTTGGCTGCGGCGGGTGAGGGCGTGCGCGCCCTGCTTATCAAAGCTCGCGGGATCACCCAAGCCTCACGATACCAGGCTGCCGGGTGTCCTGATGCCGCAACCGGCCGCCGGGATTCATGATTAAGCGCGGCTGATCGCCCGCAGGGCGGGGTGCCCCTGTATTTAGCTTGACCCTTGCCACGCCTCGCGATTTGAAGATGATCGAAGGATCGCGCGATGTTGATGCAAACCACCCAGGGACAGTCCGGCACGGCGCATGTGATCGTGCTCGGCAATGAGAAGGGCGGGTCGGGCAAATCGACCACTGCGCTTCATATTGCCGTGGCGCTGCTGAAGGCCGGTCAGCGCGTCGCCACCATCGATCTCGACAGTCGCCAGCAGAGCTTCACGCGCTATATTGCCAACCGCGCAGCCTGGGCACAGAGCGCCGGACTTGCGCTGGAAGTGCCGACCCATAGCTGCGTCAAGCTCGGCGAGACGATGCAGATCGCCGACAACGAAGCCTTCGAACTCGATCAGTTCATGACCGCGGTGAGCGCGGTGGAACGTACCCACCATTTCATCGTCATCGACACGCCTGGCAGCGATACCTATCTGATGCGTCTGGCGCATTCGATGGCCGATACGCTGGTGACGCCGATCAATGACAGCTTCCTCGATTTCGACGTGCTCGGCGCCGTCGATGCTACAAGCTACAAGGTGACCGGCGAGAGCCACTATTCGAAGATGGCACGCGAAGCCCGGCGCAAGCGCCGCCAGCACGATGGCTCGACCACCGACTGGATCGTGGTGCGCAACCGGCTCTCGATGCTCGGCTCACACAACAAGATGCTGGTCGCCGGCGTCCTCGATCAACTTTCGCTGCAGCTCGGTTTCCGCGCCATCGACGGTCTCGCCGAGCGCGTGATGTATCGTGAGTTCTTCCCGCGTGGCCTGACGGCGCTCGACGATCTCAACGAAGCTACGCTCGGGCGACGCCCGAGCATGGGCCATGTCACGGCGCGCGAGGAAGTCATCGAACTGCTGCGCAAGTTGAAGCTGCCGCTCGATGAGCGTGGCCGCCGCCGCGCCGCCAACCGCGCCGAGTGGTTTGCCCAGGTCGACAAGCCGCTGGACGTTCACGACATCCTTGGCAACTGAGTCGCGTCCACTGTGCAAAGCCAGCGCTGCGCGTTCGGCAGGCTATGAACGATCCCGCACTCAACTTCACGCTGATACCACAGGTATCATTTTCTTTTACCGGGGAACGAGTCACCCGTTCGACAGTTGATTTGTCGTTGAAAACAGGACGTTTTTGAAATTCCGATCCCTTGCGAAACTTGTTCAAAATCGCTCAATTCGACCGTGGCTTTCTTTAGCAACTGCACAAGAAACGGGTGCGGCGCACAAGAACATGGCTCGGAATTCACAATATTTAGCCTTTCTGTCACCGGGCTGTGACATATATGCTGTTGAAGCAGCCGCTTGAGGCCATTCCGGCCCATAAGTGCTGTAGCCGGCTGAGACCTATCTCTAGCTGGCCGATCAGGGACGAACATGAAACGCGGACTTCTCATTCTGCTTTCGGTTTGCGTGCTGACCACCGCCGCGTACTTCACCGCGTCGAAGTGGGCTATTCGGCATGAGACGCTGACGTTCTTTGACGCGTCGCGTAATCGTCCTGTGCAGGTCGACATCGCCGTTCGCCGCGACAAGGAAATGCAGGCCAATGCCGGCATGATCACTCTGCCGGTCGCGGTCCTCAATCACGGTAACACCGTCAAGTTCACCGAATACTCGTTTCTCGCGAACGTGTTTGCGGCGCGCGGTTATATGGCCGTCAGCATCCAACACGATCTCGATACCGACGCTCCGCTCGTGACCAAGGTCGGCGAGCTCTATGTCGGCCGTCTGCCGGTCTATGAGCGCGGCGTTCAGAACATCAAATATGCGGTGAAGGAGCTGAAGAAGATTCAGCCGAACTCCGACTACGATCATCTGACGCTGGTCGGTCATTCCAACGGCGGCGACATCTCGATGTTCTACGCCAAGGAATTCCCGGATGACGTCAAGAAGGTCGTGACGCTGGATAACCTGCGCGTGCCGTTCATGACCGATGGCAAATTCAAGATCCTGTCGTTCCGTTCGCACGATACGGTGTTCAAGCCGGATCCCGGTGTCGTGCCGGATGACGAGATCTGCGAGAAGGCCGGTATCACGGTCGTCAACACCGGCGCGCAGCACACCGACATGAGCGATCGCGGTCCGGAAACCCTGAAGACCAAGATTCAGGGGCTGCTCGACAAGTTCCTCGACGACGACAGCAAGCTGTCGCCGGTCACCGGCAAGCCAAAGATCATCGAGCAGCCTGCGCAGCAGAGCAGTGCGACTGATCCGAACAAGATCGCGCAGTATACGCCGAGCGTGAATTGAGTTCTGCGCTGCGCGGTTGACCGCGCGGCCTATGCTCGCCACATGAAGCTTGCAGCAAGCGCGAGTTCAAATGGCCAGCGATCCCACGATCCCCAAATTGAAAACCGATGCGCTGGCGCAGCCATCGGCGTCGGCTGACATTGCCGCCTTCGTCGCTAAGGCGAAAGCAATGGCGCCGCATGCAGCGGGCGGGCGCGGGCGGCTGGTGTTTGCACTCGATGCCACCATGAGCCGGCAGCCGACCTGGGATATGGCCTGCACGCTGCAGGCCGACATGTTTCGCGAGGCCGCATCGATCGGCAGTCTCGATATCCGTCTTGTCTATTTCCGTGGTCTCAGCGAGTGCCGCGCGACCGGCTGGATTTCGGACACCGCACAACTGGCGCGGCTGATGGGCAAGATCGCTTGCCAGGGCGGTCAGACCCAGATCGGTAAAGTGTTATCGGAGACGCGGCGCGAGGCGGTGGCCTCCGGCGTGCGTGCGTTGGTGTTCGTGGGCGACGCCATGGAGGAGTCCGTTGACGAGCTCTGTGCACGAGCGGGCGAGCTCGGCCTGCTGAAAGTACCGGTCTTCATGTTCCAGGAAGGGCAAGACCCCGCGGCCGAACAGGCGTTTCGCGAGATTGCCCGGCTGACCGGTGGCGCTTGGTGCCGGTTCGATCCGGGAGCTGCTGCGCAGCTCCGCGAATTGCTACGCGCGGTAGCCGCCTATGCCGCGGGCGGACGTGAGGCGCTGACACGGCTGGCGGCGTCGGCACCGGGTGCGGCAAAGCTGCTCGGCCAGATGCGATAAACGGTCTGCAAAACCGTTTCGCGGATCGCGGCAACCGACTATCTATCCCTCATGCCTACTTTGATCGCCGGCGCGCTCGCCGTCTTCGTGCTTTACATGCTGCTGCAGATGTTCCGCTCGGCCAACCCGGCACTGCTGGCGCGCGGCATCAAGCTGGCCGGCGGTGTGCTGGCGCTGGCGGCGGCGGCGTTCACGGGGATCAAGGGCGAGCTGGCGGTGGCGATCCCGCTTGGAATCTTCGGGGCGGGTCTCTTGGGCTGGGTGCCGTTCGGCACCGCGGGCTTCAGCAATATCGGCGGCATATTCGGGGGCGGGACCAAATCGTCCGGCCAGACCTCGCAGGTCCGCTCGGCGTTTCTCGACATGACCCTCGATCATGACAGTGGCCAGCTCAGCGGACGGATCGTCGCCGGCCCCTATGCCGGTCAGTCGCTCGATGCATTCGACCTGCCGCAACTGGCGGCGATGATGGCCGGCTTCGATGCGGAGAGCGTGGCGCTACTTGAAAGTTATCTTGACCGCCGGTTTCCCGCATGGCGTCAGAACGCGCAGGGCGATACGGCAGGGCGGCACGACCGCGCGGCGTCGAGCAGTAAAATGACGGAAGAGGAGGCTTATCAGATCCTTGGCGTGAAGCCGGGTGCGACCCGCGACGAGATCAGCCGCGCGCACCGATCCCTCATGAAGAAACTGCATCCCGACCAGGGGGGCTCGACGTACCTGGCGGCCCGTGTCAACGAGGCCAAGGACACTCTGCTTCGCACGCATCGCAGCTAACTCCAGCACGCTTTTACGCTACAACTGCGAGCAGCTTCCGTTTCTCTGAGAACGCCCCATCGCCCGCCGTTGCCCGGCGTGGTCGATCAATCCCCGTCTGTATTTTGTAGCGGCTAAGTCTTGACGAGAAGTTGTCGCCACGGGGATTTATGGTGACCAAAAGCAAAATGGCCGGGACAATGTCCCGGCCATCTGCGTATCCGACGGTATCAGTCGATCAGTTCTTGATGGTGATGCAGGAAATCTCGGAACGCTTCAGCGTCTTGCAGACGGCTTCGGCTTTTTCGCGGTCGAGGCCGGCGAAGCGGGCGCGGTAGAGTTTCCTGTCGCCCTTGCCGACGACGGCTTCAGTGAACGGGTCGGCCTTGCCGAGCAGGCCGCGGGCCTGTTCGCGCGCGGCGTCGAGGCGGATCCGTGCTTCGCTCTCGCTCTCGAGTGCGCCGACCTGGATGATCCAGCCGGTGTGGATCGCGGCGGGTTTGATGGCGCCGCCCTGTTGTACCGTCTGCGGAGCGGGAGCCTGAGGGGCTGGCACGCTACGCGGGGCAGGGTCGGCATAGGCCATCTGGGTGCCGCCCTGAGCGCTTCCCTGGGCCGGCAAGACGCCGAGAAGTCCATTGCCGGTCCCGAAGCCTGCCGGCTGGCGCGGCATCTCCGAGCGGGCATAGAGCGAATTGGTGGTCTCGGGGGAGCGGGCGGTGGTTTCCGGGCGCGCCGTGATGGCATTGGTGGCGGCCGGAGGGGCGGGTTGCTCGCCGCCCGCGGAGGCCAACTTGTACTGGCCGGACTTGACCTGGACGGTACGGACCCGAACCGGCTTCATCGGCTCTGACGAGCCTGGAATGGTCGAGATGGGCTCGGACTGGATGACGCCGCTGTTGAGCGGGCCGGGCTCGGGCTTGCGGGCCTGCGGCATCGGCGCTGCCGGGGGCAGCGCTGCGGTGGCGGCGGCGAAGACCGACGGGCGCGCCGCTGGCGCGGCGGGACGAGCCGGGAGCTCGGAGATCGGTTCAGCGGCGACCGGCGTTGCAGCAGCCACCTGGATGGCGCCGTTGACCTGTTTGGTGTCGGTGGGACGCGCCTGGGCCTCGGCTTCGGCGACCTCGGTTGCGGATTCGGATGGATTGCGCTCGGTGATCGCGGCCACGGTACGGCGGGTGGCACCCTTGTCCAGGTTCTCGGCAAGCAGGTTGCGCATGGCCGCGTCACGGGCGCCGCCGCTGCGGCCGCCGAGTACGACGCCGACCAGATGGCGGTTGCCGCGCTTCATCGACGAGACGAGGTTGAAGCCGGAGGCGCGGGTGTAGCCGGTCTTGATGCCGTCGACGCCTTCGACTGACCCGATCAGGCGGTTGTGGTTGCGGATGTTGCGGCCGCGATAATTGAAGGAGGCGGTGGCAAAGTAGCGGTAGTAGCGCGGGAAGCGATCCTGGATGGCGCGGCCGAGTACCGACTGGTCGCGCGCGGTGGTCACCTGCGCATCGTCAGGGAGGCCGGAGGCATTGCGATATACCGTGCGGCTCATGCCGAGCGCGCGGGCCTTCTTGGTCATCAGCTTGGCGAAATCGTCTTCGTCGCCGGCAATGGCTTCGGCGATCACAACGGCGGCGTCGTTGGCGGAGCGGGTCACCAGGGCCTTGATGGCATCTTCGACGCGCAGCGTCTGACCAGGGCGCAGGCCCAGCTTGGTCGGAGCCTGCACGGAAGCGTGCTGCGAGACGTCCATTTCGCTGTCCAGCGTGAGCTTGCCGGATTCCAGCTTCTCGAACAGCATGTACAGCGTCATGATCTTGGTCAGCGACGCCGGATGGCGCGAACCGTCGGGATTGTTGGACGAGAGAACCGCACCGGAATTGCCATCGACGATGATCGAGGAGAACGCGGGATTGTAGCTCGAGACGCGCGCGACGTGGCTTCGCGATTTATGTCGCCGGCGGGCATCCGCACTGTCAGTCGTAAAGATGACCGCGATGCTGAGAGTTGCCAGCCCAAGAGCACACACCCGCAAGGTGCGCGACGAAGCAAACGTTGTGCGAAGCATGGACTTCCCCGTCAGATCAGTCTCATTCCCCGGATCGTGAGGCTAAATTATGCCCAACAACCGGGGATGTGTCTCAGTTTTAAGCGTCAGCCTGAGCGGTTCTCTCGGCGGGATGGCAGAAGCATACGCGGCCATTCTGGCTAAGAGTATGTACTCATGCAGTTTTTGGGCTTTTTGGCCCCAACGCACCAATGCAAGAAATCAGGGTAGGTCCGGCGAGTTTCCAAAAGGTTAAGCAACCCTTGCCAGTTACCCGTGCATTTATTGCCAATGGTAAAAATTGTGCATCGCACAGGATTCTTGACGTCATTGTGCACCGCACGATAGATGGGCGGGTCAGATCAGACCGGGGTCCACCCGGCCGCGGCTGACCCGTTCAATCCGGGAAAGGATTTGCAGTGATCAAGGTCGAAGACATCCAGCAGTACGGCAAGGAGCAGTTCGAGAGTGCAGTCGCATCGGCGGCCACGCTTCAGAACGGTGCACAGGCTATCGCTGTCGCGGTTGGCGACTACACCAAGAAGTCGTTCGAGGACGGCAATGCCTTCGTGACCAAACTGTCCGGCGTGCAGTCGCTCGACAAGGTGCTCGAAGTGCAGACCGAATACGCCAAGTCGGCCTATGAATCCTTCGTCGCTGAATCGCACAAGATCAGCGAACTCTATGTCGATCTCGCCAAGCAGGCCTACAAGCCGTTCGAAGGCTTCGTCGCCAAGATGACCCCGGCGCGCTAAGCGATACGGTTTTGAAACCAAAACGCCCGGCCTGATGGCCGGGCGTTTTTGTTTGAAGGTGTCGCCGCCGCTTTACTTTGACACGCGCAATGCGTTGAGCGAGTTGCCGATTGCCTTGAAGGCGTCGGCGATGCCGGCGTTGGTGCTTGTAGGAAAGAAATTGCCGGGATCAGCGCAGGATTTCAGAACTGCGGACTCCGGATCGCCGCCCGTGTTGACCTGGATCGTATAGATCACGGTGTCCTGCTTGTTGGTCACCGGGTTCAGCTTTTTGATATTGGCACACAGTAACTTCTGTCGATCGTCAACCAGTGTCGACCAATTGGCGCCGTCACCGTACCATCGGTCCTTGGTATTCATGCCGTCCGACAAGATGATCAGTGCATCTGTGTATTTGTAGTTCGAATCCTTGGCCGGTGCCGGGAATGGATCGCTACCGATCTGCAAGGTGCGCCAGGCCCAGGCCATGCCGATCGGCTGGTTGGTGCCGCCATTCGCCGACAGGGCATCGATCTTGTCTGTCAGCGTCTTAACGTTGGCAGGACCATAAGCCGATGTCATCCCAAGAATGGCTGAGGGGCATGCATTGTACTGGTAGGCCGGATAACGTGCTGTGCCCGACGGGGCTTCGTTGGTGGTGTCGTAAGGCTGATCACGGTCAGTGACGCAGCCATTCCAGGCGTTCTTGTTGGAGCTCGCGTTCCAGGTTTGGCCAGCCGCTTGGCACTCGGCTTTGGTGTCGTAGTACGGATAGCTGCAGGATCCATATTCGTCCCATTTGAGCCAGGTCGCGTTCTTGTTCGACGCGCCGACATTGACCATCTGCGCAAACGGAATGATCGAGATATAGGTGTCCTCGGTCATGCGCGAGTTGGCGCTCAGCGTCTTGATGAGACCCGTTGCTGCGTCCTGCATCGCCTTCAATTTGCCGGTCCCCATACCCATCGAGCCGGTGACGTCGAGCGCCATGGCGACGCGCATGCGCGTCGAGCCCCAGGTCGTGGTCGAGCCGCTGCCGATCCCTAGTTGCGGGAGGCCGACCATCTTCATGAAATCGGTTGCGACGGCACCGGAGCCGTTGACCGTGACCGTGGAGCCGTCCTTGGTGTTGGTCGTGTAGCTCGCCGTCACCGTGATCTGGCCGGCATTCGTGTTGGTGTACAGCGCGTTGAAATAGGCCTTCGCCTTGTCGGTGACATCGGTCGCCGACATGGTCGGATTGGCGGACAGGTCCTTCGAAACCATCAAGGCTGCAGAGTCGAGCGCCGCTTGCATCGCCGAGCGGGCAGCGTTGGCCCGGGAGTAGTCGACGGCGGCGCCCACGAAGCCGAGCAGGGGCACCAGAGCGACGGCGAAGGTCATCGCGATATTGCCGCCGTCGTGGCGTGTAAATCGGGATGCGATGCGCTTCGCCTGGCTTGAAATCGATTGAATAAACATCGTGACCGCCAATGGTGAGTTTCTGGAGGTCATTTCGGGGGCGGCGGCTGAACAGGTGGTAAAGGCGTCCTCAGAAAATCGGTAAAAGGCCAACTATTGGCGTGCCGCTGCGTCAGCGCCCGGTATTATCGTGAACGACGGTTAAATGGCTCGTTTGCTTATCCGGTCAAATCGAGCACGATCGGTTAACCCTGACCGGACCGGGGGCCATCAGGCGGGGCGCGGCGAGCCATTCCAGGTGCTTGCAGTGTGCTTGCGAGAACGGCCACAGGAACCCATATTGGCTCCATCGGTCCTGTAACGGACAGCGTCGCACCCATGCGGCGACCCGGGGCGCCTCTGTGCCCGAGGCGTCCGGCAGCACGTCGTGGCTGGGGACGCTGTCAATTCGGGGCTGGCCAATATCGGCTAGGGACTTTTATACAGGCGCTATGTTCCAGAAACCTTCGAAATTCATGCCTGACGGCATCCTGATGCCTGTGGCCGGCGCCCTCGACGATCGCCGCCGGCGGCCGCGTGGCATGGCAGAGGACGACAACCGGTCCAATGCGCCCGGTGGGCCGGCCACCTCGGTCATCACCAAGGTCAAACCCAAGACCAAGCGTCCCAACCTGTATCGCGTGCTGATCCTCAACGACGATTACACGCCGATGGAATTCGTCGTCCACGTGCTAGAAAAGTTCTTCCAGAAGGACGCCGAGGCGGCGACGCAGATCATGCTCCACGTTCATCATCACGGGATCGGGGAATGCGGCGTTTTCACCTATGAGATCGCCGAAACCAAAGTGACGCAGGTGATGGATTTTGCGCGCAAGCACCAGCACCCTTTGCAATGCGTGATGGAAAAGAAGTAGCCTCGCGTGAATTCCCGGAAACTGGGAACGGGTCTTGCATTGAACTGATGTGAGTCGAACGCGGTCGTTCGGCTGCGTCAACAGCGCATGTGACAATGCGCTGGAATGAACAGACGTGCTCTGCGGAGACGTCACAACAAGCAGCGGGAACCAGCCTTTCACCACGATCAGACATCACTATATGTGAGAAAGGTTCTTGTTGCCTGACCCGGCAACGACGATCATGATGGTGGGGGCCAACGAGGACGCGGAATGCCAACTTTTTCTCAAAGCCTTGAACAATCGCTGCATCGGGCGCTCTCGATTGCGAACGAGCGGCACCACCAATATGCGACGCTGGAGCATCTCCTGCTGTCGCTGGTGGATGACAGCGACGCAGCGGCAGTGATGCGGGCGTGCAGCGTCGATCTCGACAAGCTGCGCGGCAGTCTGGTCAATTATCTCGAAACCGAATTCGAAAACCTGGTGACGGATGGCGCAGATGACGCCAAGCCGACTGCCGGTTTCCAGCGCGTGATCCAGCGCGCCGTCATTCATGTGCAGTCGTCGGGTCGCGAAGAAGTGACCGGCGCCAATGTGTTGATCGCGATCTTCGCCGAGCGCGAAAGCCATGCCGCGTATTTCCTGCAGGAGCAGGACATGACGCGTTACGACGCGGTGAATTACATCAGCCACGGCATTGCCAAGCGGCCGGGCGTTTCCGAGGCGCGGCCGGTGCGCGGCGTTGACGAAGAGACCGAGACCAAAAACGGCGACGACGCCAAGAAGAAGGGTGAGGCGCTCGATACCTATTGCGTCAATCTCAACAAGAAGGCGCGTGACGGCAAGATCGATCCGGTGATCGGGCGCACGGCCGAGATCAACCGCGCGATCCAGGTCCTGTGCCGCCGTCAGAAGAACAATCCGCTGTTCGTCGGCGAAGCCGGCGTCGGCAAGACGGCGATTGCTGAAGGTCTGGCCAAGCGCATCGTGGACAGCGACGTGCCGGAAGTGTTGTCAGCGGCCACCGTGTTCTCGCTGGACATGGGCACGTTGCTGGCCGGCACGCGCTATCGCGGTGACTTCGAGGAGCGCCTGAAGCAGGTGCTCAAGGAACTTGAGGCGCATCCGAATGCGATCCTGTTCATCGACGAAATCCACACGGTGATCGGCGCCGGCGCCACCTCGGGCGGCGCGATGGATGCCTCGAATCTGCTCAAGCCTGCGCTGGCTTCGGGTGCGATCCGCTGCATGGGCTCGACCACCTACAAGGAATATCGCCAGCACTTCGAGAAGGACCGCGCATTGGTGCGCCGGTTCCAGAAGATCGACGTCAACGAACCGACCGTTGAAGATGCGATCTCGATCCTGAAGGGCCTCAAGCCGTATTTCGAGGATTACCACAAGCTCAAATACACCAATGAGGCCATCGAGGCGGCGGTGCAGCTGTCGTCGCGCTACATCCACGACCGCAAGCTGCCGGACAAGGCGATCGACGTGATCGACGAATCCGGTGCGGCGCAGATGCTGGTGGCCGAGAGCAAGCGCAAGAAGACAATCGGCATCAAGGAAATCGAGACCACGATCGCGACCATGGCGCGGATCCCGCCCAAGAGCGTGTCGAAGGACGATGCCGAGGTGCTGCGGCATCTTGAGTCGACTTTGAAGCGCGTGGTGTTCGGGCAGGACAAGGCGATTGAAGCCTTGGCGGCATCGATCAAGCTGGCGCGTGCCGGCTTGCGCGAGCCGGAGAAGCCGATTGGCAGCTACCTGTTCTCGGGCCCCACCGGCGTCGGCAAGACCGAAGTGGCGAAGCAGCTGGCGTCGTCGCTGGGTGTCGAGCTCATTCGGTTCGACATGTCCGAATATATGGAGCGGCACACCGTGTCGCGTCTGATCGGCGCGCCTCCCGGCTATGTCGGCTTCGATCAGGGTGGTCTGCTCACCGATGGCGTGGACCAGCATCCGCATTGCGTGGTGCTGCTCGACGAAATCGAGAAGGCGCATCCGGATCTGTACAATGTGCTGCTGCAGGTGATGGATCACGGCCGGCTGACCGACCATAACGGCAAGCAGGTCTCGTTCCGCAACGTGATCCTGATCATGACAACCAATGCCGGCGCCGCCGACATGGCACGTGCGGCCTTCGGCTTCACCCGCGGCAAGCGGGAAGGCGAGGATCAGGAGGCGATCAACCGGCAGTTCGCGCCGGAATTCCGCAACCGTCTCGATGCGGTCGTGTCCTTCGCACATCTGAATTCGGATGTGATCGGCATGGTGGTGGAGAAGTTCGTGCTGCAGCTGGAAGCCCAGCTCGCAGATCGCGACGTCACCATCGAACTGTCCGACCCCGCCAAGGCCTGGCTGATCCAGCACGGCTATGACGAGCAGATGGGTGCGCGCCCGATGGGTCGAGTGATCCAGGAGCACATCAAGAAGCCGCTGGCCGACGAACTGCTGTTCGGCAAGCTCAAGAATGGCGGCCATGTCCGCGTCATCCTGAAGAAGGACGAGGCGGTGCTCGGTGTCGAGCAGGAAAGCATCGGCTTCGAATTCGTCGATGGTCCGGTGACTCCGAAGCCGGAGAAGCTGCCGGCGAAGCGCGGCGCTGCCAAGAAGCCGAAGTCGGGCAAGGGCTCGGGTTCGGCCAAGGGTCCGCTGGAGAAGGCGTAAGCTCTCGCCCGATTGAACACATGAAAACGGCCGGTGAGAGATCACCGGCCGTTTTTGTTTTGGGGGATACGCTCTCTGTCCTCATGGTGAGGAGGCGCCTCTTCGGCGCCGTCTCGAACCATGAATGCATATGCACCCATCCTTCGAGACGCGCGCAAGCGCGCTCCTCAGGATGAGGGCTGAGTTTGCGGTTTTGTTATTTGGCCAAACGCCTTACTGCCCCAGCAGTTTCTGAATCTGCTTTTGCAATTCGCGCTTTTTCTTCTCGCTCTTGCGCAGGCGCTCTTCGATGTCGGAGCTTTCCTTGCTCTCCACCGGCGGATCGGTGAAGGCGACGCCGACGATGTTGTCGCGCCACCAGACGATCCTGGCGAGGAACGAACGGCCCTTGCGGGCAATGGCCAGCGTCATCTCATCCTTTGGCAGCCGTGCGCCGCTGCCAAATTCGATGCGGGCGCCATCCTCGGAAATGTCGCGCACGACACATTCCTTGGCCTTCTGGTCCTTGGACGCGACGGCACCGTAGATCACCTTGTCCCTGACGTTCTTGCGCCGCTCGTCCATGTCCTGAGGCCCCCTGAGGTTACAGGCGGGGACTGTACGCAGTTCCATCCGGCGGGGAAGGCTCTCGCGCGGATTGAGCGGATTTAACGTAAACCAAAGTTAAGGGCGATCGCCGAAAGACGGGGTGATCGGCCTCAGGACGGGCTCAGGCCGCCGTCTCGCGCAATCCCCGGGCAATGTCCTTCTGCTTGTCGAATTCGGCCCGGCGGCGCGCCAGTTCCTCGGCGCTGAGCAGGGCAACATTGTTGTAGTCGCGCTTCCAGACCGCGTCCCTGGCCCAGCGCTGCGGCGACTGCAGGGTGGTCTGCGGACCCACGGCGGATTCCAGCAGGCGCAGCGCCAATTCCAGGGTTTGCGCCTGCGAGGCCTTGTCATGCGGCTTGCCGGCGGAATTGCCGAGCGGGAAGTCGCTGAACAGGAAACGGGGCACGGCAGCGTGTTCGACGATGTCCTTGGCGCAGCCCGTTACCACAGTGGAGATGCCGTTGGCCTCCAGTTCGCGGGCGACGAGACTGATGGTCTGGTGGCAGACTGGGCAATTCGGCACCAGGACGGCGACATCAACACCATCGGCTTTGGCGCGCTTGACGATCTCCGGCGCGTCGGTCTCAAGGGTCACGCGGTGGCTGCGATTGGTCGGCGCGCCATAGAAGCGCGGCGCGACACTGCCGATGCGGCCCGACGCCGGGAGTGCGCGTAGCGCCGGCAGGGGAAACCAGGTGCCGCTGTCGTCCGCCGTCGTGTGCACGCGATCATAGGCAATGTGCGAGATGCGCAGGTCATGATCGACCGACGTATCGCCGTCATAGACCTGATAGAACTTGGCGCCGCCGTTATAGAGCGCGCCCGGACCCTGATCGCCCTTGGCGGGATCGAAGGGGGCTGCGGTGGTGACGATGGCGACGCGCGACTGCGCCAGCGGCTTCTTCAGCGGCTGGAACGGCGCGTCGATGTGATGGGCCCAGCGATAGGGAACATCATAGCCGATCGCCTGATAATAGGCGCGGGTGCGGGCCATATACTGGATCGGAACATCGTCGTCGCTGGCAAAGCCGGATGTGTCGTCGCGCGCGTCGGCCATTGTTTGCACTCCCGCTTTTGCCGTCTTTCATTCATAGCTAGCTGCTGGGGTCCCGCTGTCAAGGCGCGGGGAATCCGCGTGGGATCAGGCATGGCGTTCGGAAGCATCATCGGCCGGATAATTTGCCTCGCGGCGCTGTTGCTTGCGCCGGTCGCGGGCGTGCGCGCCGAAGAGCTGCCGGTCAGCGAATTGGCGAAGCCCGGCGCGGACCGGATGATGCCGATGGCGGCGCCGTCGAAGCCAAATCTGGCACGTGACAGTGACGCACGCGAGTCGATGTGTCTGATGATCGAGTCCGCAGCGCGGGCCAACGACCTGCCGCTGGAATTCTTTGCCCGTGTGATCTGGCAGGAGAGCCGGTTTCAGCCCGATGCCGTGGGTCCCGTGACGCGCAATGGCCAGCGCGCGCAGGGCATTGCGCAATTCATGCCGGGCACGGCCAATGAGCGGCGTCTGCTCGATCCGTTCGATCCGGTGCAGGCGCTGCCGAAATCGGCGGAGTTTCTCAGCGAGCTGCGCAACCAGTTCGGCAATCTCGGCCTCGCGGCTGCGGCCTATAATGCAGGACCGCGCCGTGTGCAGGACTGGCTCGACGGCAAGGGATACATGCCCGGTGAGACGCGCAACTATGTCTCCGCCATTACGGGAGCGACGGTCGAGGACTGGCAGGCTGCGGGCCGCAACGGCAAGACGCCGCCGCGTGCCGCGACGTCGAGCTGCCGCGAACTGATGGCGCTGCTGCAGCGCGCGCCCAATCCCTTCGTCACGCAACTGGAAGCGCGCGTGAAGCTTGGCGAAGCACGGCCATGGGGCGTGCAACTGGCGGCAGGCTTCAATCGTGACCGTGCTCTGATGTCCTACGCGCGTGTGATGTTGCGCTTGCGCACGGTGGTCGGCGAACGCGATCCCAACCTGCTGAGTTCGCTGTTCCGAAGCCGCGGCACGCGAACCTTCTATCAGGTGAGGATCGGGACCGACACGCGTGACGAGGCCAACGATCTCTGCGGCAAGATCCGCCGGGCCGGGCAGGGCTGTCTGGTGCTGCGCAATGGCAGAGCGTGACTGCTGGCACCCCATGCATTGGCGCCTCTTGACGCCGGCGGCTTTCGGCAGCCTATGACAGGCCGGATCAACCAAGAAGAAACAAACCCACGTGTCGCTTCCTGCACTGGATTCACCGAGATGGCAGGGCAGTGCGGCGGCCTTCCTTTACGGCATACGGTCGATCACTACGACCATCCTGACGTTGGTACTGTTCGCGACCTATATCGGCATCGGCGCGCTGGCCCATGACACGCATTTCAGCCTGTTCTGGGCGCTGGCGAGTACGTTGTTCGTCTGGGCCGGCCCCGCACAGATTATTCTTCTCGTCGCGCTCGGCTCCGGCGCCACAGTGATCCAGGCGGCGCTCGCGGTGACTGTGAGCGCGATCCGTCTGTTTCCCATGGTGGTGTCGGTGCTGCCGATGTTGCGCATGCCGGAGACCAAAAAGCGGCAACTGATCTTGCCGTCGCATTTCATCGCAGTGACGCTGTGGGTGGAATGCTTTCGGTTGATGCCGCTGGTCCCGCGCGAGCGACGCATCGCCTTCGTCAACGGGCTCGGCCTCGGACTCGTCTTGTCGTCGCTGACCGCGACCTTCATCGGCTATCATCTCGCAGCCAATCTGCCGCCGCTGTTCGGCGCGGCGATCCTGCTGCTAACGCCGTTGGCATTTCTGCTGTCGACGGCGCGCAACTGCAAGCAGCTCCCCGATATCGTGGCGCTCGTGCTCGGTCTCGCGCTGTTTCCTGTCGTGTCGCTCTTCAACACCGGCGTTGATATTCTGATCTCCGGCGTCTCGGCCGGGACGATCGCCTATGGCGTGCATCGCTGGAGGCGGCGATGAGCGACTTCATCGGCGACTGGCATGCGCTCCTTGTACTGCTGCTGGCGGGTTTCCTGCCCAATGAAGTCTGGCGCATGCTCGGCCTGTGGCTCGGCGGCGGTGTCGATGAAGAGTCCGAGATACTGATCTGGGTGAGGGCGGTGGCCACTGCAATCCTCGCCGGCGTCATCGCGCAAATCCTGGTCGTGCCGCCCGGTGCGCTCGCGAGCGTTCCGCCACCGCTGCGCTATGGTGCGGTGGCTGTCGGCCTCGTCGTCTTCGTCGCCTTTCGGCGCTCGATCTTTCTCGGCGTCGCATGCGGGGAGCTGGTGATGGTCACCGGCAAATACATCCTCGGTTGATAGACGACAGCGTCAGGCTGTATCGGCCTTGTATGACTGCGTGAACGCGATAGTCTCCGCTCAACTTAAAAATAGGGGTTGGGAGCCGATATGAGATTGCGCGCAAGTTCTGCCTTGATAACCGGCATCGTTATCGCTGCGCTGGGTTTTGCCGCGCCGCTCGCCCGTGCGGCGGAATATCCGACGCGCACGATCAAGCTCGTGGTGCCTTATGCAGCCGGCGGGCCGACCGATGTGCTCGCGCGTCTCGTGGCGGATTATCTCGGCCGCGACCTCAAGCAAACGACGATCGTCGAGAACAAGCCGGGCGCGCAGGGCGCCATTGCCGCCGAAGCTGTCGCGCGTGCAGAACCGGATGGCTATACGCTGTTTGTCACGGCTGCGTCCATCATGGTGCTCAACCCGCTGCTCTACAAAAAGCTGTCCTACGATCCGCAGAAGGATCTGCGGATGCTGACGGTGGTCACCGATCTGCCTGTGGTGATGGAAGTGCATCCGTCCGTACCGGCCAAGACGGTGAAGGAATTCGTGGCTTACGCGAAGGCCAATCCGGGCAAGCTCAATTTCGGCTCGGCCGGCACCGGCGGCACGATTCACCTGGCGGGCGAGATGTTCAAGCAGATCGCCGGCGTCGAGATGACCCATGTGCCCTACAAGGGCGCGGGACCAGCGCTGACCGATCTGCTCTCCGGCAATATCCAGGTGATGTTCGATACGCTCTCCACGGCGCTGCCGCCCGTGAAGGCCGGGTTGCTGCGGCCGCTCGGTGTCAGCTCCAAGGAGCGCAGTCCCGATCTGCCTGACGTGCCCACCGTCATCGAGAGCGGATATCCGGACTATCAGGTCGGCGTCTGGTTCGGTCTGGCGGGATCATCGAAACTGCCGGACGATGTCGTGAAGACGGTCATGGCCAGCATGGACCGCGCCCTGAACGACAATACATTCCGCGCATCGCTGGAAAAGATCGGCTTCCCGGTGCTGCGACCGAAGACGGTCAAGGAGATCAACGAATTCGTTGACGAGGACCGGGCGCGGTGGTCGAAGGTGATCAAGGCGCTGAACATCTCGCTGGATTGATCAGAATGGTGGGCAATGGTTCGTGAAAGTGAAATCCGCACCGGCGAACTCGCCGTCGATGCACCGAAGCCGAACCATGCGGGCCTCGTCTATATCGGGCGCATCCGCACACCCTGGACGTCGCGGCTGGAAACGCCGCGGCAGGGTCGCCATGACGGTCCGGTGTGCCGGCTCGAGATCTTCGAGCCGTGGGTGCCGGGTCTGAAAGACCTCGACCTCTACAAGCATCTCGAAGTGATCTACTGGCTGCACCTGTCGCGCCGCGACCTGGTGCTGCAGAGCCCCAAGAACGACGGCAATGCGCGCGGCATCTTCTCGCTGCGCACACCGGTGCGGCCCAATCCGCTGGGCACATCCATGGTGAAGCTGGTGGGGATTGAGGGGGCGACCGTGCTGGTGCGCGGGCTCGATTGCCTCGATGAGACGCCGCTGCTGGACGTGAAACCCGACCGCTGCGAGTTCACACCGCTGGCGCCGCCGCAGCCGGGGGACTTTCAGACGGAGTAGTTTCCCTCGCCCCGCTTGCGGGGAGAGGGTGGATCGAACGCACGGAGTGCGTT
>NZ_JBFUJU010000018.1:0-96393 GCF_056401215.1 Tardiphaga sp. P4_G1
GCGCTGTTGTCTGGCCCTGCGCGTAAGCGGGTTTGTAGCCGACCTGCACGCCGGCATTGCGCTTCAGCTCCCGGGAGACAGTCGATGGCGCGCGATCCAGAGCTGCCGCGATTTGCCGGATCGAGCGCCCTTCGGCGTAAAGCTGGGCAATCCTGTAGCGGTCATCCAGCGATAGCTGGGCGTAGGTTCCGTCCATCGCAACACCCTAATCTGGTGTTGCACTTCGTTTGAGAACTCAGGGGATCCATAGCGACGATCTAATTTGTTTCGCTCTGGATTAGACACGACCACCTTTCCGCATCATAACCCTCCCGTGTATGGATCCCCGCCTTCGCGGGGATGACGCCTGAGATTTATGAGCCGCGCTATGACCAAACCCCTCGCCTCCCGCATCGCCCTCGTCACCGGCGCCTCGCGCGGCATCGGCTATGCCACTGCGCTGGCGCTGGCCAAGGCCGGCGCGCACATCGTCGCCGTGGCGCGCACCCAGGGTGGCCTTGAAGAACTCGACGACGCGATCCGTGCCGAGGGCAGCAGCGCCACGCTGGTGCCGCTGAACATCACCGACCTCGACGGCCTGTCGCGCCTCGGCGCCGCGCTGCATGAGCGCCATGGCAAGCTCGACATTCTGGTCGGCAATGCCGGCGTCGCAGGCCCCTCGTCGCCGCTCGGCCATATCGAGCTGAAGGCCTGGAACGACACCATGGCCACCAACCTCACCGCCAACTTCCAGCTCATTCGCTGCATGGAACCGCTGCTGCAGCAGTCCGATGCGGGCCGCGCCGTGTTCGTCACATCCGGCACCGCCAGCAAGGCCTCCGCCTATCGCGGCCCCTATGCCGTCTCCAAGGCTGCGCTGGAAACGCTGGTGCGCGTCTGGGCCAATGAGACCGCCACAACCAATATCCGCGTCAACCTGTTCAATCCCGGCCCGGTGCGCACGCATATGCGCGCCATCGTGATGCCCGGCGAGGATCCCGAAACGCTCGACACGCCGGCGCAAGTTGCAGAGACCATCGTGCCGCTTTGCCTGCCGTCATGGACGGAGACCGGGAAGTTCGTCGACTACAAGACCGGCAAGGTGATGGGCTTCCACGCACCTGCCCCATAACTGCTTGCTGCGATCGAGGACCGGGCGCTCGCATTTCCTCAAAGATGCGTAGAACCTATAAGGTGAGAGACCCCGCAAACTGAGACGACATGGATCATCGCTTATGATCGAACTAGTGATCTTTGATTGCGACGGTGTTCTGGTCGATAGCGAGAGGATCGCTCTTGCGGTACTCGCTCAAGCAGCTACTGCTGAGGGGGCTGCGATTAGTGCGGAAGAAGCAATTCGGCTGTTTCGCGGAATGAAAATGGCAGACTGCGTCGCCGAAATTGAACGCAGATCGGGGCGCCGCGTTCGCAATCACTTTGTCGCGGACTTGAGGGAAGCCATAGCGATTGCGTTCGAGGCAAATTTGCAGGCTGTGGAAGGGATTCACGCGGCATTAGCATCAATCACGCTTCCAGTCTGCGTCGCATCAAACGGGCCAATGTCCAAACCTACGCACACTCTCGGATTGACCAAGCTTCTTCCACACTTCGAGGGACGCATATTCAGCGCCTATGAGGTTGGTTCATGGAAGCCGGACCCTGGGCTTTTTCTGCACTCCGCACGATCGCTGGGGGTCAACCCGTCGCGCTGCATCGTCGTTGAAGATTCACTGCCCGGAATTTGGGCGGCCAAGGCCGCCGGAATGCGCGTGCTCGGCTTTACAGCTGGTGACGCCGAAGTGGCGTTGGAACTGGGTACAGATTGCTCCGAACTGTTCGATAGCATGAGCGAGCTTCCGGCCCTGCTGGCAGGCTAGCGTCCTTTTGGGGAATTCGAACTGAGACACCAGCAATCACTGCCTCTCGGTTGACTCATAGCTAGCCGCGTTATTCACTCCCTCCCAAGCGGGACAACCCGCACCGACAATCAGGGAGGTCGTCATGGCGTCGCCAACTCATCGCGCGCGGTCACTGCGTGCACTTGCAACAGCAGCCCTCGCTTTCGCCACGCTGTCCCTCGCACCTCCCTCCTCCCGCGCCGCCGATATCCCCCGCTTCGAGGTCGACGCGTCCTGGCCGAAGCCGCTGCCGAACAACTGGATCCTCGGCCAGGTCGGCGGCATCACCACCGACAAGGACGGCCATATCTGGGTGATCCATCGCCCGCGCTCGCTGACCGATGACGAGAAAGGCGCGGCACTCAATCCGCCGCGTTCGAAGTGCTGCGTCTCAGCGCCGCCGGTGCTGGAGTTCGATGCCGCCGGCAATCTGTTGCGCTCATGGGGCGGTCCTGGCGAAGGCTATGAATGGGTCGGCCGCGAGCATGGCATCGAAGTCGACGAGAAAGGCTTCGTCTGGGTCGGTGGCAATCTCGACAACGACAATGCGATCCTGAAATTCACCACCGACGGCAAGTTCGTGATGCAGATCGGCAAGATCGCGCCGAGCAAGGGCAGCAACGACACCACCCAGCTCGGCAAGCCCGCCGAGACCGCCATCGACAAGGATGCCAACGAGATCTATGTCGCAGACGGCTACGGCAATCGCCGCGTCATCGTGTTCGACGCCACCACCGGCGCCTACAAGCGGCACTGGGGCGCCTATGGCAACAAGCCGAATGACGACAAGCAGGCGGCTTACGATCCGAACGCGCCGGTGGCACAGCAATTCGGCAATCCCGTGCATTGCGTGAAGCTCGCCAATGACGGCCTCGTCTATGTCTGCGACCGCATCAACAACCGCGTGCAGGTGTTCAAGAAGGACGGCAGCTTCGTGAAGGAGTGGTTCTACGAGAAGGCCACCCTCGGCAACGGCGCGGTGTGGGATCTCGCGGTGTGGCCCGATCCTAAGCAGAGCTGGCTGCTAACAGCGGATGGTGAGAACAACGAGATCCGCGTCATCAATCGCGACGACGGCAAGGTCGTCGGCACCTTCGGCCGTAATGGCCGTCAGGCCGGCCAGTTCCACTGGATTCACGCCATGGCAGTCGATACCAAGGGCAACGTCTACACGGCCGAAGTCGACACCGGAAAGCGCATCCAGAAGTTCAGGCTTGTCTCGGATGCGCTGAAGTAGCTGTCGCTACGAGTTATAGCCAGATCGTCTGTTTCCGGTCCCGACGATGCACGCCCCATGCTGGTGCATGCGAACAATGGAGCCGTCCATCATCTGGACAGCTCCATCGTTCGAGCGCCCGGTTGGAGAATTTGAATCACTGACGTTCGGCCAGGCGCAATGGCCCTGGCTCGGCTCTCGCCCTTCGGGACGACGCCGACAATACATGCTAGTCTCGCGCGCCATCAAACGGACGACGGGTGATAGCAATGCTGGAAACGGACAAGTTATTCGCGGGCTCGATTCCGGAAAACTACGACCACTATATGGTGCCGTTGATTTTCGAGCCCTACGCCGCAGATCTCGCACAACGCGCAGCGTCTTTCGCGCCAGGCGCCGTTCTGGAAATCGCCGCGGGCACCGGAGTTGTCACCCGCGCGTTGGCGCCAAGATTATCCCCCGGCGCAAGCTATATTGTCACCGACCTCAACCAGCCGATGCTCGACTACGCCGCGTCGCAACAAGCTCCGGACAATCGCATCACGTGGCGACAAGCGGATGCTCTGGCGCTCCCGTTTGAAAATGCGGCCTTCGATCTCGTGTGTTGTCAGTTCGGCGCGATGTTCTTTCCCGACCGCCCAGCCGCCTACCGCGAAGCAAAGCGAGTTCTGAAGCCCGGAGGGCATCTTTTATTCAATGTATGGGATCGCATCGAGGACAATGTATTTGCTGACGATGTGACGAATGCTCTCGCGAATATTTTTCCGGAAGATCCACCGCGCTTTCTGGCGCGCACGCCGCACGGTTACCACGATACGGCACTGATCCGTCGCGAGCTGGAGGACGCAGGTTTCTTCTACGTGACGATCGAGACGAGAGCCGAACAAAGCCGTGCATCCTCGCCGCACCTTCCGGCCGTTGCTTATTGTCAGGGAACTGTTCTTCGCACCGAAATCGAAGCCAGAGACGCGGGAAAACTGGAAGCTGCAACTGACTACGCAGCATCTGAAATTGCGCGCAGACATGGCAACGGCGAGGTTGCTGCTAAAATTCAGGCACACGTGATCGTGGCTGCGGCCTGAGTGTCGGAATATCCCGTGCCGGCACTTGGCATGGCCGGGCTTCCGTGAATTTCGAACCGTTCTATATCACGTCCTCATCAATAACTTGAGCTGGACAGTGGTACCGTCTATCTCTGCCGGACAATCAGGAATATCCTGACTACAGGAACCGGTGATGAGCGAGATTTCCGATAGCGACATTGGCGCCGTCGGTGACATGGTCGACGATCTCGTCATACAGACAACATATCGTTTGTATGGGTCAGCTATTGCCACGTTCTCAATGATCGCCGCAACGCATCGAAGCCCGTCTTGTTCGAACGCGTGACATCATGACCCTCTGGAAGAGCACAATCGCGAGGCTCTTTACGTCACATCGCGCTCATCTCGAAACGCTCGTGCGTCGCCGGGTCCGTGATCGTGAAGTGGCTTCGGAGATCGTCCAGGATGTCTTCGCCCGGGTGCTTGCCGCCGGGACTAACGGCTCGGATGAAGACAACAAGCGCGTACTCTACGCTGCAGCCCGGAACGCCGCGATCGACCATAACCTGACGGCATCGCGGCGGCATCATATGCTCGCCGACGTACTGCCTGAACAGCTCAGCCCCGGGCAGCCATCGGAAGATGCAGCATTGCAGGCGCGCGAAGCCGTCGCTGCACTGGATCGCGCGCTCGCGCAGCTCCCCACCCGAACCCGCGAGATTTTCATTCGCCGACGTGTCAATGGCGAATCCAATGCCGAGATCGGACAGCGGTTCGGCATTTCCGTGAGTGCCGTCGAAAAACATCTGCTACGCGCCATGCAACACTGCCGCGCCGCTGTGGATGATCATCTCAACCTCGCCAGCAAAGATTTCCGCTAAAATGGATGTGGGTTCTTTCTCGTCGCTCGTTGTAAAGGTAGGAGTAGCTGGAACGCTTCTAACGGCAGGAGCATTCCCGCGTCGCCTTTTCGATCGATCGAAGGAATTGCTGATGAAACCTGGCGACCGGCCAACGAAAGCACAGTGCGCCGCCGCTGATCTCTGGCTCATCCGACGCGACGGGACGACAACTGAGGCCGACGAAGCGTCCTTTCGGCAATGGCTCGATGAGGATCATCGTCATCAACTGGCCTATCGCGAAGCCGCGACGATCTGGCAGCAGCTTGAGGAGCCTGCCATTCGGCTGGCTGCATCCGGCCATCGTCGCGGCAACATCGCGGCCCGGCGCCAGATGAGATGGTGGCCGGCATTGCCCGCAGCGATCGCTGCAGCCTGCGTCATCTGGTTCGTCAATCCATCGATGGTCGAGAACTGGCAGGCAGATATTGTCACGGCGCGAGGTCAGGTGGTCGCCCGCGACCTGCCGGACGGCTCCCGCCTGAACATCGGTGCCGACACTGCCCTGGACCTAGACTTCAAGGATGGTCGACGCCGGGTCGTTCTGCGCCGTGGCCAGGCCTTTTTCGATGTAAAGCCCGACCAGACCGCCTTTACGGTCGACAGCGGCGCAGGCGAAATCCGCGTGCTCGGGACTGCCTTCAATATCGACCGGACGGCTGATGGTGTCGAGGTGACAGTTCAGCGCGGACTGGTGTCGGTCGCCGGCCAGGACCGCGATGCGACCGTCAAGCTATCGGCAAACCAGCATGTGCGCGTGTCCGACGGAAAACTCGGCACCGTGGAAACCGGAGACATTGACGCCAGGCTCGCGTGGATATCCGGCCGCCTGGTCTTCGACCGCGTTCCGCTATATCGGGTCGTCGAAGCGCTGCAGCGCCAGACATCAAGCCGCATCGTCATCCGCGGCCGCTTCAGCGATCTGCTCGTCTCCGGCACGTTTCCGACCACGAATGTTGATGAAAGCCTCACAGCCATTGCCGGCATGGTCGAGGGCAACGTGGCCCATCTCACCCCCTGGGTGACTGTGATCTACTGAACTCCTCCGCTTTTTACCGGAATTCTAAACCGCAACACCCACGGACCTGATGTGGGTTTGATTTCGTGACTCGTTGAACTGGATGAAGAGCAGAAGCTCTTCGCGGCGCTGGGGCGGCGCACAGCAAACAACGAGACAACGGAGTTCGTGCGTAATGCGGTTCGGGGGTAGACGGGGCGTCGCTCGCCATGTGGCGAGCGGGCTGATCGGCATGTTGCCGTTGATCACGACAATACCGGCCTTTGGCCAAGACAGTATCGAAGCAACAGCGACTGCCCGCACGACCTACCCGTTCAATATTCCCGCCAAGCCTCTTGCCACGGCAATTGCGGATCTCGGCGCCAGCAGCGGATGGCGTATTCTCTACACAATCCAGCTCGCGCCAGACATCCGCAGCCGGCCGTTGAACGGCAATTATACAGTGGCACAGGCGCTCGCACAGCTCCTGGCCGGCACCGGAATTACGTATCGCATCACCAGCCCGAAAGCAGCGCTGCTGATCGATCCGTCGCAGAGCCGTGCAGGTCCCGTCCCCTCCGGCGACGGCGTCCAGCTCGATACGATCGTCGTCGACGCGGCCAGAACCGATGGTGTTGGCTCCGGCTATCAGGGAACGCCGGACTGGGTCTATCAGCGCCCCGCAGCCGTCAGCGTGATTTCCCGGGAGGCGATCGAGAGCAGTCCGACGCGCAACGCGCGCGATCTCCTGGACAATGTGGCCGGCGTCTATGCCAATCGCTCGGCGGCGCAGAACCCCGGCATCAGCGTCAATATCCGCGGCCTGCAGGATCAGGACCGCATCGCCACCATGATCGACGGCGCGCGGCAGAACTTCCAGCGCAGCGGCCACGGTGCGACGCAGCGGACCTATGTCGACACCGCCTTCCTGCGCCAGATCGACGTGGAGAAGAGCACGACATCGGGCGTTGGAAGCGCCGGCGCGCTCGGCGGCCTTGTCAATTTCCGCACCTTCATCGCCGACGACCTGATCAAGCCCGGCAATCAATATGGCGGCATGGTGAATGCCACTACGGGTACCAATGCGTACAATTTCGACGGTTCGACGGCCGCAGCCGTCCGCGTGTCGGAGCGTTTCTCGGTGCTCGGCGGCGTCAGCTACAAGAACATCGGCGCCTACGATATCGGCAAGAACGGCACGATCGGTGGCGGCACCACGGCCTATGACGGCAATGTCTTCCTGTTCTCCGGCCAGGAGGTGTTCTCGACGATCCTCAAGGCCGAGGCACTGACGACCGAAGACGTCAAGATCACGATCGGCTGGCTGCATAACGATTCCCGGTACAATACCGGAAACTACGATGACACGATCGCACGCGGGGGCATCCTCAAGTCCAGCGAACAGGTCGCCAACGACACATTCACGTCAGCGCTCGACTGGAATCCGGGCAATGACATCGTCAATCTGAAAGCAAAGCTCTACTACAACCACCTCAAGAACGACACGGTCTCCGACGGCGCGTTTGCGCTGACCGGGCCTTCGAACTTCGTATTCTCGACGCTGGGCGGCAGCGTCGAGAACACCAGTCGCTTCGAGACGGGAATCGGCGCGCTGGCGCTCAATTACGGCCTGGAAGCGTTCAGTGACACCGGCAAGACGAAGCTGCAACGCGGCTTCACCGACGCCAACGGCGTCGACTATTCCAGCACCCTGACCGGCGGCACACCGAGCGGAGATCGCGACGTCGCCAGTGGCTTCGGCACGGCCACTCTCAAGCCAACGGAATGGGTGACCCTGATCGGCGGTGTCCGCTACGACTGGTATCATATCGCTGGCAATGCGACGATTTATGGCGATCCGAAGCCGCCGGTCATCGGTCAGAAGATGACCGACCCCGGTAAGCCGGCCGGCTGTAACCGGCGCGGCTGCTGGGACACTATTCTGCCGAAATATGAGCCGATCTACGGTCCCCCTGTCTATCCGAGCTATGATGTGGAGATCGATAAATCCGGCGGCGCCTGGTTACCGAGCTTCACGGTTGCCTTTCAGCCCACCGATTGGCTGCAGCCCTTCGCCAAATATTCCAAGAGCTATCGGCCCCCGACAATCATGGAATCGTTCCTGAATGGCGGCCACGACGCAAATGAAATCAATGGCTACGCGCCGAACCCGTTCCTGCGTCCGGAACGCGGCGACACCTACGAAGCCGGCTTCAATGTCCTGGCCAACGGCATCCTAACCGAGCGCGACACCGTCCGCTTCAAGACCGTCGGCTTCTATCGCGAGATCACGGATTATATCAGCTTCGGCCAGATCCGGAATGCGGAAGCCGCCAAACAATACCAGACCTACGTCAATCTGAATGGCGTCACCCGGATGAAGGGCGTCGAGATCGAGGCCAATTACGACGCGCGATTCCTCTATATCGGCGGGACAGTGACCCGCATCGACACCGATTTCGCCGACAGCTTCACGACCCCGTCGGGCAGAAACATGCCTATCAATAGCGGTCTCGGCGCCGCCGTCATCTTCGAACAGCCGAAGCTGCGCGTAACGCTTGATGCCGGCATCCGGCTGTTCGACGAGAAGTTGACGCTGGGCACACGCATCGTCGACGTCTCGAAGACCGTCCCTGCCCTCGGTTCGCTGCGCAGCGGCTACGAGATGCCGGGCTACCGCGTCTACGACATCTACGGATCCTACAGCTTCGACGAAGCGACCAAGCTGCGCTTCGCCGTGAACAACGTCACCGACCTTGCTTATGCGCCGGCGGTCGGCGCCAATTTCTACGCCGCGCCGGGCCGCACTGCGACGGTGTCGCTGAACTACAAATTTTAGGAATCCCCAAGCTCCCTCGCCGGGGATAGGTCGCTCGTCACACGACGGGCATAACAGCAGAGAAGGATATCCAGAATGACCTTAAATATTCAGCTCACGGCTGCGAGTAGCAATCTCGCGACTTATCTGGCGTCATACGATGCCAATTTCACCTACAACGGAAACGGCTGGTTCTCCACCTCGTTCACCGGCCAGGATCAGTGGTCGGCCGGCGTCGATACCGAAGGCACCGACAACAATCTGCCTTCCGTCATCATGAACATTCATGACTACACCTATTCGCCCGGTGCATTCAACGGTGACGTGGAATCGCTCACGCTTGGCCATAATCTTGAATATGTGCCGGCCACGGATCTGTGGGTGCAAGATCAGGAACTGATCATCACCAATAGCAGCGGCTACATGCCCGTCACCACCACCTTCAATCAGGCGATCTATTCGCTATCGCATGGCGGCCTGGTCGATGGTGGGACGTTCTTCGGTCAGTCGTTCGCGGGATTGACGGACTACTTCGCCGAGCAGGGAACGAACCAGACGGGCACCACGGGCGACGACGTTCTCCTCAGCTTTGCGGGCAACGACGTGCTGAGCGGCAACGGCGCCGTATCGGTGGATACATTCCGCTGGAGCGCTGATTATTACGACACTGCCGCGGGCACCACTGCCCAGGGCTGGGGCAACGACGTCATCACCGACTTCTTCGACGACGCCGATCAGATCCAGTTCTCAGGTTTCGGCTGGGCAAATGCCGCGGCATTCCAGAGTGCAGGCGGCAGCCTGTCCGGCAATGTCATCACCTATGCCGATGCAACGAACGGGCTGACCAGCACCATCACCGTGAACTTCGACGGCGGCGGCACACTGGACTGGAGCGATATTGCCTTCGTCTAACAGGCTTCGCTGCAACTCGCGGCCACGCGACCTGCTGACGCGACACTGATGTCGCGTCAGCCCCTTGCATCGGGATCGCCTGCAAGCTGGTCACGACGCGCCGCCGGATCACGACGTCCCGACAACCCAAATCTTGAGGAACGACAATGGCACTGACCGTCACCTACAGCGAAGCAAGCAGCAACCTGCCCGCTTATCTGGACAACTGGATCGACAATTTCGAATATCGCGGCACCGGAAATTTCAACGCCGTGAAGAACACCACCGACCAATGGTATGCCGGCACACGCATCGTCGGCGGCGTCGACAATGATAAATCGTCCATCATCGTGAGCGGCGATGACTTCTCCTATACGCCGGGCATCGTCGATGGCACGGTCACCAACCTGACACTCGGCAGCAATCTGGCTTATGTCTCATCGACCGACCTGTGGGTCCAGGATCCCGGTCTGTCGATCGGATTCAGCGGCGCAACGCTGACGTCGGCCTTCGATGCCGCGATCACCGATCTGTCGCAGAATGGCAGCCTGAACGGCCTTTACGGCTACTTTGCCGAACAGGGCACCATCCAGACCGGCACGGCCGGCGACGATGTCATGCTGAGCTTCGGTGGCAATGACAGCTTCACTGGCGGTCTTGGCAACGATACGCTCGTTTTCGCCGACGGGTGGGCCAATGACGTCGTGCTGGATTTTCACGCGGCCACCGGCGATTTCGACGTCCTCGACCTGCAGGGCGTGACCAACATCTCGAACTATGTCGACCTGTTCTTCAACCACAGCAACTGGTGGGACAATAGCAACGTGCTCACCATCACCGACGGCGCCAACTCGATCCAGCTCGATGGCTATGTCGGGACAGACATGCTTGGTCTGATCCTGGACGGCCACTTCACCGTCTGAGCAGAGCTGTCGTGGTGAAAGCTCCACAGCGTGTTCCGTCGCAGCCATTAGCTGCGGCGGCCATCTCGCCACTCAAGCCCGCGATCGCGGGGATCGCCGTGATCAGCGGCATCGTGAACGTGCTCGCGCTGACCGCGCCGCTGTTCATGCTGCAGGTCTATGACCGCGTGCTGGCCAGCCGCAGCGTTTCGACGCTGATCGGCCTCGGTGTGCTGGCGGCCACGCTCTACGCCTTTCAGTCCCTTTTCGACATCATTCGATCGCGCATTCTGCTGCGCATCGGCGAGCGCTTCGATCATCAGTTGTCCGGCCGCGTGCATGATGCCGTCGTCGGCCTGCCGCTTGAGATGCCTTTGCCCGGCGATGGCCTGCAGCCCTTGCGCGATCTCGACAATGTACGCGGCTTCCTGTCCAGCCCCGGTCCCACCGCCTTCTTCGACCTGCCGTGGATGCCATTCTACCTCGCCATCTGCTTCGTGTTTCATGTCTGGATCGGCATTACGGCCCTCGTAGGTGCCGTCATCCTCGTATCCCTCACCCTTCTCACCAATGCCCGCTCCAGGGGACCCGCCCGCGAGACCATCCAGCATGGCATGTTTCGCAACGCCCTGATGGAGGCCAGCCGTCGCAACGCCGAAGTGGTGCGCGCGATGGGCCTCGGCGGCCGGATGACCGCGCGCTGGCATCGTACCAACTCGGATTATCTGGCGGCCAATCGCCGGGCTGGCGATGTGGCGGGAGGCCTAGGCGGTGTAGCCCGCGCGCTGCGTGCGCTGCTGCAGTCGACCATGCTCGGTGTCGGCGCCTATCTCGTGATTAGGCAGGAAGCCAGCGCCGGCGTGATGGTGGCGAGTTCGATCATGATGGGCCGCGCGCTCGCGCCCGTGGATCTGGCCATCTCGACATGGAAGCCGTTCCTGATGGCACGGCAGAGCTGGGCACGGCTCGATGAATTGCTGACGTGCATGCCGGAAGCCACCAAGACGATGGCACTGCCGCGTGCCCATATCGATCTGCGCGTCGAAGCGATGACCATCGCGCCGCCCGGAGAGAAACGGCCGACGGTCACGGGGCTGAGCTTTGCCGTCTCCGCCGGAAGCGCTCTTGGCATCATCGGCCATAGTGGCAGCGGCAAGTCCACACTGGCACGCGCACTGGTCGGGGCCTGGCGACCCGCCAATGGCAAGGTGCGCATCGACGGCGCCAGCTTCGACCAGTGGGACCGCGAGATGCTCGGTCGCGATATCGGTTATCTGCCGCAGGGCGTCGAACTGTTCGATGGCACCATTGCCGAGAATATCTCCCGCTTCGAAGATGACCCGGACTCGGAGGCCATCGTCGCTGCCGCCAAGGCTGCCGGCGTGCACGATCTCATCCTGCGGCTGGAACATGGCTACCAGACGCGGATCGGCGAAGCCGGCTCCGCCCTGTCCGCCGGCCAGCGTCAGCGCATCGGGCTGGCACGCGCACTCTATGGCGATCCATTCCTGGTCGTGCTCGACGAGCCCAATGCCAATCTCGACGTCGAGGGCGAAGCGGCGGTCATCCGCGCCATCGCCGCTATCCGCGAGCGCAAGGGCATTGCCATTGTCATCGCTCATCGTCCGAGCGCAATCGGCGCCGTTGACCTCGTCCTGGTGATGGAAGGGGGTCGTGCCAAGGCATTCGGTCCGCGTGCGGACGTCCTCAGCAAAGCGCTGAAGGCTCCCGCCCCCGCAGCACACGGCAGCGGCACGATGACGGGCCATGCGGCCACCGCGCGGTCTCCGGCGCCGCTACGGGTGATCGCCAATCCCGCCGACAAGTCGGGAATGAGCACACATCCTCACGACGATATGGAAGATCGCGATGTCCGATAGCAATGTCTCGGCGGTCTCCCACTCGATCCTGCGCCACCTCGGCATCGCCACGCTGGCGGGTGTTGTGCTGGTGGGCGGCATCGGCGGATGGGCAGCGGCAACCAATCTGGCCGGTGCGGTCGTCGCCGCAGGACACTTCGTCGTGGATACCAACGTCAAGAAGGTCCAGCACCCGACCGGCGGCGTGGTCGGCGAAATTCTGGTCCGCGAAGGACAGCGCGTGACTGCAGGCGACATTGTAATGCGCCTCGACGCGACGCAGACGCGCGCCAATCTCGCCATCGTTACCAAACGGCTCGACGAATTCGCGGTCCGACGGGCCCGGCTCCGCGCCGAGCGCGACGAGGTCGGCGTCATCGCCTTCCCCGACGAAATCAGATCACGCGCCGCCGATCCGGAGATCGCACAGCTCATGGCAGGCGAAAGCAGACTGTTCGAACTGCGCCGCGACGCCCGGCTCGGCCAGAAGGCGCAGCTTCGCGAGCGCGGCCTTCAATACGGCAAGGAAGTGCGCGGCCTCGTGGCTCAGGAAGAAGCGAAAATTCGCGGCATCGGCCTGATCCAACGCGAACTGACAGGCGTGCGCGAACTCTGGGAGAAAGGGCTGGTGCCCATTCAGCGGATGATGGCGCTGGAACGCGAAGCGGTAAACCTCGACGGCGAACGCGGCCGGCTCGTTGAAGCTCAGGCGCAATCCGGCGGCAAGATTTCCGAAACACAGTTGCAGATGATTCAGATCGACCAGGATCTCCGCAGCGAGGTCGCCAGCAGCCTGCGCGACATCGAGGGCCAGACAGCGGAATATGTCGAACGGAAGGTGACTGCAGAAGATCAGCTCAAGCGGATCGATATTGTCGCGCCGCAAAGCGGACTGGTCCATGAGCTCGCGGTGCACACCGTTGGCGGCGTGATTTCGCCAGCCGACACCGTCATGCTGATCGTACCCGACAGCGACAGGCTGGCACTTGAAGTACAAATCAACCCGCAGGATATCGACCAGATACGGCTCGGCCAGCCTGCCGTGCTGCGCATGTCGGCCTTCAACCAGCGTACCACTCCCGAACTGAACGGCAGCGTCAGCCGCATCGCCGCCGACCTCACGCTGGATCAGAAGTCCGGGCTTTCCCATTACATCGTGCGGATCACCATCCCGCCGCAGCAACTGGCGCGCCTCGGCAAACTCGCTTTGGTTCCGGGGATGCCTGCGGAAGCCTTCATTCAGACCGGCGAACGCACAGTCCTGTCTTTTCTAGTCAAGCCCATCGGCGACCAGATCGCACGATCATTTCGCGAGGAGTAGCCGGTGTCGAGGTCAGCCGCTGCGCATGGGGCTCGGATACGGCTTCGCCGACTTCGCGCCGTCACGCCAGCGACCCGGCGCTATTCCGGTCACGCGCTTGAAGGCGCGATTGAAGGCCGCCTCGGAGTCGTAGCCGACATCGCTGGCGATGACAGCAAGACTGTCGCCACCCGTTCGCATGCGCTCCGCTGCCAACTGCATCCGCCAGCTGGTGACATATTCGATCGGAGCTTGGCCCAACACCTCGTTGAAGCGCTCGGCGAGCACCGTGCGCGACGTGCCGCATTCGCGGGCCAGATCGTCAACCGTCCAGCGATGACCGGGATTTCCGTGGACATGCCACATCGCACGTCCGAGCACGGGATCGTTCAGTGCTGCGAACCAGCCATGCGCGCTGGGCGGCAATCCCGCAGCGTAGCGACGCAGCACCTCGACGAATAGCAGCTCCATCAGTCGGCCGAGCATGATCTCGCTGCCGGGCGTCGCATCTTCGGTCAGTGAGAGAATTTCGCGCACCGTCGTGGCGAGAATCGCGCTCACCTTGTCGTCGCCGGCGCGATCGATGAGCATCGGCGGCAGGGTCCGAAAGACCGGAGAATGCAGCAGCTCCGACGATTCGATGAAGCCGCAGACCATGCGGGTCTCCCGCCCTCCGCCGCCATGCTCGATCGTCCACATGCCGGATAGTGGACCGGCCCGCACCAGTTCCATCGCGGAACACAACTCCGCGCCGTCGCCGCTGTAGAACCTGTGCGTGTCGGCAAACGGCATCAGCAGAACGTCGCCCGCAGCAATGGTGCCTCGCTCGCCACTGGCGAGTTCGACGGTGCATTCGCCCGCCGCGATCAAATGAAAAATGCTGACATGGCGCAAATGCGCCATCGGAGTGCGTTCGTCGAAATGTTTTGGGCTAATGAGGCCGAAGGGCTCGGTCAGGCTGGCGTTCAGAAATACCGATCCGCTGAGCCGGATCGACCGCAGCATATCTGCGAGCAAATCCCCACCGCGATCAATATCCGGCGTCGCTGCAAATGATGGCGGTGTCTCGATCATGCGAGGTCCTGAACCTCCGATCATCGTCCGCAGCCCCAACCATGCGCGGCATGTGGCGCATTGTATCCGATGGAGACGATGATGATCAAGAAACGGCTGTCCAAAGCCGCCGATCGTAGCTTCCGGTTGATTGCAGCACTGTTGATGCGGCGCGCCATTGCGCGGCTGATCAGCATCGACGACAACTCGCTATCCAAGGCAGGATTATCACGCGCCGCGGTGGCCGAGTTCCTCGAGAGTCCGCTTCAAACCGACCCGCACCGCTTCTTTGGTAGCAAGCATGCGCAGCGCGATGTGCAAGACGTCGATACCGCTCTTGAGTCGGGTCAAGTGTCGCTGCCCCAACCGGACCCGACTCAAAATCTCGCAGATGAATCGATCGCTTTCGACAGCCATCGCGCGCAGATCGATACGCTGCACCGGGAAACCATCATGCGTGCGATCCGACAAATGGTGAGCTTCCGCATTCGGATACTTACAGCTGGCGTGCTCGTCGCCGTCGGCGCCCTGAGCGCTTGCTCCGGCAGCCTGCCCGATCACAATGCGGCACAAATCCGCCGTGATCACCCCGCGCGTTGTCGGCTGCAGCCCGATGCCATTCCGTTAGCGCCGATCATGCGGCCGATCGTGCGCGTGGCCGAGGCATCCCTTCTCCCCGGGAAGCCGCGCGCCAAGCAACCCGAAGCGCGCGCGGGTCCTCCCGGACGGGCCAGCTGAGACAACGCTTACGCTTGGTTCAAATCGACAAGACAACCAGCAAAGGATAGTTCCATGACCCGCATCATTGCACTCCTCTACGGGCTCGCGTCCTACGCGATCTTCTTCATCACGATCCTCTATGCCATCGGTTTCGTCGACGGAATGATAGTACCAAAAGACATCAACACCGGAACGCAGGTTCCGTGGCTGGAAGCTGTGCTCGTCAATCTCGCTCTGATGTCGCTGTTTGCAATCCAGCACAGCGTCATGGCGCGGAAGTCGTTCAAACAGTGGTGGACGCAATATGTCCCGGCTTCGGTCGAGCGTAGCACCTATGTGCTGTTCGCCAGTCTGAGCCTTCTGCTGCTGTTCTGGCAGTGGCGCCCGATGCCGGCGATCGTCTGGCAGATCAGTAATCCACAACTGGTCATGGCGATGACAGGGCTTTCCCTGTTCGGATGGGTTCTCGTCTTCACCAGCACGTTCCTGATCAACCATTTCGAGTTGTTCGGCGTGCAGCAGGTGGTGCAGAATCTGTCTGACCAGAAGCCATCTGCGCCGGTGTTTCGCACGCCGCTCTACTACAAGTTCGTGCGTCATCCGATCTATCTCGGCTTCATCATCGCCTTCTGGGCGACGCCGCTCATGACGGTCGGACATCTGTTGTTTGCAGCCGTCACCACCGCCTACATCTTCGTCGGGATCTTTCTGGAAGAGCGCGATCTGGTCGAGCTGTTCGGCGACGACTATCGCCGCTACCGCGATCGGGTGTCGATGATCCTGCCGTGGCGCAAATCAGAGCGTCCGCCTACGCAGAGGCACGCCAATCCGTTCGGGCTCACCGGCGAGCGATAGGACACAAAATAAAAACGCCGGATCGCGTGCACTGCGATCCGGCGTTTTTTTGCTAGCTGATCAGTTCGGCCGCTTGCGCTTATGCGCGAACGGGTTCGCCTTCTCGCGCAACGTGATGCGGATCGGCGTGCCCGGCAGGTCGAAGGCTTCGCGCAGCGTATTGGTGAGATAGCGCAGATAGCTCGTCGGCACCGCATCGGCGCGCGAGCAGAACACCACGAAGCTTGGCGGCCGTGCCTTGTTCTGGGTGACGTAGTTCAGTTTCAGCCGGCGACCCGATACCGACGGCGGCGGATTCTTGTCGATTGCATCCTCGAACCAGCGATTGAGGCCGGCGGTGGGAATGCGGCGATTCCAGACCGCGTAGGCATCCTGTATCGCCTTCATCAGCCGTTCCACGCCCTCGCCCATCAGGCCGGAGATCGCAACGACCGGCACCCCCCTGATCTGCGGCAACAAGTGATCGGCATCGGTGCGCAGCGCGCCAATCTGGCCGCCCTGCTTCTCGACCAGATCCCATTTGTTGACCGCAAGCACCAGCGCGCGTCCCTCACGCTCGACCAGATCGGCGATGCGCAGATCCTGTTCCTCGAACTTGTTCTGCGAGTCCATCATCAGCACGACGACTTCGGCGAAACGCACCGCGCGCAGCGTATCGGCGACGGAGAGCTTCTCCAGCTTCTCCTCGATGCGCGAACGGCGGCGTAGACCCGCGGTATCGAAGATGCGGAAGTCGCGGCCCTTGTAGTTGAGCTCGACCGAAATGCTGTCGCGTGTGGTGCCGGCTTCCGGCGAGGTCAGCAGGCGCTCTTCGCCGAGCAGATAGTTGATGGTGGTCGATTTGCCGGCATTGGGGCGCCCGACGATGGCGACGCGGATCGGCCGCGTCTCGATCTCTTCTTCGGGAATGATGACGTCGTCGTCGTCGAATTCTTCCGGCTCTTCGACCGGCTCCGGCATCAGCACGCGCAGCGCGTCATAGAGCTCGCCGAGGCCTTCGCCGTGTTCGGCGGAGACCTGGATGGGATCACCGAGGCCCAGGGCATAGGATTCCATCGCGCCGACTTCGCCGTGCTTGCCCTCGCTCTTGTTGGCGAGCAGCAGCACCGGCTTGTTGGCGCGGCGTGCGAAATCCGCGAAGGCGCGGTCGTTCGGCGTCAAGCCCATGCGCGCATCGATGACGAAGAACAGCGCGTCTGCCAGCGCGATCGCCGTCTCGGTCTGTTCCTGCATGCGCGCGGTCAGTGAGCCCTTCGGGCCTTCATCGAGACCGGCGGTGTCGACCAGCGTGAATTCGAGATCGCCAAGCTTGCCCTCGCCCTCGCGGCGGTCGCGGGTGACGCCCGGGGTGTCATCGACCAGCGCAAGCTTTTGCCCGACCAGACGGTTGAACAGCGTGGACTTGCCGACATTGGGTCGGCCGATGATGGCAATGGTATAGGACATAGGTGATCCGTGCGCCCTTTACGGACAGCCTGTCAATGAGAGGGCGCGCGAACTCAGCGCGAGAAACTGCCCGACGGCACTGGTGCCGGGAATGGTGTGGTGGCCTGCTGGGCCGGCGCGGCTGCTGCCGGCTCATCCGGCGGCGGCGCGGTAGTGCTGCGACGGCGGGCGACCTTCTTGCCTTGCGGCGGAGGCGGTGCGGCAGCCGTGCTGCCTTCCTCTGTCGGCGCGGCATCCGGATCGGCGGGAGCTGCGCTGTCCTGACGGACGGTGCCGACCTGAACAGAGCCACGGCTCTTCGCCTTGCGGCCCTTCGGCTCCGGCGCGCCCGGCGGCGGCTGCAGTGGGGCGGCTGCGACGGGCGCAGCCTCCTGCGCGCGCTGGCGCTCGACATTCTCCTTGTAGAGATCGCGCGGCACACCCTGCTCAAGACCGGGGACGCCATCGGGGAATACCGGCTTGCGGTCGCCGGGCAGCTTCTTCTTGGTGTCCAGGAAGTCGAGCATGTCGGACGGGTCCCAGCCGGTCATGCTGCCGCAGCCCGTGAGCGCGCTGGACAGCGCGATCAGGACGGCGGCGGAAACGAGGCGTTGCATCGGGCGCATGGACGACTTCTCACTCAACTCGTGATCTGAACGATCGGCTTCAGGTCAACTCTAATTCGGCTCTTGTCTTGCTTAGCTTTTCGCGGCGGGCGGCAGCAGCGCCTGCAGTGCTTCGGCGCGGGTGCGCAGGCTCGCCGGCGTCTCCGCATCGTTGGACATCATGTCCAGCCACTGCCGCGTCGCCACGGCGTTGTTGGCCTTCCATGCCGACAGCGCCAGCAGCTCGCGCGCCGAATGGCGATAGGTGCTGGTATTGGTCGTCGCCGGCTCCAGGCGCGTCTGCATCGCCTCATAAGGCGTGGTCTCCAGCAGCAGGCTGCCAGCGCGGATGCGCGCGAGATCCTGCTCGGGTGCTGGAACGGTGCGGTCGGCGATGATGTCGTCATAGAGCTTCACCGCGGCCTGCGGGTCGCGCGAAGCAGCCTCAGCAGCGGCGCGCAGACGCGCCAGCGTGCGGTAGCCGGACGGCGCCTCGGCAGCGAGCTTGGTGAAGGCGGCTTCCGCCTCGGCATGCTTGTTCTGCTCGGCAAGCTCGACCGCGCGGTCGAACGCCGCACCGGCCACGGCGGCCTTCTTGGCCTCGAGATAACTGTAGCCACGCCAGCCGCCGACGCCGACCACGATCAGAATCGCGACTGCGATGATCAGGAGCGAATACTTCTCCCAGATCTTCTTGAGCTGCTCGCGACGCAGGTCTTCGTCGACTTCATTAAATAATTCAGACACTTAAAGGTATCCTGTCCCCGATGGGCCGCGCTCACCCCGAGCGGCGCCGGGCATATACGCTCCGGCATGGCGGCGGCGATACCCTAGCGTTATGGCGCTGGCAAGGCAAAGCCAGCGCGATCAAAGCGTTATCCCGAAATGCTTAATTTCGAACCGATGCCTTTTAGGCCCGTCAGTTCATGCCGCCAGCGCCGCCGCTGGTGCGGCCATTGGCATTGGACCCGGCGCTGTTGTCGCCAAAGGCTGAGTTGGCGTTGTTGCCGCCCAGCGCCGCATTGCCGCGGGTGTCGTTAAGCGGGTTTGCGACCGGACGCGGCTCCTCGACGCGATAATGGGGCTTCCGCTCCTTTTTGGCCGGCTCCGCGTGCGAAACCGCGGGAAGCAGCGCCAAAACGGCGACAAAGCTCAGGAATTTCAAGGCCTTCATCATCAACATCCTTCGCATTGCCCCTGCATTTCAACCCCGACCGGGCCGCAAAATTCCTGCGGAAATCCTGCGGCCGTCTTGCGTCAAACTTGCGTCAGCCCTTCGGCTTGCCGCCATAGACATGTTCCGGCCCCGGAAACGCGCGCGAACGCACATCGGTTGCGTAACCCTCGATGGCGGCCTCGATCATCGGTCCAAGATTGCCGTAGCGCTTGACGAATTTCGGCACCCGCGCCGACAGGCCGAGCATGTCTTCGAGCACCAGCACCTGACCGTCACAAGCCGGGCTCGCGCCGATGCCGATGGTCGGGATCGGAATCGTCTCGGTGATCTTTCGCGCGAGTGGTTCGGCGACTGCTTCAATGACGACGGAGAACGCGCCGGCTTGCGCGATAGCAATCGCATCGTTCTGAATCGGACCCGGCGCGTTATCGCCCCGCGCCAGTGCCTCGGCCTCGGCCTTACCTTGCGAACGGAACGAACCGAGCGCTGCGATCGACTGCGGCGTCAGGCCGATATGCGCCATCACCGGGATGCCGCGCTCGGTGAGGAAGGCGATGGTCTCGGCCATGCGCGCTCCGCCTTCCAGCTTCACGGCGCCGCAATGGGTCTCTTTCAGGATGCGCGCGGCAGAATGAAACGCCTGCTCTTTCGAGGCTTCATAGGAGCCGAACGGCATATCGACGACGACCAGCGACTGCTTGGAGCCGCGCATCACCGCATGACCCTGCAGGATCATCATCTCCAGCGTCACGGGGATTGTGGTCTCGAAGCCGTGCATCACATTGCCGAGCGAGTCGCCGACGAGGATCACGTCGCAATAGCGATCGACCAATGAGGCCGTATGCGCATGATACGAGGTGAGCATCACGATCGGCTCGCCGTTCTTGCGCGCGAGAATATCCGGTGCGGTCTTGCGCTTAATGGCCGACTGAACTGACATGAACTTAAGCTCCGAACACGGGAACGCCGATCACCACCGGATGGAAGGCGAAACCCAAAGCGAGATACGCGACGACGCCGACCGCGACCGCAATCGCATCATTCATCGGACCGCCCACCGGGATCGGCGGACCGCCGGCGTCAGCGCGATGTTTCATCGAGATGCGATCGATCACCGCCCAGGCCAGGAATGATCCGAACAGGATGATCGAGCCGAGATCGCCATTGGCGAGCAGATGCGCGGCGGCCCACAGCTTGATGCCGGCGAGCATCGGATGTTTCAGCGTGGTGTAGATGCGGCCGCGGATATAGGACGCAGTGACCATGATCACCGCCGGCAGCATCAGGGCGACGGTGATGTGCTTCATCGCCAGCGGCGGCGTCCAGACATTGATCCAGCCGGTCGCGCGATATTGCGCGAAGCCCCAGATGATCAGCGCGAGGCCGACGGCGGAGATCAGCGCAAAGCCGAGCTTGTAGACGCTCTCGCCCAGACGCGCGATCAACTGCGCGCGCGCCTCGCGCCTGATAATGAACAGGTGAATGCCGAGAAACAGCACGAGGCCGAGGATCATCACACTCAGTCCCATGATGTTCAGTCCTCTCGCCCGGGCGGTTGCGTGCCGGATGGGTTGCCCGCCCTGAAATTCCCACTATGGTCCCGCCCGGCCAGCGGATTTTAACCGCCTTTGGCGCCGGTCAGAGGGTTTCCGGGTATCACTTTTCAGGGGACGCACGCAATGCTGCGAAACGACACGACACCTACCCGCCTTCACCTTGCGCTCGCAGCGCTGTTGTTCGCGACGCTGCCCTTCGCAGCGCACGCGCAGGCGCCCGTCTGGCCGCCCAAGCTTGTTCGCATCATCGTGCCGTTCGGCGCAGGCGCGAGCCCGGACATCGTGGGTCGCGTGCTCGCCGACAGTCTGCAGACGCGGCATCCCGGCACCAATTTCGTCGTGGAGAATAAGCCCGGCGCCTCCGGCAATATCGGCACCGACGCCATCGCCAAATCCACGCCGGATGGTTCGACCATCGGCATCTCGCTCGGCGGCCCGCTCGCCATCAACACGCTGCTGTTTGCCAAGCTGCCCTACAATCCCGACACCGACATCGCACCGATCACTTTGCTGACGCAGCTCCCCAGCGTGCTCGCAGTGCCGACCAGCCTCGGCGTCAATACGGTCGCGGAATTCCTCGCCAAGGCCAAAGCCGATCCGAAGGGCCTCGGCTACGGCTCGATCGGCGTCGGCACGCTGTCGCAGCTCTGCATGGAAGCGATCGCGCAGAAGGCCGGCGCCAATATGGTGCACATCCCCTATCCGTCGTCACCCGCGGCGACCACCGCGCTGATCCGCGGCGATGTGCAGGTCGCATGCCTCCCCGCCATCGGCGTCACGCCGCAGCTCGCCACCGGCGCCGTGAAGATCCTCGCCGTCACCACCGCGAAGCGCTCGCCGTTCCTGCCGGATGTGCCGACACTCACCGAGAGCGGCATCGACGTGCAGTCCGACGCCTGGAATGCGCTGGTCGGCCCGGGCGGGCTATCGAAGGATGTGGTGGCGACGATCAATGCCGAAGTGACGCAGACGCTCGCCGAGCCTGCCGTGATCGAGAAGCTGAAGCTGCAGCTCATCACGCCCTCGCCGACCACGCCGGATCAGCTCCGCAGGCGCATGGCCGACGAGAAGGCGCTGTGGGCCGAGGTGATCAAAGCGGCGAAGATCAGGATCGATTGAGGTCTAACCTCTCCCCGTTCTTTACGGGGAGAGGTCGCCGCGTCTTCGCGGCGGGTGAGGGGCATGGCTCGAGGCCTGCCACAAACACGCTCCCTCAGGTTCCGCTGACCGACCCGCGAGTCCACGCTTGCCTTAACACCGTACAAGGCCCCTCACCCGCGCGCTGAGATGCGCGCGACCTCTCCCCGCAAATGCGGGGCGAGGTAAGAAGCACCGTCACACGAACCGGCAGTTTCGCGCGGTTTGCGCCATGCCGGACGACGACGAGGTCGGAATGCTGTAGCTCGCCTCGCTCGGCGTTTGGCCGCGTGCAGGCATGATCACCATGCCGTGGTCCTTCACCGAGCCCTTGGCGTTGGTTACCGTGACGTCGATGCCGCAGGCGATCTTGCGGGCGCAGTTGTTCTCGAAATCCATCTTGAACGAATACTTGCCGTTGTCCTGCCAGAACCCGACATACTTGTCGCCGACACAGGCCTTGGCTTCCTCGGTCCAGTTGTCGGGCTCGGGCCAGAACAACAAGGCGCTGCCGCCCGTGAGCGCGCCGACAGCGCAAACAATTGTCGCAATCAACACGAACCTGCGTCCAAACATCGCCGCCTCCGGAGTGGTTTCCCCTTCGTCGCGGCGGGTGGCGCAGTGGTTCACTCTCTTAACCTCTCCCCGCTCTGCGCGGGGAGAGGTCGAAACGCGTGCGCAGCGCGTGTTTCGGGTGAGGGGCATGGCACAAAGCCAGCCACGAAGAAGCACCCTCGGATCTCGATACTGCAGACCCGAGATTCCGCGTCCTCCCCCCGCCATTCAAGGCCCCTCACCCGGAGCCGTCGCTACGCGCCGACTCCGACCTCTCCCCGCAAATGCGGGGCGAGGTTAGGAAGCAGCTTACTTCCCGGACTGCTTCTCCAACTCCCGGTTATCGACATAGCGGATCATGATCGGCCGGCCGGCGATCGCGCCGCCGAGGCCTTTGGTCAGCCTTAGCGGCAAGCAGCTATGGAGCGAGGCATTGATGGCCTTGAGATAGGTGTCGCGCATGTCCTGCGGCACATCCTTGCTGGCAAAGGTCACGCGCGGCGGCGCGATGGGCGTACCGGCCGTGTTGAACGAGAACATCACCGACATCTGCATGCCTGCACGCGCAACGTCCGTCGCGGGCGGTGACCAGCACGACCGCAAGGCAGCGAACAGGTCGCCGATCGTATCGAGATCATGATCGGGCCGGCGATAGAGAGCCTGCTGATCGCCCGGCGGCACGCTCAGCACCGTGACCTGCAGGTTCTGGCCGATCGGATAATCGATCTCGGGAATGCACGGCCCGTGATCGAACACGCTGCAGGTGGACGGCGTACACGGCTCGCCATCGAGCACGCTGCACGGCCTGTGCGAGAAAGGTACTGCATCGCCCGCGCGCAGCCGCCGCGCCTCCGCCTGGCCAGCGAACGCCACCAACACGCTGACGATCAACAGTAACGTGAGGTTCCGTGTCATTCGGACACCCTTGCAAATGCGCCCTCACCTGAAATGATACAGGCGTGTGGCGTCATCAAGATCGGGATGGGTCACAACCGCACGAGCGGACCAACAAGCGGAACGCCGGCCAAACGACCGATTGCAGACATTGTTGCGCCTGCGCGCAGCCCGGCACCACACGTCGTCATCATTACACCCCGACCTCAGGAGACCGACATGAGCAGTCCCCAGGTGCATCGTGATACGTCCGTCACCATGAAGCTCGAAATCGTCGTCATTCCCGTGTCGAATGTCGACACGGCCAAAAGTTTTTACGCAAGCCTCGGCTGGAGGCTCGATGCCGACTTCGTGGTCGGCGACGACTATCGCGTGATCCAGTTCACGCCGCCGGGGTCGGATTGCTCGGTCATCTTCGGCAAGAACGTCACTGCTGCAGCGCCCGGTTCGGCGCAGGGCCTGTATCTGATCGTCTCCGACATCGAGGCCGCCCGCGCAGACCTGCTCAGCCGCGGAGTCAAGGTGAGCGACGCCTTCCACGCCGGAGATGTCAATGTCGGGCCGGACGAGCCTTATTTGTTCGGACGGCTTCGGGTGAATGGCCCGGATCCCGCGCGGGCCAGCTATCGCTCCTTCGCATCATTCAGCGACCCGGACGGCAACGGCTGGCTGTTTCAGGAGATCACCGCGCGACTGCCCGGACGCATCGATGCCAGTGCCACGACGTTCAACTCATCCACTGACCTCGCAGCCGCATTGCGGCGGGCGGCCGTCGCCCATGGCGCGCACGAGAAGCGCACCGGCGGCCAGCATGACGAGAACTGGCCGGACTGGTATGCTGATTACCTGGTGCGTGAGCAGACCGGCGAGCCGTTACCGACATAGTGACGCCATCGCGCTGCACATGGAATACGTTGCAACTGAATCGTCTGACGCAAAGCTGGATAACCCCCCCCCATCCTTGCGGAACCGAACTCGACGTCAGAGGCGGGCGCTATCCTGGCTCTGCAGCTGCGGGAGTGCGTATCCGGATCCGGCGACAGACGCGTCGGCAGAGGCGCTCAATAGCGCATGGGAAATCGTGCGGTTGCGGCCGGTCCGCTTCGCTTCGTAAAGTCGCCCATCGACCCGCTTGTACAGGCTCGGCCAGCTATCTCCCGGCCGCAGCGTCCCCACGCCGAAGCTCGCAGTGACCTGCCTCGCTCCACCCGGGACGGCAAAGCTGTTCTGCTCGATCGCGATCCTCAACCGTTCGGCATAATCAACCGCTTCCTGTTCGTCCGTATCCGGAAGGAACACCGCAAATTCCTCGCCGCCCAGCCGCCCGACGATGTCGCGTTTGCGCGACGCGTTGCGCAGCATGCGCCCCACCTCCCCAAGGACATCGTCCCCGACGTCATGACCGAGGGTGTCGTTGATGCTCTTGAAGTTGTCGATGTCGCACAAGGCGAGCGCAGCACGGCTCGGTCCGTGTTTGCGCAGATGGGCGGATACCCGTTCTTGAAAGCCGCGCCGGTTCAGGATGCCGGTCAACAGATCGAGATCGCGTTCGCGACGAAGATCGTCGATCATGTCGGACACCGCCGCGGCGAGGATGGCCAGCGCCAGGCCGGCGCCGAGCACGGCGAGCGAAAGCTGAAGTGCTTGCCAAAACATCGAATTGCTGAACGCGGTTCTGTCGACCGGCGCGGCAAATCCGACCGTGAGCAGGGTTCGCGGAAAAAAATGCAACCCGAACAGCAACAGCACCCAGAACAGAGCCCGATCGACATAAGGCCCGCGCGCCAATGCGGTGAGCCGCCCCGCTGCGATCAGCATCAGGAGGCCGTAGCCGAAATTCTGGATGTAGACCCGGGCGATGAGACTACGATCGATATAAAAGAAATAGGCGAGCAGAAGAACGAAGCCGGCAAGGATTGCCATGTCGATGACCGGGCCGAGCCCCTTCCCCGAACGCACCAGGATGCCCTCCACAGCGGCTATAACCGCCGACGTGTAGAGCGCGCCCGAGACGATGGCATTGGGCCCCGCGCCGGGCGGCCAACCCAAAATCTGCGACATCGCGCCGAGGGCAAACAGGACGCACGCGCCGGCCAGTAAGAGCAGGTAGTTGCGCTTCTTCTCGACGAGCCACGCGCAGACGAAGGCAGCCCCGAAGACGAACAATATTCCGGGCGTGATCAGTTGGAGCGTAGTTCTGACGATGACCCCATTCATCTCGCTCAAACTTTCCAAAAGGCCCAGGTCGTCGTGACGCACGGCTTGGGCACCGGTACCTCGTAGCCAGAGAACACTATCAAATTTGACCGGAAATGCCTCAAATGCGAGTCGATGACGGGAACCGGGTTCGTCACGCCCGATGTCAAAGGCCGCGAATACATCGTCAGTCGCCCGGCTCACAAGGGAAGATGGATGGCCGGGTCATCTCGCGAAGCCGCGCTTCGCGCTTTGCACAGCCAAGACGTGGGGAGAGTCTACCGCCCAACTCATACGTCATACACGGGCTTGACCCGCGTACCCATCTTCCCCGACAAAGCCTCCACACAATACGCAGCGCCGTTGCGCACTCATCAAGAACAAGACCGTTCACAACTGCGCGAACAGACCGCGGAGGAACTGCCAGCTATGACCACACCCAAGACACCGACGCATCCGTTCGAGCGCAGCCACTCCATCGTGATTGCGGCTGCGCCCGAAGCTGTGTTCGACTACGTCACCAATCCGAAAACATGGCCACAATGGCTGCCCTCCTCGCACGACATCGACTGCGAGGATCGCCCGATGCGGTTCGGCGACACGTTTCACGAACACTGGTCGACGCGGTCGGGCCCGGTTGCGCTGGACTGGCTGGTGATCGCCTGCGAACGTCCGCGGCTCTGGATCGGCCTGACACATATGAGCATCACCGGCCCGATTGTCGTGCAATATGTCTGCGATGTCGTGGATGGCGGGACGAAGTTCACGCGCACGGTGCGCAACCCGGCGCGGCCGAAGGCACCAACAGCGGAAATGATTGCGCGGATCGACGAGGAAGCGGAGTTGGGATTAGGGAACATCAAAAGGATTGTGGAATCCGGCACCTGAGGCTGTGCCTCAAGGTCGTACGAATTTCGTATCCAGTCCGCGACAACTATATTGGGGGCAGCGACCGATTGCGTTGCTTCATCCCACAAGATTTTCTGACACGCCTAGCGCGCAGGAATCTTTCTTTAAGAGTTCAGCGATACGGTTCTCTCAAGCGGTTCATGTATTGCGTACCGCTAGCAGGTCAAGATCCGCCGGAGCGACCCGGCGGATCGTCCTGATTCTGTCGGGAGACAACTGCGTCGGCCTACGAAAGGCCGAGGTCCAGCGCGCCGCCTCACCCCTGCTTCTTCACGTCCTTGATATCAGAGAACACAATCCCCTCGGCGCGTTCCTTGGTGTAGTTCAGATAGAAGTCGTTCTTCGCCAGGAACACCGGATCGCCGTCGACGTCGTCCGCGACGCCGGAATTGTTGTTGGACATGAAGGTCTCGAGCTTCTTCTTGTCCTCGGACGAGATCCAGCGCGCCAGCGAGAATTCCGAGACTTCGAAACTCACCGGCAACTGATACTCCGCATCGAGCCGTGCCTTGAGCACGTCGAGCTGCAGCGGGCCGACGACGCCGACCAGGGCCGGCGCACCGTCGCGCGGGCGAAACACCTGCACGACGCCCTCTTCCGACATCTGCTGCAAGGCTTCCTTCAGTTTCTTGGCCTTCATCGCATCGCCGAGACGCACACGACGCACGATTTCCGGCGCGAAGCTGGGCACGCCGATGAAGGTGATGTCCTCGCCGTCGGTCAGCGTGTCGCCGATGCGCAACGTGCCGTGATTGGGAATGCCGACCACGTCGCCGGCATAGGCCTCGTCCGCGATGGCACGGTCCTGCGCGAAGAAGAATTGCGGCGACGACAGCGACATGTTCTTGCCGGTGCGCACCAGCTTGGCCTTCATGCCCCTTGTCAACTTACCCGAGCACAGCCGCGCAAAGGCGATGCGGTCGCGGTGGTTGGGATCCATGTTCGCCTGGATCTTGAACACGAAGGCCGACATCCGGGGCTCGTCGGCCTCGACCTTGCGCAGGTTCGACTCCTGCGCGCGCGGCGACGGCGCGAAACGGCCGAGGCCTTCCAAGAGATCGCCAACGCCGAAATTGCGCAACGCGCTGCCGAAATAGACCGGCGTCATATGGCCTTCGCGGAACGACTGCAGGTCGAACGGCTTGGAGGCTTCCTTCACCAGTTCGAGTTCGTCGGCGACCTCGCTGGCGTCGAGATTCGGATTGCGACCGGCCAGATCGGCAATCTTGATCTTCTCGGCGGCACCCGTCTTGGCGCCGCCGCCCTCTAACAGGCGGATGCCGCCAGTCTCGATGTCATAAGTGCCCATGAAATCGCGGCCGCGGCCGACCGGCCAGTTGATCGGCGTGGTGTCGAGCGCCAGCGTCTTCTCGATCTCGTCGAGGAGATCGAACACGTCGCGGCTCTCGCGGTCCATCTTGTTGACGAAGGTGATGATCGGGATGTCGCGGAGGCGACAGACCTCGATCAGCTTCAGCGTGCGCGCTTCGATGCCCTTGGCGGCGTCGATCACCATGACAGCCGAGTCGACGGCGGTGAGCGTGCGATAGGTGTCTTCCGAGAAGTCCTCGTGGCCCGGCGTGTCGAGCAGGTTGAAGACGTGGCCCTGGAATTCGAAGGTCATCACCGAGGTGACGACGGAGATGCCGCGGTCGCGCTCGATCTTCATCCAGTCAGAACGCGTGTTGCGGCGCTCGCCCTTGGCCTTGACCTGGCCAGCCAGATTGATGGCACCGCCGAACAGCAGCAGCTTTTCGGTCAGCGTGGTCTTGCCGGCGTCAGGATGCGAGATGATCGCGAAAGTGCGGCGGCGGGCGACCTCAGTGGCAAGCGGGGAACGCGCGGCTGAGTCGGCGGAAAGGGCGATATCGGACATAAACGTGCCTGTGGCAGGGAAAACGGGCGCAATCAAGGGATTTTGGGCGGGAAACTGGCCGAAGTGGCGACCATCGGCCGCGTTGCGATCCGGCTGTGTGGGTCCCATATAACCCTTGCGAGGACGACCTCCAAATCATCATCATCCGGCAAAGGGAGACCTTTGCTTGCAGGGACGGCCCTGTATTTTTACCAGGAGGCCGTTCCATGGCTTGGTTGTTGCTGTTCATCGCGGGTTTGCTTGAAGTCGGCTGGGCCGTCGGGCTCAAATATACCGAAGGCTTCACCCGCCTCGTCCCCTCCGTCCTGACCCTGATCAGCATGACCGCGTCCGTCGGCATGCTCGCCCTCGCCCTCAAGGAACTGCCGATGGGAACCGCCTATGCGGTGTGGACCGGCATCGGCGCGGTCGGCACCGCAGCGCTGGGCATGTACCTGTTCGGCGACCCGGCCACCGTCGCGCGGATCACCTGTATCGGGTTGATCGTGGCGGGCATCGCCGGGCTGAAGCTGGTGTCCTGACCTGCGTCAGATAAAGCTCAGATGCAGCAGCTTCACGATCCACCAGGTCGCCGCGGCGACGATCGCCGCGGCCGGGATCGTGATCACCCAGGCATAGACGATCGAACTTGCCACGTTCCAGCGCACCGCTGATACGCGACGGGCTGCGCCGACGCCGACGATCGCGCCGGTGATGGTATGTGTGGTCGAGACGGGAACGCCGAGGAACGTCGCCGCGAATAGCGTCGCCGCACCGCCGGTCTCGGCGCAGAAGCCCTGCATCGGCGTGAGCTTGGTGATGCGCAGACCCATGGTGCGGACGATGCGCCAGCCGCCCATCAGCGTGCCCAGCGCCATCGCCGCCTGACATGACAGCACGACCCAGAACGGCACGGAAAACTCCGTGCCGAGATGGCCCTGCGAATAGAGCAGCACCGCGATGATGCCCATGGTCTTCTGCGCATCATTGCCGCCATGGCCGAGCGAATACAGCGAGGCCGAGACGAACTGCAGAATGCGGAAGGCGCGGTCCACGGCGAAAGGCGTCGAGCGCACCGAGGCCCATGACACGATGGCCACCAGCACCAGCGCCAGCAGGAAGCCCACCAGCGGCGACAGCACGATCGCCAGCAGCGCCTTGGACAGCCCGGTCCATAAGGCTGCCGAGAGTCCTGCCTTGGCGACACCTGCCCCGAGCAAACCACCAATTAGCGCATGCGACGAGCTCGAGGGAATGCCGAGGCCCCAGGTGATCACGTTCCAGACGATGGCGCCCATCAGGGCCGCAAAGATCACCGCGGGATCGATGACGCTGGGCTCGATGATCCCGGTGCCGATTGTGTTGGCGACATGCAGACCGAACACCAGGAAGGCGATGAAGTTGAAGAATGCGGCCCACAGCACCGCATATTGCGGCCGCAGCACGCGCGTCGAGACGATCGTCGCGATCGAATTGGCAGCGTCATGCAAGCCGTTGAGAAAGTCGAACAGCAATGCGATGGCGATGAGGCCGATCAGCACCGGAAAGGCGAGCGTGGCGTCCACCTGATGGCCCTGCCTTATACTTGTTCGATGACGATGCTGTTGATCTCGTTCGCGACGTCGTCGAAGCGGTCGGCCACCTTTTCAAGGTGCTTGTAGATCTCGGCGCCGACCACGAAATCCATGGTGTTGGCGTCGCGATGCTTGAGAAAGAGCTCCTTGAGCCCGATGTCGTGCAGATCGTCGACGCGGCCTTCGAGCTTGCCGACTTCCTCGGTGATCGCGGTGAGCAGGCCGACATTGTCGCCGATGGCGCTCATCAGCGGCACGGCGCGACCGACAAGGTTGGCGCATTCCACCAGCAGCGTGCCGATCTCGCGCATCGGCGGCTCGAACTGGCGCACCTCGAACAGCATCACCGCTTTCGCCGTCTGCTGCATCTGGTCGATGGAATCATCCATCGCCGTGATGAGGTTCTTGATGTCGACGCGATCGAACGGCGTGATGAAAGTGCGGCGAACGGCGGTCAGCACCTCGCGGGTGATGGCGTCGGCGTCGTTCTCGAACTGGTTGACGCGCTGACAGTAGACCGGCGTCTCGTCGCCGCCTTCCAGCATCCCCGCAAGCGCCTTGGAGCCCTCGACCACGGTCACTGAATGGCGGGCGAACAGGTCGAAAAACCTTTCCTCCCGGGGCAGAAAGGACCGGAACCAACGCAGCATCATCTCATCCAACTGTCAGGAAAACGCAGCGACCGGACCGCCAGATGGCGGACATGGTCCCGCGGGGCCACCGCCGGGCGGCCCTGTGTCACACGGATGTCATAAAGCATTTCCGGTCAAGGCGGGCAATCGCGCACCTTTTAGACCCGGTCATCCACCGCTTTATGACAGCCTGCTTTTCCTGAGGCAGTGCCTGGATTTAGAGCGACCGCTTGAAGTAATGCGCGATTTCGCCGATGACGCCGCGGCGGAAGGTCAGCACGCAGACCACAAAGATCACACCCTGGATCACCGTCACCCACTGGCCGAAGCCGGCGAGATATTGCTGCATGGCGATGATCACAAAGGCGCCCACCACCGGCCCGAACAGCGTGCCGAGGCCGCCAACCAGCGTGATCAGCACGATTTCACCGGACATGCTCCAATGCACGTCGGTGAGCGAGGCGTTCTGTGCCACGAACACCTTCAGCGCGCCGGCGAAGCCCGCAAGCGTGCCGGACAGGATATAGGCCAGCAGCTTGTATTGATCGGTCTTGTAGCCCAGCGACACCGCACGCGGCTCGTTCTCACGGATCGCCTTGAGCACCTCGCCGAACGGCGAGTTGATGGCGCGGTAGATAATCAGGAAGCCCAGCGTGAAGCCGGCGAGGATCACGTAATACAGCGTGATCGGCTTCGAGAGATTGAACAGGCCGAACAGCGTGCCCTGCGGAATGCCCTGGATACCGTCTTCACCATGGGTGAACGGCGTCTGCAGATAGACGAAGTACAGGAGCTGCGACAGCGCCAGCGTGATCATGGCGAAGTAGATGCCCTGACGACGGATCGCGATCAGGCCGGTGACGACGCTGAGCGCAGCGGCGGCGACGACACCGACGACGATGCCAAGTTCGGGCGTGAGGCCCCACACTTTCAGCGCATGCGCCGTGCAGTAGCCGGCGGTGCCCAGGAACATCGCGTGGCCGAAGGACAGCAGACCGCCATAGCCGATCAAAAGGTTGAAGGCACAGGCGAGTAGCGCGAAGCAGAGCGCCTGCATCACGAAGAACGGATAGACGCCAGTGAGCGGCACGACCAGCAACAGTGCGGTCATGATCGCAAAGGCGACCATCTCGTCTTTGACGGTGCGGCGGGGTGACGGAATGGCGTTTTCAGTGATCGTTGTCATATCAGGCAGCCCGTCCCGTCAGTCCGGAAGGTTTCACAAGGAGCACCAGCACCATCAGCACGAAGACGACGGTGTTGGAGGCCTCGGGGTAAAAATACTTGGTCAGACCCTCGATGATGCCGAGGGCGAAACCGGTGATGATGGAGCCCATGATCGAGCCCATGCCGCCGATCACGACGACCGCGAACACGACGATGATCAGGTCCGCGCCCATCAGCGGGCGCACCTGGTTGATCGGCGCCGACAGCACGCCGGCGAGTGCCGCCAGACCGACGCCGAGACCATAGGTCAGCGTGATCATCAGCGGCACATTGATGCCGAAGGCGCGGACCAGCGTGGGGTTTTCGGTGGCAGCGCGCAGATAGGCGCCGAGCCGTGTACGCTCGATCAGGAACCAGGTCGCAATACAGACCACCAGCGAGAAGATAACGACCCAGCCGCGATAGATCGGCAGGAACATGAAGCCGAGGTTCATGCCGCCCTTGAGCGCATCCGGAATCGCGTAAGGCAGACCCGACGAGCCGAAGTAATTCTGGAACACGCCCTGGATGATCAGCGCCAGACCGAAGGTCAGCAACAGGCCATAGAGATGGTCGAGATTGGCGATCCATTTCAGCATGGTGCGTTCCATCACCATGCCGAACAGGCCGACCGCCAGCGGCGCCAGGATCAGCGCCGGCCAGTAGCCGATGCCGGCCAGATTGAGCAGGAAATATGCCGCAAACGCGCCCATCATATAGACGGCGCCATGGGCGAAATTGATGATGTTCAGCATGCCGAAGATCACGGCGAGGCCGAGACTTAACAGCGCATAGAACGAGCCGTTGATGAGTCCGACCAGCAATTGCGCAGACAGGGCCTGTAGATTGATCGACATGTTGTTCTCAACTCTTATCGCAGGAAAGTCTTGGCCCGGCAGCGTGACGCCGCCGGGCCAACGATCTTATTTCTTCAGCAGCGCACAAGTGCTCTTCTCGATCGGTGTAAAGGCCTGATCGGCTGGCACCGTACCGGCAAGCTTGTAGAAATCCCACGGCGCCTTCGATTCCGACGGCTTCTTCACCTCGAACAGATAGCCTGGGTGAATCTTGCGGCCATTGGCTTCAATCTTGCCCTGCCCGAACAGCGGATCGTCGGTCGGCAATTCCTTCATCTTGGCAACGATCTTCGCGCCATCATGCGGATTGCTGCCGAGCGCTTCCAGCGCCTTGAAGTAGTGGATGAGGCCGGCATACACGCCCGCCTGCACCATCGACGGCGGAGCGCCGTTCTTCATGCGCGCTGCGAACTTCTTGGAGAAGTCGCGGGTCTTGTCGTTCAGGTCCCAGTAGAAAGTCTCGGTGAAGCTGAGGCCCTGCGCGGTTTCGAGACCGATCGCCTTGACGTCGGTGATGAACAGCAGCAATGCCGCAAGCTTCTGACCACCCTTGGCGATGCCGAATTCAGCCGCCTGCTTGATCGAGTTGGTGGTGTCGCCGCCGGCATTGGCCAGACCGATGACCTTGGCCTTCGACGACTGCGCCTGCAGCAGGAAGGAGGAGAAGTCCGCGGTGTTGAGCGGATGCTTGACGCCGCCGACCACCTTGCCGCCCGAGGATTTGACGACTTCCGAGGTATCGCGCTCCAGCGCGGCACCGAAGGCGTAGTCGGCGGTGAGGAAGAACCAGCTGTCACCGCCGGCCTTGACCATCGCCTGCCCGGTCGAATGCGCGAGCATGTAGGTGTCATAGGTCCAGTGCACGGTGTTCGGCGAACACTGCGCATTGGTGAGATCCGACGTCGCGGCGCCCGAATTGATGTAGACGCCGTTCTTCTCCTTGACGATGTTGTTCACCGCCAGTGCCACGCCGGAATTCGGCACGTCGACGATGGTGTCGACCTTGTCGACGTCGAACCACTGCCGCGCGATGTTGGAGCCGATGTCCGGCTTGTTCTGGTGATCGCCGGAGATGATGTCGATCTTCCAGCCCTTGGCCATCAGACCGGAATCCTCCGCCGCCATCTGCGCAGCCAGGGTCGAGCCCGGGCCGCCGAGATCGGCATAGAGACCGGACTGATCGCTGAGCGCGCCGATCTTGACAGTCTTGTCCTGGGCCATGACGACGCCCGCCATGGCCAGCGAAAGCGCCGTGCCGAGAAGTGCGGTCGAAATCTTGTTTTTCATGACTTCCTCTCAATGATTTGGACGACGGGCTTCTAAATTAGGTCTTCTTCAAAAGCGGACAAGCACTCTTGTCGAGCGGCGTGAAGGCCTGATCGGCGGGAATGGTCGCCACCAGCTTGTAGTAGTCCCACGGCCCCTTCGACTCCTCAGGCTTCTTGACCTCGAACAGATAGGCCGGGTGCAGCTTGCGGCCGTTCGGCTGGATCGTACCCTTGCCGAAGATGATGTCGTCGGTCGGGGTCGCCTTCATCTTGTCGACGATCTTCAACCCGTCATGGGAGTTGCCGCCCATCGCGTCGAGGGTCTTGAAGTAGTGGATCAGCGACGAATACACGCCGGCCTGCACCGTGGTCGGCATGGCCTTGTTCTTCATGCGCTCCTGGAAGCGCTTGGAGAACGACCGCGTGCCGTCATTGAGGTCCCAATAGAAGGTCTCGGTGAAGCTCAGTCCCTGCGCAACCGGCAGGCCCAGGGCATGGACGTCCGAAATGAACATCAGCAAGCCGGCAAGTTTCTGGCCACCCTTGATGATGCCGAATTCGGAGGCCTGCTTGATCGAGTTGATGGTGTCGCCGCCGGCATTCGCCAGGCCGATCACCTTCGCCTTCGAGGTCTGCGCCTGCAGCAGGAACGACGAGAAGTCGGCGGTGTTCAGCGGCGGCCGCACGCTGCCCAGCACCTTGCCGCCCATGGCGGTCACGGCGTTGGTGGTGTCGCGCTCAAGCGCCGAGCCGAAAGCATAGTCCGCGGTCAGGAAGAACCAGGTATCGCCGCCGCTCTTGACCATCGCCGAGCCGGTGCCGTTGGCAAGCTGATAGGTGTCATAGGCCCAGTGAATGGTGTTGGGCGAGCACTGTGCATTGGAGAGATCGGATGTGCCGGAGCCGGAGTTCAGATAGACGCCGTTCTTTTCCTTGACGACGTTGTTGACGGCGAGACCGACAGAGGACGTCGGCACGTCAACGATCACGTCGACCTTGTCGCGGTCGAACCACTGGCGCACAATGTTGACGCCGATATCCGGCTTGTTCTGGTGGTCGCCGACCACGACCTCGATCTTCCACCCTTTGGCGGCAAGCCCCGAATCCTCGACGGCCATCTGCGCGGCCAGCGTCGAACCGACACCGGTTACGTCGGCATAGAGGCCCGACTGATCGTTCAGCACGCCGATCTTGGCGGTCTTGTCCTGGGCGAACACAAGCGAGCTTGCGCTCATCATCAGCGTAAAACCCAGCAGCGACGTCGAAACGACTTTTTTCATTCTGTGCTCCCTACCCGTATTGATGGTTGTGTCTATCGTCGGACCGTTGGCTCGGTCCGTTATTCGATATTAGACGCCGAGATACGTATGCAGCTTGTCCATATTCGCCGAGAGCTCGGAATTGGCGAAGCCATCGATGATCTTGCCGTGCTCGACGATGTAGTAGCGATCCGCCACCGTGGCAGCGAAACGGAAGTTCTGCTCGACCAGCAGGATGGTGAAGCCTTCCGACTTCAGCCGCGCAATGGTGTGACCGATCTGCTGGATGATGACGGGCGCCAGCCCCTCGGTTGGCTCGTCCAGCATCAGGAAGCGCGCGCCGGTGCGCAGAATGCGCCCGATCGCCAGCATCTGCTGCTCACCGCCGGAGAGTTTTGTCCCTTGGCTGTTGAGACGCTCTTTCAGATTTGGAAACAGCTCGAAGATCTGATCCAGAGACAACCCGCCCGGCCGGATCGTCGGCGGCAGCATCAGATTCTCTTTCACGTCGAGGCTGGAAAAGATGCCACGTTCTTCCGGACAGAATGCGATGCCCTGCTTCGCGATCTTGTCCGACGAGGTCTTGATGATCTCGTTGCCTTCGAACTTTATCGAGCCGGTGCGCTTGCCGATGATGCCCATGATGGACTTCAGCGTCGTGGTCTTGCCGGCGCCGTTGCGACCGAGCAGCGTGACGACCTCGCCCGGCTTCACGTTGAAATTGATGCCGTGAAGAATGTGCGACTCGCCATACCAAGCTTCGAGATTCTCGATGCTGAGAATTGGATTGGCGGTTGCTGCAGTCGTTGCCGGTGCGGCCATTGTGATCTCAGCCATGCCCGGCTCCCAGATAAGCTTCCTTGACGCGCTCGTCCTTGGTCAGATCGGCGTAGCTGCCTTCCGCAAGAACCTTTCCGCGAGTCAGAACGGTAATGATGTCCGACAGATTGGACACGACGCTGAGGTTATGTTCGACCATCAGGATGGTATACTTCGCCGAGATGCGCTTGATCAGCGCTGCGATCTTGTCGATGTCCTCGTGGCCCATGCCGGCCATCGGCTCGTCAAGCAGCATCATCTCGGGGTCGAGCGCCAGCGTGGTGGCGATCTCCAATGCCCGCTTGCGGCCATAGGGCATTTCCACGGCGGGCGTATTGGCAAATTCGCTGAGGCCGACATCGTCGAGCAGTTCGGCCGCGCGTTGATTGTACTGATCCAGCACGCTCTTGGACCGCCAGAAGTCAAACGACGATCCATGCTGACGCTGCAGTGCAACACGGACATTCTCCAGCGCCGTCAGATGCGGAAACACCGCGGAGATCTGGAACGAACGTACCAGGCCAAGGCGCGCCACGTCGGCGGGCGCCGTCGCGGTGATATCCTTGCCCTTGTAGAAAATCTGGCCAGCGGACGGCTGCATGAACTTGGTCAGCAGATTGAAACACGTCGTCTTGCCGGCGCCGTTAGGGCCGATCAATGCGTGAATGGTGCCGCGGCGAACTTTGAGACTGACATCGCGGACTGCGAAAAAGCCCGCAAATTCCTTGGTCAATCCGTTGGTTTCGAGAATGAACTCATCGGTCAAGCAAATTTCCCCCATCGACCTTCCCAGCGCGTGTCTTCGCCAGTGGCCAACTTTTTGCGCAGCCGCATTTCGGGGAAAACTGAAAGTCATCCCCGCACGGCCACATCGAGTGGCGCGAATATGCCGTCAACGCGACGGCGAACGCAAGGTGCAATGCGGCAGAATTGGGTGGACTGCCTGTCGCACCGACTTCGCCCTTAGTCGTAGGCAGTTAGCCCCCTGCGCATGCAGAAAGCAGAGTCCGCCTGCGACCGGTCCACCGTGCAGAACGCACCATCCGTTTGCGCCGCAAGGAGCTCTGAAAATCGCTCGTTAATTGTATTGCGAGGCGACTTCCCGCGTTCATTGATTATTTGCTTGCTGTACTCATACTACCCTCGATCGATATCAGGGGGATCATTGCCGTGGACTTCCAGAGCGCCGACGCGTCCGTGGTGAAGTCCATTCGGCAGCGCGATCTGCTGAACTGCTGGCTACGGCTCTATGCGCCGCAACAGGCCCTGCCCGATATCACCAACTATCGCCCGGATCGGATGGACGACGAACGTCCCGATCTCGTCGACTACATTGTTGATCACAGCACCGCACCGCCGCGGCTCATCATCGACAGTAACGGCACCCGCATGGCGAGCGCCTATGGTACCACCGGCAAGGGACGCTATCTCGACGACTATCTCGGCCCGATCCTCGGCCCGGTCGTGCTGCCGGCCTATCATGAATGTATCGCACGCGAGCTGCCGACTTATACCGTCTCGATGATCGACGATGTCAACGGTCGTGTTGTCGCCTATGAGCGGATGCTGATGCCGTTCTCATCAGGCGATGGCGTCACCCATATCATCGCGTCGCTCAAGACGATCAGCGAGGACGGTGGATTCGAAATCAAAAATCTGATGCGCGGCCATCACAGCGTGCCGGTGCCGAAACTCCGCGCGGTGATCGATCGCAGCCTGTCCTATCGTGCGCCGCACCGGCTCGCAGCCGGCGACGTCGTCGAGATCGACTGATCGCTATTTTACGTCTTTTGCGTAAATCTCCGGCTTGAAGCCAACCACAAGCTTGCCGCCAAGATCGAGCACAGGCCGCTTGATCATCGAGGGCTGCTCGAGCATCAGCGCGATTGCCTTGCTCTCGTTCAGACCTTCCTTGGCAGCGTCATCCAGCTTGCGAAACGTGGTGCCGGCGCGATTGAGCAGCGTCTCCCAGCCGACCTCCTTGGCCCAGCGCTGCAGCCGCGCCTTGTCGATGCCCTCGGCCTTGTAGTCGTGGAAGCTGTAGGCGACGCCATGGCTATCGAGCCAGACGCGCGCCTTCTTCATCGTATCGCAATTCTTGATGCCGTAGATGGTGATGGCCATGAGATGTCGCCGTGCCTGCCAGGAGTGATCGTCGTTCTCACCTGACTAGCAGATCAGGCAGCAGCGGCTGACAGCAAATCCGCGATCATCCACAGAGGCGGCCGATGATGCCGGGGCCGACATCATCGGTTTGTCCTCAGATCTCAGGCCGTACGCCCGCGGTTCGCGAAGATCAACCACAGCGCCGACACCAGGAAATAGAAGGCGCCGAAACCGGCATAGGGCGCGATATCCACGATCGTCGGCACTGTGGCGCCGCCCGCCTGCTTGACAAAGAACAGGCCGGCCGCGGTCGACTGCGCGCCGCTCAGGATCATCGCCCACTGCGCACCGAATGCGCGCCAGCGTCGAACGCCGGTCACGAGTTGCGCGAGGCCCGCCAATGCCGCCCAGACGCCGAACACCGCGAGTACGGCATTCATCCCCGTGCGCAAGGCGATGGCCACGGCCAGTGCGGCAATGAGGCTCACCCCCACATTCAGCGCCTGCGAGGGATTGGCCAGCAAGCCGCCGCTGCCCTGGGCATCGAACCAGTTCGCAAGTGCATCCCAGGCGGGGTAACTGACCAGCAGGATGGCCGCCGCTCCCGGAGATGACGCGCCGATGGTGAAGGCGGCTGCCACCCAGGCTGCCGCGACGATGCCGCGCACAAGGTAATAACGTGCGAGGTCTCCGCTCGCTACGGCCGGCAGGCTGGCGGTTCCCTGTGGGACGGTCATGCTGGTCTCCATCGAAGCTTGCGCCGGGCGCTCTCCACCGGGCTGGCGGAAGGACCTCGGTCATATTACATATTACGATAATTAATATCGCGATATGGTTATTGGCTCGAGCAGATCGCCTTGTCGAGATTTATTTATCGCGATATACGTTATTGTGATATTGACTTGAGGAGAATTGCCGTGGTGCCCGCCGACATTCCGCTGGATCACCAGCTCTGTTTTTCGCTCTACAGCGCCAGCATGGCCATCGGCCGCGCCTACAAGCCGCTGCTCGACGCGCTTGAGATCACCTACCCGCAATATCTCGTGCTGAGCACATTGTGGGAGGGCGGCGCACAGAGCGTCGGCGGCATCGCCGACCGGCTGGCGCTGGAATCGAGCACGGTCACGCCGCTGGTGAAGCGGCTCGAACTGGCCGGCTTCGTCGCGCGCAAGCGCAATCCGGACGATGAGCGGCAGGTCGTCGTCAGCCTCACTGCCAAAGGCATGGGTCTGCGCGAAAAATCCCGCTGCCTTGGCGAGACGTTGTTCGCCGCGGCCGGCATGACGCCGGAACGGCTGATCGCCCTGAACAGCGAGGTCCATGCCTTTCGCGATGCCGTGACCAATTATACTGGCAAGACAAGTGTGACCGTGGCGGAGACCGCCGACTGACGCAGAAGACACACGACAGGGCGCCAGCGAATCTGTCGTAAGGTACCGGACACATTCAGCGCCGGAGCGACCATGGAGTTCACCGCACTTTTCCTGGCGATCGCCATCACCATGCTCGTCGCATGGTATGGCAGCCGCACGCTCGCGCTGTCGCTGTTCGCCGTGGTGCTGATCGCCTGCGTGGCGACCTTCCTGCACCACGCCACCGACGCGCTGAAACTGTCGTTCTGAGGCCATCATGACCCCACAGCGCGCTATCGCCCTCAACGTCCTCGCACTCTACGCCCTCGCCGCGCTGCTGGCGGCCGCCTTTGCCGCGCAGTTCATTTTGGGCGAACTGCCCTGCCCGCTATGCCTACTGCAGCGGATCATGTTCGCGCTGCTCGCCATCGGCCCGATCCTCAACATCCGCTTTGGCCCGCGTCCCAGCCATTACGCGTTGTCGCTGCTCGCCGCCGTGGTCGGCGCCATCGTCTCGACGCGGCAGGTTCTGCTGCACATCATGCCCGGCGATCCCGGCTTCGGCACCGCGCTGTTCGGCTATCGCTATTACACCTGGGCACTGATCGGCTTCATCGCAGCCATCGTTCTATTGTCGCTAGTGCTGCTGTTCGACCGGCAATTCGAGAAGGACCCCGCTGCCCACTCGGCGCCCGGTGTCATCGCGCATGTTGCCGTCTGGCTCGTGATCGGCCTCACGGCTGCGAACGTCGCATCGACCTTGCTCGAATGCGGCTTCAAGGCCTGTGCGGATGATCCCGTGGTGTATGAGCTACTGAAGCGATAGCGGCGTCCCGCGGGTGCGAGCGACCTTACAAATGCGTTGAGCTGGCACGTCAGGACGACCAACCCGCATTGTCGTAAATCTCTCCGAACGTCTGAACCGCGATACAGTTGACTCCCATCGACTCCAAGAAAAAGAGCTTTCCGGCCTGCCTCTCGTCGGACATATCGTTTTTGTAAACATACCAAGCTGGATGAAAGCGCTCGCGAAACTTCTTGAAGTACTTGGCACGCTCAATCAGAAGCCAGCGGAGAAAGACTTCGTTTTCTTCAAGAGCCAAACCAAAGATGAGCAAGGGTTTATTGAATACAACATGAATCCAGGTATTCGCACCTGCCCAAATGCGACGATCCTTTGCTCCAAAGAGAGGGGCGGCGCCGCTGCGATGAAGCCAAGTCCGGGCTCGCTGAACCGACCCCATATAGTGGCTAAGTCCCAAGCGAATGCTTCGCTTGTATTTTACCATCCCGTTAATGTGCCAAACGCCGAAAGAAGCGCACGGATCAGTGATAGCTGTTTGGCTAAAGTGACACTCCCACGGGTAGTAGCTCGTAAATTTCGGATTTTGCGGACGCCAGAACTGTGCATTGACGGCATCGCTCAACACTTGATCGAAGTTCGTCGTGAGCACTGGAGTACAGTGTCGTACTGCCCAGTTCATGATCTTCCGGTGATGTGGGAGTACATCCCAACCGTCCAGGAGCGCACAAAATTGCTCCTGCAGAGCACCGATCTTACTCCCAGACAAGAGCTCCAGCACATCATAAAATTCTGTAAGCGTCGTGCCAGGTGGCACCTCGACAAGCCCGGGCGAGCACTCTTGAGCAATCTCGACGAGCAGCTGATCCCAGGAATTTACACGTTTCGATTCTACGTATCGGTGGATGCCGTTTCCGATGATCAGAGCCAAATTATCGCTGCTCTGCTCAAGCAAGGCGCTAAGGCTGTTGACGGGGTTATTGGCCACAATTCCTCATGATGCTGCTTCGGCGATAAAACGGCATACACACTCAGCCTTGCCGCCTGAGTTCTACCCGTTCGCAATCCGAATCTAATGACATCAAAACACGCTTGGCAACGCCCGGCGGCCAATCTAACAACGACGCCATGACTGAGATCACCGGTATCGCTGCCGCCTTCGCTCCGTTCGAAACGCTGGCCTCTTCACTTCTGCATCACGTCAAGACCGATGATGGATCGCATGACGTCGCGCATCTGGCGCGCGTCTGGTCCAACGTCCGCACCATCCAGCAAGCCGAAGGCGGCGATCCCGAGATCCTGGCGGCAGCGACGCTACTGCACGACTGCGTCGCCGTCGAGAAGAGCTCACCGCTCCGCGCCAATGCCTCGCGCCTCGCCGCCGAACATGCGGTCACCTTGCTGGCGCCGCTGGGCTGGGCGAGCGATCGCCTGGACCGTATCGCCCATGCCATCGCGGCCCACAGTTTCTCGGCAAAGATCGCGCCAGAGACGGTCGAGGCGAAGATCCTGCAGGATGCCGACCGGTTGGATGCCATCGGTGCCGTGGGCATCGCGCGCTGTTTTTACACCGCCGGGCGGATGCAGTCCTTTCTGTACGATCCCGAAGATCCCGCTGCGCGCCATCGCGCGTTTGACGATCGCAATTTCGCGATCGACCATCTGCCAGCGAAACTGCTGACGCTCGCGGAAGGCTTCAACACCGTCACCGGCCGACGCATGGCGCAAGAACGCCACGCGCGGACCGAGGCTTTCCTGACGGCGTTTCTGGCCGAGGTCGGCGTCTCGTGAAGTGGGCGCTTATGGCGCCCACTTCGTAAACACGTAATCCCGCTCCTTCACGCGTGCCTCGTGACACGCAAAGCAGGTTTCGTGCTGTGCCTGATCCACCGGCTTGCCGTTAATGAAGCGGCCGAACCCCCAGCCGCCTGACGCGGCATACTTCTTCGAATCCTTCACCATCACCTGAACCGTTGTGGCGGCACCGGGGATCGAGGCGGATTCGAATTCAGGCAACTGGGTGTGCTTCCAGGCGAGTTTCACCAGCACCGTGCCATCGGGGAACGGCAGCTTGCTATCCCGATAGGCCTTGACCGCGATGTCGTTGCCGACCACCGCGCGCAGCTCATTCAGAGGCTCGGCCTCCTGCGCCGGCGCGATCAGCTCCCATTTGCGGTAGCCATCGGGAATCGTGACGCCGTAGATCGGCGACGCATTCACCGGATTGGCGGTGTTGGCGGCAAAGGCCGCCACCACCACGGATGACACCACACCTGCCGCGAGGCTCGCTGCAAGAATCCATCGCATCGCGGATCTCCCTCAGCGTGCCATCGCGTCGGCGTCGATGATGGCCTGGGCGAATTCACGCGGCGCTTCCTGCGGCAGGTTGTGACCGATGCCACCATTCACCGTGCGATGCTCGTACTTGCCGGAGAACTTCTTCGCATAGGCCTTGGGGTCAGGATGCGGCGCGCCGTTGGCGTCGCCTTCCATCGTAATGGTCGGCACCGAAATTACCGGCCCCTGCGCCAGCCGCTTCTCCAACTCATCATATTTCGCCTCGCCCTGGGCGCGTTCGAGCCGCCAGCGATAGTTATGGATGGTAATGGCGACGTGATCGGGATTCTCGAACGCCTTGGCCGAGCGGTCATAGGTGGCGTCGTCGAAATTCCACTTCGGCGAGGCCAGCTTCCAGATCAGCTTGGCGAAGTCGTGCCGGTACTTGTCGTAGCCCAGCCGGCCGCGCTCCGTGGTAAAGTAGAACTGGTACCACCATTCCAGTTCAGCCTTCGGCGGCAGCGGCATGCGGTTGCCCTCCTGGCTGCCGATCAGATAGCCGCTGACGGCGACCAGCGCCTTGACGCGCTCGGGCCAGATCGCAGCCAGAATGTCGGCGGTGCGGCCGCCCCAGTCATAGCCGCCGACCACCGCCTTCTCGATCTTCAGTGCGTCCATGAACGCGACGATGTCGGTGGCGAGCGCCGCCGGCTGGCCATTGCGCACCGTCGCGTCGGACAGGAAGCGCGTGCCGCCATAGCCGCGCAGATACGGGATGATGACGCGGTAGCCGGCGGAGGCCAGCAGCGGCGCGACATCCACATAGCTATAGATGTCATAGGGCCAGCCGTGCAGCAGCAGCACAACGGGGCCGTTGGCCGGGCCGTCCTCGGCATAGGCGACGCTGAGGTCGCCGGCATTGATCTGCTTCAGCGGCTTGAACGACGTATGCGTGCCGCGCTTGATGGCCGGGAGCTGCTTGCCGGCCTTGGCGGCCTGCGCCGCGGCGGAGCCGATGCCGCCGAACTGAGCCGCGGCGATGCCCATGAGCGCCGCGCCCAGCAGGCTGCGGCGGTTGAAGTGACTGGTGTCGCGCTTGTCATTCGTCATGGTGCAGGTCCTCCGGGCAATGACGGTTGAGGCCGTCGATGTGCGGACCATGCCGCGGTACCGGCATCCTCGCTTGAAGATTTCTCCGATTTTCTCTTGAGAAGGCCATGATTTATCGTTGAGACGGGGTGTGCTAGGGGACGCTCCTGCGCACAAAGCCTTGGCGCGACAACAGGTATTGGACCCCCTATCTTGCTGTTCCGGTTCGACGAATTCGTCCTCGACACTGACCGGCGGGAGCTAAGGCGGGGCACGGACACGGTGGCGGTGGAGCCGCAGGTGTTCGATGTGCTGGAATTCCTGATCCGCGCGCGGGACAAGGTCGTCAGCCGTGACGATCTGCTGGCCGAAGTCTGGCACGGCCGCATCGTGTCCGAGGCGACGCTCAGCAGCCGGGTCAACGCGGCCCGCACGGCCATCGGCGACAATGGCGAGCAGCAGCGGCTGATCCGCACTTTACCGCGGAAGGGGTTTCGCTTCGTCGGCGAGGTCATCGAACAGACCGACAGCCCCTCTCCGCCCGTGGTGACAACGCCCGCAACTGCACTCCTGCCCGCTACCGCCGATCCCGCAGGTCTGTCGATCGCGGTGCTGCCCTTCACCAATATGAGCGTCGACCCCGAGCAGGATTATTTCGGCGATGGTATCGCCGAGGAGATCATCACGGCGCTGTCGCGCTGCAGCGGGCTGTTCGTGATCGCGCGCAACTCGTCCTTCACCTACAAGTCCAAGCCGGTCGACATCCGCGAGGTCGGCCGCACGCTTGGCGTCAACTACGTGCTCGAAGGCAGCGTCCGCCGTGCCGGCGAGCGGCTGCGCATCATCGCGCAATTGATCGACGCCCGTTCCGGTGCGCATCTATGGGCCGACAAATTCGACGGCGATCGCAGCGATGTATTCGACCTGCAGGACCACATCACCGAACAAGCCGTCGCCGCCATCGAGCCGACGCTACGCATCGCTGAAATCGAACGGCGCAGGCACAGCCGTCCGAACAAGCCCGATGCCTACGACCTGCTGCTGCGCGCCTCCGGCTACCAACACGATTTCACGCCCGAAAGCATGACCGCGGCGCTGGATTGCCTACGTCAGGCTCTGGCCATCGATCCGACTTACGCGCCCGCGATGGCAGCAGCGGCCTATTGCCATGCGCAGCGACACTTCCAGGGCTGGATCACCCCGGACGATACCCATCGCGGCGAAGGCCTGGCACTCGCACAGCGCGCCATTGAGCGGATGCCGAACGATCCGCAGATCCTCTGGATGGCTGCGTTTGCGATCTGGAATCTCGCCGAGCCACAGACGGCGAAGGACGCGGCCATCGAATTGTTCAGCCGCTCCCTCGCGATCAATCCAAACTCCGCCACTGCACTCGCACTGGCTGGATGGATCGAGACCATGCGCGGCCAGCAGCAGGCCGGCCGCTCTCTGCTCGACCGTGCGCGTCGCCTGAACCCGCTCGATCCACACGGCTGGTTCGTCTCCGGTGCGCTGGCCATCGCCGCGATCATCGACGAGAACTATCCCGAAGCGATCAACTGGGCCGACAAGGCGCTGCTGCAGAATCGGCGTTTCGCCGTCGCGCTGCGCGCGCTTGCCGTGGCGCTCGTCAAAACCGGCGCGCACGAACGCGCCGCGCAGGTGGTCGAGGAACTGCTCACCATCGAGCCGGAGCTGACGGTGTCTGCGTTCTTCGCGCGCATCCCGGTCCCCGTCGAATCCATGGCGAAGACCTATGCGGATGCGCTGAAGGCCGCGGGGCTGCCGGAATGACCATCCGCCCGATCGTCCGCTATCCCGACCTGCGCCTCACGCAGCCGGCCGCACCCGTCACAGTGTTCGACGATGCGCTGCGCGCGCTCACCGACGATCTCCGCGACACCATGCATGCCGCTCCCGGCATCGGCATCACCGCGCCGCATATCGGCGTGCTGCTGCGCGTGGTCGTGCTCGATCTCGATCCCGTCAATGGCGCCCACACCTACGTCAATCCGGAGATCGCATGGGCCTCGCCCGAACTGATCATGCATCAGGAAGGCAGTGTTTCGATGCCTGGCGTGACTGACGACATCCAGCGCCACGCCCGCGTACGGATCAGCTATCAGGATCTCGACGGCAATACGCAGACAGAAGAGTCCGACGGCCTGCGTGCGGTTTGCCACCAGCACGAGATCGACCAGCTCAACGGCATGTTCTGGATCCAGCGCCTGTCGCGCCTCAAGCGCGAGCGGCTGATCAAGCGGTTCGAGAAGTTGTCGCGCGCCTGAAGCGCGCGACGACCGTCACGTCCGCCACTGCGATTGGCGACATCGGCCGGATATCAGCCTGAGCCAAGGCACGGTATGGAACAAGCTCATGAAGGTATACATCACCGCCATTCCACTCCACGGCGATGCGCGCGACGCCGAACAGAGCAGGTCCGGCGAACTGCCATCGAGCACACCCGTCAGCAGCGCCATCAATGCGAAGGCCGGTGCGGCCGCAAGGCATAGCCAGTCGGCGGCCGGCGCAAGACCACCCATTTTCCAGCGATAGGCCTTCGCACGATCCATGATATCGTCGATGGCGCTACTCATCGGTCTTCCGAAACGTGGCCTCTCCGGCGGCCGAGACCTCGACCCATTTCTTGTCGGGTGCAGCGCCAGCGACATAGTTGTCGTGCCAGTTCCACCATTTGTAGGTCGGAGTCTGCGGATAGCCTTCGGGCGAATCCTCCCAGACCTCCTGGCGGCCGAGCGGCGTCGCGTCGAGATAGCTCCAGGTGGTCCCCATCGCCTCGTCGCCGCGACTGTTGATGAAATAGGTGCGGAACACGCGGTCGCCCTCGCGGAAGAACACGTTGTGGCCGTGCCACTCGTCGACACCGAAGTCGGCGTCGAAACTGTCTGTGATGGTGACCCAGGGCATCTCCCAGCCCATCCGCGCCTTCAAACGCGCGATATCCGCCTGCGGTGCCCGCGAGGCATAGACGAGCGTAGTATCGCGGGCATTCAGATGCGCGAGGTGGGCAACCTGATCAGCCCCTAGCGAACAGCCGCGGCAGGCGTGATCGGGCCAACCGAACACACCGGGCTCAAAGAAAGCGCGGTAGACGATCAACTGGCGGCGACCGTCGAACAGGTCGCGCAGGCTTGCCGTTCCATCAGGCCCCTCGAATGCATAGGTCTTCTTCACTTCCATCCATGGCATCCGCCGGCGCTCGGCAGCGAGCGCGTCGCGCGCCCGCATGACAGCCTTCTCCTTCACGAGCATGTCCGTTCGCGCCGCCTCCCATGCCTGCGGTGACACAATCGGTGGTGTTTTCATCGGTGCCGTCATGGTCTTCTCTCCACTTTCGTCCATCGTCATGCGCTGCCGACACGACTTGCCGGTTGATCGTCGTGAGGTAGATTAGGATCCGGCAATGGGCGGGTGGGAGTGACAAGTGTGGCGGGATTTGAATGGACTCCCKGATCACCGCCGCAGGTCATGCGCTCGCGGCGGGTGATCCGCTGGGTGCGTTGAAGCGTGTTGCGTTGCGTGATGACGCGCCGGCACTCGCGCTGCGCGGCATCGCAATGGCGCAGCTCGGCGATTTCGCACGCGCGAAGGAGCTCGTGAAACGGGCCGCGCGCGCCTTCGGTGCGAAGGAACCCGTGGCGCGTGCGCGGTGTATCGTCGCCGAGGCCGAGATCGCCCTCGTCTCGCGCGATCTGAACTGGCCCAGCAAGGCGCTCGACGCCGCGCGGCTCGCACTCGCCGCCCATGGCGACCATGTGAATGCGGCCTATGGCGGCTATCTCGACGTCAGGCGCCTTCTGCTCATCGGGCGTCTTGACGAAGCCGAGCGAAAGCTCGGCGCGCTCGATCCCGCGCCTCTGCCGCCCGCCTTGCGTACAGCTCATGCGCTGGTCGTCGCCGGCATCGCGATGCGCCGCCTGCAGGCGAAAAAGTCCCGCGCCGCCCTTGCCGACGCGCAGCGCGCCGCCAAGCTCGCTGCAATCCCGGCACTCACTGCCGAGGTCGACATGGCGTCCCGACTTCTCGATGCTCCCGCTGCGCGTCTGATCGCACGCGGCGGCCAACGCGTGTTGCTGCTCGACGATGTCGAGGCGCTGCAGAATTCGAAAGCCATCGTCATCGATGCGTGCCGGCATGTCATCCGCTGTCAGAAAACAGAGCTGTCGCTGGCGACCCGGCCCGTCCTGTTCGCCCTCGCCCGCGCACTCAGCGAAGCATGGCCTGCGGATGTTTCGCGCGAAACGCTGCTGGCGCGCGCATTCCGCGCCAGACATGCCGATGACTCCCATCGCGCGCGGCTCCGCGTCGAGATGGGACGACTGCGCAAACTGCTTGCGCCGCTGGCCGAGGTGAACGCGACCAAGCCCGGTTTTGCGCTGGTACTGCGCCGCGCCCGCGACGTCGTCGTGCTGGCGCGGCCCGTCGAGGAAGAACACGCCGCAGTGCTCGCACTTCTTGCCGATGGAGAAGCCTGGTCGAGCTCTGCATTGGCGCTGGCGCTCGGCACCAGCCAGCGCAGCGTTCAGCGGGCACTCGACGAACTGGCGGTGGAGAATAAGGTGCAGCCGCTCGGTCGCGGTCGAGCACGCCGCTGGACGTCGCCATCCCTGCCAGGACTCGCGACGATGTTGTTACTCCCGCCGCCGCTGCCGGATCACTAGGGTCATCGTCACATCATCAGGGAGAGTTACATGACCAACTCAGCAGCCGAAATCATCCGCGAATATGGCCCCTTCGAGGGTGTCGACGGCGTGCACGGCGTCACCTATGACGGCACGCAGGTCTGGTTCGCATCCGGCGACAAACTCCACGCACTCGATCCCGCAAGCGGCAAGACGGTGCGCTCCATCGACGTCGCCGCTCATGCCGGCACGGCATTCGACGGCAAGCATCTGTTCCAGATCGCCGAGGACCGAATCCAGAAGATCGATCCGGCGACCGGCCGCGTGCTGAATACCATCCCTGCGCCCGGCGGCGGTGCCGACTCCGGCATGGCCTGGGCCGAAGGCACGCTGTGGGTGGGACAATATCGCGAGCGCAAGATTCACCAGATCGATCCCGACACTGGAAAGATTCTGCGCACCATCGAGAGCAACCGCTTCGTCACCGGCGTCACCTGGGTCGACGGCGAACTCTGGCACGGCACCTGGGAAAACGACGAGAGCGACATCAGGCGCATCGATCCGCAAACCGGCGAAGCGCTTGAGAAGCTCGCACTGCCGGCAGGCAGCGGCGTCTCCGGCCTCGAGTCAGATGGTGCCGATCAGTTCTTCGCCGGCGGCGGAGCCAGCGGCAAGGTACGCGCGATCAGGCGGCCGAAGCGGAAGTGAAAAGCAACGAGTGACGCCACTTCACTTTCTGGTTTGCGGATAGATCGTCTCGCCCTTCTTGAGCATCTCGACGAAGGCCGCAATCCGCTTCTTGCGGCCGGCTTCGGTCTTCATGTTGTGCACCCGAAATGCCAGTGAGAAGCGGTTCTGGGCGCTGAGCTTGGCCAGCATCGCACGGGCTTTCGGTTCGGCATCGATCGCTTCCTGCAGATCGGCGGGGATCGCCATGTCCTTGCCGCTGCCATAGGCGCGATCCCAGCGGCCATCGGCCTTCGCCGCCTCGACATGGACAAGGCCGTGCTCGGTCATGCGCTCCTCTGCGACGAGGCGCGCAACATTGTCGACATTGATCTTGCTCCACACGCTCTTTTTGCCGCGCGGCGAATAGCGTTGCAGAAAGCTGGTCTCGTCCAGCCCCTTGCGGATACCGTCGATCCAACCCCAGCACAACACGACATCGATCGCCTCTTTCGGTGTGATCGAGGCGAGACCAGATTTCAGCTTGTGAATCTTGATCCAGACCTCACCGGCCTTGTCGTGGTTCTTGCCGAGCCATTTATAGAAGGCGTCGGCGCTCTTGAACTCGCGCACATTCGCGGGATCGACTTTGACGGGTGCCATGCTCTGTCCTGACCGCTGCGCGTCGCACTAGCGCGCGTCCAGCCCCATCTGCCAGAAATCGGCTTCCAAGCGCGACGCCTGACCGAACAGTTTTGCGAGCTCCGTAAAGCGCCGCTCGGTCATCGCACGCGCGGCGAGATCGTCGAGATGGCGGCGTGCTTTCATCGCGATATCCTGATAGGCGTCGCCGGCATATTCGCCGATCCATTCGCGATACGGATGATCTCCGAGCGCGTCGGCACCGTCAGGCGCAAGCTTCCTGCCTATCTCGGCATAACCGATCACGCAGGGCGCCAGCGCCACATGCAGATCGAGCAGATCCCCGGCAGCGCCGCAATCCAGTACGAAGCGCGTATAGGCCACCGTCGCCTGCAACTCGGGCGCAGCCTCGATATCGGCCGGCGACAATCCCCACCTTCCGCACAGTTTTACGTGAAGCTCCATCTCGCCGAGGATGGACGCAAGTCCGCCTTGGGCCGCCTTCATGTCGTCAAGCGAGCGGCTCTTGTACGTCGCCAGCGCATAGGCGCGCGCGAACTGAATCAGGAACAGATAGTCTTGCACCAGATAGGTGCGAAACGCGGGCTCAGGCAGCGTGCCGGCGCCGAGTTGGCGGACGAAACTATGATCGACATAGCTGGACCAGTCATCGGCCGCAGCTGATTTGAGACGATCAAAAATATCCATGCGCATTCCAATTCACGCGTTCATTCGTCGACTGTCCGGCGTTGCTCTACGCCACTTTGCGGTATAGGGCAGCACGAACATATAGAGACCGCTGAACATCAACAGAAACAGCGGTGGCAACGGCGAGAAGGTCACCCAGGCTGGCGGCTCGCCAAATCCGCGGACAGCGAAATTGGCGATGACCGTCCCGGTAAAGGCCAGCGACAGCCAGCGGTGTGCGTATCTGATCCATAGGCTCATGTTGAGCGACCCTCAGTGCAATGCGGAAGTGGCGTGAGATTCTGTGTCGGCCGAATTCAGTCCAGTCGCGACAGAAGCTGCTCCATCGACGCCAGGAATCGCGGCCATCCGAACTTGGCGCCCTGATAGGCCTGCTCCTGATCCGGCCGGAAGCCGACCTGCTCCATCCGCAGCAGTGTCCCGTTGCTGGAAGGCGTAAGGGTCCAGGTCACGACACTCTCGAGACCCAGGGCCTCCCACGTGTAAGCGAGCTTTTGGTTCGGCTCGACTTCCGTGACCCGGCAAGCGACCACGCCCCAGTTTGCGCTCAGATCAAAACGATGCCCGAGGACGGGCTGGAAATCGTTTTTCATCAGCCACTCGGCGATCAGATGCGGCTGGGTCAGCGCGCGCCAGAGCTTTTCCGGCGCATGGCCAAATTCCCGCTCGACGACGACAGAACGTGTTTCGGCTGCAGTATTGGTCAATTGTCCATCCTCTTCAGCAGTTGTTCGAGATCGTCGAACCGGCTCTCCCAGAACCCAGCCATCTGACTGGTCCAGTCGAGCAGCGGCGCCAGGGCCGCCGGTTGCGATCGATAATGTGTCTGACGGCCGCTCTGACGATCGAGCACCAGCCCCGCCTGCTTCAGCACGCCGAGATGTTTGGAGACCGCCGGCTGCGAAACCCCGGCTTGCGCGGTCAGTGCCGCGACGGTCTGCTCCCCGTCACGGCAGAGCCGTTCGAAGATCGCGCGCCGGGTGGGATCGGCGAGTGTCTTGAAGAGCACATCGAAGGTGGTCGGCATCGCCATCCATAACCCATCAGTTATCGATTAGATCAATAACCAATGAGTTATGGGTTGGTCAAGCGTGAAATGGATGGGAGGGAGTTTTTCGGGATAGCGGAAGCACGATCGTCGCCTCTACTTGCCGTCGTCAAGGCTCACCAGCACCGCCGCATTTGCAATGAGAATGCCGTCGCCGCCGCTCTCGGCCGGGATGTCGAGGCCGCCTTTGACCGCGGTCACGGTCACAGTGCCGTAGGGCAATTCCTTTGCGACCGCCGCCGTGTCGACGTCGTCCGGATTCGGCACCGCGACGGTCACATCGACAAACATGTCATGCGGCGTCTTGCCGACCATCCGGAAGAAGCCAACGCTGGAATGGCGGATTGCATCGGAGACCGCGCGCTTCGCAGCCTTGGTGGCGTCGCGGCCGTGGACGTCGACGCCCATGCCCATCTCGGTGATACAGCGCACCTTTGCCATCTGTTGTCGTCTCCACTTATTCCCAATTGCATTGCGGCGAACTTAAGCAATCTCCTGCAGCGCGCGCCAGTCCGTTGCCGTCACACCCATGCGATCAGCGACCGGCCATGGTGCAACCGGGCTGCGGCGCGATCTCGCCCAGTCCGCGGACGGAGACGAGCTCCTGCCCCTGCGTCTTGGCGATGAACATGCTCATGGTCGCATAGTGGTTCGCATCGATGGTGACCGTTCCAGTCGGCGACGGGATGGTGAGCCCTGCCAGTGCATCCACGATCGCTTCCTTGTCGACACGGCCTGCCTTCTCGATCGCAGCCTTGAGCGCGATCAGCGTGTTGTAGTGGGTCATGACATAGTTCGACACCAGCACGTCATTGCCGGCTGAGGCCCGCACCCTGGCGACGAACGCCTTCATCTCCGGCGCGTCGCTGGTCGCCAGCGACGGCACGACGGTGATCATGTTTTGACCCTTGCCCTTGAAAATGCCGAGATCGATCTCGGACAGTCCCAGGAACGCAACCGTCGTGTCCTTGAACAATCCCTGATCGTCGGCCTGCCGGATGAAATCTATGCCGTCACCCTTCAGCGCGAACAGCAGCACCTTTGGTTTGGCCGCCGCCACCTGCTTGATCAGCGGCGTGAAGTCCATCTCGGTCCCCTGCGTATATTGCGTGCCGACGATTTTGCCGCCGAGCTTCTCGATCAACGGCTTGGCAATATCGAACATCTGGTGCGGCCAGACGCGATCGGCGCCGAGCAGGAAGTAGGTGTTGCCGACAGCCTCGTTCACATAGGGCAGCAACTGGCCGAGATCCTGATTCGGCACCGTGCTGAACGAGAAGATGTAGCGGCTGCATGTGCCGCCTTCGAAATTGGTGGCGTAGAGCAGCGGCGTCTTCGTGCTCTCGGCAAGCGGCCTGATCGCATTGAAGTTGGCCGAGGTGACAGGGCCGATAACCGCCACGACGCCGCTGTCGATCACCGACCGCATCGCGCTCTCGGCGGAGGCCGGCCGGGTCTTGTCATCGACATAGATGACCTCAAGCGGCCTGCCGAGAATGCCACCCGCCGCGTTGATCTCCCTGGCAGCGAGATCGAGCCCGAGTTTTGCTTGCTCACCATAAAGTTCGACACCGCCGGAAAACGGTAGCACCGCGCCGACACGGATGGGATCCGCCGCCAGCGCTGCGGAGCCAAGCGCCAAAGGCCCTAGCAGGAATGCGAGCGTGATGACTCGTGCGACAAGTAACTTCATGCGCGCTTCCCTCTGCCATGAGCCGCGCTGTCGGCGCATCTGGACTCGCACTCATGATTGCCCTGGAAAGATCGCAGCGCGCAAGAGGCGATCAAGACTCTGCCTGTTCAGGGCAACGCGGTCGACCTGGGCACGGGTACAGCAGGCGCGGGAGCGTCAGTGACTGGCGCGACAGGCAGCGGGGTTTCAGTTACGTCCGTTACGGGAGCGGCAGCCACGGGCGCGACACTATCAGGGACAATCGACACCGGTGCTCCAGCAACGGGAGCCGGCGTAATTGCCACTGGCGCGCCTGCTGCAGGAGCGTCCCGAGCCACAGGGACAGGAGCAACCACCGGCGGCACCGCGGCATCGATCATCGGCTTGCAGAGCATCACTGCCGCGGCCGCTGAGGTCAATGCCGCTAGACTCTGGAGCTCCGGCGCTTGTCGGGGGTCCCCTGCCACGGCGGTCGCTTCGTCGCGAAGCCTGGCGTTGCAGTCGCAGTTAGGAATGCCGCTCGCCGGTGTGCAGGCATCGTGATTCATGCAGGCGAGATCGAGGGCATCGATGGGCGGTTTGCCCGGCCGGTTGCCGGCACCGCAGTAATTGCCATGAATCAGCGTCGCGCCGTCAGTGGCGACAGCCGGATTGCTGCGCGCGGCCCGGGCGCCAGACGCCCGCTCCTGCGCATGCAGAGGCGTCGTTGCGACGACGGTGCATGACATCAACAGCGCCGCACACCAGCAGCGCAGCCACGGAGCGATGGACAAGGGTTTTATCATTCTTGAGGGGTCCGCCTGGCGCCGACGGAAGATGTCGGCCGCCAAGCATACGCCCAACCTGCCCCAAGGTTCCCGACCGGGTTCCCTCGGGTTCCACGAACCCTGATGGTCAGCCCGCCATCAGTTCCTTCGCCAGCGCCATATAGGCCGGCAGCGTCACCGGATCGTTGGCGGCATTGCCGGCGACCGGATGCGACGCATAGCGCGCGATCACCATCTCGGCCTTCGGATCGATATAGAGCCCCTGCCCGTAGACGCCGCGCGCCATATAGGCGCCGTGTTCATTATGGGTCACCCACCACTGGTTGCGATACGACGCGCCCGGCAGCGTGGCGTAGCCGGCCGGCTTGAATTTTGCGGGATCGGCGCCGCGTTCGATGTCCTCGACCACTGCGCTAGGCACGATCTGGCGGCCATTGAAGCGCCCGTGATTGCGCATCACCTCGCCGAAGCGCGCGAGATCGCGCAGCGTCGTCGACAGTCCGCCGCCACCGCTCTCAGTGCCGATGCGGTCGACGTGATAATGCGCGTCCTCCTCCGCCCCCATCGGCGCCCAGATGCGCTCCGACAACAGATCGGACAGCGTCATGCCGCTGGCACGGCGGACGATCCAGGCCAGCACGTCGGTGTTGACGGTCTTGTAGGCGAAGACCTTGCCATGCTCGCCCTGCTTCTGCTGCGTGCAGAGAAAGGCGAAGATGTCGCTCGCGCCTTCGTAATCCGGAGGGATCGGCGCCATGCCATTGGCGCGCCGCAGCCCCCACACATCGGAATTCTTGTCGGTATAGACCTCGGTATATTTCAGCCCCGTGGTCATATCCATGACTTCATGCACATCAGCATCGCCGAAGGCGGTGGCCTTCAACTCCGGCACATAATCGGTCACCGGCGCCTGCGGATCGATCTTGCCTTCCGCCACCAGAATGCCCGCCAGCGTGCCGGTGAACGACTTGGTCACCGACATCGCGATATGCGGCTTGTGCGGCTTCAGCGCGCCGGCATAGCGCTCGTAAATGAGTTTGCCCTTGTGCAGAACGGCAATGCCGTCGGCATAGGTTTCATCGAACATGCGGGCAAAGGTCATCGGCCGACCATCCATGGTCGTCGATTGCGACCCGCCGATATCACGCTCCGCGCGCGGCAGCGCCGATGCCGGCCCCGCGCCGCGCCAGACATTCACCGTCGGCACCAGCTGGCGGACATTGCTCCAGGCCCAGCGCAGCTCGGGAAAGTTGCGGAACGAGCCATCGTGAAATTGGATGGTCTTGTCCTGCGCAGGCGGAAAGCCCTTCATCCAGCCGAGCGTGTTCGGATCGGTCTCGGCGGCGGTGGGGGCTTGGCTCGGTGCAGGTGCGTCGGACATGAAGGCTCTCCGGGAGGATGGTGAGCCAGTCGTAACATCGCGGAGAATGACGCACATCCCGCGTTTGAGCGGGGGTGCATTGAAGCGAAGGCGCGGACGTAGCACACAATGGCGAAGCGTATTGCACCCGACTGGCCGAACGCCAGCGATCTGGTAGATGTCCAGGACTCCGACGAGTAACACGAACTACTCAACCATTGCGCGTCCCGTCTGACCCGATATTCTGGGCCCTCAATTAACCGGTTCTGCGACGCAGCGGGCGCAAATGACAAGGAACGGCAACACACATGGTGCCAATTAAAGATCTTGAGCCGCTAATCACCGAACCGCGCGAAGATTTAAGCGTTGAGTACAAAGACTGGCTTGATCTAACAGCGAACGAACACAGAGCGATCCTAGCAAAAGCCGCAATAGCGCTGGTCAATCATGGTGGGGGATTCATCATGTTGGGGATGGCAGACGAACCCGTCGGCCTCGTTTCCAGAGTGCGTCCTGCGGAGATTCCCGAGATAACTCAGGACGCAGTCAACGCAGCGATCAGGCGCTATGCCACTCCGGAATTTCACGCTGAGGTCTATGCTGTTCCGCATCCGCTCTCGGGAGCGATTCATCCGGTAATCTCACTGCCTGGGACCTTAACCGAACCAGTCATGAGCAAGCGCGACTGCCAAGGGGTTCTTCATCAAGCTCGATGTTATATCCGCAAACCCGGACCACGTAGCGAAGAACCTCAAACGCCAGAAGAATGGCGTACTCTGCTCAATCGCTGCGTCCGCGCCGGTCGCGACGACATGCTTGAAGCGATTAGATCAATCGTGTCGGGACGTGTTCAGCAACACGAGATGCCTCCCGGAGCTCTAGAAGTTCTTCGCGTCTTTTGCGACCAAGCCTATCAACGTTGGCAGGCTCTGACATCGAACGAGCCAACCGATGCACCACCGCGTTTCCCGCACGGATTCTATGAGATGGGTTTTTCGTTGGTCGGTGCGACCCCTGCAAATGGCCTTGCTGATCTGCAAGATCGCTTGCGCTTAGCACGCAGAATTAAGCTGACGGGATGGACGCCGTTTCTGGATATGACGACGCCGGAGTGGGCTCCCTACCCGCATGACAATTTTGTAGAAGCTTGGGTGGGACGGTCAGCAGCTAACCGTGACCCACGCACACCCGCACACAGTGACTTCTGGCGCGCATCGCCAGCTGGGCAGCTTTACACAATTAGGGGCTATGCTGAGGACGAACTCAGCAATCGTCCCGCCGGCCAAGCGTTTGATGTCACACTGCCGGTCTGGCGAATCGGAGAAGGAATTCTATTTGCTGCGCGTTTCGCTGAATCTTACGGTGACGTGGAAGCTATCGCTATCCGATGCCGTTTCACCGGCCTAAACAGACGCGCGCTAGTTAGTATTTCGGGTGACCGCGCCGTCTTCGGAGACGACACTAGTCAGACTGATGAAATAATTCTTGAGGCGCAGGTAACACTGACGCAATTGCAGGATAATTTAGCGGAGATTCTACATCAACTGTTGGCTCCACTCTATGAACGCTTCGCTTTTTTTCAGCTGCCAATCGTTTTGGTCGAGCAAGAACTTGAACGGATGTTAGGGAGATCACTTTAGGCGGCAGCAACGCAGCGACAAAGTCACGCATAGGTGGGGACGTTGGGCCCGCGATCACGCACTACCTACCGGTTCCTCACTCCCACTCGATCGTCCCCGGCCGCTTCGACGTAATGTCATACACCACGCGATTAACGTCCTTTACCTCGTTGATGATCCGCGTCGCGGTCTCGCCGAGGAATTTCATGTCGAAGGCGTAGAAGTCCGCGGTCGTGCCGTCGGTGGAGGTCACCGCGCGCAGGCCGACGACGTATTCATAGGTGCGACCATCGCCCATGACGCCAACGGCCTTCACCGTGTCGTAGAGACCCGCCTTGCGGATCTGGTCGATATAGACGGCATCCGCCTCGCGCAGGATGTCGAGTTTTTCGCGTGTAATCTCGCCGCTGCAGCGGTCCTAGAAAGCCGCCCTGAGGGATTCCTATCAGTCGCCCGACGCGGCGGTGAAAACCGCCAATTGAGCGGCGAAAGCACGCTTGTAGGCAGGCCGGGCTTCGCCGCGGGCGACATAGGCGGAGAGGTTGGGATATTCATCCAGTAGGCCGGACGCCCCCAACCTGAGCAGCACCGACACCATCAGCAGGTCACCGGCACTGAACGCACCGTCGAGCCAGTCGGCATCGCCAAGGTGCTTGGAAAGTTCGCCCAGCCGCCCGCGGATGCGGTCCTTGACCATCGCTAGGCGCTGCTCATACCAGGTCTTGTCGCGTTCCAGGAGCGTGACGATGAGGAGATCGACGGCCGGCGGCTCGACCGTATTGAGTGCGGCAAACATCCACGTGACTGCCCGCGCCCGGGCGTTCGCATCATCTGGCAGCAGGCCTGCATGGCCCTCTGCGATATGGAACACGATCGCTCCTGACTCGAACAGGACAAGATCGCCCTCCTCATACGTCGGAATCTGCCCGAAAGGATGACGCGCCCGATGCGGAAGTCCCTTCATCTCATCGAACGAAAGAAGTCGAACGTCGTAGAGCTGATCCACTTCTTCGAGCGCCCAGCGAACGCGCATGTCCCGGGCCAATCCCCTGCCGCGATCGGGCGACCGTTCAAAGGCGGTAATGGTGGGGTTCATAGGCAAACTCCCGGCAAATGCATGACGCTGTCCAGTGTGACTTGGGCCACGACGATAGTCTTCCGCATCGTCTCTCTCGGCTCTTCGTCTCCCGAGGACGCATGACGGGCGGACTTCCCGACATATGCAGGCATTTTTCTCGCGGGTGGCAGCCGTCTGGACGGTGAAGCTGGACTATCCTCGCGAGCGGCTGCGGATTGCCAGGCCGGTCCGGGGAATGGGTACCGCCCAACGAACACCTCCGGCAGACGGCTTCATAGACCTACTGCAACACCATCTCGACGCGGCGGTTGCGGGCGCGGCCATTTTCATTGGCATTGCTGGCAAGCGGCGCGTAGTTCGCCACGCCGGATGCAAACAAGCGCTTGCCATCGATCTTGTAGTTGCGAGTCAGGTCATCGATCACCGCCTGCGCGCGCGCCTTCGACAGCGCGAGGTTCGCATCCAGCGCACCCTGATTGTCGGTGTGACCGACGATGAACACATTCGCACCGGCATTGGCTTGCAGCACGCGTGCCATTTCGTCGAGTTGCGGTTTGGACTCGGGCTTGATGGTCGCCTTGCCGGTGTCGAAGAACAGCCCGTAGAGCGCCACCTTCCCCTCCGCCTGCAGGCCCTTCGCGAGCGCCGCCGCATCCACAGTCACCTTGCCGCTATCCATCGCCTTCGGTTCGACGATCTCCACAACTGTCGCGAGGTATTTGTTGGCAAGCGCGATGGTGCCTGGCTTCGCTGATAGGACCGCCACATGCAGCGTAGTGCCGGATGCGTTCAACGTTCCGTACCAATAGCGCTCGCTGCCAGTCTCCTGCCATTGTTGCAACAGCGTGATCGGAGTCCAGCCTTCCAGCGACACCTTGGCCAGCTGCGGATTGGCAGGCAGGTCGCGGAGCGGTTTGAAATTCCGCCGACCGCAGTTGTCGGCGCACGCATCCAGCTTCGATGCACCGGCGCGCTCAAGCGCCTGCTCATAGTTGCGCTGCACTTCGAGCACCGACTTGCCGGCGGGCGCGAGATAGAACAGCCGCGTCACTCGTCCCTCAAGCTTGACGGCATCAGTGTCTCCGGAGGGAATGCTGGCCTGATCGAAGGTCTTCGCATCCTGGGCGACGAGCCACGATCCGGCATAGCGGCTGAGCACGGCATGATCGCGCGCATTCGGCGCGTCGGCAGGCATGCTCTGCGCCATGGCAAGGGAAGCTGAAACAAGGAGACCAGGAACAGACAGCAGACGGACAAGGCAGGCACGCATCGGGACCCTCTCAGGCCAGCATGTAAGTGGAATGCAGATTGCTGCGGAGTTATGCCAGAGACGCCGTTTTCGGAACAGCCGTTTGCCCCGTCACTCCCACTCGATCGTCCCCGGCGGCTTGCTCGTGATGTCATACACCACGCGACTGATGCCCGCTCGCGTACCAGCCCCGCGGCGCGGCAGGCATTCACCTGCCAACGCCGATCTTTGAACAGCCCTCGTTACCCGCCCTTAGTAGTGGACGGACGCCCCCATCGAACCGATCTTGGGCGGCGCGAACTTGGTCAGGTCGATGCCTTCGACGGCGGCCTTGTATTCCTCGGCGCTCGGCGTGCGACCAAGGATCGCCGACAGCACCACGACCGGGGTCGAGGCCAGCAGCGATTCACCCTTCTTCTCGGCGGTGTCTTCCACGACGCGGCCCTGGAACAGACGGGTTGAGGTTGCCAGAACGGTATCGCCCTTCTCCGCCTTTTCCTGGTTGCCCATGCACAGGTTGCAGCCCGGGCGCTCGAGATACAGGATATTCTCGTAGGCGGTGCGGTTCGCGGTCTTCGGCTTCACATCGTCGAATTCGAAGCCGGAATACTTCTGCAGGATTTCCCAATCCCCTTCGGCCTTCAGCTCGTCGATGATGTTGTAGGTTGGGGCGGCGACGACCAGCGGCGCGTTGAACGCGACCTTGCCTTCAGCCTTCTCGATGTTCTTGAGCATCTGGGCGACGATCTTCATGTCGCCCTTGTGCACCATGCACGAGCCCACGAAGCCGAGGTCCACCTTCTTGGTGCCGCCGTAATACGAGATCGGACGGATCGTGTCGTGGGTGTAGCGGCGCGAGACGTCGGCATTGTTCACGTCGGGATCGGCGATCATCGGCTCGTCGATGATATCAAGATCGACGACGACTTCGGCGAAGTATTTCGCATTGGCGTCCGGCGTCAGCGCGGGCTTCTCGCCCGAACGAATCTCGGCGATGCGCGCATCGGCCTTGGCGATCAGGCCCTTCAGCGTGCCCGCGGCATTGTCCATGCCCTTGTCGATCATGATCTGGATCCGCGACTTGGCGATCTCCAGCGACTCGATCAGCGTGTCGTCCTGCGAGATGCAGATCGAGGCCTTGGCCTTCATCTCGGCCGTCCAGTCGGTGAAGGTGAAGGCCTGGTCGGCGAGCAGCGTGCCGAGATGGACCTCGATGATCCGGCCCTGGAAAACATTGTCGCCGCATTGCTTGAGCATCTGCGCCTGGGTCGCATGCACCACGTCGCGGAAGTCCATATGCGGCTGCATCGCGCCCTTGAAGGTCACCTTGACCGATTGCGGGATCGGCATCGTCGCCTCGCCGGTCGCCAGCGCCAGCGCCACGGTGCCGGAATCGGCACCGAAGGCGACGCCCTTGGACATGCGGGTGTGGCTGTCGCCGCCGATGATGATCGCCCAGTCATCCACGGTGATGTCGTTCAGCACCTTGTGGATGACATCGGTCATCGCATGATAGCTGCCCTTGGGATCGCGCGCGGTGATCACGCCGAAATTGTTCATGAAGCTCATCAGCTTCGGAATGTTGACCTGCGCCTTCTTGTCCCACACCGATGCCGTGTGGCAGCCCGACTGATAGGCGCCGTCGACGATCGGCGAGATGACGGTGGCCGCCATCGCTTCCAGCTCCTGCGCGGTCATCAGGCCGGTGGTGTCCTGCGAGCCGACGATGTTGACCTTGACGCGCACGTCCGAGCCCGCATGCAGCACCTTGCCGCCGAGCACGCCCACGGCATTGCGGTTGAAGATCTTCTCGACCGCGGTCAGGCCCTGGCCTTCGACCGAAATCTCCTTGTTCGGAGCGAAAACCGGGGTCGGCTCGACGGCGAGCGTTTCGGCGGCAAAGGTCTGCAGCTTCTTGCCGAACACGATGGCATAGGAGCTGCCGGCCTTCATGAACTCCATCTTCTGCGGCGTGAAGGCGGCAGCGACGTCGACCAGTTCCTTGCCGTTTTCGTCGCGCAGCTTCTTGCCCTTGGCATCGAGCGTCAGGACGGTGCCGGTATCGACCGCAAATTTCTGTTCGAGGACCGGGTTGCCGTCGTTGTTCAGGATCGGCTTGCCGTCCGCGTCGAATTTCTTGACCCAGTTCTTGAGATTGACGCCGATGCCGCCGGTGACGTCGACGGTGGTCGCAAAAATCGGCGAGATGCCGTTGGTGCCGGCGACGACCGGGGCGAAGTTGACGAAGGGCACATAGGGGCTGGCCGGCTTGCCGGTCCACAGCGCCACGTTGTTCACACCGGACATGCGCGACGAACCCACGCCCATTGTGCCCTTTTCGGCGATCATCATCACGCGCTTATCGGGATGCTGCTTCTGCAGCGCCACGATTTCCTGCTGCGCCTGCGGCGTCATCATGCACTGGCCGTGCAGCTCACGGTCCGAACGCGAATGCGCCTGGTTGCCGGGCGACAGAAGGTCGGTCGAGATATCGCCTTCGGCGGCGACGTAGGTCACGACTTTGATCTCGTCTGCGACGTCCGGGAGCTTGGTGAAGAACTCGGCCTTGGCATAGCTCTCGAGCACGCCCTTGGCGACGGCATTGCCCGCCTTGAAGGCATCGCGCAGCCGGAACATGTCGGCGTCGTAGAGGAAGAACTGGGTCTTCAGAACTTCACCAGCCTGCTTCGCAAGCCCGGTATCACTGCCGAGCGTGACGTCGAGCAGCACGCCGATCGAGGGGCCGCCCTTCATGTGCGACAGCAGTTCCAGCGCGAAGGTCGGCGTGATTTCCGGGACGATCGCCTCACCGAGGATAATCTCCTTCAGGAACGCGGCCTTGACGCCTGCGGCGCTCGTGGTGCCCGGCAGGGTGTTGTAGATAAAGAATTTCAGGGCGTCGGCGCGGTATTCGCTGCCGGTGTCCTTGATCAGGGCGATGATTTCGCCGGTGAGCGCGCCGTCGTCGATCGGTTTGGGAGCGAGGCCTTGAGCTTTTCTGCTTTCGATTTCAGCGAGGTAATCTGAATAGAGGCTCATCGTCATCCCAACGTCATGAGGTGGTTGACGCTGGAAACGCAGCGCCACCAACCGTTATTGTTAAAACCGGTCTAAAGGCGAATTCGGCTTCGAGTACGTCAATCGCGACCGACTGACAAGATACTGCATTGCAGTAAAAATAGCCCTTTAAATTCAGCGTTCAACGGTCAAAACATGACGGCAGGCATGCTTGCCGGGCTGAAATGCTGGTTCTCACCCGACCTGTCGCAAAGAAACTCCCCGAAGACACGTCCGAAAGGTCGGTCTGACCCGCCACCATTGGCAAATTGGTGGTCGGCGACCCGCCCCGCGTCAGTTGTGCGATACGGACAGCCCCGCGAGCAGCGGCGCGTAGGCGGCGAGCCTGCCGGATACGAACTCAGTAAAGAGCCGCACGCGCTTCGTCTTGCGTGTCTCCCCCTGTGTAAGAAGCCAAACCGTTCCGTACATGTGCAGGTCGGTGCCCGGCACCCTCACCAGCAGGGGGTCGGCATCGCCAACGAAGCACGGCAGTGTCGTGATCCCGAGCCCTTGCCGTACAGCAACGATCTGCGCTGCGGCGTCCGTAGTCCTGAACGGAACCCCCGTGGCGCGAACGTCACCCTCAGTCGCCCAATCCGGAATTCCATGAACGCTGATGACGATCCACCGGATGGGATCAGGTGCGCCCGCGCGCCAAGCGGCGAGTCGATCGCGGGACATGTAGACGCCTCCGAACAGCTCCGGTCCCTTCTGGCCGTGAAGATTGAGCGGCAGGGTTTTGCGGTCGTAGACGACGCGGATCGCCACGTCGGCCTCCCGGTTGGTCAGATTTGCCAGCTCGCCGAACGACAGGATGTCCATCTCGATGTCCGGATGCAGACGCGCGAAATCGGCGAAGTCCGGCATCAGCAGATGTGTCGCGAGGGGTGGCGCCAGCGTCACCCGCAGACGCCCGCGCACGCTCTGGTCGCGGCCGAAGACGCGCGTCTCCAGCTGATGCGACGACGCTTCCATCTGGTCCGCGAATTCGAGGACCTCCTCGCCCGCAGCCGTCAGGCGGTAGCCGGAAGGCAGTTTTTCAAACATCTGAACCCCGAGGCGTTCCTCGAGCTGGGCGATACGTCGCAGCACGGTCGCGTGGTTCACACCGAGGCGCTCGGCGGCAGCCCGCACCGAGCCTCCGCGCGCGACGGCAAGAAAGTAGCGAACGTCATCCCAGTCGATCATGGTGCAATCTCGCACCGCGCGGCGCGCCTTCCAAGCCCGTATCCAAACATGGTGCAACAATATGGGCTGTCATCATAGCCTACGGCGACGAGCGCCGTCCAATTCCGACCGGCGGACACCGATCGCCGCGGCTAGCGTTAGTCGTCCAGCCGGATCGATTTCGCACCACCGATGTGCGCGCTTCCGCACTCAACGCCTGACGCCGGCAGACCCATCTCCAGGTTCTCGGGGGCAGTCCCGACACCACGACAGGAGAAGTTATGGGAAAGCTAGACGGTAAGGTTGCAGTCATCACGGGTGGATCGAGCGGCATGGCGCTCGCGAGCGCCAAGCTGTTCGTCGAAGAAGGCGCCTATGTGTTCATCACGGGCCGGAGGCAGGAGACGCTCGATGAGGCCGTCAAGCTGATTGGCCGGAATGTGACCGGCGTACGCGGCGACGCGGCCAATCTCGACGACCTCGACCGCCTGTTCGATACGGTCAAGCGGGTCAAGGGTAACATCGATATCCTGTACGCGAGCGCCGGCACGGGCGAAGCCGTGCCATTGGGCGAGATCACCGAGCAGCATTTCGATGCGACCTTCGGCTTGAATACGCGCGGCACGCTGTTCACCGTGCAGAAGGCGTTGCCGCTGTTCAACGATGGCGGATCGATCTTCATGACCGGGTCGGTCGCGTCGCTGAAAGGTTTTCCCGGTTACAGCGTGTATGCGGCGAGCAAGGCGACGCTGCACGCATTCGCACGCGGATGGCTCAACGAACTCAAGAGCAGGAATATCCGGGTGAACGTGCTGCACCCGGGACCGATCGCCACACCGATGCAGGACCAGGTTCTCACCCCAGAGGCGAAGCAGATGTTCGAATCCCTGATCCCGCGGGGAACGATGGGTCGCCCTGAGGAAATTGCGGCGGTCGCACTGTTTCTTGCGTCAGACGATTCAAGCTTCGTGAATGGGCTGGAGTTGTCTGTCGACGGCGGCTTCTCGGCGATCTGAAATCGCGCCGGATCGCGCGAAGCGTCTAACCGGCGGGAACTAGCGTGTCCATGCTGGATGACTTCCGCGCCGAACGGTCAGTCCGGCCGCGCGGAAGTCCTTCACGGCGAGACGCCTACGCGAAGGTCGCCACGCAGCGAAAACGGATCGCCCGGCGCCCTCGAAGGCCGTGAATCAATATCAAAACAAATCGGAGAAACATTATGAGCTACGCAATTATCGGCTTCGGCAAGATAGGCCAGGCCCTCGCCCACGCCTTCGCCCGCAAAAACATCGACGTGACCGTCGCGAGCCGTCGGCCCCCCGAGGCATTGGCGCCACAGGCCCGGGCGATCGGACCCGGGGTCGTCGCCAGGTCGCTGCGGGATGCGCTCGAGGCCGACACCATCATCCTGGCGGTCCCTTTCGGCGAGCATCGCGAGGTTGCGAAGATCCTGCCGAGCTGGGACGGCAAGACGGTCATCGACGCGATGAACCTGTTTCCGGGCCCCGACGAGCCGGACGGTCTCGCGGGCTCCGCCGTCGTCGCGAAGGCATTCACCGGCGCCAAACTCGTGAAAGGTTTCAATCACCTGGGCGCAGCCACTCTGGCGACCGATCCGATCGTCGCGGGCGGGCATCGGGTCGTCTTTCTGTCTGCTGACGACGAGGACGCGATCGCTCCCGTGGCGGCCCTGGCCAAGCAACTCGGCTTCGCACCCGTCAAGCTGGGAAAGCTCAACGAAGGTGGCGCGCTGGTGCACGCACGCGGTCGCACGTGGGGCCAGCTGATCTTCCAGGATTTGTTCAAGAAGGAGCAGTAATCGATCTGCGACCGTGTGATCGACGCGGAGAACTGGTCGCGCGCTGACGTCTTCGAGCAGCGCGCGACCGATTATTTGAAGGCCACAAAGTCGCGAAGGTTGGGGTGGGCCTGACGGCGTATGGGCGCCGTTCGAAGAGCGGAGAGACGCCCGACTGAGCGTCAAATCTGCGGGTCGCTTGGAATCTATCGACTGCTATCGATGGCCTAGGATTCGTGCGCGTGTCCTCTGCTATCCGATACTACTCCACGATACTCCCCTTCACTCCCACTCGATCGTCCCCGGCGGCTTGCTCGTGATGTCATACATCACGCGGTTGACGCCCTTCACCTCGTTGGTGGTCCGCGTCGCGGCTTTATCTCAGAAACGGCTGCAGCGCGTCGATCAATTCGGTAGTGCCATATCGAATCTCGCCGGCATTTGGCTCGACGTCGATCAGGCCGCCCCTGTTGTGAGCCTCGTTGGCTTTGATCAGGAGTTCGGCGAGGCTGCCGGGCATGTTTCGCTCAAAGGTCTCTTTCCATTGCGAGCGAGGCACGACCCGTGCGTGAATGGTGCGCCCCGATAGCTCGGTCAGCGCCGTCGCCACGTCGTTGGCACTATACCGGCGTGGCCCTTCGGCGTGGACAACATCCAGGTCATTCTCGCCGGGCCGCAACAACAGGTCGGCGGCGATCAGGCCGAGGTCTGCAGCTGCAATCGTGGGGAACACCATGTCGACGACGTTGTGGAAGGTTGGCAAGTTGCCGGACGCCATGGCCACGGGAATAACACGGGCCCAATTGTGCATATGTTCCGCTGATCGCAGGACCGTCCTGGGGACATTGAGTTGGCCCAGCCGCTCCTCCAGTCCATGGAAAATAGTGGGCATCCCGATGTCATCCGTGACGTGCGCGCCGTAGTCGGAAATGGCCAGCACCCGTTTTGGGGACGCCTGTGCGAGCGCCCTGGCGATGCTGTCGATCGATTGCCGCAGCTCTTCAGCAGGATCCCTTACCTTGAGTGCTACCGGGACGATGATCTGTACGGCATCCGCGCCTGCGATCGCCTTGGCTAGGGCCTCGGCATCCTGCAGATCAGCCAGAGCGATCTCGCACCCGAACTCTTTGAGCGCCGCCGCCTTTGCCGCGTCGCGTAGAATCGCTCTGACCGGCACGCCAGCCTTGCGCAGGGCCATCGATGTCGAATAGCCGACGTTTCCGGCGGCGCCAACGATTGCAAACATGTCCAATTCCTCTCTTGCGATATGCAAGACTTAAGGAATGCAAGAGTTGGCTTCGCTCAGATTCAGACAGATCTTAGCAATTTCGGGCCGATTTCGCGTGCCGGCCGCGTAATATCGCCAGGGGTCTGGCCGAGGATGCGGCGCATCGTCGAGGCCATATGACTCTGATGGGAAAAACCGGCGACAAAAGCAATCTCACTTGCAGGCATCGTCGTCGTGGCGATCAAAGCGCGTGCGTATTCCGTGCGGCGGCGTATCACATATTGATGCACGGACATCCCCGTGCTGTTACGGAATAGCGTCTTGAGACGCGTGACGCTGACCCCGGCAACTTTCGCCAGATCGGCGAGATGAAGTTGCTGACCCAGATTCATCTCGATGAACTCGGTCAGCAGTTTCAGATGACGCGCAGACATCCTTGACGCACCGTCAGCTCCCGGGAGCGGACGACCGTCAGTGGCGGTTTCGAACAGCCGGACCGCCAACGCGCTCGCCAGATGATCGATGTAAAGCGGATCAGACGGTGTGTCTGCCTCGAGATCCGCCTTTATGGCCCAGCCGATTGCCTCCATGCGGGCGTCACGGAGTTGAAGACGCGGGACGAATTCGATTTTCGCAGCATCCCTTCCGAGGTCCTCGGCGACCTGTTCCATAAGCGATGAGTGAAGACGCAGCCGGAGAATCTGGCAATCCGCATCGTCCTCCCAGGAGCCATCCATTCCCGCCGGAATGAAATCGATGTCGCCCGACTTCTGCACACGCCGCATCCGCTTGCCACCAACGGAACAATCTGCGTTGACGGGCGGACCGAAATGCATGCCTAGCGTATGCAATCCGCCAGCCGGTGCTCGCAACAAGCCACGCGGGATATTGATAAGAACGGCATCGAGCGCACTCCACGCTCTTCCGGCACTTGAAAAGAGGACCTGAGGCGACGGCTGCGGAGAAGGAAGTGCCATGGTCCGACGCCCTTTTACCTAGCGATCAATGACAATGTGGATCAGGCCACAAAGATCAAATCTGCAATCCTGTTAAATCCCCCGCCAACTACGCCAGACGACGCGCCCCTACTCCCACTCGATCGTCCCCGGCGGCTTGCTCGTGATGTCATACACCACACGATTCACGCCCTTGACCTCGTTGATAATCCGCGTGGCCGTTTCGCCGAGAAACTTCATGTCGAAGGCGTAGAAGTCTGCGGTCATGCCGTCGGTGGAGGTCACGGCGCGCAGGCCGACCACGTATTCATAGGTGCGGCCATCGCCCATTACGCCGACGGTCTTCACCGGCAATAGGACAGCGAAGGCCTGCCAGATGGTGTCGTAGAGATCGGCCTTGCGGATCTGGTCGATATAGACGGCGTCGGCTTCGCGGAGGATGTCGAGCTTCTCGCGCGTGATCTCGCCGGGGCAGCGGATTGCGAGGCCGGGACCGGGGAACGGATGACGGCCGACGAAAATATCCGGCAATCCCAATTCGCGGCCGAGATCGCGGACCTCGTCCTTGAACAATTCGCGCAGCGGCTCGACCAGCTTCATGTTCATGCGTGCCGGAAGACCGCCGACATTGTGATGCGACTTGATGGTCACCGAGGGGCCGCCGGTGAAGGAGACGCTCTCGATCACGTCGGGATACAGCGTGCCCTGCGCCAGGAAATCCGCGCCGCCGATCTTCTTGGCCTCGGCGTCGAACACGTCGATGAACAGACGGCCGATGGTCTTGCGCTTCACTTCGGGATCGGTGACGCCTTCGAGCTCGCCGAGGAACGTCTTCGATGCATCCACATGCACCAGCGGGATATTGTAGTGATGCCGGAACAGGTCGACGACGGTCTTGGCCTCGTCCTTGCGCAGCATGCCGTGATCGACGAATACGCAAGTGAGCTGATCGCCGATCGCCTCATGGATCAGCACGGCCGCAACGGCAGAGTCGACACCGCCGGAGAGACCGCAGATCACCTTGCCCTTGCCGACCTGCGCGCGGATCTTCTCGATGGCTTCCTCGCGAAACGCGCGCATGGTCCAGTCGCCGGTGAAACCGGCGATGTTGCGCACGAAGTTGCGGATCAGTTTGGCGCCGTCGGGCGTATGCGCCACTTCGGGGTGAAACTGCATCGCGTAGAATTTTCTGACATCGTCGGCGATGATCGAGATCGGCGAGCCTGGCGCCTTGGCGACGGCGCGAAAGCCGTCGGGCATCTTGGTGACGCGGTCGCCATGGCTCATCCAGACGTCGTATTTGCCGCCCACTTCCCAGACGCCGTCGAACAGCGCGCAGGTGTCGGTGATCTCGATCGCGGCGCGGCCGAATTCGCGATGATGGCCGGCCTCGACGGTGCCGCCGAGCTGCTGCGCCATGGTCTGCTCGCCGTAGCAGATGCCGAGTACGGGAACGCCCGCGGTGAGGATCGACAACGGCGCCGACGGCGCGTTGTCGTCGAGCACCGAGGCCGGACCGCCGGACAGGATCACGGCCTTCGGTTTCATCTCGGCGAAGGCGGCTTCGGCCTTGTTGAACGGCACGATCTCGGAATAGACGCCCTCCTCGCGGACACGCCGCGCAATCAGCTGCGTCACCTGGGAGCCGAAATCGACGATCAGAATCTTGTCATGCGCCGCGGCCACATGGGGTGACGGATCGGCGGGCGAAACGGAGCTTTTGCTGGGGGCTGTCATAGCGAGGAATTACGCGACTCACGGCGGGGTCGCAAGGCTGAAAAGGCTGTCATGGCAGCCCTGCACCGGCCTATCCCCGTCATTGCGAGGAGCCCTTGCGACGAAGCAATCCAGTCTTCGCTTGTGGCCTTCTGGATTGCTTCGCTGCGCTCGCAATGACGGCGGAGGGGTCTCAGCCTACCGGCTGGCGCTTCATCACCGACACGAAAAACCCGTCCGTTCCGGTCCGGCGCGGGGTCATCAGCAGGCCTTCCGGGCTCTGATAGGTCGCGGCGGCGAAATCCTCGGCTTTGTCCCACAGGACCGACATCACCTGCGCCGGCGGCACCACCGAAAATTCCGGCTGGCGGGCGGTAAAGGCGCGGATCTGGTCGCGGTTTTCCTGCGGGAGTACCGAACAGGTCACATAGGCGATCCGACCACCCGGCTTCACCAGCGCCACCGCGCGGTCGAGGACCTCGGCCTGGTCCTTGATCCGGACCTCGAGGGCGCCCGGCCGCATCCGCCATTTGGCGTCGGGATTGCGACGCCAGGTGCCGGTGCCGGTGCATGGCGCGTCGATCAGCACGAGGTCCGCGGAGTTGTGAATGTCGCTGAGCGTGTCGTCGGGGCCCTTCGGGGTGCGGATATCGGCATTGTGGATGCCGGCACGCGACAGCCGCTCGTGGATCGGTGCGAGCTGGCGCTTGTCGGCGTCGGTGGCGATCAGCCGGCCCTTGCCCTGCATCATCGCCGCCAGCGCCAGCGTCTTGCCGCCGGCACCTGCGCAGAGATCGATCACCTGCTCGCCGGGCTTGGCGCCGGACAGCAGCGCCGCAAGCTGCGAGCCCTCGTCCTGCACTTCGATGCCGCCCTTGATGAAATCCTCCTCGGCATGGATGCCGGGATTGCGCGCATCGGCACCGAGCTCGATCCGCAGCCCCAGCGGCGACCAGGGCGTCTCGGTGGCGCCGAGATGGCGCAGCGAGCCCAGCACCTTGTCGCGCTTGGCCTTCAGCGTGTTGACGCGCAGGTCCAGCGGCGCACGGCTGGCCATGGCGGTGGCTTCCGCCACGCGATCGTCGCCAAATACATCGGCCAGCTGGCCATCGAGCCATTCCGGATAATCGCCGGCGATATACGCCGGTGCATCCGCCACCGTGCGCGACGCCAGAGCCGAACGCTCCGCGTCAGACAGCGGCGCCGGCGCAAAACCGCTGCCGTCACAGAGCGCGGCAATCGTATCGACATCCATCCTGCGCTCGGCCTTGAGCATGCCGAGCAGCCGCGCCCGCGACGTGTCGTCGTCCATGATCCAGGCGCTGGAGGCGCGCCGCCGCAGCACATCCCAGACCAACCCGGAAATCCCGGCCCGGTCGCCAGAGCCGGCAAAGCGGTGCGCGGTGCCCCATTCCTTCAGCGCCTTGGCGGCGGGGACACGCTGGGTGTCGATGGCCTCGATCACTTCGATCGCGGCGGAGAGGCGTGCGGCGGGAGTCATGGCAATCTTTCGACGGAGAGAGGCGCGACGCCGCCCCCGATCAGATCAGGAGAAGCATCCGTAGCGCGAAGTAGAACCACATCGCCAACAACACAAGCGCGCTGGCGAGCCAGGCCTGCGATCCCCGGCTATTGGCAATGAATCCGGCGCCCACGAAGCGGGCGATGACGAAGATCCAGGACAGGCAGACCAGCACCAGATCGATCTTGCGCAGCGGCAGGCCGATGGCGATCAGCGCGTAGAACAGCAGATCGAGCTGCGGAGCGGTATTCGGCAGGTCGCTGGTATCCTTGCGGCTCAGCAGGCCGCCGCGCCGGCCGGTCCAGAAGAACATGCCTAGCGTAATCGCCACCAGCACGAAGACCGGCAACAAAACCCATTGAATCGACATTGAAATTTCCTCAGCCATGGGAATTCAGGGCCGGAATTCAGAGCCGTGCGGCACCCCGCTCGCGCTACAGACCCGCCCCTTGGAACATGACGATTAACCGGCCCAAGAGTTCCATATGAGTTCCATGCAGGTTCCATTGAACCGGCTAGGCGGCCCTCGACACCCATTTAAAGGCGCTGCCCGGGGGCGCGCCAGCCTCAAGAGTTCTGCCCGTGAGCACTGCCATGGCTTATCTCGATGCCCTCTTTGCGATGCTGACGCCCGGCGACCCGGACAGCTGGGCCGGCCTCATGATGTCCACCCTGGCTGGCGCCGCCGCAGCGCTCGCGGTGGCCATCCTGCTGAATCTCTATTTCCGAGCCCGGTATCGCTCGGTCCATGACGTGGTCCACCACGGCGTCGCGGCGCTGGCCGTGCTGGGCCTCCTGGCCTTCGCCGCCACCGACATGCGCCACACGGCACTGGGCTATCTCGGCATCAACCCGACCAGGCCCGCTGTCGAATTCGAAATCCGCCTGCCCGACGCGGTCGCGGCGAAGATCATCGCGGAAGCCACGCAGATCGAATTGCATACCGACCGCAACCAGGCCCTCGCCGCCATCAGCGAAGGCCCGACTTTCACAAACAAGGGCGAGAGCATTCTCAGGGGTACGGTGCCACTGAAATTTCGCACCGCGCAGCGTGTGATGATCGTGAACGTGCCGGGCGAAGCACCGCTGATCTTCAAACTGCGGCTGGCCGCAAGCCCGAGCCACTCCGCCGAATTCAGCCCGTGGCATCTGGTCGATCAGGTGAGCGCCTCCGCCCGCGCGGGCAAGACGGCCCGCACCAACGACGGCTATGCGATCAGATATCGCGTGATCTAATGTTTCGGTCGCCCGAGCCATCTGACTGACATCCGAGATGGCTACACTCCCCGCCAGAGGAGTTCCCGCCATGTCCGAATTCCGCTTGATCCAGATCACCGATACGCATCTCGGCGCAGGCTTTCCGCAATTCGTCGCAAATTTCCAGCGCGTCTGCGCGTTCATCGACGCGGCAAAGCCAGACCTCGTCATCAATAGCGGCGACCTTGCCTTCGACGGCCCGGGCCATCCCGATGACCTCGCCTTCGCCAGGTCACAGCATGACGCCCTTCCCGTCGCCTGCCGCTATCTGCCGGGCAATCACGACATCGGCGACAACCCGACTCTGGTCGCCCCGCCGCCAAGCCAGCTGATTTCCGAGCAGAACCGGCAGGCATTCGTGTCGGTCTTTGGACACGACCACTGGCGCTTCAACGCGGCTGGCTGGTGTTTCATCGGTCTGAACTCGTTGATCATGAATAGCGGGCTCGCCTGCGAAGAGGAGCAGTTCGACTGGCTCGCCTCGCAACTGGCGGGCCTGAACGGACGACCGCTGGCGCTGTTCATCCACAAACCGCTATTTCTGAATGCCCCGGACGATCCGGAACTGGCCGCGACGTCGATCCGCTATGTCCCGATGCCGGCGCGCCGTCGTCTCATCGATCTGCTTGACCCTGTCGATCTGCGGCTCGTCGCCTGTGGTCATGTGCACCAGCGGCGCGACTACATATGGCGCGGCGTCAGGCACATCTGGGCGCCTTCGAGTAGTTTCATCATTGGTCCGGAGGACAGGCAGGAGACGATCGGCGTCAAGGAAGTCGGGCTCGTGGAATACAGTTTCCAGCCCGACGGCTTTGAAGTTCGCCACCGCCGCGCGCCGGGCCAGACCGACATCGATCTGTTCACTGTCATCAATGCGGACGGCACGGTGCGCCCGCAGTGATGACAGCCTGAAGGCGTATTCGCCTTACGCTTTGTCGGCGCCGACACGCACGAGCTGCTTGCCGAAATTCGCGCCCTTCAGCAGCCCCATGAACGCCGTCGGCGCATTGTCGAGACCTTCGGTGACGTGCTCCTTGTACTTCACCTTGCCCTCGCGCACCCATTGCGACATGTCGCGCAGGAAGTCGCCATGCATCGACGCGAAGTCGCGCACGATGAAGCCGCGGAAGTTGAGGCGCTTGGTGAGCACGTTGCGCATCATGGCGCCGGCCCATTTCGGCGCTTCCGAGGTCGTATCGTTGTATTGCGCAATCAGCCCGCATACCGGAATGCGTGCGAAGAAATTCAGCAGCGGAAACACCGCTTCGAACACAGCGCCGCCGACATTCTCGAAATACACGTCGATGCCGCCCGGGCATGCAGCTTTCAGCTTCGCCGGAAAATCCGGATCGCGATGATCGAGGCATTCGTCGAAGCCGAGTTCTTCCTTCACATAGCGGCACTTGTCAGCACCGCCCGCGATACCGATGGCACGTGCGCCCTTGATCTTCGCAATCTGGCCAACTGCAGAGCCCACGGCACCTGACGCCGCGGCAACGACCACAGTTTCGCCGACCTGCGGATTTCCAATGGCAAGCAGGCCCGTATAGGCGGTCATGCCCGGCATCCCAAGAATGCCGACCGCGGTCGAGATCGGTGCCAGCTTCGGATCGAGCTTGCGCAGGCCCTTGCCGTCGGAGATCGCATGGGTCTGCCAGCCGGCATGGGCGAGCACGATATCGCCCTTGGCAAAACCCGGATTGTTCGAGGCGATCACCTCGCAGACGGTGCCGCCCTCCATCACGCCATCCACCGGCACCGGCGCGGCATAGGAGGGGCCGTCATTCATGCGGCCGCGCATATAGGGATCGAGCGACAGCCAGATCGTGCGCAGCAGCACTTCGCCCTCACCCGGCGTCGGCACCGCATAATCCTCGATACGGAAATTCGATGGGCCGGGCTCACCGTGTGGGCGCGATGCGAGAACGACGCGTTTGGCTGCTGACATGGGATTTCTCCGTTTCTCTTTCTTGATCGCAAAAAAATGCGGCGCGCGATGATCGCGCGCCGCATTCAAAACGTAAACCGGCAAATATCAGGCCGTGATCTTCGCCAGCACCTTGTCGAATGCTGCAGCTGCGCTGTCGAGATCCTTGAAGGACAGACCGCCATCGGCCGACTGCTTCTGCGCCGCCGTTGCCGTCGGACGGATTTCAGCCACGGGCTTGCCGCCGTCGAGCATCGTCAGCGGCGCGATGACCTGAAATTCATGCGCCTCGATCGGCTGATCCTTGAGCAGGAACACGCTGAGCGACGCGATATCCGTGCCGCGGCGATAGGAGATATAGCGATCGACGGCGACAGAACCGTCGCGCTGCATGCCGCCGAGCTTGGCATGGCCATCGGAGCCGAGCAGCTTGTGCGCCTTGAAGCCCTTCACGCCTTCGGACTTCGCCTTGGCGGTCGCTTCGGAGAGATCGTATTTCTCGGCCATCGCCTTGCCAACCGTGGCGAGCTCCGCCGACATGTCATGCTCGAACTGCTTGGCCTCGCTGCGCGGCTGGCCGATCCTGCGCGGCTTGTCGGCGTTACGCTTCGCGAGCTCGGTGGTGCAAAGCTCAACCAGCGCCGTGACCTCGCGGCGTGTGGCGTTCTCACGCAGGTTTTTCAGTTGCGCGGTGTCGAGAGCCGCAATGCGTTCGTCCGTCCATTCAATGGCCATAGTATCCAACGTTCTTTTCTGCGGGTGTTACTTCGACGCGTGACGAGGTCATTGTCGAAAATGAGCATCACAACGCGGCGCGGAGCCAAGCTCCGCGGCCGGGTTCGTCCGGCCCTGGAAATCCATAACCGGACATCCATGGCCGACATCGCACGTGACGCGCGAACAGTAGCGCGTTTTCGCCGATCTGTGGGGCTCAATTTAGGCAGCGATGCCTATGCGGCACCGCAATAGTGCCCGGTATAGTTAAGCTCCGCCCGGATAGTTCGGGCTTTCGCGGGTAATCGTCACGTCATGCACGTGGCTTTCGCGCAGTCCGGCGCTGGTGATGCGGACGAATTCTGCCTTGTCGTGGAATTCGGTCAGCGTCTTGGCACCGACATAGCCCATGGCAGCGCGCAGGCCACCGGCGAGCTGATGCATCACATTGGCCACCGGGCCCTTATAGGGCACCTGGCCCTCGATGCCTTCCGGCACCAGCTTGAGCGTGTCCTTGATGTCCTGCTGGAAGTAGCGATCCGCCGAACCGCGCGCCATGGCGCCCACCGAGCCCATGCCGCGATAGGCCTTGTAGGAACGGCCCTGCCACAGGAACACTTCGCCGGGGGTCTCGTCGGTGCCCGCGAGCAGCGAGCCGACCATGGCGATGTCAGCGCCGGCAGCGAGCGCCTTGGCGAGATCGCCCGAGAATTTGATGCCGCCGTCGGCGATGATCGGAATGTTGTGCTTCTTCGCGGCTTCCACCGCATCCATGATCGCGGTGAGCTGCGGCACGCCGACGCCGGCGACGATGCGCGTGGTGCAGATCGAGCCCGGGCCGATACCGACCTTGATCGCATCCGCGCCCGCATCGATCAGCGCCTGCGCGCCTTCGGTGGTGGCGATATTGCCGGCGATCACCTGCACGGAGTTCGAAATCTTCTTGATGCGCGTCACGGCTTCCAACACGCGCATGGAATGACCATGCGCGGTGTCGACGACGACGACATCGACGCCGGCATCAATCAGACGTTCGGTGCGCTCGAAACCACCCTCGCCCACAGTGGTTGCGGCAGCTACACGCAGACGTCCCTGCGCGTCCTTGCTGGCAAGGGGATGCGCAACAGCCTTGTCCATGTCCTTCACGGTGATCAGGCCAACGCAGCGATACTGATCGTCGACGACGAGCAGCTTCTCGATGCGATGCTTGTGCAGCATGCGCTTGGCTTCGTCCTGGCTGACGCCTTCGCGCACGGTCACGAGATTCTCGTGCGTCATCAGTTCGGAAATCTTCTGGTTCGGATTGCTGGCGAAGCGCACGTCGCGATTGGTGAGGATGCCGACCAGCTTGCCAGGGACGTCCTTGCTCGCACCGGTGACGACGGGAATGCCGGAGAAGCCGTGTTCGCTCATCAGCGCCAGCGCTTCGGCCAGCTTGGCATCGGGGCCGATGGTGAGCGGATTTACCACCATGCCGGACTCGTACTTCTTGACCTGGCGCACCTGGGCAGCCTGGCCTTCCGGATCGAAGTTGCGGTGGATCACGCCGAGGCCGCCGGCCTGCGCCATGGCGATCGCCATGCGGGCCTCGGTGACGGTATCCATCGCCGAGGCGATGATCGGAATATTGAGCGGAATGGCACGGGTGGCGTGGGAGCGGATATCGGCGTCGGAAGGCAGGATGTCCGACAGGCCGGGCTTCAGCAGAACGTCATCGAACGTGTACGCTTCGCGGATCTTCTGAACGACTGCCATTGCCAACTCCATGCGGCGACCTCGGGATCGCGGTAGAAACCTCTGGATGCACCAATTCGACGGCGGCGCAGGACACCGTCGTCGAATCTGAACCCATAAGTAGGATTGGCGGTGGTCGATAGCATGCTGCTGCGCGAAATCAAAGCGTTTGGCTGCCATGCACAGGGATTTTAGGCGTTTTCGGCCTTCAGCCGGGCGGCCGCAGTCACGGATGATTTAGGAGGTATTCGGCCTCTCGCAATAGCCCACGCCCCGGCAGGATGTTAAAGCGCCCGCAGCTTGGGCACTCGTAAGAATCATCAATAATTTCATGAATAAAGAACGCCTGATCCCGCTGATCGTCGCCTCCGCCTTGTTCATGGAGAACATGGACTCCACGGTGATCGCGACCTCGCTGCCGGCGATTGCCGCCGATATCGGCACCAGTCCGCTGACGTTGAAGCTGGCGATCACCTCCTACCTGCTCTCGCTCGCGGTATTCATTCCGGCGTCCGGCTGGACCGCCGACCGGTTCGGCGCACGCGCCGTGTTCTCCATCGCCATCGGCGTGTTCATGATCGGCTCGATCGGCTGCGCGCTGTCGCAATCGGTCACGCATTTCGTCATCGCCCGTATCATCCAGGGCCTCGGCGGCGCCATGATGACCCCTGTGGGACGCCTCGTGCTGCTGCGCTCCATCGACAAAAGCGCGCTCGTCAGTGCCATGGCGTGGATGACGGTGCCGGCGCTGATCGGCCCGGTGATCGGACCGCCGCTGGGTGGTTTCATCACCACCTACTTCTCGTGGCACTGGATCTTCCTGATCAATATCCCGATCGGCTGCCTCGGCATCTATCTTGCGTTGCGCTTCATCGATCCGATCCGCTCGGAGGATCCGGAGCGCTTCGATCTGCTGGGTCTGGTGCTGGCCGGCGTCGGCCTCGCCGGCATTGCCTTCGGCCTCTCGGTCGCGGGCCTCAATCTGCTGCCATGGCCGATCGTCGCCGCACTGGTCGGCATCGGCACGGTGTCCATGACCCTCTACGTGATCCACGCCCGGCGCACCGCGTCCCCGGTGCTGGACTTCTCGCTGATGCGGCTGGTGACCTTGCGCGCCGCCATCATCGGCGGCTTCCTGTTCCGGCTCGGCATCGGCGCATTGCCGTTCCTGCTGCCGCTGTTGATGCAGGTCGGCTTCGGCCTGTCGCCGTTCCAGTCGGGCATGGTGACCTTCGGCTCGGCGGTGGGCGCCATGGGCATGAAGACATTGGCGGCGCGCATCATCCGCGCCTTCGGCTTCCGCAATGTGATGACCGTCAACGCCGTGGTGAGTTCGGTATTCCTCGCCGCCTGTGCGCTGTTCACGGTGACCACGCCGCTGATGCTGATCCTGATCATCCTGGTGGTCGGCGGCTTCTTCCGCTCGCTCGAATTCACCGCCATCAATACGGTCGCCTATGCCGAGGTGGAGACGGCGCAGATGAGCCGCGCCACCACGCTGGTCAGCGTCAATCAGCAACTGTCGATCTCCGCCGGCGTCGCGATCGGTGCATTCTCTGTGGAATCCACCATGCTGATGCGCGGCATGACCGAATTGTCGGCCGCCGATTTTGCACCGGCCTTCCTCGTGGTGTCCGTGATCTCGGCAGCCTCGGCCTGGTTCTTCTGGCAGATGCCGGACGACGCCGGCCATGAAATCTCCGGCCGCAAGGTGATTGATATTGCGAGCCGCAAGGGCGAGGCAAAAGCCGCCGTCAAGGCGGCCAGCGAAGGCACCGCGGATGCCAGGGATCAAAAGCTGGGGTGAGTTGTGACGCGCTCGCAATGGGCCATAGGTCTCGCCACGATCGTCCTCACGATCATCGCGGGCGTCATTTCATTCGATTATGTGAACAGGCGATTTCCGCCGAAGCCCGCGCCCGTTGAGCAGGTGACCGCGCAGGATGCCAAAGAGCAGCCCGATCCGGCTGCCGCTACAACACTGCCGGCCTGTGTCGAGCGCGATGGATCATGGCGCAACTGGTCGTGGCCCAATGTGCCGATGTTGTCGCCGAAATGCGAGAGCGCGAAGTAAATCATCCGACCGCAAGATGACGAGAGCCGACAGATCGCCCAAAGCGCGCCCTGTCATAAACTCCCCGCGCCCATCACCTTAAGCTGTCATTTGCAATTCACGACCAATCGGTCCATATATCACTAATGGAACATCATTCCCCTGTGCGGTTGCCGCGCGGCCGCCCCCGAGGTTTCGACACGGAAGCTGCTATCGAGCGCGCCATGAACGTGTTCTGGTCGCGCGGCTATCATGCCACGGCGCTTCCGGACCTTCTTCAAGCGACGAACCTCTCGCGTGGCAGTCTCTACGCCGCCTTCGGTGACAAGCGCGGACTCTTCCTGCGTGCGCTCGATCGCTACATTTCCGACGCCCTGCTACGAATCGACATCGAACTCGACCCGCGTGGCGCGCCAGTCGCTGGCCTGCGAGCCTACCTTGCTGGTTACGTCGATCGGACGAGTGGCGCCAATGGTCGTCGCGGATGCCTGCTGGTCGCGACAGCCATGGAGTTGGGTGGCCGCGACCCGGAAGTCGATCGCCGCATCGGCAGCTTTTTCAAAGCTATGGAGGCCAAAGTAGCCAATGCGCTGTCGCGCGCGAAGGCCGCAGGCGAGTTGGCTCATGGTGTCGAGCCTGCAAGCGCGGCGCGACTGCTGGTCTGCTTCGTTGAGGGCCTGCGTGTCGTAGGTAAAACGCGTCCGACACGAAGCACATCGCAAGCCACCGTTGACGCTCTTCTCGAACGCTTCAGCAGGTAACGCGTCAAGGCGCTGCTGGTTGAACGCACCTATATCTGGACTGAACAGTCTTGAATGGAAAGTGTCATGTCGCTCATCCAGATTGTCTGCGCGGTGATGGTGCCCTTGCTTTGGGGTTATCAGTTCGTGGTCATCAAGGTGGGCATTGTGGAATTTCCGCCACTCTTCTTCCTTGGCCTGCGCTTTCTAGCTATGGCATTGCTGCTCGTTCCGTTCGTCAAAAAGCCTGCACGTCAGGAGCTCAGCCCTGTCGCCGCGATCTCGGTCTTTCTTGGTGGGCTGAACTTCGGCCTCTTCTATGTCGGCCTCGGGCTCGGCTCTGGAAGTATTTCGGCCGTCGCATATCAACTCGCCACGCCCTTCACCATCCTGTTGGCTTGGCCGCTGCTCGCGGAGAGACCGTCTCTCGTAACGTCTAGTGGGGTGTTGCTGGCATTTCTCGGCGTGGTCGTGCTTGCAGCGGGGCCTGGTCTGTCTGCAAACGCTATCCCGATTCTGCTGGTGGTCGGGGCAGCACTCGCCTTCGCGGTCGCCAACGTCTTAACGAAGCGGCACGGACCCTTTGATCCCCTGATGTTGACGGGGTGGTCCTCTCTCTTCACGGTGCCACAGGTGATGCTGATGTCGTTTGTCCTTGAAGATGGACAATTGACGTCCCTCGTCACGGCGGATGAACATGGTTGGCTCGCGCTCGCCTACACCGTTTTCATCGGAGGAATTGTTGGATTTAGCCTTTGGTTCTGGCTCATCGCTCGCTGCACCATGGGCCGCGTGGCGCCATTCGGTTTGCTTCTTCCGGTCTTTGCCCTGATTTCAAGCGCGCTGTTCCTTGACGAGCATATCACTCCAACGTTGATTGTCGGGGCGCTGCTCGCCATCTCCGGCGTTGCCATCACACAAGTGAGATCGAGCGCTCTACCAAATCGGACTTAGAGTCGCGTATGCGCTCACGGCCTAGTTGTCGTGCTCACCGAGCCGATGATCACCTGCCACACCACGAAAACCCATCGCCAGCACATAGCGCTCCGACGAGTCCTTGCGGCTCGCGGCCGGCTTCACATGTTTCACCGTCGCGAAGTCGCGCTTCAGCTGCGTCATCAGCGTGGCGTCGGCGCCACTCTGGAACACCTTGGCGACGAAGGTGCCGCCGGGCTTGAGCACGTCAGCGGCGAAGGCCGCCGCGTCCTCGACGAGGCCGACGATGCGGAGCTGATCGGTCTTGCGATGGCCGGTGGTGTTTGCCGCCATGTCGGACATCACCACGTCGGCGAGGCCGCCCATCATCGCCTTCAATCTGTCGGGCGCATCATTGTCGAGAAAGTCCATCTGGGCGAAGGTCACGCCGACGATCTCCGGCATTTCCAGGAGATCGATGGCCACCACCTGCCCCTTGCCCTCGGCCGAGCCGACGCGCCGCGCCGCGATCTGGCTCCAGCCGCCAGGCGCAGCGCCGAGATCGACCACCGACAGGCCGGGCTTGAGAAAGCGGTACTTGTCGTCGATCTCGATGATCTTGTAGGCCGCGCGCGACCGCAGGCCGTCCTTCTTGGCCTGCTGCACATAGGGGTCATTGAGCTGGCGGTCGAGCCAGAGCTTCGACGACAGTTTCATTCTGCCGGCGCTCTTGACCTGGATCCGCAGGCGTCCGGTGGTGTCTTTGGCCATGGTCTCGTGCTTGCTTTCAGCTATTCGCGTTTCCCTTAGCACGGCATGGCGGGAAACCCGAATATTCGCCCTGAATCGGGAAAATCAGGCTCAGGAGGCGCGGATCGCGCCATCCTCGCGCATCATTTCCACCAGCATGCCCTCGCGCAGCCCCCGATCCGCCACACGCAGCCGCGGCAGCGGGAACGCATTGCGGATGGCGTCCAGAATGGCACAGCCACACAGCACCAGATCGGCACGGTCGGGGCCGATACACTGGTTGGCGGCGCGTTCCGCGTAGGTCATGTCGAGCAGCCTGGCGATGGTCTCGTCGAGCTCGGCATTGCTGAGCCAGATGCCGTCGATGCGGCGGCGATCGTAGCGCGCCAGCCCCTGATAGACGCCGGCCAGCGTGGTCACTGTGCCCGAGGTGCCCAGCATGTGCATGCCGTCGAGATCGCCGGCATGTTCGGCGGCGAACGGCGCCACGTGCCGGGCGACCTCCGCAATCATCTGCGTGTAGCTGTCCCGGGTCACGTGCTTGCCGCCGAATTTCTCGGCCAGCGTCACCACGCCGAGCGGGATCGACATCCACGCCTTGATCAGCGGTTTGCCCTTGGGATCCGTGGGATCACGCTCGATGCGCACCAGTTCCGACGAGCCGCCGCCGATATCGAACAGGATGGCACCGCGGCCCTGCGGATCGATCAACGGCGAGCAGCCGATCACAGCCAGCGCCGCTTCGGTCTCGCGATCGATGATCTCCAGCGTGATGCCGGTTTCGCGCGCCACCTGGTCGAGAAACGCGTCCGAATTCGAGGCCGCGCGGCAGGCCTCGGTTGCGATCAGCCGCAGCCGCTGTGCGTCCCGCGCGCGGATCTTGTCGCGGCAGATGCTGAGAGCCGAGATCGCGCGGGCAATCGCGGCGTCGCTGATCACGCCGGATGTCGAGACGCCCTCGCCCAGCCGGATGATCCGTGAAAACGAATCGACCACGCGAAAACTGTCGCCCGTAGGACAGGCGATCAGGAGACGGCAATTATTGGTTCCGAGATCGAGCGCGGCATAGGTGTTGGCGCATGCGGCTTCGCGCCCGCCGTCGGCCAATGCCGCAACCAATCCCTGCACACCCTCGCCCGGCCCATGGCCGCCGCGAAGCCGCGTGTCATCATCCATTCAATCTGTCTTTCCGCGACCGTTCCGGCCGGCGTGGAAACCTTCTTGGAAATATCTTTCACGGAAAGTTTAGCAGGGCACAGGATCAGCGCAACCTTGGCGCACCCCCATGCCCAATCGTCCGTTGTCGTACAGGTCACGCTGCCTTATCTCAGGGACTTACAGGGGCGCGCGCCCGCGCCAAATCCTGGAATCATCCACATTTGATGGATTCATCATGCAAGATTTTACCGGCTCGCCCGTCGATAACGCCATCGCCATGCAGAAATACGGGGTCGGCCAGCCTGTCCGCCGTAAGGAGGACGACACCCTCGTCCGCGGCAAAGGCAAATATACCGACGACATCAACCTGCCCGGCCAGCTCTATGCCTGGATCGTCCGCAGTCCCCATGCCCATGGCGTGATCCGCGGCATCGATTCCGAGGCTGCTAGGGCGATGCCGGGTGTCCGCGGCGTCTGGACCGGCCGGGACCTCGAAGCCGCCAATTACGGCCCCTTCACCTGCGGCCTGCCGCTGAAGAGCCAGGACGGCACCCCGCTGTTCCAGACCAACCGCCATGCATTGATGACCGACAAGGTGCGCTATGTCGGCGACCCCGTTGCCTTCGTGGTGGCTGAAACAGTCGCGCAGGCCCGCGATGCCGCCGAAGCCGTCGTCCTCGACATCGACGCCCTGCCCGCCGTCACCGATTGCGAGGCCGCAACGAAGCCCGGCGCGCCTGTTCTCTACGACCACATCCCGAACAATGTCGCGCTCGACTATCATTATGGCGACACCGGCGCCGTCGAGGCCGCCTTTGCTTCCGCCGCGCATGTCACCAAACTCGACATCGAGAACACCCGCGTCGCCGTGGTATCCATGGAGCCGCGCTGCGCGCTCGCGACCTTTGAGAAATCCGGCGGCCGCTACGTGATCCAGGTGCCGACCCAGGGCGTCGCCGGCAACCGCAACACACTCGCCAAGCAGCTCAACGTCGCGCCCGACAAGGTCCGCATCCTCACCGGCAATGTCGGCGGATCGTTCGGCATGAAGAACATCAGCTATCCCGAATATATCTGCCTGCTGCATGCGGCGAAGGAACTGGGCAAGCCGGTGAAGTGGCTCGACGAGCGCTCCTCTAGCTTCCTGTCCGACAGCCAGGGCCGCGCCCAGGATATCCATGCCGAACTCGCCCTCGACAAGGACGGCAAGTTTCTCGCGGTGCGCCTGAAAGGCTACGGCAATCTCGGCGCTTACATCACCGGCGTATCGCCGAGCCCGTTGTCGCTCAACACCGGCAAGAACCTCGCCAGCGTCTACAAGACGCCGCTGCTGTCGGTGGACATCAAATGCGTGCTTACCAACACCACGCTGATGGGCGCCTATCGCGGCGCCGGGCGCCCCGAAGCCAACTACTTCATGGAGCGCCTGATCGACCGCGCGGCCGACGAGATGGGCATCGATCGCTTCAGCTTACGCAAGCGCAACTTCATCAAGCCGTCGCAGCTGCCCTTCGCGGCCGCCTCCGGCGTCACCTATGACAGCGGCGATTTCCAGGGCGTATTTGAGAAGGCGCTGGCAATTTCCGATCACGCCGGCTTCGCCAAGCGCAAGAAGGACAGCCGCAAAAACGGCAAGCTGCGCGGCATTGCCGTCGGCTCCTATCTCGAAGTCACCGCGCCGCCGTCAGGCGAACTCGGCAAACTGACCTTCGGCGATGACGGCACCGTGACGCTGACCACCGGCACGCTGGATTACGGCCAGGGCCACGCCACGCCCTTCGCGCAGGTGCTGTCGGCACAGCTCGGCGTGCCGTTCGACGCCATCCGGCTCGAGCAGAACGACAGCGATCTCGTCCGCATGGGCAACGGCACCGGCGGCTCGCGCTCAATCACCGCATCGGGCCAGGCCATCGTCGAGGCCTCGGACCTTGTCATTGCCAAGGGCAAGGCTGCCGCTGCGCACCTGATGGAAGCCTCCGAAGCCGACATCGAATTCAAGGCCGGCCGCTTTACGATTGCCGGCACCGACCGCTCCATCGACATCATGGAACTGTCGCAGCGTGTGCGCGAGGGCAAAATGCCGGACGGCGTGCCCTCCTCGCTCGACGTCGATCACACCTCATCGGACGTGCCCTCGACATTCCCGAACGGCTGTCATGTTGCCGAAGTCGAGATCGATCCCGACACCGGTGTGCTGACCATCGTCAATTACGCGGCGGTCAACGACTTCGGCACCATCGTCAATCCGATGATCGTCGCCGGCCAGTTGCATGGCGGCGTCGCTCAGGGCATCGGCCAGGCGCTGATGGAGAAAGTCAGCTATGACGCGTCGGGCCAGCCGATCACCGGCTCGTTCATGGATTATGCGATGCCCCGCGCCGGCGACATTCCGCTGATGCTGGTCGGCGATCATCCCTCGCCTGCAACCACCAACCCGCTGGGCACCAAAGGCTGCGGCGAAGCCGGCTGCGCCGGCTCGCTCTGCACCATCGTCAATGCGGTGGTCGATGCGCTCAGCGATTACGGCGTCACGCATATCGACATGCCGCTGACGTCCGAGCGCATCTGGCGTGCGATCCAGGACGGCAAGCAGAGCAAGGCGGCGTAAGGTCGACTATCTCAACAAGAAGCCCCGCGATCACATCGCGGGGCTTCTGTGTCGTCTACGCTAACGCGTCGTGGCCGGCAGGACCCCTAGCTCTTCGTCCCGTATTTCCGCGCGAAATCCCGCCCGGAGCGCGCAATGCAGATCGCGGCCTGACTCTGATACATCGAGCCCTCGTTCTTCTCTGCGATCTTATCGCATTTCGCACGCGCCTTTTCATAGGCGGCCTTGGTCGCGGGGAGCGCCTTGGGGAGAAAGCGCGGTTCGCATTTCGACAGCACGATGCTGGAGAATGCATTATCACCGGACGAACCAAGCTGGCAGAGTTCGAGAATCCGGTATGCGCCTTCGCAGCTGAACTCGGTCTTCATCGCGGCGATGATCGCCTGGTGGAGACCGCCGGCTTTCGAGATCGCAGCCTCGGAGACCGGGCATTGCTCGGCGGCCGAGGCCGGTGCGCTGCAGGCCACAAACAGTCCGATGGCTACGAGACTATGACGAAAACGAACCCGACCATGGGGCAACGGCTGCATGTGGTCCTACCTGATCAAACGTAGAAAGAAAAATCCCGCGGCTTGCGCCGCGGGATTTTTGCATTCGTGCTCTCGGCCGTCTAGTGCGCCAGGATCGCCAGCAACAACAGCGCCACGATGTTGGTGATCTTGATCATCGGGTTCACCGCGGGGCCCGCCGTGTCCTTGTAGGGATCGCCGACGGTGTCGCCGGTCACCGCGGCCTTGTGGGCGTCGGAGCCCTTGCCGCCGAAGTGACCGTCTTCGATGTACTTCTTGGCGTTGTCCCAGGCACCGCCGCCCGAGGTCATCGAGATCGCCACAAAGAGACCCGTGACGATCACACCGAGCAGCATGGCGCCGACCGCCGAGAACGCCGCCGACTTGCCGACCGCACCACCGCCAGCGATGGCGTAGATGATGAAGTAGACGACGATCGGTGACAGCACCGGAAGCAGCGACGGGATGATCATTTCCTTGATCGCGGCCTTGGTCAGCAGATCCACCGCGCGGCCGTAATCCGGCTTGTCGGTGCCCTGCATGATGCCCGGCTTCTCGCGGAACTGACGACGCACTTCCTCGACGATGGCGCTGGCCGCGCGGCCCACGGCCGTCATGCCCATCGCACCGAACAGGTATGGCAGCAGACCGCCGAACAGCAGGCCGACCACAACATAGGGATTGGTCAGCGAGAAGTCGGGCAGCACGTCCTTGAAGTACGGATACTTCGCGGCATTGGCGATGAAGAATTTGAGGTCTTCATTGTAAGCCGCGAACAGCACCAGTGCGCCGAGGCCAGCCGAACCGATGGCATAGCCCTTGGTGACCGCCTTGGTGGTGTTGCCGACCGCGTCGAGCGCGTCGGTGGCCTTGCGGACCTCCTTCGGCAGACCGGCCATTTCGGCAATGCCGCCGGCATTGTCGGTGACTGGACCGAAGGCGTCGAGCGCCACGATCATGCCGGCCAGCGCCAGCATCGTCGTGGTGGCGATCGCGATACCGAACAGGCCGGCAAGGCTGTAGGTGACGAGAATGCCGGCGATGATGACGATTGCCGGACCCGCCGTCGACTCCATCGAGATCGCCAGGCCCTGGATCACATTGGTGCCGTGGCCGGTGACCGACGACTGCGCGATGGACTTCACCGGCCGATAGTCGGTGCCGGTGTAGTATTCGGTGATCACGATGATCAACGCGGTGACAACGAGGCCGGCGACGCCGCATTCGAACAGCGCCAGACCCGTATACTTCACGCCTGCCAGCGGACCGAAACCGATCAGCCAGTAGATCACGGCGGCAACGCCGAACAGTGACAACACGCCGGTGGCGATCAGGCCCTTATACAGCGCACCCATGATCGACTGGCTGGCACCGAGCTTGACGAAGAACGTGCCGGCAATCGATGTCAGGATGCAGATGCCGCCGATGGCGAGCGGCAGTGTCATCATGTTCACGAGGAGTGGCGAACTCGCGAAGAAGATCGCGGCCAGAACCATGGTGGCGACCGCGGTCACCGCATAGGTCTCGAACAGGTCGGCGGCCATGCCGGCGCAGTCGCCGACATTGTCACCCACATTGTCGGCGATCGTTGCCGGGTTGCGCGGATCATCCTCGGGAATGCCGGCTTCGACCTTGCCGACAAGATCGCCTCCGACGTCAGCGCCCTTGGTGAAGATGCCGCCGCCGAGACGTGCGAAGATCGAGATCAGCGACGCGCCGAAGCCGAGCGCCACCAGCGCATCGATCACGGTGCGGCTGTTGGCAGCGAGGCCGAGGGCGTGCGTCAGATAAGCGAAGTAGATGGTGACGCCGAGCAGCGCCAGACCCGCCACCAGCATGCCGGTGATGGCACCCGCCTTGAAGGCGAGTTCGAGGCCGCCGGCCAGCGAGATCGTCGCCGCCTGCGCGGTGCGGACATTGGCACGCACCGAGACGTTCATGCCGATGAAGCCGGCTGCGCCCGACAGCACAGCACCGATCAGGAAGCCGAAGGCAACGAGCATGCCGAGGAAGTAAGCCAGCAGCGCGAAGATCACGACGCCGACGATGCCGATGGTGAGATATTGTCGCTTCAGATAGGCCTGTGCGCCCTCTCGCACGGCCTCTGCAATTTCCTGCATCCGTGCGTTACCCGCATCGGCCTTCAACACAGAACTCGTCGCCCAGATCGCGTAAACGATCGACAGTGCCCCGCAGAGCACGATCACCCACAATGCTGTCATGGAATCTGCCTCAGTCCTTCCTGCCCGGCGCCTTGTTAGTTGGCGCATAAAAAGGAGGCCTGCCCAGCACGTGAGGACGGCCTCTCGTTTGATGAGCATGGCAAAATCGGTATCGCCGTGCAACGCTGCCAATGGGCTAATGCAGGATTTTTGGAGGGGATGTAGGGGGAAGAAGAACGTTGGCCTTTCAGGTGTCATCCCCGCGGAGGCGGGGATCCATAACCTCAGGCCCCTCAATTAAAAGGAAGGCCTCTCCGTCCTGCGCTGAACAGCTCTCAAGAGTGTATGGGTCCCGCCCCGCGCACGCCTTCGGCGTGCTAGGCCGGGACGACACGGAGATTGCTTCCAGAGCTGTTCCTAGAAGTGGCTGTAGGACAGGCGCTTCAACACGATGTCCCTGCCCGCCGGATCGACGAAGCGCGGCGATGACGCACCTGCAACAATCGTCCCGATGACCGCGACCCGCACGCCCGCCTGGTGCGCGGCCTGCACGAAACCGGTCGTGCGATTCTCGGGGATGGTGCAGAGGACTTCGTAATCGTCGCCGCCGGCAACAACCGTTTCGAGACCAATCACACCGCGATCCAGCAGTGCTGCCGCCGGATCCGACAGCGGAATAGCCGATGCATCGATGACGGCAGAGACGCCCGACACCGCACAGAGCTTGGCGAGATCGCCGGCCAATCCGTCGGAGACATCCATCGACGCCGTCGCGAAATCGCGCACCGCCGATGCCAGCGCGTTGCGAGGCTGCGGCACGCGATAGCGTGCCACGAGCGCCTCACGCGCGTTACTGTCACCCGCCAGCGCCGTCGCGACCGCGCCGCCTTTCAGCGCCGCAAGGCCAAGCGCGGCATCACCGATCGTGCCACTCACGACCACCCGGTCCCCCGCCGCCGCGCCGTGGCGGCGGACCATCTTGCCCACCGGAACGCGTCCGAAGGCGGTGACTGAGACCATCAGCGGCCCCGGCGTCGAGACCGTATCGCCGCCGAGCAACGCACAGCCGAATGTTGCGATGTCTTCGCCGAGACCGCGCACGAATTCGGTGAGCCACGTTTCATCGTGACTCCGAAGTGCCAGCGTCAGCACAAAGCCGGCCGGCGCTGCGCCCTTGGCGGCGAGATCCGAGAGGTTCACCCGCAGCGCCTTGCGTGCGATGGTGTCCGGGGGATCATCGGGGAGAAAGTGCACGCCTTCGACGATGGCGTCGGTGTTGACGACGATATCCTCGCCGTCGGCCTTGAGCACCGCGGCGTCGTCGGTCAGGCCGAACGCGCCAGGATCAGTCGCGAGCGGCTTGAAGTAGCGCGCGATCAGGGTGTCTTCGCCGGATGCGTTGGACCCGGCTGACATGATCAGTGTCCCGCGCGCGAAAACTCTTCCGCGCGAAACTGCCGGGCGATCTGGTCGAGCACCGCATTGACCATGCCGGTCTCGTCGCCTTCCACGAAGGCATGCGCGACATCGACATATTCCGACACCACGACGCGGCCGGGAATGTCCTTGCGATGTTCCAGCTCATAGGCACCGGCGCGCATCACCGCGCGCAGGATTGCCTCGATCCGCTGCAACGGCCAGCCCCTGGAGAGCGCGTCGTCGATCAGCGGATCGAGCTTGTTCTGATCGCGCACCACGCCGGACACGATGTCGCGGAAGAACGCCTCCTCGGCGGGGAGATATTGGTCGCCCTCAATCTCGCTGCCGAGCCAGAAGCTCTCGAACTCGGCGAAGACGTCGTTGATGCCCGCGCCGCCGACATCCATCTGATATAGCGCCTGCACGGCGGCGAGACGCGCGGCGCCGCGCCGGTTGGCCTTGCGATCGCCCTTGGGGACCGGCTTCTTGAGGTCGGCTTTCTTGTCGGACGATTTCTTGTCAGCCGTTTTCTTCTCAGACATCGGCTCAGGCCTTCGCCAGACGGCGCTTGATGCGCAGCACGGACAGTGCCGCACGGGCCGCATCGCCGCCCTTGTTCAATTCGCCGGCGCGCGCGCGCGCCCAGGCCTGCTCGTCGGTATCCACCGTGATGATCCCGTTTCCGAGGGGCAGCCGCAGATCGACGGACAAATCCATCAGCCCGCGCGACGACTCCATCGAAACGATCTCGAAATGGAACGTCTCGCCACGCACCACGCAGCCTAGCGCGATTGCCGCTTCATAAGGCTTGCCGCTTTTCGCGGCAGCATCGACCGCAATCGCGATGGTCGAAGGAATTTCCAGCGCGCCCGGCACCGTCAACACGTCATGGGTGACGCCGGCTGCTTTCAGCTCAACGATCGCGCCTTCTAGCAGTGCATCCTGGATGTCGTCATAGAACCGCGCCTCGACGATCAGGACGCGCGCGCCCGTGATGTCGGTCTGGTCCTGCAAATGAGCGCGTCGCGCGTCTGCCATATCTCAACCTGTTAAAAACGTTGAACATCTCCAAGAATGAAGATTGTCAACAACGCGTGTTTGTAGTCGTCGCGGGCAGTGAAGCCAAGGGCAATACTTGGCAATTTAGCGCCGTCATGCCCGGCGCATGCCGGGTATCCACGTCTTGGCCGAGCACGAAGACGTGGATAGCCGGGACAAGCCCGGCCATGACGGCCGAGAGGTCGGAGCCTTAAACCGGCATTTCGCTCAGCCGCGCCGCATAGCGGGCCATCAGGTCGACCTCGATATTGATCTCGGCGCCTGCTTCCCACGCCTTGCCCAGCGTGGTGACGCTCAGCGTGTGCGGAATGATCAACACGGCGAACTGCACGTCATCGACGGTATTCACCGTCAGCGACACGCCATCCAGCGTGATGGAGCCCTTGGTGGCGATGAAACGCGCCAGTTCGCGCGTGGTGCGGAAGGTGATCCGCGCCATGTCCGGCAGGTTCTCGCGCGATACGATGGTCGCGATGCCGTCGGCATGGCCGGCGACGATATGGCCGCCGAGCTCATCGCCGATCTTCAAGGCGCGTTCGAGATTGAGGCGGGTGCCGAGCTTCCAGTGCTTCGCCGTGGTCATGCCCAGCGTCTCGGCGGCAGCGTCAACGTCGAACCAGGTTTTGCCATTGGCCACGCCGGAGCCGACCACTGTGAGGCAGACGCCGTTGCAGGCAATCGAGGCGCCATCGGCGATGGTGGTCTGGTCATAGTCGCAGAGAACGCGCAGCCGGTGGAGCTGGCCCTGCGCCACTTGCGTAAGGCTCTCGATCTCGCCGATGTCGGTGACAATGCCGGTGAACATGTTTTTAGTCTCTCAATCTCGCACGCTCTCTCATTTCGTCATGCCCGGCGAATACCGGGTATCCACGCCTTGCCCACGAAGGAAGGCGTGGATGGCCGGGACAAGCCCGGCCATGACGGAGCTAGGCAGTGGCCCGCTCGTAAATCGTCAGAGTGTCGCTCTCGATCGTCTCGCTAGCACGCTGCACAAAGTCCGGCGACCCAGTGATCGCCGATAGCGGCAATGCATCCAGCGCGGCGATGCCACCCTCGCCGATCTCCTTCGGCCCGCGAAACAGCCAGACCTCGTCGACCAGTCCCGCCGCCACGAAAGACGCCGCAACTTTCGATCCGCCTTCCACCAGCAGCTTCGTAATGCCCTTCTCCGACAAGCTATGCAGCACGGCGAGCAAATCCAGCCCCGGCGGCGGCGAGGTCGTGGTCGGCACGCGCAGCACCTGCGTGCCGGCAGCGCCCAGCGCCATCGCGGCGGGCGCTTCCGACAGGCTGGAGGTCATCACCCAGAGTGGCGTCGTACGCGCCGAATGCACGAGCTTGCTGTTACCGGAAATGCGCAGCGCGCGGTCGAGCACCACGCGCACCGGCGAGCGCTTCATCATGCCCGGCAAGCGACAGGTCAGTTCGGGATCGTCGGCCAGCACAGTGCCCATGCCGACCAGCACGGCGTCGCATTGCGCCCGCAAGAGATGCACGCGCGACCGCACCATCTCGCCGGTGACGGCGACCGGCTTGTGACCGGCTGCCGCGATCTTGTCGTCCGGCGACACCGCGAGCTTCAGCACGACATGCGGGCGCTTGTCGCGCACGCGGCGGAAATGCCCGGCGTGATCGCGTGCGGCCTGTTCGGCACAGAGCCCGACATCGACCCTGATGCCAGCGGCACGCAGCCGTGCATGGCCTTGGCCCGCCACGTCCGGATTGGGATCTTCAATTGCCGCAACGACGCGCGCGATGCCCGCGGCGACGATCGCATCGGCACAAGGGGGTGATTTGCCGAAATGCGAGCATGGCTCCAGCGTCACATAGAGCGTGGCACCGCGTGCGGCCTCGCCGGCCTGCGCAAGTGCGACAGGCTCGGCATGGGGACGGCCGCCGGGCTGGGTCCAGCCGCGGCCGAGGATCACACCGTCCTTCACGATGACCGCGCCGACCGCGGGATTGGGCCATGTCCGGCCCTGCCCGCGCCGGCCGAGCGTCAGCGCCAGCTGCATGAAGCGCAGGTCGGTTGCTTTCGCGTCAGCAGATTTTTGAGCGTATTGATCTTCCAGGATCCGGAAGATCATTTTCGGACCACCACCGGCCGGCCGTCGTCATCGGCATGCAATTCGCCGAGCACGGCCTCGAAGTCCTTGGCCTCGCGAAAATTGCGATAGACCGAAGCGAAGCGCACATAGGCGACGTCATCGAGCCCGCGCAGATGCTCCATCACGATCTCGCCGATGGTCTCCGACGAAATCTCCGCCTCGCCGCCGCTTTCCAGCTCGCGCACGATGGCCGAGACCATGGTCTCCACCCGCTCCGGATCGACCGGGCGCTTGCGCAGACTGATCGACAGCGAACGCACCAGCTTGTCGCGGTCGAACGGCACGCGGCGGCCATTGCGCTTGATCACCGTGAGTTCGCGCAGTTGCACGCGCTCGAAGGTAGTGAAGCGGAAGTTGCAGGTGACGCAGACGCGCCGCCTGCGGATCACGGCGGAATCTTCCGCGGGACGCGAGTCCTTCACCTGCGTATCGAGGCTATTGCAGTTCGGACAGCGCATTCCAAAGAACCTTCCAAAGAGCCATTCCTGCGCGACCTTCTGACCGCGCAGGTCTCCGCCTCGTAGCAGGCCTTACTGATAGATCGGGAAACGATCCGTCAGCGCCTTGACCTTCTCCTTCACGGCCGCTTCGACCAGCGGCGCACTGCCGTCGCCGGACTGCGCCACCGCGCTCAGCACTTCGGCGATCATCTCGCCGGTTGCCTTGAATTCGGCAATGCCGAAACCGCGCGTGGTGGCGGCGGGCGTGCCGAGACGGATGCCCGAGGTGATCCACGGCTTTTCCGGATCGAACGGCACGCCGTTCTTGTTGCAGGTGATGCCGGCGCGGACCAGTGCCTTCTCCGAGACGTTGCCCTTCAGGCCCTTCGGCCTGAGGTCGACGAGCATCAGGTGGTTATCGGTGCCGCCCGAGACAATGTCGTAGCCCTGCGCACGAAGCGTTTCGGCCAGCGCCTTGGCATTCTCGACAACGTTCTTGGCATAGACCTTGAAGTCCGGCTGCAGCGCTTCCTTGAAGGCCACGGCTTTCGCCGCGATGACATGCATCAGCGGGCCGCCCTGCAGACCCGGGAAGATCGCCGAGTTCAGCTTCTTGTACAGCGCCTCGTCATTGGTGAGGATCAACCCGCCGCGCGGGCCGCGCAGCGACTTGTGCGTGGTGGTCGTGGTGACATGGGCATGCGGCACCGGCGAGGCATGGACGCCGCCGGCAACCAGGCCAGCAAAGTGGGCCATGTCGACCAGCAGATACGCGCCCACGCTGTCGGCGATCTCGCGGAAGCGCTTGAAGTCCCACGAGCGCGAATAGGCCGAGCCGCCGGCGATGATCAGCTTCGGCTTCACCTCTTCCGCCTGCTTGGCGATCGCATCCATGTCGAGGATCTGGTCGTCCTTGCGCACGGTGTAGTGCACCGGCTTGAACCACTTGCCGGACATGTTGACGGGCGAGCCGTGGGTGAGATGGCCGCCGGCTGCGAGGTCGAGACCCATGAAGGTATCGCCCGGCTGCAGCAGCGCCAGGAACACCGCCTGGTTCATCTGGCTGCCGGAGTTTGGCTGCACATTGGCGAACTGGGCGCCAAACAGCTTCTTGGCGCGTTCGATGGCGAGGTTCTCAGCGATATCGACGAATTCGCAGCCGCCATAATAGCGCGCGCCCGGATAGCCCTCGGCATATTTGTTGGTCATCACCGAGCCCTGCGCTTCCATCACGGCGCGGCTGACGATGTTTTCCGACGCGATCAGCTCGATCTCGTGACGCTGGCGACCGAGTTCACCCTTGATCGCCTCGGCAATCTCGGGATCGGCCTGGGCAAGCGTGGCGGAGAAGAACGAGTCGGGCGCGGAGCCGGTTTTGGCCGAAGTGGTCATAGGGCAATATCTCCACCGCCGCGGCCTTCTTTCGGCGTGCGGACGGTCACGAGTGGCGATCAGGAAACGGTGCCCCGAATACCATATCTGGCCGGCGGGGCCAAGGTTTTGCGCCTCAGGGCGCGATATTTAGGCAGCGGGGTAAATGCGGCGATTGCACATGCCGATTGCCTACCGCCCGAAGTAAACGGCGATTCCCCCTATCGCTTGACGCCCGCCGCCTTACGCAGGACCTCGTCGATCTTCGATTGCCAGCCCGGCCCTTTGGACTTGAAATGGGTCAGGACATCCGGACTCAGTCGCAGTGAGACGAGCGTCTTGGTCGGCGCCTTATTGGGACCGCGCCCTTTGCGGATCGATTTGGCCAGATCCGGCAAGGCTTCAGCAAAGGGCTTAGCCTTGGCAAAGTCGTCCTTCGTCAATTCCGGGGTGTCGCTGACCTCTCGCATATCTTTGGCACCATAACCCCGCTTTTTAACGGTCATTGTAGAGCCTCCTCTCATTCTTACTGGCGGGACGCATGCTAATCACGCTCAAGGCCTCTTTTCCGAGAACCACGAACACCACCACAATGACGCCGCGGATATTCCGGCCGATGCCAATCCAACGCTTGGCTTTCACCTGTGACGGCAGAACCAGAGCGCCTTCGAAAAAGGCCTCATCGAGATCGGCGAAGTCCAACCCGTGCTTGTCCAGGTTGGCGAGACGCTTCGGCTCGTCCCAGAGGATTTTCATGATTATAATGTAGATACATTATAATCATCGGTCAACGTCCGAAGCGCTCCGTACCTATTTCGCCAGCCGGTATGCCCCGCCCTTCTCTACGCTGCGCTGGAACGCCGGGCGGGCATGCATCCGGCCAATCCAGGCGGCCAGGTCGGGATAGGCCTTGAGCCGGTCGAAGCTGCCGGCAACCTCGGCCACGAAACTCATCTGGATATCCGCGCCGGTCAGGCTGTCGCCAACGAAGAACGCGCGGCCCTGCAGCGCGCGGTCGGCATGACCGAGATGCCGGGCTATCTCGCTGTCGATCCGCGGCTGCAGCGGCGCGCCGGCCTCCTTCAGGCGGGACACGTAGAGATTGAGCATCAGCGGCAACATCGCCGAGCCCTCGGCATAATGCAGCCATTCGAGATAGGCCTCGTACTCAGCGCTGCCTTCCATGGGCCGCATTGCGCCCTTGCCGTAGCGGCGGATGACGTAGTCGACGACGGCTGCGGATTCCGCGATGGTCACATCGCCGTCGACGATGACCGGCGACTTGCCGAGCGGATGCACAGCCTCCAATTCCGGCGGCGCCAGCCGCGTCTGCGCATCGCGCTGATAGGTTGTCAGATCATAGGGCGCGCCGAGTTCTTCCAGCAGCCAGATGATCCGCTGCGAGCGGGAGTCGTTGAGATGATGAAGCGTGAGCATGGGCGTGTCCTTGTGTTGTCCCCGGACCGATCTGTAGACCGTCGGCGTGAGAGAAGTCTTCGAGGATTATCGCGCGAAAACAGCGAACAAGAAAATCTTCGCGAGCTTTTCCATGCTAGTTTGCCGGTAAGGCGACTGTCTGTCGTTGTGGAGAGGTTCGGCTCTCCTTCCCCTCTGCACCAAGCCAAGCCGCCAACCTGAGGCCTATCGCAGGAGGTTGAGATGGACGATGTACGGGCCGCCCTGGAGCGTCATTGGACTGCATCGGACGCGAACGATTTCGATATCGAACATGACATCTACCATGAGGATGCGATGCTTTATTATCCCCAATCGGGGGAACGCATCCGCGGTCGGCACAACATTCAGATGAGCCGACTTGTCCAGCCAAATGAGAAACGTTTTACGGTTCGGCGGATTATCGGCAACGGCGAATTATGGGTCACCGAATTCATCCTGACCTATGACGGTGTACCATCCTACGCGGTGAGCATCATGGAGTTCCGCGACGGACGGGTGGCCAACGAAACGCAGTATTTCGCCGATCGGTTTGAACCTGCAGTCTCGCGCGCGCATCTTGTCGAGCGATAGTTCGAGTAGCAGAACCGCGATGACAGTGCTTCGATGAGCACGCGTGTGATGAGCGCATCGCGTCCCGCTCGTCATTCCCCACCAACTGGTGTGCCCGAGGGCAGTCCGGACTGCGAAGCGGTCGGCATGAGCCGGCATCCCGATGTGTTCAGCCACCATCGTCATTCCGGGGCGTGCGTCGCCGGCGAAGCCGGCAGAGCGCGAACCCGGAATCCCGACGTGTTTGGCACGATCAGAAACTCCCATGCTGGGATTCCGGGTTCGCGCGCGCAAAGATGCACGCACGCCCCGGAATGACAGCTTGGGGCCGCAAGACAGCACGCAAACATTTTTTCCTATCCATCATTGACAACATCCCTACATTGATTATATTCCCCTCCGTCCTGCCCCACCGAGAGGGGCGATCGCGATCGTCACGTTCGCGGGGTGGGATGCGGTGGACGCCGGAGATGCGGCGTCACGCGGTTCATGGGGGAACGTCTGTCTTCGGGCAGGACGGATCTACGCCAGCACTGCCACTGGCAAGGACACGGCCGACCTTGAGATGGAAAGAGCCCTGGAC
>NZ_JBFUJU010000019.1:0-35635 GCF_056401215.1 Tardiphaga sp. P4_G1
GGCGATGATTGCCGGCGGTCGGCCCTGCGTTCGCGCCGCGCTGTACATGGCAGCTCTGCCCTGCGTTCGCGCCGCGCTGTACATGGCAGCTCTCGTTGCCTGCCGCCATCATCCGCAGATGAAACAGGCCTATCAGGCCCTGCGGTTGCAGGGAAAACCGGCCAAGGTGGCGCTCATCGCCATTGCCCGAAAGCTCCTCATCACCGCCAACGCGCTCGTCAAAGCCAACAAACACTATGACGGAGAGACTCAGCCCCATTGACAGACAAGACAGTCGCCGGGTTCAGTCCCGTCGCCTGCGGCGCCGGTCCCGCCCCGGAATGACAGTTTGGGGCTGCGTAAAGCACCTAAACATTTTTTCCTATCCGCCGTTGACAGCATCCCTATCAGGTTTATATTCCCCTCCGTCCTGCCTCACCGAGAGGGGCGATCGCGATCGTCACGTTCGCGGGGCAGGGTGCGGTGGACGCCGGAGATGCGGCGTTACGCGGTTCATGGGGGAACGTCTGTCTTCGGGCAGGACGGATCTGCGCCAGCACTGCCACTGGCAAGGAGACGGCCGGCCCTGGGATGGAAAGACTCCCTGGACAGTGTGACGGACGACCAACTCGAAACGCGTTCGGCTTACTCGCTTGAGGCTCCCTTCCCATCGCCTTGGGACTTTAATTCGCGATCGGAGCGTTCGTCGAGGCAAAGTGCAAGCAACCGAAAAAACACCGCAGGCGGAACGTCGGGCACTTGCCTGACGCCTCCGAAAGTCCTGATGTACTCTAGATTGCGGAAGACCGCATTCGCATCAGGCCCAAGGGTGCAACGGGCACCCGGCGTTCCGCACGCCCTCTCACAAGAGGGTGGGAATGCAAGCGACGACGGCGCCCCGCGCCGCAAACAATGGGGGTGATGACGCATGTCTGAAGAGCAGTGGCTGTTTGACAGTTGAATCTGAACTAGCGTGACGCGCGCACGCTCAAACCAAACGCCGTCATGCCCGGCGAATGCCGGGTATCCACGCCTTGGCCGCGGAGAAAGGCGTGGATGGCCGGAACATCTAGCGAAGCTCGCTTCGCGCTATCCGGCCATGACGACGGAGAGGGTTAAGCAAGATCGTGGGATGGAGTGAGCGCAGGCGCATCGCGCAGACGCTCACCCCACATCCTACGATCAACGCAATCACGACGAGGGCGTTTACCGCAGCCCGCTGAGCTGCGTCGTCAGTCGATCCATCGCATTGCCGACATCGCGCCATTGCGCGAGCCAGCTACGCGGAAAGCGGAAGATGAGATCGGCGCCGCCGATGCGGCGTTCGCTCATGCACATGCCTTCCGTGGCACCGTCGCGCGTGCAGCGCGCCACCAGCGCTGGCGTCGTGCCGAGAAACAGATCTTCATTGCTGTAGGGCGAGTTGTCGCGGAAAGGCTGCGTGGTCAGCCCGTCTTCGCTTGATGTCGCGCGGTCGATATAGCGCGGATAGATCGTGCGCAGACGGGTATCCGGCGAGGTCGCTTCGTGATGTGCCGAGATCGAGACGAAGATGCGATCGATCGGCTGTGCGTTCTCATCGAAATTTTCGACGCTGACATGCCTCGGCAGGTTGCTCGCTTCCAGCGATGGATAGACATAGCTCAGATCGACGCGTTCCTGCGGCCCTGAATGTTTCTGCACCTTGCGGCGAAACGCATGGGTCGGGACGTTGAACAGTGTGGAGCCCACGCTCACCGGAATACGGTCGGGATCGCCGGGCTTCTGGCTCTGCCAGGTCGGCCACAACAGATACGCCACCACTGCGATAGCGGGGGCTGCAAACGCTGCACCGATCAGCATCGGCACGACGTGGTTGCGGCGGTGGCGGCGCCGCGGCCGCGTCGTCGGGTGGGTCGGAAACAGCAGAGACATGCGCACGCTAAATTGGAACTGGGACGGTGTACCGGGTGGGCGAATCAACCGCGAATATGCCAGCCGATGGTTAACGGCCTCGCGCACCTCGCCGCAGGCGGTATCCGGGAGCCATGCACCGCGCGCGGTTCCCGACCGTGCCGTTAACCCTTTATTAACGTTATGCTGGCGGGGAGCCTCGCTTTTTGCGATGCAGGGCGGTGTTTGTATGTGCCGTGAAAGAGCTTCGATGTCCCCCGATGCGTTGAATTCATTCTTCCAGCTATGCATTGGCTTCGCGCTCGCAGGCGCCATTGCAAGCGCCTATCAGGCCTTTGCCAAACGTCCCCCGAGCTTCAGCCTGCTGCAGCAGGGGCCGTCCCCTGAAGCCTTCGCAGCCGTGCCGCTGCTGGTCTTCACGGCGCCCTTCATCATCATGCGCAACACCCTGCGCAACGGCGCGGCCGAGCAGCATCGCGTTCAGTTCGTGATGATCGCGACGGTGCTGTCGGGCATCTGGAGCCTGATGTCGGGCACCTTCATCGTGATGACCCTGGAAGCGCTGGGCATACTGGCCTAAGCGCAAGAATCCGTGGCAGTGTCTCCCGCAAAGGGAGACCACTAAATCATGGCAATCTACGAACTCGACGGGCAGGGACCGGATCTTCCGGCTAGCGGAAATTACTTCATCGCCGACACGGCCGATGTGATCGGCAAGATTCGTTTGCTGGAGCAGGCGAGTGTCTGGTTCGGCGCGGTGCTGCGCGGCGACAACGAATGGATCGAAATCGGTGAAGGCTCCAACGTGCAGGACAACTGCACGTGCCATACCGACAAGGGTTTTCCCCTGACCATCGGCAAGAACTGCACCGTCGGCCATAATGTCATCCTGCACGGCTGCACCATCGAGGATGGCGCGCTGATCGGCATGGGCTCGATCGTGATGAACGGTGCAAAGATTGGCAAGAACAGCATCGTGGGCGCCGGCTCGGTGATCACCGAGGGCAAGGAGTTTCCGGAGAATTCGCTGATCATCGGATCGCCGGCGCGCGTCATTCGCACGCTGTCGCCGGAGCAGGTGACGGCGATGGGCAGCGCCGCGCGATTCTATGCGGCGAACGGCCCGCGCTTCCAGAAAGGTCTCAAGAAGATCGGCTAGAGCGTTCTCGAGCGAAGCGGGTACCGGTTCGCATCAAGAAAACGCGTCTCAACAAAAAGCCAGAGCCTCGGTCCTGATTCTATCAGAACCGAAAGGGCTCTCGTTGTGATCGCACGCAGCGCGATCACGTTCCTTCGGACTCATTGGCTTCTGTTTCGCCGGCCACGCGCTCGTGGCCGGCGCTCCATAGCGAATGCTCCTCGGTGCCGTCCTGATAGGGATTGGCCTCGGCAGGAATGCCCTCGCTGGCGGCAAGCTCGCCTTCCTCAAATGGATCTTTTTGCGGATCGTTTGGCATGGGCCTTCTTCCTTGCTGGACGTGATGGGGCGGGGCGCATCGCAGTGTTGCGGCTTGACGCCGATGATGGACCGGCGGCTTTCACGCTCTTGCGAAGCGCATCCTTGAGATCGATCGGAACGCCGTGCTTCTTCAGGAGGTCGGCGAAGGCTTCATCCGCGAGTTCTTGCGTCGTCGCCATGCGGTCGCGGCCGAGCTGGATGAGCTTGTCGAGGGTCTCGTCGTCGAAGTCGATCAGCTTGCGCATGACATCTGCTAACTGAGGCCCGGCTTGCGCCAGCGCGATCGCTTGCGCGTCGGGTCGAATACTTTCTCCTGATGGCGATGCAGTGCCTGTGCAACGCCGAGCCGCGCGAAACTGATGGGGCCGCCGTAGTCGGCCGCCTCGATCAGGCAATGCATCGCGGTCTGCCACTCCTTTGCATCGTGTTCAGATGGTGACAGCTGTGTGATGTAAGCGCCGGCGTCGCGCAGCGACACCAGCGTGTTGCCGTCGGGCAATTCGATCGGTTCGCGAAACGGCTTGTCCCAGGACACGCAGGCTTCTCCTCGGCAATGTCAGGGATTCAAGCCGCCGGCGCCAAATTCGTTCCCGCAACGGAACCCGTTTCCGCTGGTCTCGTTGAACGCCAAAGGAGATTTCCAATGGCGCATTCCTCGAAACTCATCGCGGCTGTAACGGCTACCGTCCTGTTGTCGTCAGTCGCGGCGTTCGCCCAATCCGGCAGTGCAGGTGGCGGCGCGACGGGCGGCGCTGCGGGCACCAATAGTGCAGGCACGGCGAATGCGAGTGGTGGGCGCGCCGCGACCGGGATCACGGCAGGCGCGAGCGGGACCGGACAGGCGTCGCCGGATGGCAAGCCGGCGACAGGCGATGCAGCGGTCGATGCGCAGGATCGTGCCGTTGATCGCAAGGTGAAGAGCATCTGCAAGGGGTGCTAGCGCAACGTTGCGCGACAGGCTTTCAGCAACACACCGTAACCGACAGTCGCGAACAAGTGACGGCTATTGATCGTCGCACCGTGGCGGTTCGCGAACGAAAGAGCTACCTATTTGACTGGGCGGCGCTGTAAGTGACCCGTGACGGAGTGTAGTTGATGTTACGCAAATTGGTGTTTGGTCTGTTGACCCTTGCCGCAGTCGCGCTGGTCGCGCCGACAGCCGCATCGGCGCGCGGTGGCGGCGGGCATGGTGGCGGCGGATTCCACGGCGGTGGATTCCATGGTGGTGGTGGCTGGCATGGCGGCGGCTTCGGCCGTGGATTTCGCGGTGCTGGAATAGGATTGGGATTTGGCCTCGCCGGCGCCGGCCTTTATGGCGGTTATTATGGCTACGGCCCCTATGCGTATTACGGTGGGTACCCCTACGCTTATGGCGGTTATGATGACGAGGGCGGATGTTACATAACGCGTAAGCGCGTACGGACACCGGCTGGATATCGGGTGCGTCGTGTCGAGGTTTGTGACTGATTGGCCTTGAGCGACGCCACCTGATTACCTCGTCGGCTCCAGCATAGCTGTGCTGGAGCCACATCATGGCTGGTCAGATTGTCTGGTACGCGTTTTGCAAAATCGAAACGATGACCATGACCCTCGACATTGCCAGTCTCACGCTACTGTTTGTCACCACCGTCTTTGCGCTGGTGATGGCTTTCGTCTGGATGTTCTGTGAGTTCGAGCGCCGGTTCGGGAAGCGGTTGACAGCGATTGCACTCGTCCGCTTCGGCTATCGGCCCGACGGCACCATCGACCGAAACGCAAATCGCCGCGACTAGCGCGGCCATTTTCTTGTCTGTTCGTGTTTCTCGGACGTCAGTCCGGGATCAGTCAGGTACGTTGTAGGTCGTCAGCCAAACCTGCGTCTGTTCCACCCATTGTCGGCCGCTTCCTGTCGGAAGCTGCGTGGCCACCACCTCAAAAAGTTGCGCCCGAACCTTGGGGGAGGTTCGGGCGCGCGCGATCCGGTCTGGGACGGGGAGGGGTGGGGATGTGACCGGGTCGCGTGTCTCCAATTCGTGTTGTTGTTTAGCGATCCCGCGCGCTGGCCGTAGCCACTGCAGGACGGTTGTCGCCGAGCGAGACCCATACATTCGGATCGCTCTGTGACTGGCGTTTGACGAAGCGGTAGCCGGTCTCGGTCCAGGCGAGGACGTTCTCATTCTGGTTGTCCAGAACGTATTCGCCCTTGTCCGTCTTCACCGTGAGCACGGCGTGGCCTTCGCCCTTCTTGTCACGCACCACGGTGATCAGCAGCGCCTCGCGTGGCCAGCCTGCTTCGATCAGCATCTTGCGCTTAAGGAGCACATAGTCTTCGCAGTCACCGTAACCGTCTGATGGCAGCGACCACTTTTCGATCACGCCCCAATGATCCATGTCGGTCATTGGCTTGATGGTCTCGTTGACCCAGCGATTGACCCGCACCAGATCCTTCCACGCAGTCTGCGTGATGACGATGTCACGTGCTTGCGTCGCACCGCCGCGGCAGTCGGTCGGATTGTCTGAACAGAATTCGACCCAGCCGATCGGTGCGCGCGTGCTGTCGCCTAGGCTTGCGTAGAGTTTTTCGTTGCCGGCACGTGCCGACGAAGTCACTCCAAGAAGGACTGCTAAAACGGCCAGTCCGAAGTATCGCCCCTTGTTACCAAACATTGTGGCCCCCGTTTTCTTGTTGGGACCATGTTTCGCACAAAGGATTTTCGTCGCCGCTAAATCGCTCAAGTACAATTGAAGCGATTACAAGTAAAAGGCGCGGCGAATTCGAACTATACTTGAATCGAATATGATTCAAATTTTAGCTAATTGTATTTGATTCAAATTTTACGCGTTAATGGCTTGAATGCTGCAATTCAGGAACTTGCGTGCGCAAAGCGGCGTGAAATTAACCCCTCGCGCCCGCGTGCAGATGACGCGCAACGGTATCCGCTGACGCATATAGCGCCTTCAGGACATTGAAAAACGAGGATCGGGGGCGTTCGGCCGTTTACCGGGCGTTGACGCTGTCTTCGAGCGTCTCTGCCAACTGCTCGTGGAAGAACTCCAGAGCGAAGCCTTCTTCGAGATGGCGGACCACCCGGGATTGGATTCGGCCGAGCATGACAATCGAGTTCAGCGGCGGACGCTTCTCTGCCGCAATGGCGGCGCCGGACAGCGACAGGTCGATAATGCGGCCGTTCATCTGGACGCCATCCTCGAGGGTGAGGAGCACCATCGGATTGCGCGGCACGATACGGTCGTGGCGGCGGTCTTCCGGCAGATTGAGAATGTCGCGGTTGGCCAGCCAGGTCAGCTGGGCTGCCAGTTTGTCGCGTTTGCGCGGTGTCGCACCCACGGTCATGGCGAAGCCGTTGTCGATGATCCGGGTGATTTTACCTTCGACGCGGCCGATATGGTCGAGATAGGCGATGACGCGGTCGCCCACATTGCCGATGCCGGGACCGAGCAGCGCGAGGCCGCCGGGCGACATATTGATGACCTGGCACGGAAATTCGCGGCGATCCGGCAGCATATAGCGGCCAAGCAGGTGCACTTTCACCCGCTGAAAGCGACGGCGTTCTTCTGCAGACGGAAGAATCGATTTTGTTTGCGCGAACGCCATCAGTGTCGTGCCGGTCATGCTGGTCGAGTTTCGACCGACCCTACGGCCCGTAGGGTTAACGCCGCGTTAGCAAATACCGAACTGGCGCAACCAGTTGGCGTGATTGTTCTGCGCGACACTTATAATGAGCAGCGTCCGTAGAAGGCTGCTCAGCGCAGCCCTTCATAGACCATCAGGCCGCGGGCAACCTGCAGTTTGCGCAGGGCGCGCGGCGCAAAGCGCTGCGGCTGGTGGGCGAGATAGCGAAACGACGTCAGCTGGAATGCGCCGAGCCGGCCGCGGACTTCATACATGGGCGCCAGCAGGCCGGTCAGGCTGATAGGGGAATGCGCGCGCGTCGCGAATGGCAGCAACAGCAGTTCCAGATGCGCCTTCTGACCGAATTCGGTCATTGCGGTCACGCCAGCAACGGCGACGAGTTGCTCCTCGGATACGACGGTGATCATGTCCCGGATCTCGTCGCGACACTCGGGGGCGAACAGCAACGGAAACGGCTGGTTCTTCAGGTCGCGGCCCAGCAGGGCACAAACTCTTGTGCCGGCCACGCGGAACGGGAATTCGACGGGCTGGTCATAGGACAGCACGAAGATGTCGCCGAGCAATTCGCGCACGGGGCCGGGTTCCAGCTCGCTCCGATCGGGAGCGCGTGCAAAACCGCGTTTGTCGTCCCAATAGGCGAAGAACGCGCGGCTGGATGGATGTTTCATTCGCCTGATCCTGACCCGGCTTGCAGTGGATCGGGGACATTTCTGTCCCGAATCCATCCATCGCTCGCCGCTACATGTTGTGCAGATCAGTCATTGCAGCGTCCATGCCGAAGGCGCGTTTTCCACCGCGTTCGGGCGGGTATCCGCCGTTAAGGTTAAGTTTACTATCATTGTTAGGATCTCATTAACCGTCGGGTTTCGGAGCGGGTGGACCCGTTCGCCGTTAACTCTAAGTTAAGCATGCGCTTGGCAACGCGGGGATTGCCGGTAGTCTCCTGCTCACTCCAGAGCGGAGCGGACTGTCTCCAGCAGTTCGTGACGCGCTTCTATAAACAGGTGGCTGAAAACAGAATTGGTCGTCACGCGGGGAGGGGTGGGGATGTCGGCTTGTCCGGCACACCGGGACATCCATCCGCGGGAAAAGATCAAGACGGACCCGGGAGAGCCTTTCTCAGAGGCTCTCCCTTTTCTTTTCGGGTGGGTTTGCTGCCCCGCGGCGATCCCGAGCTTGCGTGGTACCGGCAAAGCCGACTATCTGGAGCATCGCTCGCCAGAGCCGCTGACAGGCCGTTATCCCCTTGGACACCTTGGATTCCCCCGCTCCCCCGCGCGAACCGATCCTGACCCTGCCGGGCGCCCTGACGGCTTATGTCGGGTTGCTCGCCGTGATCCACATTATCCGCATGTTGCTGCCGGTGGATCTGGAATACTGGACCATTGAGGTCTTCGGTTTCATTCCGAAGCGCTACGACCAGACGCTACTGTCGATGCCGTTTCCCGGCGGCAACGGCGCCAAGGTCTGGAGTTTCGTCACTTATTCCCTGTTGCACGCCAATCTTAGCCATATCGGTTTTAACGTGTTGTGGCTGCTGCCGTTCGGCAGCGCGCTGGCGCGGCGCTTCGGCGCGGTCCGCTTCTTCATCTTCATGGCGGTGACGGCTGTGGCTGGCGCCGCCGCGCATCTGGTTACCCATGAACACGCACTCGCCCCGATGATCGGCGCCTCGGCTTCGGTCTCCGGCGCCATGGCCGCGGCCATCCGTTTTGCCTTCGTGCGCGGCAGCTTCCTGTCGTTCAACCGCGGCGATGCCGATGAAGCGGCACGTGTGCCGGCGCTTCCTTTGTTGCGTTCGTTGCGCGATCCGCGCGTGATCGGATTTCTGGCGGTCTGGTTCGGCGTCAATATCATCTTCGGTGTCGGCTCGATTGCGATCGGCGCGGAAGGGGCGAGCGTTGCGTGGCAGGCGCATATCGGCGGCTTCTTCGCCGGGCTGCTGCTGTTCTCGCTGTTCGATCCTATTCCGAGGTTGCAACGCACGGGTTCGCAAACATCGTCTCCGGACATCTCCGACCTGCATTAAGCGCGTACCGGCTTCTTGCGAGGCCGACGCATTTGATCCATCTTATGTATTCGACAGGTGACTCACGTTGGCAGGTTCGGCCCTTGAGGTCGATCCCGTTCCCGGCGCGAACGGTGTTTCAGTGCGATCACCACATCTGAACGACTGTTGAACTGCGCTGTTACACTGCATCTGTCTGACGACCCTAGAATGAAAGACCGCGCCCGACAAAGGGCATGGTCGACTTAGGAGGCGACAATGACGGTACGTGCAATTCTCGATTCCAAAGGCCACCAGATCATCAGCGTCTCGCCGAACGATAAGGTCTCGTCGGTGGTGCAGATGCTGTCACAGCGAAGAATAGGTGCCGTGCTGGTGATGAGCCATCACCACATCGATGGTATCCTGTCTGAGCGTGATATCGTGCGGGTGATCGGAGAACGCGGCGCCTCGGCGCTGGATGAAGACGTGAGCGCCGTAATGACGCGCAAGGTCATTGGCTGCAAACCGGCCGATACGGTCGGTGCAATCATGGAAAAGATGACGACCGGAAAATTCAGGCATCTGCCCGTTATCGAGGACGAGAAGGTCGTTGGTCTGATCTCGATCGGTGACGTCGTTAAATTTCGCTTGCGCGAATTCGAGCGCGAACAGGAAGCGCTGCGCGAATATATTGCGACGGCCTGAGCCCGCCGCGCTCAACTCTGCGAAGTGGTCGGCTTCTGCGCAACGACGGGCGCAGGCGAGTTTGCCACTTCAGGGGCGAGGATTTCGATCGCTTCTTGAATGGACTCGACAGCGCGTTCTGCGGCACGCGCGCCGAGCGTGATCATTTCTTCGGCGCGGTGGAAATCGAACCAGCCGATGCGGCCAACGCGCGGTGCGATCAGGAGATCCGGCGGATCGCCGGCAAGGCGCGCGCGGGTGATGCGATCCTGCATGATGTTGAAGGCATCGACCATTACGGTAGAGATACCCGGTCGTCCGCCGCCACCGAAGAATTCGCGTTTCATGGTGCGCTCGGCCGAGAAGAACTTGCTGAAACCGCGCTTGGGCTCTTCGACTTCGATGATGGGCTCGGCCATTTCCGGTCCCGTGCCATGGTCGAAAATCGTGGTCGAATGGCCAAACACGTCATTGCTGAGATTGGCTGCGATAACGATCTCAGCGCCCAGCGCGCGCGCCGCCGACACCGGCACCGGATTGACCAGCGCGCCGTCGACCAGCCAGCGATCGCCGACCAGAACCGGAGAGAAGATGCCCGGCAGCGCATAGGACGCGCGCATTGCATCGACCAGGCGACCATGAGTCAGCCAGATTTCATGACCGGTGCGAACTTCAGTGGCGACGCTGGCGAATTTCAGCGGGAGATCTTCGATCAGTGTATGGCCCAGCGACGCTTCGAGCTGTGCGGCCAGCTTGTTGCCGCCGATCAGGCCTGAGCCGTTCAGGCGAATGTCGAGATAGCTGAGAATATTGCGGGGCTGCAGACTGCGCGCCCATTCCTCGAGCGTATCGAGGTGGCCGGCGGCGTAGGATCCGCCAACTACGGCGCCGATCGAGGTGCCCACCACGACGTTCGGGACGATGCCATGGGCGAGCAAAGTGCGGAGGATGCCTATATGGGCGAAACCGCGCGCCGCACCGCCGCCGAGCGCCAGACCGATGATCGGACGTCGAACGCTTCCCAAACCAGGCTTGTCGCGACCGTTCGCGCCATTCTGGCCGCGCCCCATCAAAATCTCCAGCACACTAAGCTCCTCGACGCCGCCGATATTAAATGCAGCTGCGCCATCATTCCAGACGGTAGCTAATTCATGATTTATGTCGCGTTTGCGAGGTTTAGGCACCAAATGTGACTGCAGAGCGACCCGTTACCGCACGGCGCACCGGTTCCTGGGGGTCTCACGCGATTGTGGGTCTGGCGCGAGACAGCCGCGTCAAGGCTTGAATTTGTCGCGTTTTGGGTGAAAAGCATGACCATGACTGCACGGGGCCATGATTTGCGAACATCCGGCCGGAGCGGACGGCTGGCCATGGTGCTGGCCCTCGCTCTGCTGCAGGCTGTTGCCTTGCCCCGGATAGCGTCCGCACAGTTCTTTTCGGACCGCCCGGCACCGGTTCCGCCGGGCTCGATCCCGGATGTCCCATCGGGGCCGGCCATCAGCCTCGCGCCGCCGTCCGGTCCTGCTTCCACCCCCTTGTTGCCGGCGCCGCTGACGCAGCCGCCGGTTGCCAATGTCGCCCCGCCTGTGCCGTCGCCGGTCCAGGCTGCTCCAACGGGCCCCGCACAGGGCGTGCTGGCGCTGACGGCGCGCTATGGCAAGGATATGCCGGTCATCAATAGCGGTCTGGTCTGGCGGGTTTATTCCGACAGGCCGGACGAGACTGGTGCCTTCAAGTTGATCCGCGAGGATCGCGGCGCCACGCCTAACATCGTGCTGCCGCCGGGCAGCTATGTGGTCCATGTGGCGCTGGGCCTTGTGAGCGCCGTTCGTCCGGTGACCATCAAGTCCGAGACCGATCGTGAAGCGTTCGTGCTGCCCGCAGGCGGATTGCGGATCGAGGGCCGCGTCGGCACCACGAAGATTCCGCAGAACCAGATCTCGTTCTCGATCTACAAGGGCAGCCAGTTCGAAGGCGGCGAGCGCACGCCGCTGCTGCCGAGCGTTCCCGCCGGCGATGTCGTGCTGCTGCAGGAAGGCACCTACTACATCATCTCGAATTACGGCGACGCCAATTCGGTGGTGCGCTCCGACATCCGCGTGCAGGCGAGCAAGCTCACCGACGTGACCATCACGCATCGTGCGGCAGTCATCACCATGAAGCTGGTGAGCGACAAGGGCGGCGAGGCCCTGGCCAACACCGCATGGTCGGTGATCACGCCGGCCGGCGACGTCATCAAGGAATCGATCGGCGCCTTCCCGCGCGTCACACTGGCGGAAGGCGAGTACCGCGCCATCGCCAAGAACGAAGGCAAGGTGTTCGAGCGCCCCTTCAACGTCGTGAACGGTGTCGACGGCGAGATCGAAGTCGTCGCGCGCTAACCGCTGCTCGCAAGCTACTCAACAATCTTCCAGAACAAAGATCTCGTTGCAGACAACACGCTTCAAACGCGAATGAATTGTCATGCGCGTGTCATGGTCCTGAATCGCCAACTAACCATCGTGCCAGTTTGTCGCGTTATAACAGGTCGTTGCCGTCCGCGGCCGCGGAACGTTTACATGACGTTAATCCCCATAGTCCGAATAGCAAGTATCGCTACAAGTGTTCCGAAGGGGATGTCGTGATCGCGGCCAGACAGTTATCCGGAAGCCCGGACGTCAAGTTGTTCGACGACATTCCCGCCTTGCAACGCAAATGGCGGGCGGCCGTCCGTCCCGGCCAGATTCTGCCCGGCTATGAAGAAGTGATGCTCGGCAGTCTTGGGCGGATGGCCGATCACATCGTCCTGCTGAAGGTCGAAGGTGAGACGCTCGAAGTGTCACGCAGCGGCCGCTATGTGCAACAGTGGTTGGGTGACGATCGCTGGGGCATTCCGCTCGACGTGCTGGCACCTGATTGCGTGCGTGCGCTAACGGAAGCCGCAAACTGCGCGTTGCAGGCCAACAGGCCGCATCTGATGGTGGCGCATTGCGTGCGTGACGGTCTCGTCCACACCTATGACATTCTGGCGCTGCCGACAGCGTCACGCTGGGGTGGCCGGTTGGTCGGCGTCTATGTCAACGAGCAGGGCACCCGTTACAATCTTGTCGATGCGATCTTCTCGTCGACGGACGAAGGCATCGTGTCGCTTGCGGCAATCCGGGATTCTGCAAGCCAGGCTTTTGACTTCCAGATCGTGCATCATAATCAGGGCGCTTCGCGCCTGCTGAAAGTATCACCCGCCGACCTTCAGTGGCGCAAGCTGAGTGCAGGCGGCCACGCATTGTCGCTGCCGAGCGTGACGAAATGGCTGCTGTCCATGATCGCCAATGGCCAGAGCGGTCAGCTTGAAATCGACAGCGATGATCGCAATCTTCGACTCAGCGCCACCGCTTTTGGCGACTTGGTGTCGCTGACTGTGTCTGACGTCACCGACATTAAGCGCCGCGAGGCCTCGTTCCGGCTGCTGTTCGACAGCAATCCGATGCCAATGTGGGTGTTCGATGCCGAGACGATGGATTTTCTCAGCGTCAATGACGCGGCTGTCGCGCATTACGGATACGATCGCGCCACTTTCCTGCGCATGCAACTCAAGGAAATCTGGCCGCGCGATGAATGGGAGCTCCACACGCGTGCGCTGATGCAGCTCGGAGATATCTATCAGTCGGATCGCAACTGGCGCCACCTGAAGGCCGACGGAAGCGAGATCGAGGTGCTGACCTATGGCCGCCGCGTGATGTTCGAAGGCCGCGACGGCTTCCTCGTGGCTGTCGTCGACATTACCGAGCGTCGCAAGGCCGAGGCGCGTGTGGCGCATATGGCGCATCACGATGCGCTGACGGATTTGCCGAATCGTGTTTTTTATCAGGAGCGTCTGGCCCAGGCGCTCGATCACGACGATCCGAGCAAGCATGTCGCGGTGCTGTGCATCGATCTCGACCTGTTCAAGAACGTGAATGACTCATTCGGTCATCCGATGGGCGATCGGCTGTTGAAGATGGTCGCCGCGCGAATGCGCGCCGAGGTCCGTGGCAACAATCTCGCAGCCCGGCTCGGCGGCGACGAATTTGCCGTGGTGCTGGCAGCCGATATCACGCCGAACGAAGCCAACGATTTTGCCGCGCGGCTGATCGAGATCATCAGCGCGCCCTATGACATGAACGGCGTCGAGGTCGTGATCGGCGCCAGCATCGGTATCGCCATGTCACCGGGCGATGGCGATACCAGCGAAGAGCTGATGCGCAATGCCGACATGGCATTGTACCGGGCCAAGTCCGAAGGCGGCGGCGTGCATCGCTTCTTCGAGCGCGAGATGGATCGTCAGGCGCAGAAGCGCCGCGACATGGAGCTCGATCTGCGCAGCGCTTTCGCTGACGGTGACTTTGAATTGCATTACCAGCCGCTGGTCGATCTGGCCGCCGATCGCATCACCGGATTCGAGGCGCTGTTGCGCTGGAAACATCCCGACAAGGGCATGATCTCACCGGCCGATTTCATCCCGGTCGCCGAGGATATCGGCCTCATCGTCACGCTCGGCGAGTGGGTGCTGCGCAAGGCCTGCGCCGAAGCTGCCAAGTGGCCGGACGATATCAAGGTCGCGGTCAATCTCTCGCCAGTGCAGTTCCGCAGCCGCAACCTGGTGCAGGTCGTGGTCGCTGCGCTGGCCTATTCCGGACTGTCACCGCATCGCCTAGAGCTGGAAATTACCGAGTCGGTCTTTCTTGCGGAAACCGAGGCCAACCTGGCTATCCTGCATCAGTTGCGTGCGCTGGGCGTCCGCATCTCGATGGATGATTTCGGCACCGGCTATTCCAGCCTGAGCTATCTGCGGAGTTTTCCGTTCGACAAGATCAAGATCGACCGGTCTTTCGTGAAGGATCTGATCGAACGGCCGGATTGCGTTGCTATCGTGCGCGCGATCTCGGGGCTCGGTCGCAGCATGAACATCACCACGACGGCTGAGGGCGTCGAAACGATCGATCAGCTGGACTGGCTGCGCGCGGAAGGCTGCAACGAGGTGCAGGGTTTTCTGTTCAGCCCTGCCAAGCCGGCGTCGGAAATCGAGAACCTGCTGCGCCGGTTTGGCAGCCAGGCGTCCCAGGCTGCCTAGCTAGACCTTAGAACCGGGTCACGAGGTCCTTGAGTTCTGGCCGCGGTCGGTCCTCGATCACCTTGTCGGGCTTGCCGCCGACATGGATGAAGCCGGCCAGTCTTTCATTGGCGGCGAGGCCGAGGCCTTCGAGCACGTCACGGTCATAGACCATCCAGCCGGTCAGCCAGTTGGCGCCATAACCCATGGCTGTAGCGGCCGACACAATATTCAAGCAGCTCGCACCTGCGGACAGTTCCTGCTCCCATGGCGGAATCTTCGGATGCGGCTTGATGATGCTCACCACGCCGATCACCAGCGGCGCTTCCGTCAGCTTGTGTTTCTGCGCCTCGATCTCCTCGACCGGTGCATCGGGATTCTTCCGTGCGAACACGGTGGCGATGACGTTGCCCGCGCGTTTGCGGGCGTCACCCTCGAAAATGATGAAGCGCCATGGCGCCAGCTTGCCGTGGTCCGGCACCCGTGCCCCAATGGTCAGGATGGTTTCGAGTTCGGCGGATGAGGGGCCGGAGCCGGTCATTTCGCGCGGCTTGACGGAGCGGCGGGTCTTCAGGAAGTCGATGATGTCGGGCACGGGCAGTTCTCACAGATGAGGATGCACAGAATTCGCAGGAATTGAATGACCGCTTACCACGCGAAAAGGCCCGCCACGAGGCGGGCCCTGTTTATTTAGACGGATTGTGATCGCGCGCATCCGCTCAGCTGACCGTTTTGTGCTCCGGCATCTTGGAGGCACGGTCCAGCAGATCACGGCCCAGATCCTCCAGCACGGCCCGCGAGGCCAGATAGAGGCTATGGCCACGCTCCGTCTCGAATGCCAGCGCGACCACGTCCGGCCGGTTGGGATCGGCGATCAGCTGATAGGACCGAAGCGGATAGGCTTCGATCTCGATCTCTTCATTGTCGCTCATCGGCTCAGCCCTCTGCCAGTGCGCGCTTCACGTCGGGCGGTGTCGCCTCATCGACCAGTGCGGCGAGGGCTTCCTCGAGCGAACTGACCTTCTGGCCGTCGCTGCCGAGGCGGCGCACCGAGACCTGGCCGGTTTCGGCTTCCTTCTTGCCGACCACGAGCAGGGCAGGGATCTTGGCCAGCGAGTGTTCGCGGACCTTGTAGTTGATCTTTTCGTTGCGCAGATCGATCTCGACGCGGAGGCCAGCCTTGCGCGCGGCCGCGGCGACGACCTTGGCGTATTCATCGCCTTCCGAGGTGATCGTGGTGACCACCACCTGCACCGGCGACAGCCAGAGCGGGAAGTTGCCGGCGAAGTGCTCGATCAGGATACCGATGAAGCGCTCCATCGAACCGCAGATCGCGCGATGCACCATGACCGGTGCCTTCTTCGAGCCGTCGGCGTCAATATAGAACGCACCGAAACGTTCCGGCAGGTTGAAGTCGACCTGCGTGGTGCCGCACTGCCAGTCGCGGCCGATGGCGTCGCGCAGCACGTATTCGAACTTCGGTCCGTAGAACGCGCCCTCGCCAGGCGAGATCTCGGTCTTGATGCGACCGCCGGACTGACTCTCGATCACCGACAGCACGGTGGCCATCACGCGCTCGGCGTGATCCCACATCTCGTCGGTGCCGACGCGCTTCTCCGGCCGCGTCGACAGCTTGACCACGATGTCGCCGAAGCCGAAGTCGGAATAGGTCGACAGGATCAGATCGTTGATCTTGAGGCATTCCTCGGCGAGCTGCTGCTCGGTGCAGAACACATGGGCATCGTCCTGGGTGAAGCCGCGCACGCGCATCAAGCCGTGCATGGCGCCCGATGGCTCATAGCGATGCACCACGCCAAACTCGGCAAGGCGCAGCGGCAGGTCGCGATAGCTCTTGAGGCCATGCTTGAAGATCTGCACGTGGCCGGGGCAGTTCATCGGCTTCAATGCGAACCAGCGCTTGTCCTCGGCCTCGTCGCCAGCGGATTGCGCTGCGAACATGTTCTCGCGGTACCATTCCCAGTGGCCCGAAGTCTCCCACAGGACCTTGTCGAGGATCTGCGGCGCATTGACTTCGCTGTAGTCGCCATTGAGGCGACGCCGCATATAGGCGATCAGCGCCTGGAAGATGGTCCAGCCCTTGGGGTGCCAGAACACGACGCCCGGGCCTTCTTCCTGGAAGTGGAAGAGGTCGAGTTCGCGACCCAATTTACGGTGGTCGCGCTTCTCGGCTTCCTCGATCTGTTTCAGATACGCGTCGAGGTCTTCCTGTTTGGCGAAGGCCGTGCCGTAGATTCGCGTCAGCATCGGATTGTTGCTGTCGCCGCGCCAATAGGCGCCGGCCACCTTCATCAGTTTGAAGGCGTTGCCGACCTTGCCGACCGACGTCATATGCGGGCCGCGGCAGAGGTCGAACCAGTCGCCCTGGTAGTAGATCTTGATCGGCTCGTTGCCGGGAATGGCGTCGACCAGCTCGACCTTGAAGGCTTCGCCCTTGTCGCGGAAGACCTGTTTGGTCTTCTCGCGATCCCAGACGTCCTTGGTGAACGGTTTGTCGCGCGCGATGATCTCGCGCATTTTCTTCTCGATCGCGCCGAAGTCCTCGGGCGTGAATGGCTCGTTGCGGAAGAAGTCGTAGTAGAAACCGTTCTCGATCACCGGACCGATGGTCACCTGGGTGCCCGGCCACAGCGTCTGCACGGCTTCGGCCAGCACATGCGCCGCGTCATGCCGGATCAGCTCCAGCGCGCGGGGGTCGTCGCGGTTGATGAAATCGATCTTGGCGTCGGCGTCGATCGGATCGGAGAGATCCGAGACGGTGCCGTCCAGCGCCATGGCGACGGTGCGCTTGGCCAGCGACGGCGAGATGCCCTTGGCGATCTCGAAACCGGTCGTGCCCTTCGCAAATTCGCGCTTGGCGCCGTCAGGGAATGTAACGGTGATATTGTTGGTTTCGGCGGGGGTGAGGTTGGCGAGGCCGAACTTGAATCCCGAGCCTTCATTCTCTGTCATGTCTTCTCTCCTGTGGCTCACTCCTGCACACGGGCGCAGGTAAGCGGACGAGCGGTATAGCAGCCGATTCGGGCGTTGCAACACCAGTCTGGCTGACCTGATTTGCACGCTTGGCTTGCAGGTTTGACTTGCATGCAGTTGCATCCATAAGATGCGATATCTTGACAGTCTCCCGCCCTTACGCCCCCACCGCACTCATGATCGGCAATTTCGTCACCGGCATTGGCCTGATAGGGCCGACGGCGATGCTTGGCGAGTTGTCGGCGGGGCTGGGTGTCACGATCCGCGAGGCGGGGCTTTTGATCACCTTCGGCGCAGTGATGCTGTGCATCTGCTCGCCCCTGATGTCGTGGCTGACCAGCCGGATCGAGCGGCGGCATCTGTTGCTGTGTATCATCGCAGTGGTCGCGGCGGCCAATCTCGCATCGGCCTTCGCACCGAATTTTGCCGTACTGCTGACGATCCGCCTGGTGATGTGCGTCGCTGCCGCGCCCTACACACCGCAGGCCGCGGGTGCGGTCGGGATGCTGGTGCCCCCGGAGAAGCGTGGCAGCAGCGTTGCCTATGTGTTTCTCGGCTGGACGCTGGCGGCTGCGGTCGGTCTGCCGCTGGTGACGTTCATCGCCAGCCGCTTCGGTTGGCGCGAGGTCTATGGCTGCGTCGGCGTAATGAGTTGCATCAGTCTCGTGTTGCTGGTGTGGCGGATTCCGCGCGGGCTGTTCGGCGCCACTGTCGATCTCAGCACATGGTCGTCGCTGGCGCGCAACCGGCTCGTGCTGTTGTTGCTGTCGATCACCATGCTGCAGATCGCCGGGCAGTTCTCGATCTTCACCTTCATGGCGCCGCTGCTCGAACGTCTCGCGGGCGCAGGGCACGATGCGGCGGCATCCGTCTTCGCGATCTACGGCGTCTGTGGTTTTCTCGGCATCATGACGGCGACGCGGATCGTCGATAGCTGGGGGCCGCTGAGAACCTCCATTCTATCGACATCGCTGGTGTTGGCCGGCATGACGGTCTGGACACTCGGCGCAGGCCATCTGCCCGTGATGGCGCTCGGCGTCGCGATCTGGGGGCTCGGCTTCGGCGCCATCACGTCGATGCAGCAGGTCCGCTTGATCATGGCGGCACCGTCGGCCGGAGCGGCGTCGGTCTCGCTCAATACATCGATGCTCTATGTCGGCCAGGCGATTGGATCGGGCATCGGTGGCGCGTTGTTCGCCGGCGGATACTTCCACGCGTCGGGGTTTGTCGCCATGAGTTTCCTGACGACGGCACTGGTGGCCATCGCGTTCAGCCGTAAAATGTCGGGACGTGTCGCTTAGTCGCAGATGCGGGTCAGTTGCGCCTTGAACGGCACGCCGGGCAATTGCAGCGCACTGCCTTCGAAATCGAGCAGGTCGCCATTGACGCGACCGGTCAAAGCCAGTGTGACACCTTCAAAGCCGAACACCGACTTGAAGCTCTGATCCGGGTTGTAGCGTTTCGATGACACCTTGACAGAGATGGTCTCGCCTCTGTTTTGATAGTTGCCCATGAAGGCGAAAGCGGAGTTGCCGCCGCGCAGCTTTCCGCCGATTGCATAGACGACGCCGGTCCCGGTGCCATGAATAGTATGAAAATGTACTTCGTATAGGCCGTCTTCCACCTGAGTGCCCCGGGCAGTGATGTTAAGTGAAGATGAATTTGGCGAGATGAAGTGGCGGCACCCTATGGTATCAAATGTTATTCAACAATCCCACCAGTAGGCATTTTGTAAAAATAGCTTTGATAATTTGAGGTTCGGTGTGCCGCGACATATCCGCCAATTGTTCTCCGCATGCATTGCTACATTAACAGTCAGCGTGCTGATGAGCGGCTGTGCATGGCTGCCGCCGCAAGCCTGTCTGCCGCCGTCGCGCATCATGGTGTCTGCGGAGATGATCTTCGGCCGCAACATTGGCGATCGGCCTGGTATCAGCGAATCTGCATTTGCAAATTTCGTCGCAAGGGAAATCACGCCCCGCTTTCCCGATGGTCTCACCGTCATCGATGGAGACGGGCAGTGGCGCGATGGCGTGCGTCAAGTTGATGTCCGCGAAAGGGCAAAGGTCGTTCTGATCACTTTCGCCGACGACGCTCAGAAACGTGCCGATCTCGTTGCCATCGCGGACAGCTATAAGCGGCAGTTCAGTCAGCAGTCGGTGCTCACGAAGGTCGGCAATGTCTGCGTAAGCTTCTAGTTTGCGCCGTCATTGACACCGCGCCAGCGCGCGTAGCGCCACGGTGTGTACCAACGGGCATCGGGCGACAGCTTGGCCGGCACGTTATCGATACCCGACGTGCCCCATGGCTGGCAGCGGAGCAGCCGGGCCAGTGTCATCCAGCCGCCGGCCCACAATCCGTAGCGCTCGATCGCTTCGTCGCCATAGACCGAGCAGGTCGGGAGATGACGGCAATTGTATCCGACCAGCGGAGACAGCGTGTGGCGGTATATCCAGATCATGCCGCGACCGGCATTGCGCGGCAGCCGTTGAATAGTACCGACGCAGTTCGGGCACATGGATGAATGTTTCATGGTCGGATTGCTATCAGATCAGCCGGGTTTTGCCCGGTTCCTTTGCATGGAACCCATCTACTTATGCATTGGAGACACACCTGCCAATTTATTGCATGCAGTGCAGCAAAAGTAACTGGACGCTGCGGCGAAGCTCGTTAGGTTTTCACTTAACGCCCGTGTGACAGAATCATGAGCGTTGTTTGGGGCCGTTGCCATTGCTCATGAGAGTGCGGGGAAGGAACCGACTTGGGACGTATGAGGTCGCTTCGATCAGGTAGTTCGGCGCTGTTTCGCGCCGCGGCCTTTTGCATCGTTCTTCCCGGACTCGCGGCCGGCCTGCTGGCTTCGGTCGCGTCTTCTGCCCAAGCTGCAGCCGTTCTCGAAGAACGCAAACTCCCGATGCGCTTCACCTGGGTCGCCTGCGAGCCGAATTGCCGTGGCTGGATCGGCGCGGTGGGGATTGTCACCGGCGACACCGTTAGGGATTTCGACGAGTTTTCCAAAGGCCGCGATCTGACTGACGCGACAGTGGTGCTGGATTCCAGCGGCGGCTCGGTCAATGACGCCATCACCATGGGCCGGCGCTGGCGCAAGCTTGGTCTGCGCACCACAGTCGGTATCACGGTCGACCTGCAATCATCCTCGGGCGTCATGAAGCCGGCGGTCGTGCCGCAGGCCTATTGCGAATCCATGTGCGTGTTCCTGCTGCTGGCGGGCAAGACCCGCTATGTGGCCGAGGAATCCCTTGTGCGCGTCCATCAGATCTGGATGGGCGACCGCGCCGACGACCCGAAGGCTGCGAGCTATACGGCAAATGATCTGATGATCGTCGAGCGGGATATCGGCCGTCTCGCCAAATACACCTTCGAGATGGGAGGCACGGGCGATCTCTTGTCATTGTCGCTCAGCGTGCCGCCGTGGGACGATCTGCATCGGCTTACGGAAGCCGAATTGAAGCTGACCAATCTGGTCACCAGCCATAGTGTCGGTGATGTGTTGCCCGAGCCTCGCGAGCAGGAGGCGCCGGTCGCATCACTGGTGCCGAAGTCGGTACAGGATCGTTTCGTGAGCGGGCCGGAGAATGAAAACACCCCGGTCGCTTCGGCGCCGGTCGTGTCTTCGACGAAGTCGACCAAGACGGCCGAGGCCTCGGTGCCGACTGGCGGCGTCGCATCGGCACCGTCAGGGAAATAGCCGCGCTGGCGTTATGCCGGCGTCGGCTGGCTAGCTCCGGTGTTTGACTTGGCTTCAATCTGCCCGATGGCGTCCACGACCGCATCGAATGTGAGAAGCGTCGAGGCGTGGCGCGCCTTGTAGTCACGCACCGGTTCGAGCAGGGCGATATCTGCCCACTTTCCGTCCAATGGCGGTGCGCCGTTTTCCTTCAGCATCTTGCGCACGGTCTCGCGCAGCGCACGCAATTCTCCGGCGGTCGAGCCCACCACATGACGCGCCATAATCGACGACGAGGCCTGGCCGAGGGCGCAGGCCTTCACGTCATGGGCGAAGTCGGTGACCACATCGGCATCCATCGTGAGGTCGATCTTGACGGTCGATCCGCAAAGCTTGGAATGGGCGGTGGCTGACGCATCGGGGGCAGGGAGGCGGCCCAGCCGGGGAATGTTACCGGCGAGCTCGATGATGCGCTTGTTATAGATGTCGTTCAGCATCTGGTTCGGACCTTAACTGTGCCATCGGTCACCGGGATCACGTCCTTGGCGCGCGAGGAACTGGACTCTATATAGCGTCCATTCCATGAAATAAAAGATCAGCAGTTTCAATGGTCTGTGAGCAGTTATGTTTTTGGCGGCGCACGGATTTTGCACGTCGCAGCCGTCCCCCTCATGTAGGGACACTTTAGCGACCGCCCAACATCTTCAGAAGGAAGGCGCGCCGATCGGGTCACATGCGATCCGTGAGGGCAACAGATCCAAAGGCTCGATGCCTCCGATCAGCCGGCGCTCATCCTTGGGACAGACAGAAAGAATCTCGGATCCTCCGCGCCGCTTAATCGCTTCCGCGGCTGACGTCGCGCCGAGCCTGCGCGCGCTTGTTCGCCTGCGACACCCTCCCAATCCGTGAAGGCGGAATCTTGATATTCCGGCGCCGGCTCGGGATGGAGCGCATTCCTTCACCAGGGCGAAGATCATTTTGAGGTCGAGAGAATTGCTGTGCCCGTCGCAGGGCCAATGCGCGCCTGGCGGCCTCTCCGAGTTCCTTTTTTGCTTCGAAGTTCTGCAGGCGCTTCAGCTCCTTGCTAACGCGTTTTATAGCAGCGACGAAGACTTGCTTGCGCTGAGTTGCATGCTCGGCTGTTCCCGAAAAGCTGCTGCCCCTCGGCTCGGCTTTTCCTCTTGCTTCGCGCTGTCGATGCCGCGCTAGGGTGTGCTCCTTGCCATGAAAATCCCGTAGCCTCGAACGAAGGCTCTCCAGCTTGTCGCGCGTTAATTCGCCGATGGCGGGATGATGAGTAGCAAGAACGATTTCTTGCTCGTCGTGTTTCAGAATGCTGATTTCATACTTGCAGGATGCCGCCATCGCCTTTTCCTCCAACCAATGCCTGGGTTACGGATCGTTCGCGCTGTTTCTCGCACCTCCCTCCGTCCTCCAAAAGAGTCGCGCGGGGAGCTGTTTGACGCGATGCGCGCTGCCAAGATTGTTCCTCCGTGCCGTTCTGAAGTATCGGGTCATCACCCTAGGCTCACATGGGAACCGCCCGCATTGCCCTTGAATGGCGTGCTGGGAATAATAGGAAAAAGACCAACGATTTAAATGTGATGAGTGGGTAGCCTGATGGCTGGCAACAGTCGTAATGGTCCACTATATAGGGCGGAGCCCGGCGAACAGAGCGCCGGGCGTTCTCCAGATCGCCGGAATTTGAGAATTCAGTTCGGCGGCCTCGGTGTTATTGTCGCAAGACGATGTTTTATTGACGGACTCAGGCGTCCGGCGGCCTTGCCGCCCCGTCTGCCCGGTGACACTCCGGCCTCCCGTGGGGCCGGTCGAACGGAGTAAAGATGGACGCTGTGATCAAGCCGCTTCGCGGCAAATCCCCGGATGGCAAATCTTCTGAAGTCAGATCTGCCGAGAGCAAAGTGCAGGAATTCCGGCCGGCGGAGCTCGATCCCGCCGAATTTCTGGCTGCGGCGGTAAATCCCGACCAGCTGCGGCCCTCGCGCGCCGAGGCAGAGCAGGCCGTGCAGACGTTGCTCGCCTATATCGGCGAGAATCCGCAGCGCGAAGGCCTCATGGACACCCCGCGGCGGGTGGTCGAGGCCTATGACGAGCTGTTCCAGGGCTATCATCAGTGCCCGGCCGAGGTTCTGAATCGGACCTTCGGCGAGACCGCGGGCTATGATGATTTCGTGCTGATCCGCGACATGGCCTTCGTCTCCCATTGCGAGCATCACATGATGCCGTTCTACGGCAAGGCGCATATTGCCTATACGCCGGTGGAGCGTGTCGTCGGTCTCTCCAAGCTGGCGCGTCTCGTGGATATCTTCGGCCATCGGCTGCAGACCCAGGAGCATCTGACCGCGCAGCTTGCTGCCGCGGTCGATGAAGTGCTGAAGCCGCGCGGTGTTGCGGTGATGGTCGAGGCCGAGCACACCTGCATGTCGGCCCGCGGTATCCGCAAGGAAGGCTCACGCACTTTCACCACGCGTTTCACCGGCAATTTCCGCGACAATCCTGCCGAGCAGGCGCGGTTCATGTCGATGATCCAGTCCATGTCGCGCTAAACCCACGTCGCGCTGATCGCGCGACGACCGTGATTTGCTGCTAGAGTGTCGGGCGCATCATGCGCCCGATTTTCGTTTGACGACCACAGCGAGAGATTTTCCGTGTCCAACACATCGCACGCGCACAGCCACGATCTCGAAGAAGGCCTCGTGCTCACGCCGAAATTCGACGCTGCCGGTCTCGTTACCGTCGTGACGACCGACGTGGCGAATGGCGACGTGTTGATGGTGGCGCATATGAATGAAGAGGCGCTGCGCAACACTATCGAAACCGGCGATGCCTGGTATTACAGCCGTTCGCGCAAGGCGCTATGGCGCAAGGGCGAGAGCTCGGGCAAGACCCAGCGCGTGGTCGAGATGCGGATGGATTGCGACCAGGATGCGATCTGGATCAAGGTCGAGCAGATCGGCGGAGCCGCCTGCCACACCGGCCGTCGCTCATGCTTCTACCGCGCGATCACCAAGGGCGAGGGTGGGGGTGGGGCAGCGAAGGTGTCGTTCATCGATGCGGACAAGGTGTTCGATCCGGCGTCGGTCTACGGAAGCTGAACTGGCTCCGATCTTGGGTTACGCCAGCCGGCTGGCGAAATCCTGCCGGGACGTGGCGGCGCTGATGCCGGTCGGATCGGCGATCATGTCCATGTAATCGACGGCCGCCGACCGGAGCTGGCCGTCCTTCATGGTCATGACGCCAGACAGGGTCTGGATGTTCATCGAACGGATATTGTAGTTCTTCCAGGCTTCCGCCTGTTTCGCTTCGCTATTGGTCGATTTTTTCTGCTCGTTGTAGAGATCGAGCGAAGCTTGCGCCGCCTTCAGGGCATTCAGGCCCGAGACTTCCTTCATCTCCTTGGCAAGCGCCGGATCGTCGCTGAACATCTTCTCGATCTTGGCTTTCCAGGGGCCTTCGGCAGTCACGTTGCCGAATTTGTCGACCTTCATGTGGGTCGCATATTCCGGCGGGATGTTCATTTTCTCGAACGCCTTGGAGAGGCGGTCGGCCAGGGCGTCGGTCCGCTTTGTCAGCATTTCGTCGAATGTATCGGTGAGCCCTTCGGTCGCAGCCTGATCGGCCTTGGCCTTTTCGATAATCGCCTTGGCGCGGTCTGACAGCGATACGAAGGCGGCAGGGGCTGTCGGCGCAGATGCAGGCTTGTCGGATGAGACGGATGGCTTGGCGGGCGCAACGGCGGCGGGGGCCGCTTTGTCCCGCGGTTGGGTCGACGTCGAATTCGCGTTTGCGACCGCAACCATCGTGAGCTCCATTTCCGCTGCCGACGGAGCGAATCTCCATCAGACACATACGGAAACACCCTCGCGTTAATGCTCTGTGAAATATGCAACCACGGATGGAGGTGTTGGGCGCCAAAACCGCCTTAGCGTTTCGTTAACCATGAATGTCCCACTGTGTCCGCGGCTTCCGCAGGGCTGACAGGGCACGATTCCCGGTAGTCATGTCGCGGCAGCGGGGCACCACACTATGGCGGTCGACGCGACCAACCTCGCATCAGCACTCTCGTCAACGCGCAGTCAGGTGACCGGCGCGATCAAGAATGCTGCCGGCACCACGGGCACGAGCTTCGAATATCTGCTCGCCACCGCCAAGATGGAATCCAATTTCAATCCCTCAGCCACGGCGTCGACGTCCTCGGCCAAGGGCCTGTTCCAGTTCATCGAGCAGACCTGGCTCGGCACCGTGAAGGAAGCCGGCACGCAGCTCGGCTACGGTAAATATGCCGACGCCATCACCAAGTCGCCGTCGGGAAGTTATTCGGTGAGCGATCCGGCTGCGAAGGCCGAGATACTGAAACTGCGTGACGATCCCGTCGCGAGTTCAGCGATGGCTGGCGTACTGACGCAGTCCAACAGTTTCAAGCTCACCGGTGAGATCGGGCGTCGTCCGAGCGATGCCGAACTCTACATGGCGCATTTCATGGGCGTCAGTGGCGCCTCCAAGCTGATCAACAATGCGGCGAACAATCCGAGCGCATCGGGCGCTGCACTGTTTCCGAATGCCGCCGCAGCGAACCGGTCGATCTTCTACGATCAGAGCGGCAGCGCGCGCAGCGTGTCGCAGGTCTATTCGGTGCTGTCGGCGCGCTATGACAGTGCCGCGAATTCCACGGCGACACGGACGGCGATGGCATCCGCGGGTGTGGTGACGGCGCAGGCAGTCTCGCCACTGACGCCTGCCAGCAATGCGACATTCCTGTCGCGCTTCCCGGATTTGAGCACGGCGCAGGTCGCAAGCTTTGCATCCGATCAGTCGTCGGCGGCCGTGCAGGAACAGCCGATTTTCCGGTCGCTGTTCCAGGGCGGTGATCGTGCGCAACCTGTGTCGCCGGCCGTGCAGGAATTGTGGGGCAACCGCACGTCACTGACGTCCACGTCGCTGCCGAAGATACCTGAAGTCGGCGTGCCCAAGCCGCTCGATCTGTTCAGCGATCGCGCCGGGACTTTTAGTAGTTAGCTCCGTCCCCTCATGGTGAGGAGGCGCGCAGCGCCGTCTCGAACCATGAGCTGTTGGCAGGCATCGCCGCTAGCGGCCATCCTTCGAGACGCGCGCAAGGGCGCGCTCCTCAGGATGAGGGCGGAGTGTGTGATATTCACCGGGAGCCACAGATTTCCCCGCGTGTCCGATCCCTTAATAAAACCTCAACAAACCCATAAGCTTATGGTGAACCGTTTGTTAAGTGGCATGGTTTATTTTCTCTGACAGTGGCATCGCGTTTCGGTGTTGATCTTGTTGCGTAGGCTGGCAGAACCATGATTGTTCGGCAGTTCATCAGTTGGGTACGGACCGCTCCAGCCAGCGAGCGGGCAGAGGCAACGCGCTCTTTGGCGCGGGCCTGGATTTTTTCTGATCTTTCAGACGACGACCGTGCCGCAGCCGAAGGCGCGCTGCTGATGCTGCTCGATGACGCGTCGCCGCTGGTGCGCCAGGCCATGGCGCAGGTTTTCGCCCGCGCGCCGTCGGCGCCCCCGGCCATCGTGCAGGCGCTGTCGGTGGATCAGCCCTGTGTGTCGCTTCCAGTGCTCGAACATTCGCCGCTGCTGATCGATGCCGATCTGGTCGACATTGTCGCCACCGGGAATAGCGAGCTGCAATGCGCCGTCGCGCGCCGCATCAATCTTCCTATCTCGATCTGCGCCGCCATTGCCGAAGTCGGCTCTGCGGCTGCGGCGCTCGAACTCATTGAAAATCCGTATGCCGAACTGGCGCCGTTCTCCTGGGACCGTATCGTCGAGCGTCACGGCCATCTTGCAGCCATCCGCGAAGCGATGCTGGCCCTTGGCGACCTGCCAGCCACGACGCGCCTCGCACTGGTGGCCAAGCTCTCCGAAACACTGACCCGCTTCGTCGTTGCACGCAACTGGCTGTCGCCGGATCGTGCCGAGCGCATTGCCGACGAGGCGATGGCGCGCTCCACGGTCAACATTGCCTCGCGTTCGCGCGGCGACGAGATGCGTGATCTCGTGCATCACTTGCGCGAAGCCGGGCAGTTGACCGTCGGACTGATCCTCCGTGCCCTGCTGTCGGGCAATCTCGACCTGTTCGACCAGGCGCTGGTGGAGCTGTCCGGCCTGCCGCAGAGCCGCGTGGCCGCGCTGGTCTACGACGGCGTCGGTGCCGGGCTGAACGCATTGCTTGCCCGCGCAGGTCTGCCGGAGTCGACATTCCCTGCCTTTCGCGCGGCGCTAGCTGCGCGCAATGAAATCGGTTTCATCGGCTCTGTCGGCGGCGCCGTGCGGCTGCGTCGTCGCATGGTCGAGCGGGTGTTGACGGTGTGCGAGACCGATGAGGCGGCGTCCGAGCCGCTGTTGATCCTGCTGCGGCGCTTCGCGACGGAATCGGCCCGCGAGGAAGCGCGGGTGTTCTGCGATGAACTGGCCGAACAGGCGAATGCGCGCGGCGAGTATCAGCTGATCGCGGCGTAAACGTCGAATATCTCAGTCGTCATGCCCGGCCTTGAGCCGGGCATCCATCGTTCGACATCAGCGCATTTCAACAGATGGATGGCCGGGTCAAGCCCGGCCGTGACGTGGAGAGTGTTTCGATCGCATCAGACGAAATTGCGGAGCGACGCTATTCCTTCGGCACGATGCTCGGCGCCGAGATCATCTCGAGATGATCCGGCCGATCGCGATTGACCAGCGTCAGATAGTCATCCGCAACGGCACGCAGGCGGGCGCTGAGTTCGTTGGCTACGCCGGCCTTCTCGATGGTGTTGTGTTCGCGCACGATGGCCTGGATCGCATCGATATGGTGCTGGATCAGATCCGCCGGCACCGCATCGAGATCGGGGGCGTGTTCGAGAATCCGGCACAGGCTTTCGGCGGCGACGCCAGCGGCAGGAAAGCCGAAGGTCGAGGCGTCGCCCTTGATGTCGTGAGCGGCGCGAAACAGCTCACCGCGGGTGTGCGTATCGAAGCCCTTTTTCAGGATCGCGGCATGTGCTGCGGCAAGGCGGTCGCATTCGCTGCGCATCCAGGTCTTGAACTCGCCGGAGAGATTGGCCAGCGCCTGTTCGGCGCGCGCCACGGGATCGTCGAGCTCGCGATCGATGACACGGCGGATCGCGTGCTTCAGCGTGTTCGGCGGCGTGATGACCTGGTGATCGGCGAAAGCCTGCACCTTCGGCGGCGCCGGCGCTTTGTTCTTGGCCATGGTCGTTTCTCCGAACATTGCGCTAGCCAGTGACACGGGCTTTATCCAGCAGCGACGGCTGCTGCAGAACCTCGGCTTCACCGCCATTGCGGCGTTCCGGTCCGATATAGGCGACGGTGGTGTTGCGGCGGCGGTCGGGCCCGAAATAGTTCTTCGTCTTGATGAAGGGGCGGGGATGCGCGACCACGCTCATGATGCGCAGATAGAGGCCCTTGGCCGAAATCGGCTTGGCCAGAAATTCGGTGACGCCGGCATCGCGCGCCATGGTGATGCGACGCTTCTCGGAGTGGCCGGTCAGCATGATGATCGGCGCGTAGGGATTGCCCTTGGAATCCGGCTGCCGGATCATCTGCGCCAGTTCCAGCCCGTCGAAAATCGGCATCGCCCAGTCGGCGATCACGATGTCAGGCACGTAGTGGCTGTACATTTCCAGCGCCGTGGCGCCGTCCTCGGCTTCGTAGACTTCGCGGGCGCCGAACGAATGCAGCAGCGTGCGCAGGATGCGCCGCATGTGCGGATTGTCGTCGCAGACCAGAAAACGCAGCTTGTTGAAGTCGATACGGAACATGATGCGGCTCGAACCGGGCTGGGACCGTTACCCGATGTTAACCATACCGCGCCGCGTCTTAACGAATGGTTGAGGCGGGCAGGCGCCTCAATATCCGAACTGTTCGCTCAGGATGCGTTCTTCCAGGCTGTGGCCGGGGTCGAACATCATGCGCATCGAGATCGACTTGTCGGAGATGATTTCGACCCGCCGGACGTCGCGGGCTTCCTCGTTGTCGGCGACGGCGGCCACCGGGCGTTTTTCGCCTTCCAGCACCTCGATCGCGACGATCGCCGTATTGGGAAGTAGTGCGCCGCGCCAGCGCCGTGGGCGGAACGCGCTGATCGGCGTCAGCGCCAGCAGCGCGGCATTGATCGGCAGGATCGGACCCTGCGCCGACAGGTTATAGGCGGTCGAGCCGGCCGGCGTCGCCACGAGGATGCCATCGGCGGCAAGTTCGGCCATCCGTTCGCGTTCATCGATGAGGATGCGCAGGCGCGCCAGTTGATGCGTCTGGCGAAACAGCGAGACCTCGTTGATGGCGTGATGGATGTGTACGCCGCCATGGACGTCCGTGGCGCGCATCAGCAGCGGGTTGATCAGTGTCTCGCGCGCCGCGGTGAGGCGCGCATGCAGATCAAGCGTTGAGAACTCGTTCATCAGGAAACCGACGGTGCCGCGATGCATGCCGTAGATCGGTTTGCCCGTGCGCATGAAGTCGTGGAGCGTCTTCAGCATCAATCCGTCGCCGCCGAGGGCTACGATGATATCGGCGGTTTCCGGATCGGCATTGCCATAGAGCTGCGTCAGCTGGTCGAGCGCTGCCTGCGCTTCCGCACTGGTGCTGGCCACGAAGGCGATCCGGTCATAGCGCTTGGACGGGTTCATCAGGGGATCGCCGGCTCATGCTGCGTGGTTGCGCGGGGTCGTCTAGCCGACCTCGCTGGGGCTTGTCGAGCGAAAGGATAGCAGGTCTTTGAGACGGCCGGGCTGCAGGGAGCGCCGCATCGTTAACGGGGCGAGCGGCGCCCGGTTGCTCCATATTTGCGGGTCAGCTCCTCCGCGACCGCCTTTTCGGGCCTTAATTTGCTGCCGGCGAGCCAAACCTCGGTCACTTTCCCGGTCTTGCCACGGACCCTCCGGACTGCTTCCCCATAACTGGAATAACCCGCGGCCGCGGCGATCGTGCCCTTGTCCTTGCCGGTCACCTCGATCTCGGCGACGTCCATGAAGGGATTGATCGCCTGAGGCGTGGCGACCAGCACCCGGTCTCCGATGGGCACCAGATCAAACGCGCTCCCTGAAGTCCACATGCGTCCCGCCCAGTCGCGGACGCGCTTCTGCGGCGCGCCGCGCTGGGCGAATGCGCGCAGGATATGCATGGCGCCATCAACCCAGATGGGTGCCCAGCCGTCGGTGGCATTGGTGAAAACCGAGATCGTCAGCTCGCAGGCCGGGATCACGGCGGTGCGCGAGATATAGCCATGAAATCCGCCATTGTGGCCGAACCAGTCCCAGCCGGCGGTGGTGCCGTTCATGGTGCCGAGGCCGTAATAGCTCTCGATAGTTGCGTGCGGATTGCGCCAGTGCCGCCGTGTCATCTCACGCCGGCCCGCCGCAGACAGCGCGCTGTGCTTTGCATTGGGTGCAAGCTGCGCGAAGAAGCGCGCGATGTCGGCTGCGGTGCTGACGAAGCCCGCAGCAGGCGTGATGGCGTGGCACGGCGTGTCGCCGGGAATGACCAGACGGCGGTCGAGCGGAAGCCGCGGCGTATGACCTTGCGCGAGGGGCGCGCCCTTTGTCAGCGGCAAGTCGGGCTGGGTCTCGCGCAGGCCGACCGCATCAATGATCTCGCGCCTGATCCAGTCGCGATAGGGCTCGCCGGTGACAGCTTCGATGACGAGGCCGAGCAGGCCAAAGCCATGGTTGGAATATTTCAGCCGCGTGCCGGGCGCAATCGCGGGCGGTTGCTGCAGCTCGGACAATAGCTCGTTCTTGTCGAGATAAGGGCGGCTGTCGATGAACTGCCCGGCATCGACGCCGTCGCGCGTGAGGCCGGCGCTATGCGACAGTAATTGTCCGATAGTCGTTGCAGCGACCTGCGGATGCAGGCCTTTCACATGGTCGCCAACGGGATCGTCGAGGCGCAATTTGCGTTGCTCGCGGAGCTTCATCAGTCCGGCAGAGGTGAAGCTTTTGGAATGCGAGGCGATCCGGAAGCGATGCCGCGGCGTCAGCTTCTCGCCGGTCGCGAGGTTGGCGTGACCGAAGGCATATTCAGCGACGATCTTGCCGCGATGCGCGATGGCGACGAGGCAGCCGGGTTGCTGCGTCGTTGCCATCTGGAATGTGAGCCAGTCGTGGATGTAGTCGAGCGCGGGCTTCAGCCAGGGATCCATCAGAGGTCTCAATGTGAGGAGAGCGTCGCAGCCGCGAATATGAGCTGATCTCTCAGCCATAACAAAGCCGGCACAATCCGAAGGATTGCACCGGCTGACTGATCCGCGAATGGGATCAGTAGGTGGGACCGGAGCCGGGCGCCTTTTCCAGCGCAGCAGCGAGCGATTTATATTCGGCGGAGTCCTTGCCGCTCAGCGAAGCAATCTTGTTGAGATGATACTGCGCCTGATCGCGGTTGCCCTGTTCGACCTGCCACAAGCCGTAATACTGCCAGGTGCGGACATGGGCGGGGTCGGCCTTCAGCGCGCGCTCGTACCAGATCTGCGAGACCTTGTAGTCGCCGAGCTTGCGATAGGAGTAGCCGATCAGGTTGGCGACATCGGCGCGGTCGTCCTGGCCGAGCGCCTTGAGCTGCGCGATGGCGGCCGTGTAGTCCTGCTTGTCATAGACCGTGGCATAGGCCGCGCGATAATTGGCGAGGAACGCGGTATTCTCGCTGTTCGGATTCCTGGTCTCGGTTTTCTTCTTCTTGTCCTTGGTGCCCTTGGTGTCGGACGCCGGCGGTGCGGAAGGCGTATCGCCGCCTGCGGCATAGGCCGAGGTCATGAAGGGCGTGGCGGCAACGGCCACGGAAAACATTGCCAGCGTCGTCAGCCTGATCGCGAGGTGGGTCATGCAGCGCTCCTGTTTGCAACAGCAATAATCTGACACGGAAGTCTCAGGTTGTGAACACCGGACGTGGGTGTTCATTCCCGCTTGTGCCGACATGGGGAGCAGACTTGTGGCAGCAGACTTGGGGCAGGACGCCTGACCCAGCGATCATGACGAGGATGTCACCGAGATGAACGAAGCCTGTCCGGCTTCCTCAGAGTGGGTTCAGCGCAGCGTCGCTAGTCTGACTGCATTGATCGACAAGCCCGGCCAACCGACCGGTCAACTTCGTGATCGAGACCGACAGGAGACGACCATGTTGAAGAAAATTTCCACCGCGTTGATTGTAGTTTCCATGCTTGCCGCTCCCGCGATGGCTGCCGGTATCGCCAAGACCACGCCGGCGCCGATCACCAAGCCGGTGACGTCGGCCGATAACAAGGTGCAGGCCAAGCCCGGCGTGCTGAACGCAAATGCGAAAATGGTCCGCCATCATCACCGCCATGCCCGTCCTCATCATCGCTTCCACAAGAAGATGAGCGTTCACAAAGTTCACAAGCACACCGCCATCCAGACCACAGTCGCGCACAAGCGCGGCTGAGGGGGCTCCGCGGTCGCGGCCTCATATTGCCCAGCCGCGATCGCGGAGTTTCAACGGCCGGCCTGCTGCACCTATCCCCTGGGATGCATAACATCCCTGAGGTGCGGCAGGCCGGTTCGTTTGCGCGGGTCCGTCACCGAGATGCGAATTCCAATTCCCGGGCGAACCGTCTAGGAGAGGCATGACGGGGATGCACCTGCACGATTGAGACGGCACGACGCATGAGACGCGACTTGGGGATATCTTTGCGACGGGTAGCGGTAGTCCTGCTGCCGCTTTGGCTTGCAGCATGCGGAGGAGGCGGCGCCGGTGGCATCAGCTTCACGGATGACCAGGGCGTTGCCGCGCAGCCATTTCCGACCAATTATCGCGTCGATCTGCTGGCGTTCTTCAAGACCTATCTGAACAATCCGGTCGGCGTTCGTGACGCCATGATGGCGGAGCCGGTGCAACGCACCGTCGGCGGACGGCTGCGCTATGTCAGTTGCGTGCGGTACACGGCGAAGGATTTCGACGGCAGATACACCGCGCCGCAGGAGCGGGCGGTATCCTATGTCGACAAGCGTCTCGATCGCATTGTCGAGAATGTCACTGAGGCCTGTGCCGGCGCGACCTACGCGCCGTTCCCCGAAATGGAAAAGATGACGCGGTAGCGCGTTGTTGGTCTGAACCCTTCAATCTGCTGTCGGTGCTCGATGCCGGGGTTGTCGCCCTCAACTGACCGCAACGTCGCCACAACATTGCCGCGGCCCGACGTGGGTATCCAGACACTGAAAAGCCCGATCAAGTTCGTGTGAGCACTGAACCAAAAGCCATTTCGCACCGCCTGAAAATGAATAAATCCAAAAGTGTTGCTGCTTTGTCGCAGTCGGCAAACATCGATGTGGCAACGCCTGCCGTGAAGCAACCAAACTGCCGCCACGTTGTTTTTCGATGGTCATTACGCAACACAGGGGAACAACCATGAAGAAGCTTCTGCTCAGCGCGTCGGCCATCGTTGCCGTGGCCGCGATCTCGTCTTCAGCCTTCGCTGCCGACCTTCCGGCGCGGACCTATACCAAGGCCCCGGCCTATACGGCGCCGGCTCTGGTCTACAACTGGACCGGTTTCTACATCGGCGGCCATCTCGGCGGCGCCTTCGGTGACGGCAACAGCCTCGTCGGCGATAGCGGCCGGTTCATGGGCGGTGTGCAGGGCGGCTTCGACTATCAGTTCGCCACCAACTGGGTGGTCGGTGTCGAAGCCCAGTACAGCTGGCTGGCGAGCAGCAATACCAGCCTCGTCTTCCCGAATGGTACGACCATCACCGGCGGCGGTAACGATCAGCTCGGCTCGGTCACCGGTCGTCTCGGTTACACCTGGGGTCCGGCACTGCTCTACGCCAAGGGCGGTTACGCCTGGAAGGATAACAACAACCTGACCATCGCCGCTGTGGCTCCCGCGGTTGCTGTGATCGATGGCAACAAGAAGGACGGCTACACGGTCGGTGGCGGTCTCGAATACATGTTCTCGCCGAACTGGTCGGGCAAGGTCGAATATCAGTACTATAACTTCGGCAACACCACGATCACCTCGACGGCCATTCCCGGCGGCTCGACCAGCTTCAACAACGACGAGCACACCATCAAGGCCGGTCTGAACTATCGCTTCGGCTGGGGTGGCCCGGTGGTTGCCAAGTACTGAGCAAGTACGACATCGATTCGATCTTTGACGGAAAGGCCGGCATCACGCCGGCCTTTTTCTGTGTGGGGATTCGTCATGTGCCGCTGCGCGTCGCTGATTATCGCTTCAATGCGATCGTCATCCTCTCCACGTCATGGCCGGGCTTGACCCGGCCATCCATCTTTCTTGTGCGACGGTGTGCGGGCCAAGCTGGATCCCCGGGTCAAGCCCGGGGATGACACCTGTGGGTGCGGCGCCTTCATCGCGCCGTCGTAGATTCAACTGTCAAACAGCCACTGCTCTAGACAACACGTGCTCTCCAGACATGCGTCATCGCCCCCATTGTTTGCGGCGCGGGGGCGCCGTCGCCTCCTGCATTCCCACCCTCTTGTGAGAGGGCGTGCGGAACGCCGGGTGCCCGTTGCACCCTTGGGCCTGATGCGATGCGGTCTTCCGCAATTGAGAGTGCATCAGGACTTTCGGAGGCGCCGAGCGATTGCCCGACGTTCCGCATGCGGTGTTTTCTCGGTTGCTTGCACATCTGCCATGGCGAACGGTCCCATCACCAAAATTAATGTCCCAGGGCGGAGGGACAGGGTAGCCGCAAAGCACTTGGCCGAACGCGTTTCGATTTGGTCGTCCGTCACACTGTCCAGGATTCTTTCCATCCGAAGGTCGGCCGTCTCCTTGCCAGTGGCAGTGCTGGCGCAGATCCGTCCTGCCCGAAGACAGACGTCACCCGTGAACCGCGCGACGCCGCATCTCCGGCGTCCACCGCATCCCACCCCGCGAACGTGACGATCGCGATCGCCCCTCTCGGTGGGGCAGGACGGAGGGGAATATAAACCTGGTGGGGATATTGTCAACGGGAGATAGGAAAATATGTTCGGAGCGCCCCAAACTGTCATTCCGGGGCGGGACCGACGCCGGAGGCGACGGGACCGAACCCGGCGACTGTCTTGTCTGTCAATGGGGCTGAGTCTCTCCGTCATAGTGTTTGTTGGCTTTGACGAGCGCGTTGGCGGTGATGAGGAGCTTTCGGGCAATGGCGATGAGCGCCACCTTGGCCGGTTTTCCCTGCAACCGCAGGGCCTGATAGGCCTGTTTCATCTGCAGATGATGGCGGCAGGCAACGAGAGCTGCCATGTACAGCGC
>NZ_JBFUJU010000020.1:0-12414 GCF_056401215.1 Tardiphaga sp. P4_G1
GGGGGCGCCACAACGTACGGAGCCTGTGGCGCCCCCTCTCCCGTCTCGAACCGCTGCGCGGTTCGATCCACCCTCTCCCACCTAGCGAAGCTGCGCTTCGCGGGGGAGAGGGGAAGATGCGCACGGGCTACTTGTGCGAATGGGGCTTCTTCCCCTCCGCCTTCTTCCCCGTCGGCATCATCACCACGCGGCCATACCTCACGCCGCGCTCCGCAATGATGTGATCGGCAAAGTGCTGCACCTCGCTGCCCGAGCCGCGCAGCGCGGTGACTTCCATGCAGTTATCGCCGTCGAGATGCACGTGCAGCGTCGCCAGCGAGAGGTCGTGGTGATGGTGATAGGTGTCGACCAGCCGGCGTGACAGATCGCGCTGGGCGTGATCATAGACATAGACTAGGGCGGCCACGCATTCGCCAGCCTTGCCCTTCTCCTGTGCGGCCTGCTGCATGCCGGCACGGGCGAAATCGCGGATCGCCTCGGAGCGGTTCTGATAGCCGTGTTCGGCGATCATCGCGTCCAGCTCTTCCATCAGGTCGTCGTCGAGCGTGATCGTAATGCGCTGCATCGGTCCTCTCAAGAAGTATGACGAATCTTTGACTTTGTCATACTTGGCATGTCAGTGTGTTCCCGTTGAACCCAGCATAGCCCGGCCGACTGACCGATGCATCGCTCTCTCTTTTCATCGGCCGGAATCGCCCTGGCTTCGCTCGCAGCCGTCACGCCGTCACCTGCGCAGCCGGCGACAGTGCTGTCGCCGGTCGAAGTCGAGGCGCCGCCGCGGCCTGCGGCCAAACCACGTGCACCGCGCAGCGGGAATGAGGCAGGCCGTCCAGCGGCACGCCATGTTGCCGCACCGACGTTGGGGGCCGGCGGCATGAGTGTCACGCCCCGCGCCAGTGCAGCGCAGGCGCCGGTCGCCTCCGCCAGCGAGAAGACTGTCAGCGGCGCCGAGGTCAATGCGCGGCCACTGTCGCGCCCGGCCGAAGCGCTCGAAGTCGCGCCAGGCCTGATCGTCACCCAGCATTCCGGCGAGGGCAAAGCCAACCAGTATTTCCTGCGCGGCGTGAATCTGGATCACGGCACCGATCTCGCCATCTCCATCGACGGCATGCCGGTGAACATGCGCACCCATGGTCACGGCCAGGGCTATGCCGATACCAACTTCCTCATCCCCGAACTGATCAGTTCGGTGAATGTCCGCAAGGGACCGTATTTCGCCGATGAAGGCGACTTCTCGTCCGTGGGGGCGATCCATGTCAGCCTGATCGACAGCGTCGCGCGCACCATGGCGTCGATCACATCGGGTAGCTTCGGCTATAACCGCGCCTTCGGTGTTACGTCGGGCAAAGTCGGCGAAGGCACGCTGCTGGTGGCCGCTGAGGCCAATATCTATAACGGTCCATGGGACAATCCCGACAAGCTCCAGAAACTCAATGGCGTGATCCGCTACAGCCAGGGCACCGCCGACAACGGCCTGTCGCTGACCGGCATGGCCTATGGCAACAAATGGAATTCCACCGATCAGGTGCCGCTGCGCGCGATCACCTCCGGCGAGATCGGCCGCTATGGCGCGCGCGATCCCAGCGATGGCGGCAATTCGGAGCGTTTCTCGCTGTCCGGCCGTCTCCGGCAGACCGATATGGACAGCGCGACCAAGCTCGATGTCTACGTCATCAAGAGCAAGCTCAATCTGTGGAACAACTTTACGTTCTTCTTGAGCGATCCGGTCAATGGCGATCAGTTTCACCAGTATGACGACCGCGTGCTCGGCGGCATCAATGCCTCGCATACATTCAAGTACAATATCGCGGGCTTCCGCAACGAAACCGAGGTCGGCATCCAGAGCCGCTATGACGATATCAATGTCAGCCTCGGCAACACCATCAAGCGGCAATATCTCTCCACCACGCGCAGCGACGGCGTGAAGGAAGGCAGCGTCGGCCTGTTCGTCCAGAACACCACATTCTGGACTGACTGGCTGCGCACCAATATCGGCTGGCGCGGCGACTATTACGACACCACGGTCAATTCGTTCTTCAATCCCGCCAATTCCGGCAGTGCTACGGCGACCGTCGGCAGCCCCAAGGCAGGTCTGGTGATCGGTCCCTTCGCCAGGACCGAACTGTTCCTGAATGCCGGCGAGGGCTTTCACAGCAATGATGCGCGCGGTGTCACCATCAGGGAATCGCCGAGCGACGGTTCGCCGGTGGACTCATCGCCATTCCTTGTGAAGACCAAGGGCGCGGAGATCGGATTGCATACCAAATTCATTCCGGGTCTGACCAGCTCGATCGCGCTCTTCATGCTGGAGTCGGCCTCCGAAATCCTGTTCGTCGGCGACGCCGGTGATACCGAAGCGAGTCGTCCCAGCCGCCGCGTCGGCTTCGAATGGACCAACGACTACAAGCCCACGTCATGGTTGAGTCTTGAAGCCGATCTCGCAATGACCCGCGCGCGCTTTCGCGGCAGCAATGCCGATCAGGCGGCGGCCTATGCGGAGCTGGATGGCTATCCGGCCTCGCAGATCGGCAACGCGCCCGGCAATTTCATTCCCGGCGCGCCCAACATGATCGCCTCGGCTGGCATCAGGCTTGGCGAGGCCACCGGCTGGTTTGGCGCCTTGCGCTATCGTTATTTCGGCCCGCGTCCGCTGACGGAAGACGCGGCCTTCATCTCGCCAGCCACGGGTCTGCTCAACGGCCAGGTTGGTTACCGCTTCGATAATGGCTGGCGCATCCAGCTCGATGCCTTCAACATGCTCGACAGCAAGTCCGACCAGATCACCTATGCCTATGGCTCGCTGCTGAAAACGGACTCGCTGTTCGCTGCGTGTTTCCCGGCGGGCGGCGGGGCGCCGACGGCGCCTGCCGCGGTGTGCCAGACCGGCATCATGGACCGCGTGCTGCATCCGGTCGAACCGCTGGCCTTGCGGGTGACGGTGGCCGGCCGGTTCTGATCTCGCGGTTCTGACTTTGCCGCAGCGCAGCTTGCCTATTCGAAAAGGCGGTAGCATCATCCCTCCCAATGAAAAGAGGCAGGGAGGTGTTGATGCTCGCACGGGTTCGTTCCGTTTCGCGCCGTTGGCTATTCACGCGTGCCAGCGCCGGTTTGAAGGCGCTGCTGGCGATCGTCTCGCTCCCGTTAGCAACAGGGCTCATCATGTCATCGGCCAGTGCCGCCACCTACGTCTATGTCGGCAATGCCGACAGCCAGAACATCAGCATTCTCGAATTGAAGGCGAATGGCAGTCTCGCTGCGATCGATACCGTGGCGGTGCCGGGGCCGGCAAAGCCCGGCGGCTCGCTGCCGCTGGCCATCAGTCCCGAGAAGCACCGGCTCTATGCTGGGCTCCGCAACGAGCCCTACACGGCGGTGACCTTCGATATCGATGCCAAAACTGGAAAACTGAAACTGGTCGGCCCCGGGCCGCTGGCCGATTCCATGGCCTATATCGCGGTCGATCGCACCGGGCGATTTCTGCTGAGCGCCTCCTATGGCGGCAACAAGGTGACGGTGAACGCCATCGGGCCGAATGGCGTGATCGCGCCGGCACAACAGGTCGTCGCCACCGAACCGAACGCGCATTGCATCATCGTCGATCCCACCAATCGCTATGTGCTGCATACGAGCCTCGGCGGTGATGTGATCTATCAGCAGAAATTCGATGCCAGGGCCGGAAAGCTGACGCCGAACGATCCGCCGACCGTCAGCGTGAAGGCCAAGGGCGGCCCGCGCCATCTGGTGTTCTCGCCGGACAAGAAGTTCGTCTATCTGCTCAACGAACTCGATGCGGCGATCCATGTATTTCCGTGGGACGCTGCCACCGGCACATTGAAGAAGGAAACGCAGGTCGCCTCCGCGCTGCCGAAGGGATTCGACGGCAAGCCCTGGGCGGCGGATATCCATCTGACGCCGGACGGCAAGTTTCTCTATGCGTCGGAGCGCACCAGCAACACGATCGCCGCGTTTCGTGTCGATCCCAAAACCGGCGCGCTGACATCGCTTGGCTCCACGGCCACGGAAAAGCAGCCGCGCGGATTCAACATCGATCCGTCAGGTCGCTATCTGCTGGCGGTCGGGCAATTGTCCAACAGCATGACGGCCTATTCCATCGACAAGGCGACGGGCAGCCTGACCAAGCTGAGCGAAACCGCGGTGGGCAAGAATCCGAACTGGGTCGAGATCGTGAATCTGCCGTAGCGGCTATGTTCTGGCGCAGGCCTCTCGCTCCCTCTCCCCGCTCTGCGCGGGGAGAGGGGTGGGGTGAGGGGCGTGGGTACGTCGATGTCGCTGAGTTTTTCTATCGTGTCGGTGCGATCCGACAGTCGCTTGATTATTGCGAGTGCGTGTTCTGCCCCTCACCCGCCGCGAAGACGCGGCGACCTCCCCCCGCAATGCGGGGAGAGGTTAAGACGCCATCCGATAACTCCCACCGATGACCGGGTCGCCGTCTGTCAGTACCAGGCCGCGGGCGACGAGATCTTCCAGATGCGCCAGCACGGAATAGCCGGCGGCATTGGTCAGGCGCGGATCGAGGCCGATATAGATCGCGCGCACGATGGTCGGAATATCCGCTTCGCCCTTGCCAAGGCGATGCAGGATCGAGGCTTCGCGGGCGCGGCGGTGGCGAATGAGAAAGCGCACATAGCGCTGCGCATCGGGAATATCCGGGCCGTGGCCGGAGAAATACAGGTCCTCGTCGCGCGCCGCGAGTTTGTCGAGCGAGGCCATGTAGTCGATCATCGAGCCGTCGGGCGGCGCCACGATGGAGGTCGACCAGCCCATCACGTGATCCGCAACGAACAGATACTTCTTCTCGCGCCAGGCAAAGGCCATGTGGTTGGCGGTATGGCCCGGCGTCGCCACGCCTTCCAGCGCCCAGCCATCGCCCTCGATCACCTCGCCGTCGGCGACCAGCACGTCCGGCTTGAAGTCGCGGTCGGCGCCTGACTCCGGCGAATGTTTCTCGCTCTCGAAGCGCGGCCGCGAGGCGCGGTGCGGGCCTTCGGCATAGACGGTGGCGCCGGTGGCGGCCTTGAGCGCCGCAGTGTTCGGCGAATGGTCGCTATGGGTATGGGTGACGAGAATATGCGTCACCGTTTCGCCCTTCACCGCATCGAGCAGCGCCTGCAGATGGGCGTCATTGGCCGGGCCGGGATCGATGATCGCGACCTTGCCGGTGCCGACGATATAGCTATTGGTTCCGGTAAAGGTGAAAGGCGAGGGGTTGTTGCAGAGAACCCGGCGCACGTTTGGGCGGACCTCATCGACGACGCCCGGCTTGAGCGGATAATCGCGATTGAACGGAACGTCGTCGTTGGCGCCGTTATCCTTGTCGCTCATGGTCGGTCCTTCCCAGTCTGTTCTCAGCCTGTGATGACTAGCAACATGATCAGGGAAATCAAACAGCGCTAACTCGCGCCAGCCATGCATGCTTAAACACCGTCATGGCCGGGCTTGTCCCGGCCATCCACGTCCTGCCGTATGCGCCGTCGAGGCGTGGATGCCCGGGACAAGCCCGGGCATGACGAACTCTGGAAGCACAGATCTGGAAGCTACGCGTGCCCCGTCCCGAACATCAGCGATCGATGCGCGCCGACCCCGGCCATCGCGCCATCGCCCACCGCAAGCGCCACGGAGCCCGTCGCGCGCGCCATGTCACCGCAGGCGAATACGCCGGAGACGGTGGTTTCCTTGAACATGTCGGTCTGCAGGAACGGTCCCATCGGCCCGTCTTCCAGGGCACAGCCAAGCTGTGCGCCGAGTGGCGACGCCGGACTGGTGCGCGTCAGCGTGAACATGCCATCGAGCGGAATGATGCGGCCATCCGTGAGTTCGACATCGATGGATGCGCCTGACAATTGCCTGATCGGTTCACGCTCGACGGTGACGCCGCGCTGCATCAGTTGCATGAGATGGTCCGCGTCCGGCGTGAACGCGCCGTTGAGGAACAGCGTCGTCGATCCCCAATCCGGCAGCATCAGGGCGTGATGCATTGACATGTCGGACGATGCCAGCACACCGATGCGACCCTGATCCAATTCATAGCCGTGGCAATACGGACAGTGAAACACATGCTTGCCCCAGCGCTCGGTGAGGCCGGGGACATCCGGCAATGTATCGACCACGCCGGCAGCGAGGATGATGCGCCTGGCTTGATAGCGCGCGCCGTTCTCGGTGCTGATAGTGAAAGCGTTCGTTTCGCCTTCACTCGTTGTGGCTTTCGCATCGACCCACGCGACCGTAGGATATTTCATCAACTGCGCGCGGGCGTCCACGGCGATCGCGCCCGGCGGACGCCCGTCCTGACCGAGAAAGCCGTGGGAGTGTTCAGCGAAGCGATTACGGCGCTGGCCGGAATCCATCACTAGGACCTTGCGGCGCGCCCGCGCCAATTGCAGCGCTGCGGAGAGGCCGGCATAGCTGCCGCCGATGACGATGGCATCGAAACTCATTTTGTCTTCCTTGAAATCTTGCTCTGAATTTTGCCGCGATGATCCTCCGCCCGCGCGTGAAAATCCGCGGCGAGCTGCGCCAGCGTGACATCCGCAAGGCGGCCGATCAGCACGGCTTCTGCTTCCGCGAAGGCCGATGTGAGCGAGTGATTGACGGCCTGCTCGACAAGGCATGTCGGGCTTTCCAGATGAATGCCCATGGCCATCAGGCTGGGCTTGCCCAGCGCGTCGTAGATGTCCTTCAGCGTCACGGTTGCGAGGTCGCGCGCGATCTCCCAGCCGCCGCCATGGCCCTTTTCGGAGCGCACGAGGCCCGCTTCGCGCAGTCCCGCCATGGTGCGGCGGACGACCACGGCATTGGTGGTCATGCACATGGCCAGTTCGGCCGAGGTCATCGGGCGGTTCTGCTCGGCCATGTGCAGCAGCGCATGCAGCGTGGCAGAGAGGCGGTTGTCTCGTCTCATGTAACTTATGATGATACATGATGCCGGGCGCGTCAAGCCGCCCCGGTTTTGAAGTCCTCAAACGAAAAATGCCCGGCGCGAGGCCGGGCATTTCGAAACATTGAAAGCGAGTGACGCTTAACCGAACGCCTGGATGCCCGTGATGGCGCGGCCGAGGATCAGCGCGTGGACGTCATGCGTGCCCTCATAGGTGTTCACGGTCTCCAGGTTCTGCGCGTGGCGCATCACATGGTATTCGGCCTGGATGCCGTTGCCGCCGTGCATGTCGCGGGCCATGCGGGCGATATCCAGCGACTTGCCGCAATTGTTGCGCTTCACCACCGAGATCATGTCCGGATGGAAATTGCCTTCGTCCATCAGGCGGCCGACGCGGAGCGAGCCCTGCAGGCCGAGCGAGATTTCGGTCAGCATGTCGGCAAGCTTCTTCTGCACCAGCTGGGTGGCCGCGAGCGGACGGTTGAACTGCTTGCGGTCCAGCGTGTACTGGCGGGCGCGCGCCATGCAGTCTTCAGCGGCGCCGAGCACGCCCCAGGAGATGCCGTAGCGGGCGCGGTTGAGGCAGCCGAACGGACCCTTGAGGCCCGACACGTTCGGCAGCAGATTCTCTTCCGGCACGATGACGCCGTCCATGACGATCTCGCCGGTGATCGAGGCGCGCAGCGACAGCTTGCCGCCGATCTTCGGCGCCGTGAGGCCCTTCATGCCCTTCTCGAGAATGAAGCCGCGGATCTGGTTGTCATGTGCGGCGGACTTCGCCCACACCACGAACACGTCGGCGATCGGGGCGTTCGAGATCCACATCTTGGAGCCCGAGAGCTTGTAGCCGTCCGACACCTTCTCGGCGCGGGTCTTCATGCCGCCGGGATCGGAGCCGGCATCGGGTTCGGTGAGGCCGAAGCAGCCGACCCACTCACCGGTGGCGAGCTTGGGCAGGTATTTCTTGCGCTGGTTCTCGTCGCCGTAGGCGTAGATCGGATACATCACGAGCGACGACTGCACCGAGTTCATCGAGCGGTAGCCGGAGTCGACGCGCTCGATCTCGCGGGCGACGAGGCCATAGGCGACATAGCTGGCATTGGCGCAGCCATAGTCTTCCGGCAGCGTGATGCCGATCAGGCCGAGCTCGCCCATCTCGTTGAAGATTTCGCGGTCGGTATGCTCATTGAGATAAGCGTCGTTGACGCGCGGCAGCAGCTTGTCCTGGGCGTAAGCGCGCGCGGTGTCGCGGATCATGCGCTCGTCTTCGGTGAGCTGGCTATCGAGCAGGAACGCATCGTCCCACTGGAAACTTGCAGCGGCCGGCTTGTCCTTTGCCTTGGGGGCAACGCTCATCGAAATCCCTTTCACATCATGGCTGAGTAATGCGCATTGGCTGCGCGTGTTCTGGTCGCAAGCGCTGTTTCGCTCAACAGGGTGCCGTCTCAGGCGGCACCCGCGCATTGCGTGCTACGGCATTTTAGGTCTTTGAACTATCGCCATCAAGCTGTTCGTTGCAGGCGATCTCGATGCCGAAACCCGACAGGCCCTTGTAGTCATGGGTCGACGAGGTCAGGTGGCGGATCGAGGTGACACCGAGATCGCGCAGGATCTGTGCACCGACGCCGATTTCACGCCATTGCCGGTTGCGGTCGGCTTCCGCCGACTTCGGCGCATCGAGCGGCTCGACGGGCACGCCCGCGGCGCCGTCGCGCAGATAGACCAGCACGCCGCTGCCGTTCTTCTTGAAGCGTTCCAGCACAGGCTGCATCTTGGCCGGGCCGAAGAACACGTCGCGCACGATGTTCGGCTTGTGGAAGCGCGTCAGCACGTTCTTGCCGTCGCCGACGCTGCCGTAAACGAAGGCAACATGGTGGATCGGATCGAACGGCGAGCGATAGGAATAGCCGTGCAGCGGGCCGATCGGACTGTCGGTGGTGAAGGTCGAGACGCGCTCGATCAGCTTCTCGCGGGCCTGACGATAGGCGATCATGTCAGCGATCGTGACATGCTTGAGCTTATGCTTGGCCGCGAAGTCAACGACCTGCTGGCCCTTCATCACCGAGCCATCGTCATTCATCAATTCGCTGATGACGCCGACGGGCGCGAGATTGGCCAGCTTGCAGAGATCGACGGCGGCTTCGGTATGGCCGGAGCGCATCAGCACGCCGCCCTCACGCGCGATCAGCGGGAAGATATGACCGGGACGGGCGAAGTCATTGGCGCCGGCATTGGAATTGGCCAGCGCGCGGCAGCATGAGGCACGCTCATCGGCCGAAATGCCGGTACCGCCATCGGGCTTGTAGTCGATGGAGACGGTAAAGGCGGTGGTGTGGTTGCTATCGTTGTTGACGACCATCGGATCGAGCCGCAGCCGGCGGGCATCCTCGGTGGTGATCGGCGCGCAGACGATGCCGGAGGTATGCCGGATGATGAAGGCCATCTTCTCGGCGGTACAGAACGATGCGGCGACGATGAGGTCGCCTTCACCCTCGCGGTCGTCATCGTCGGTCACCACGACCATTTCGCCGGCGGCAAAGGCTTGCAGAACGTCTGAAATCGGGTCGGCCATAAAATTCGCCTCGGATGCACTCTTGCTCTGTGTGAGGTCCATATGGCGCAGAGCGGGGGGCGGTGCAACCCGCGGAAATGGGGGGCGGTATGCGGGTTCGCAGTGCGGAATGGGGCAATGCCATTCCGTGTCGCCGAATCGCAGCCGCCGGGCGGCCGGCATCGGAGATACCACCACATCGACCGGCTCGACCCGAACTTTGGCAAGAACTGAAGCCTCACGACGATTGGCAGGCCCGGTTGCGGGCGATAGGCTGCTGCGGCGAGTCGCACCTGTAAATTTTGGCTGTTGGCCGACAACCGCCGGCTTCAATCGAGTGTCACGTAAGGATTTGTAAACTACGGGTGTTTGTTATGTGCGGACAGCGCCGGCAACGGGGGGTAATCGCCGATCCTTTCAACCTGCAAAGCCTTCACATCACCAAGCTTGCCTGACCGGCCATTCGATGTCGTCGAGATATCATTATGAACAGTCCTGCTAAACGATTTTACGCCTTCGCAGCCAAAGACATCGGTGACGTGGGCTGGGATCGGGACAATGGCGACGCTTTTGGCGACTCGTTGATGCTGTCGGCGCTTGCGGTTCATCCGATTGAAACCCGGAAACTTGCGGCTGCGGCCGGCAACGACGACGGATCGTTTCCGCTGGCAGACCCCACGATGACCAGCGCGTCGAGCGCCGACGCCGCCGTCAACAACGCGGCCAAGCCCGTCGCCACCGTTACGCAACTCGCCAATTACCTGATCACCGGCTTCTGGCAATACAACTACACGATCGCGCATCACTGGGCGGTGACGACGATCAGCTACAACATCAACGGATTGACGCCCACCGAGCAGTTTCTCGCGCAGTCGGCGCTCAATGCCTGGCATGAGGTCGCCAATGTCAGCTTCGTCCAGACCACCGGCGTAGCCAACATCACGTTCAATCACAACGGCTCGATGACCGCCTTCGAGACCGACAATTACAACGGCGCCGGGATCATCAGTTCCGCCACCATCGACATCAGCGCCGACTGGATTACCAGCGACGGCGGCGCCTATGACGGCAAGACCGGCATCGATAGCTACAGCTACCAGACCTACATCCACGAGATCGGCCACGCGCTCGGTCTGGGCCATCAGGGCCCCTACAACGGCAGCGCCTCCTATGCGACCGGCGCCACCTACGCCAACGACACCTGGCAATATTCGATCATGTCGTATTTCCAGCAGTCGTTCTATGCGGGCAGTTCGACCCGTTATGTGATCACGCCGCAAATGGCCGATATCGCCGCCGTTGCGGCGATCTACGGCGCGGCGACCACTCGGACCGGCGACACCGTCTATGGTTTTCACAATACCGGCGGATCGATCTACGACTTCACAGCCTATAATCAGGCCCCGGCACTGACGATCTACGATAGCGGCGGCAGCGATACCCTGGACTGCTCGGGCTACACCGCCGCGCAACTGATTGATCTGCGGCCCGGTGCGTTTTCGTCGGTCGGCGGATTGACCAACAATATCGGCATTGCCACCAGCACTGTCATCGAAACCGGAATCGGCGGCAGCGGCAATGATACGACGATCGCGAACGATCTGGGCTGTACGCTGATCGGCAACGCTGGCAGCGACACGCTGACTGGCGGCAGCGGCAATGACAGGCTTGTCGGGGGCACCGGCGTCGATCTGCTGACCGGCGGTGGCGGCACAGATACATTCGTGTTCGTCACCGGCGACAGTTCAGCCGCAAGCGGCCAGCACGACCGGATTGCCGACTTCATCGCCGGAACCGACCGCATCGACCTGACCGGCATCGACGCGATCACCGCGACGGCAGGCTACGATCTGTTTCGCTTTATCGGCACAGTCCCTTTCGACGGCGTAGCCGGAGCCTTGAATTACCTTTTTGATGGCTCCCGCGGCGTCACCGTTCTGGAGGGCGACACCAACGGAGACCGGATCGCAGACTTCGCTATCGACTTCACCGGCAATCTCGTCATCGGCCCCAGCGATCTGGCGGGGATCTCGCTCGCCACCACGGTCATCGAGACCAGCGGATCGACGAGCCTGACCAGGATCGGAAGTTTTTTCTATCTCTATAGCGGCGGCGCCGGGCCGCTGCTGAAGCAATCCGGCGCCGGCGTGGCTGCTGCTCAATTCGGTGGATGGACGCCGATCGCGGCCGAGCAGATTTCGGGCGGCTATGAAGTGGCTTGGAAGATGGCCAGCCTCGATCAATATACGGTCTGGATCACCGACAACAGCGGTAACTACACCTCGTTCAACGGCGTCATGTCCGGCACCAATCCGACATTCGAAGCGCTGGAAACAAGCTTTCATCAAGATCTCAATGGCGACGGCACCACCGGCCTTGCGGCCACCTTCATCGAAGCCAGCGGATTGACCAGTCTGACCCAATTCGGAACGACATTTTATCTCCTCGCCAGCGGTACCGGCCCATCATTGAAGCAAAACGGCGCCGACGTGACAGTGGSGCAGTTYGGCGACTGGACACCGATCGGGGCGGAACAGACATCGAGCGGCTACCAAGTCGCCTGGAAGATGGCCGGTGCCGACCAGTACACGATCTGGACCACTGACAGCAGCGGCAACTATATTTCTTTTAGCGGCGTGATGTCCGGCAGTAGCACGACACTGCAATCACTCGAAGCAAGCCTCCACCAGGACCTCAACGGCGACGGGGTCACCGGGCTGCGCAGCACAGTGATTGAGGCCAACGGTGCGACCAGCCTTGTCGCCGCCGGCAATACGTTCCTGCTCCTCAGCGGCGGGGCCGGACCCTCGCTGAAGCTGTCCGGCACCGATGTCACAGTGGGGCAGTTCGGCGACTGGACACCGATCGGGGCGGAACAGACATCGAGCGGCTACCAAGTCGCCTGGAAGATGGCCGGTGCCGACCAGTACACGATCTGGACCACTGACAGCAGCGGCAACTATATTTC
>NZ_JBFUJU010000021.1:0-5000 GCF_056401215.1 Tardiphaga sp. P4_G1
AACACTCAGGGACGCCCAAGCGCGTCCTACAGAAAGACCAAAACAGTTTGCTTCGTATCTTTGTCCTTCGCCGGCCTGGTGGTTCTAGCGAGGAGCTTCAACCCGATCCCATCCCGAACTCGGCCGTTAAACTCCTCAGCGCCAATGGTACTATGGCTTAAGCCCTGGGAGAGTAGGTCGCTGCCAGGCCTGCAAAGGACAAAGACTCCTCATCTACGATATCAATACAAAAACGCCGCTTCCTTCGGGAGGCGGCGTTTTTTGTTGTCTGGTCCGCTGGCCAATCGGCGCAAACTCATCATCACGGATCATCGTAACCGCGGCTCCAGCGTCGACGCTCCTCAAGACGCCGTTTCCACCCCGTCCCTCATCCTGAGGAGCGGCAGAGCTCGATCGCGAAAATCATTCAGCCACGATTCAGCTGCAGCATTTTTTTGTGCGGCGTGATCGCCAACAGGCGCTTGCGGGGCTTTCTCAATGTCGATCGCGGTGACGATCCGCTTCGACCGAGATCATTCAGCCGCGATCCACCATCAAAATCCGAACCCGCGTAGCGCGGTCCGTTTGAGCTCATCAGGATCGCGTTCGCCCCAGCGAGGGAAGCGAAGCGATCCGAGATTCGAAAAGGCTGCGATTGGAAGAAGGGATTGTTTCCTTCGCGCAACTGCATCGCCGCTRCTGCGCAGTCCGCTGGCGGGCATCATGCACGCCGATCGCTTTTACCAGCGCCACTGCATCTGCGTTCTTACAACGGCGCTGCAGCATCGTTGCGCCGTCGGCCTGATAGTTCTCAACAGCAGATGAGAGATCGATGCCGACGATGCGCAGCGGCTCATTGCATCATCGTACGAGCCAACGCGTATCGCAGGATCCGGATATCCCCCGCAATTCAATGCGGAATCCTGCTGTCATCATCGCAACGCACTATGATTCGACGTCAACTTCACGCACACGAAAAACGCGTGACGATTTTCTGACGATTGGGCGTTGACAGCTTCGAGAGTGCGAGACTATAAACCGGCCACTGAGCGCGGCGGCGCCGGGGCCCACGGGTCCGGGACGGTTCGACGCTCAGAAGCACCTCAACGCGATGTGTGAAGCACCAGCCGACAGTTTCGGTGGGTGTTTTGTCGTCGGGTTGAGTTGTCAGGTTTCTGAGAAGGGCCTGGCGGATCTCGATCGGTGCAACGTTCTGCTGCTTGTTTCGAACGAAATAATCGGCGCGCTGCGAAGAAAGAGGTTGCTTCCTTCCTCTGGAGGGTCTACTGGTTCGCTCCCTTCGGGGCGCTGACATCCACTGGATGCCGCCTGATGGATCTCACTTTGGAAGATCTGAAGATAGAGATTTCTCCCTCTCGGGGAGATTGACGCATCTGCGTCGGGCTGTTTGACAAGTTAAATTGAAGAAAGAGAAACGTGGACGGCGGAGTCCTTGCGGGTCTCGTTCGATGGAGGCTTCGGCTTCTTGAGACGGGGCCGGACGAAAGACTTCGGCGGTACACGTTTTGAACAAAGGTTAACACCATCGTTGTTAGCGCTGTGAAGCGCGGACAGCAGATTGGCTGAACTTCGGTTTGGTCGATTTAGTATGGTGGGACCTCGTCAATACGTTGTGATCAGCCGGTTTAAAGTTTCAAGTCCAACTTGAGAGTTTGATCCTGGCTCAGAGCGAACGCTGGCGGCAGGCTTAACACATGCAAGTCGAACGGGCGTAGCAATACGTCAGTGGCAGACGGGTGAGTAACGCGTGGGAACATACCTCTTGGTTCGGAACAACACAGGGAAACTTGTGCTAATACCGGATAAGCCCTTACGGGGAAAGATTTATCGCCGAGAGATTGGCCCGCGTCTGATTAGCTAGTTGGTGGGGTAAAGGCCTACCAAGGCGACGATCAGTAGCTGGTCTGAGAGGATGATCAGCCACATTGGGACTGAGACACGGCCCAAACTCCTACGGGAGGCAGCAGTGGGGAATATTGGACAATGGGCGCAAGCCTGATCCAGCCATGCCGCGTGAGTGATGAAGGCCCTAGGGTTGTAAAGCTCTTTTGTACGGGAAGATAATGACGGTACCGTAAGAATAAGCCCCGGCTAACTTCGTGCCAGCAGCCGCGGTAATACGAAGGGGGCTAGCGTTGCTCGGAATCACTGGGCGTAAAGGGTGCGTAGGCGGGTTTTTAAGTCAGAGGTGAAATCCTGGAGCTCAACTCCAGAACTGCCTTTGATACTGAAAGTCTTGAGTATGGGAGAGGTGAGTGGAACTGCGAGTGTAGAGGTGAAATTCGTAGATATTCGCAAGAACACCAGTGGCGAAGGCGGCTCACTGGCCCATAACTGACGCTGAGGCACGAAAGCGTGGGGAGCAAACAGGATTAGATACCCTGGTAGTCCACGCCGTAAACGATGAATGCCAGCCGTTAGTGGGTTTACTCACTAGTGGCGCAGCTAACGCTTTAAGCATTCCGCCTGGGGAGTACGGTCGCAAGATTAAAACTCAAAGGAATTGACGGGGGCCCGCACAAGCGGTGGAGCATGTGGTTTAATTCGACGCAACGCGCAGAACCTTACCAGCCCTTGACATGTCTATGACCGGTACCAGAGATGGAACCTTCCCTTCGGGGCATAGAGCACAGGTGCTGCATGGCTGTCGTCAGCTCGTGTCGTGAGATGTTGGGTTAAGTCCCGCAACGAGCGCAACCCCCGTCCTTAGTTGCTACCATTTAGTTGAGCACTCTAAGGAGACTGCCGGTGATAAGCCGCGAGGAAGGTGGGGATGACGTCAAGTCCTCATGGCCCTTACGGGCTGGGCTACACACGTGCTACAATGGCGGTGACAATGGGATGCAAAAGGGCGACCTCTCGCAAATCTCAAAAAGCCGTCTCAGTTCGGATTGGGCTCTGCAACTCGAGCCCATGAAGTTGGAATCGCTAGTAATCGTGGATCAGCATGCCACGGTGAATACGTTCCCGGGCCTTGTACACACCGCCCGTCACACCATGGGAGTTGGTTCTACCTGAAGGCAGTGCGCTAACCGCAAGGGGGCAGCTGACCACGGTAGGGTCAGCGACTGGGGTGAAGTCGTAACAAGGTAGCCGTAGGGGAACCTGCGGCTGGATCACCTCCTTTCTAAGGATGGATCTTCAGAAGCTTGCTTCTATCGATCCTCTTTTGAAACATCAGTGGCCAGACATTGGATCAATGTCTGAGCTGCATAGGCGGGACACCGCCGTCTTCGTTTCTCTTTCTTCGCGGACGAACACACGCTGGGGCGTGCTCGTGCTGCTTGTTGGCGTTTGATCGCAAGGTCATGTCGATGGGCCGAGCGCAGTCCTTTGTTGTTAGGGCTTGTAGCTCAGTTGGTTAGAGCGCGCGCTTGATAAGCGTGAGGTCGGAAGTTCAAGTCTTCCCAGGCCCACCATATTTGCGCGCTTTGCTTTCAAGGCTGCTGCTCACGTCACGACATCGCATCTGCAAAACGCGCCATTCAGCGTTGAGCATTCGTCTTCTGGAACGGGGGCATAGCTCAGCTGGGAGAGCGCGTGCTTTGCAAGCATGAGGTCGTCGGTTCGATCCCGTCTGCCTCCACCAGAAACTTCTGATGGATGGCGACGTTGAGATCGTAACAAACATTCAGTGTGTTCAGACAGTGCGCGCCATATGGGCAGCGCCTGATTTAGTCCGCGGTATAACTTCGCTTGTCGGTCTTACGAGATCGACTGCGGGATTTATGACATCGTAAAGAGGAGATCGTTCCGAGGTTCGGATCTGCAAGCAATTGCGGGTGCCGCAATCATAATCTCCAGGAATTGAGTGCGAACGCTTTGCTTGCAAAGCTTCCGCATCTTTATTCCTTTTCAACGAAGCTTGACCGCCTCGTTGTCGGTTCGATCTTACGAAGCAAACTGGTCTTTCTAAATCATATCCAGCTGCATGAAGTGCGCACGGCTTGACTGCCGGCGTGCGGATTTTGCGTTTCCAATTCGTTGGTTGCGCAAAGCAGCATGCAGCAAACTCTGCCGAGTGTGTGGATATTGATAATGAGAGCAATCAAGTGTCTTAAGGGTATTCGGTGGATGCCTTGGCAATGAGAGGCGATGAAGGACGTGCTACGCTGCGATAAGCTATGGGGAGCCGCGAAGAGGCTTTGATCCATAGATTTCCGAATGGGGAAACCCACCTTCGATAGCCGAAACTCTAAGGTCATCACGACGCAAGTCGGGGTGGTTTTGGATTTTCGGTTATCAGTTGAAGGTATGAGACTCCTGAATACATAGGGGGTTTCAAGCGAACCCGGGGAACTGAAACATCTAAGTACCCGGAGGAAAGGACATCAACAGAGACTCCGTTAGTAGTGGCGAGCGAACGCGGACCAGGCCAGTGGCATATCAAAGACAACCGGAACCAGTCAGGAAAGCTGGACCTCAGAGGGTGATAGTCCCGTACGGGTAATGCAATGATATGTCCTTGAGTAAGGCGGGACACGTGAAATCCTGTCTGAACGTGGGGGGACCACCCTCCAAGCCTAAGTACTCCTCATTGACCGATAGCGAACTAGTACCGTGAGGGAAAGGTGAAAAGCACCCCGACGAGGGGAGTGAAATAGACCTGAAACCGGATACCTACAAACAGACGGAGCCCAAGATACGTTCTGGGTGACGTCGTACCTTTTGTATTATGGGCCAGCGACTTAATTTAACGAGCAAGCTTAAGCCGATAGGTGTATGCGCAGCGAAAGCGAGTCTGAATAGGGCGCTAAGTTCGTTGTATTAGACCCGAAACCTAGTGATCTAGCCATGGGCAGGTTGAAGGTGAGGTAACACTCACTGGAGGACCGAACGGGTGTCTGTTGAAAAAGACTCCGATGACCTGTGGTTAGGGGTGAAAGGCCAATCAAACTGGGAAATAGCTGGTTCTCCGCGAAAGATATTTAGGTATCGCCTCGGATGAATACCTCAGGGGGTAGAGCACTGAATGGGCTAGGGGGACTTACCGTCTTACC
>NZ_JBFUJU010000022.1:0-1147 GCF_056401215.1 Tardiphaga sp. P4_G1
GAGATTCCTGTATCTGGCGATCTGTCACGCGCATAGTGACGGCAGGCGGAGATAGCCCGTTAGATTCCAGGCCCAATCGGCCGTAACCCGGCATGGGCATCTCGCCTGTTTTGTCTGATCGAACAGTCGCAAGGGCACTCCGGTTGCCCGCATACAGGTCTGATCCCATGACAGCTCAAGCGCTTGCAGTCGCAGCCGGCATCGATGTCGGCCAGCGTTTTCTCGATATCGGCCTTGCCCCCTCGGGCAAGACCTTCCGTGTTGCCAATGCGCCGACCGGCATCGCAGCCATCGTTGCGCGCCTGGCGCAGGATGGCGTCAGACGTGTCGTGCTCGAGGCGATCGGCCCCTATGCGCAGCGATTGGTCCTTGCGCTCGCCGCCGCAGGCTTCGAGGTCGGCGTCGTCAACCCACGGCGGATCAAGGCATTCCGCGATGCCGAGGGCCGCCGCGCCAAGACCGACGGACTGGACGCACGGCTGATTGCGCGGTTTGCTCTCGCCATGACCGATGCGATCCGCCCGCTGCCATCTGCCGATCAGCTTGCTCTCAAGGCCCTCTCGACGCGCCGCCGTCAGCTCACCGAGATGATCGCCATGGAGAAAAGCCGGCTCAAGCAGACCGACGAGCCGCTGCTGCTCGCCAGCCATCGTGCCGCCATCGCGGGCCTCACCGAGCAATGCCGGCAGATCGAGGCGGAGCTGGCGCGCCGCATCGCCGACGATACCCGCCTGGCAACGAATTTCGGGATCCTGACCTCGATCCCGGGGATCGGCGAGCGCATTGCCACCGTCCTGATGACCGATCTGTCCGAGATCGGCACCATCGACCGCAGGGCCATTGCAAGCCTTGCCGGGCTGGCGCCGCATGTCAGCCAGTCCGGCAATGCGCCACCGCGGGCGATGATTGCCGGCGGTCGGCCCTGCGTTCGCGCCGCGCTGTACATGGCAGCTCTCGTTGCCTGCCGCCATCATCCGCAGATGAAACAGGCCTATCAGGCCCTGCGGTTGCAGGGAAAACCGGCCAAGGTGGCGCTCATCGCCATTGCCCGAAAGCTCCTCATCACCGCCAACGCGCTCGTCAAAGCCAACAAACACTATGACGGAGAGACTCAGCCCCATTGACAGACAAGACAGTCGCCGGGTTC
>NZ_JBFUJU010000023.1:0-1000 GCF_056401215.1 Tardiphaga sp. P4_G1
GAGTATCTCGACGCCGCCGGTTACGGAGAAGGATTCCGCAACGATCATCTCTACCCGATGGCGGCCGCCATTTGGTCCACGCCTGCTGCAAAGATCGGCGCCTATCCAGCGGCTTCATTTATCAAGTTTTGCGACACCCACGGCCTCCTGAAATTGTCTAGTCGCCCGATCTGGCGCACCGTGTGCGGCGGCAGCCGCTCCTACGTGCGAGTGCTTACTGACGCCATAGCCGAAGTGGTGTCTGACTATCCGATCCGTACAATCGTTCGCACAACGAACGGTTCCGAGGTAGTCGGATATGACGGTGATCGTCGCCGTTTCGATCAGGTGGTGATTGCCACTCACGCGGATCAAGCACTCCAAGTGCTTGCTGATCCGAGCAGCGAGGAGCGGCGATTGCTCGGCGCGTTCAACTATATCAACAACGATGCAGTCCTTCATTCGGACCCTCGCTTGATGCCGCGCCGCCGCCGGGTCTGGTCGAGCTGGAACTACATGGCGAGGGACGACGATGGCGGTCGCAAGCTCGCCGTGACGTATTGGATGAACCGTCTTCAGGAAATCGAAAGTGAGCGGCCGCTTTTCGTCACGCTCAATCCCCACCGGGAGATCGCACCCAACGCTGTTCTCAGGGAAATGCGCTATAGCCATCCCCGTTTCGATGCGCAGGCGATGCAAGCGCAGAGAGAGCTTTGGTCGTTGCAGGGCAAGCGCAATACATGGTTTTGCGGCGCCTATTTCGGCGCCGGCTTCCACGAGGATGGATTACAAGCCGGGCTTGCCGTCGCTGAAGCCCTCGGCGACCTGCGGCGCCCCTGGACAGTCGCTGACGAATCCGGCCGCATCCATGTTCATGAGACTGTGCTCGCCACGCCTGAAACGGAGGCTGCCTGATGTCGGGCTTTCGTTCGGCCCTCTACTCCGGCTCAGTGATGCATCACCGATTGCGGCCAAGAGAGCATCGGCTGCGCTACAGCATTTTCTACATGCTTCTCGATCT
>NZ_JBFUJU010000024.1:0-692 GCF_056401215.1 Tardiphaga sp. P4_G1
TATCAAATGAACAGGCAACCATCGTGAAACTCTCTTTCTTCTCCGAAGCGCCGCATGCGGAGATCGCTCGTGAGCTGGGCATCCCGCTCGGCACCGTAAAATCCCGCGTCCGGCTCGCATTGAACCGGCTGCGAACGCTATTGGACCGCGATATATGACGATCAACCATCACCCCAGCGACGAAACGCTTCTGCGTCTTGCGACCGGAGCATTGGGCGCCGGCCCGGCGCTAGTCATTCGCGTCCACCTCGAAGGATGTGCCGTTTGCCGCGAGCGCTTAGCCCGGTTCGAGGCTGTGGGCGGGGCGATCCTCGACGAGATGCGTTTGGCTTCGCTTGCTGAGGATTTGTTCGGACGGACCATGGAGCGGCTGGAAAGCATTCCATCCACGTTAGTGAAAGAACCCAGGCCGAGGAAACAGCCGGACCTGGGCATCGAGCTCCCTCATGCGATGCGCCACTGCGAAATTGGTCCCTGGCGATGGCTTGGCCCCGGCTTCAGATGGAGCAAGGTGCAAATTGCCGGAAGTCCAGATGCCAAAGTCATGATGATTAAGGGTAAAGCGGGGCTTCATCTGCCTGCCCATGGACACACCGGCATGGAGTTTATGCAGATTCTATCTGGATCTCTGTCGGACGAGCGCAGTCAATATTTTCCCGGCGATCTCGACGAAGCCGATGATGAAGTTAATC
>NZ_JBFUJU010000025.1:0-577 GCF_056401215.1 Tardiphaga sp. P4_G1
AAATAGGACGCCTTTCTCCATACCGCGATCATGACTTCCTGTGTCACCTCCTCGGCAACCGACTCCGCGAGACCGGCCCGAATAAGGAAGCCTTTCACACGCGGCGCGAAATAGGCGAAGAGCTGCGCGAACGCCTTGCGATCCTGCGCCTGTGCAACGGCATCTATCAGGCGGATCAACTCTACAGGAGAGGGCAGCACCTCTTTTTGAATGCCCTCGTTCAAAACAATGAGCCTCGCCGCCGGACCGACATCCCGCGTGCGCCTGATGTCGAGATGTAATCTTGCAGCATCCATTTGCCCTTCATACGCGCCCTCCCCCCAATTGGATCACGCCTCAAGTGATCCAATGCGCGCTGGGTTCCGTAAATATTGGCAGCTCGGCGCGTGGAGGGAAGTCTTTTGACGAGAAAGATTGCTGGAAGTGATAGAATGAACAGCCTTAACGCCGCGGCACATAGCGGAAGCCTCGACATAGCCGTTGTTGGGAGTGGTATTTCCGGCCTGTCCGCAGCGTGGTTGCTTTCAAAACGACATCGGGTTGTTCTATACGAAGCCGATACCCGCCTGGGTGGGCA